>JAFYXL010000028.1 GCA_017546165.1 Clostridia bacterium
CGTCAAGCTTTTGTCAACCCTTTTTTTGAATTTTTTTAAATTCTTTTTTGAGCTCACACCCTTTTAACGGCGCAACTCGTTTATATTACCACATCGTTTCTCAATTGTCAATACTTTTTTTCGATTTTTTTCAAGTTTTTTAAACTTGTAATAGTCTTTATTTTTTCTACATATATAATATACAAAAAGTTAGGAAAGGTTGTTAGTTAAATGAGCAATATTTTAAAAAAATTGGTTTCAGGGTTCTGTGTTTTGGTGTTCGCACTTACATTCCCTGTGTCGGCCGAAATTGTAAGTCAAGTGAACGCAGACGTAGCGGCCGAAATCGTCACAGCTCCATCCGCAATTTTAATGGAAGCCTCCAGCGGCCAAGTGCTTTATGAACTCAATGCCGATGAAAAGCTCCCTATCGCCAGCGTTACCAAAACTATGACTATGCTTCTTATAATGGAAGCTTTGGACTCGGGCAAAATAAAACTTACCGACAAGGTCCCCACCAGCGATTTTGCTGCATCAATGGGCGGATCGCAGGTATTTTTGGAAGCGGGGGAAGAAATGACTGCCGAAGATATGCTCAAAGCCATCGCTGTTGCATCAGGTAACGATGCCGCCGTTGCTATGGCAGAGTTCATCGCCGGAACAGAACCCGCCTTTGTGGAAATGATGAATAAACGGGCTATAGAACTCGGCTGCAAAAACACCCACTTTATAAACTGCAACGGTTTGGATGAAACCGCAGAGCACCACAGCAGCGCACGAGATGTGGCTCTCATATCCCGTGAATTACTTAAACATCCAAAAATTCTTGAATATACCTCCATCTGGATGGACACTTTGCGAGGCGGTGAATTTGGTCTCTCAAACACAAACAAACTTATTCGTTTTTATAAGGGTGCAAACGGATTAAAGACCGGTTCCACTTCTATTGCAAAATACTGTCTCTCCGCCACTGCCAAACGGGATGGAATGCAGCTCATCGCCGTGGTCCTTGCCGCTCCATCAAGTGCAGAACGCTTCGCAAGTGCCAGCAAGCTTTTAGACTTCGGTTTTGCAAACTATTCAGTTGTAAATGCAGCAGAAAAGATAGGTCAACTAAAGCCGCTCTCCGTCATAGGCGGCAAGACAGATTTTGTAACCCCAGTCGCAGATAAATCTATAAATTTCATTGTCAAAAAAGGCAATCAGGACAAGGTTGAAGTATCCACAGCATTTGACGAGCCCTTGCGGGCGCCTATTTCAAAAAGCCAAAAAATCGGCACCGCAATACTGTCCATTAACGGGGAAAAAGTTGCCGTCTGCGACATCCTGTCCGCTGAAGAAGTGAATAGAATGAACATTACCACAATGTTTTGGGAAATGTTTCAAAGATGGCTTTGCATATGACCTTTTTGCCCAATTGACAAAACAGGCTTTTTGAGTTACAATAAGCACGATTAAACTTTTAAACTCATACGGAGGCTTAAGCAAATGATAGGAATTATCGGCGCAATGGACATAGAAGTAAACAAATTCAAGGAACAAATGACTGATGTGCGTTCCGAAACCATCAGCGGTACAGAATTTATCCGCGGAACACTTTGGGGAAATCCAACCGTTGTTGCAGTCAGCGGTATAGGCAAGGTAAATGCCGCAATTTGCACTCAAACAATGATTCTTAAATACTCACCGGAGTTTGTTATAAACAGCGGTGTCGCCGGCGGTCTGGACTCGTCTTTGAACATATGTGATACCGTTGTTGCGAACTCTGTTGTGCAGCACGATATGGACACATCACCTCTGGGCGACCCTGTAGGCTTTATTTCAGGACTTGACATTATAGACATTCCGGCAGACCCTGAAATCTCTGGAAAACTTCAAGTTTCCGCATTAGAATGTGGTATCCACTCCATAATGGGAAAAATAGTTTCAGGGGACCAATTCATAAACAGTATTGAAAAGAAAAACTACTTCATAGACACCTTTAATGCCTCTGCTTGCGAAATGGAGGCTGCAGCAATTGGTCACGTTTGTTACAAAAACAATGTTCCATTTGCAATTCTGCGTTCTATATCAGACAGTGCCGACAACAGCTCCCATATCTCATATCCCGATTTTGTTCAGGTAGCAGCCGACAACCTGGAAAAAGTTATGAGAGTGTTTTATTCCAAAATATAAGATTTTAAAAAGCGCATATAAGCAATCTCGCTTATATGCGCTTTTGTGTTTTCTATGCACAGGACATAAAAAAATATGTTCATATAGACAAAAAAGCACCCATGAAATTGAGTGCTTTTTGAATTCGATAAATAATTATCTCTTTGAGAACTGAGGAGCACGACGAGCTGCTTTGAGTCCGTACTTCTTTCTTTCCTTCATTCTTGGATCACGTGTGAGGAAGCCGGCAGCTTTGAGTTCTGCTCTGAAGCTTTCTGAATCTACTTCAAGGAGTGCACGTGCAATACCGTGACGGATAGCACCAGCCTGACCTGTGAAGCCACCACCCTTAACGTTTACCAAAACATCAAACTTTCCTAATGTACCTGTGAGAACGAGAGGCTGCTTAACAACAACCTTGAGTGTTTCAAGGCCAAAATATTCATCGATGTCTCTTTTGTTGATTGTAATTGTACCGTTGCCAGGAACGAGCCTTACTCTTGCAACAGATTCTTTTCTTCTACCTGTACCGTAGTACTGAACTGCGTTTGCCATATTTTTCTACCTCCCCTTATATCTCGCCAGTCCACGCAACCGGTGACTGTGCTTCGTGATTATGATTTGCATCACTATATACCTTGAGCATCTTTAATGCCTGTCTGCCCAATGTATTGTGAGGGAGCATACCTGCAACTGCAAGTTCCATTGCTTTTTCAGGGTTGTTAGCCATCATATCTCTGTATGAAACTTCCTTAAGATGACCGATATAACCTGTGTGTCTGTAGTATTTCTTCTGATCAAGCTTGTTGCCTGTGAGAACAGCATCTTTTGCATTGATGATGATAACATATTCACCACAGTTAACATTTGGTGTAAACTCGGGACGATGTTTACCTCTTAAAATTTCAGCAGCCTTTGCTGCAACACGGCCGAGGGGCTTGCCCGCAGCGTCAATGATGTACCACTTCTTTTCAAGCTCATTAGCTTTTGCCATAAAAGTTGACATTTTCCTACCTCCTGGATTTTCTTTCAGACTATGAGCAGATGAACACAAACGGGGTATGTGCATTTGCCCACAGTCTGTAATCTGAAATATTACTTGCATTGGGTCATTCCAACGCAGCATAGACAATTATAATATCTTTTTTTTATTTTGTCAACCCCTTTTTTTAAATAATTTAATTTAGCCTGTTAAAAGGTCTGTTTTTTGTCCATTTTCTCTCCTTTTCTCTCATTTCCTCCAACTTGAAGTCAAATTTTTTTAATTTTTATGGCATTTTTTGCCCAAATTTAAACATTGTTGAAAATTTTTCCGATTTATGCTATAATTTGTGAAAATACAAAAATAAACAGACATCGGAGGCTTAAAAATGAACTTCAATTTCAATACGAATGTTTTCAACTCGGTAATTTCTACTTTCAAGCATATGATATATCAGAGCTATAACTCCCTGCAGATTGTGGAATGTAGCGAGCACCTCTCAGCGATAGAAAGAAAACATCTCAGTGCCTCTATGCTTTGCACGCTGCATATGAGCAGAATATGCAACGTAGTTGACTACCTTCTCAATTCAGAAGATGATTCCCGGGAGCAAACTCTGGAAAGCTTTGAGATTGAAAACCTCATTGAAGAAATTGTCTGTAGATTTGAATCTGCCGTTTCAAATTACAGTCCTGTATCTATAGACTTAAGCACCAAATTAAAAGACACAAACTCCATTTTACTCAGCAAGTCGCATTTTGAGCTTGTAATATTAAATCTTCTTTATTGCTGTGTAAAAACAAAGCCTGACGGCAATCCAATTCCTGTGAAGATTTCAATTTCAGTAACTGAAAACAAAAATGACATTGTCTTTCATATTCGTGACAACAACAAAAGCCTTGATATCGAAGAAATAAATACCGCCTTCTGGGATTCGGCTTCTTCATTTGAAAGCATTGACGGTTGGTCCTTTGCGACTCTGATTGCTCTTTCATTGCGCGTGGCTCAAAAATCCACAAAGGAAATGAATGGCTCCCTTATCTACACACCCTTAAAGCACGGCAATCGTTACGATATTCATTTGCCAAAACTTGTAAATACTCCAACTTATATGATGTGTTCCCCTGTGCCTTATGTGCCTACCTACAGTTATTACAATGAATTCTTTGCTGACCTTAAGCTAGAACACATTCTGAGAAAAATTATTTCCTGCTTTGAGGAAGAAACCGAAGGAATAAATCTATGATATTGCCCCACTTTATAACAAAAACTGTCCACGCACTTGAGTCCTGTGGTTTTGAAGCTTTTTTGGTAGGTGGATCTGTGCGGGATTCTCTCCTTGGCCATTCACCTACAGATTGGGATATTACCACATCTGCTGAGCCTAAAGATGTAATCAGAATATTCGGCGAGGAAAATTGCATCCCAACCGGTATCAAGCACGGAACCATCACCCTTTTGACAGATAACCAACCTGTTGAGATAACTACCTACCGCATTGACGGAAATTATCTTGACAACCGACATCCCGAAAACATCATATTTTCAAAAAACATTCTTGAAGACTTAAGCCGCCGTGACTTTACCATAAACGCAATAGCATACAACCCAAAGTCCGGAATTTTGGACCCTTTCAATGGTAAGTCTGATTTAAATAACAAAATCATCCGTACCGTTGGAAAAGCCGAAAAAAGATTTTCAGAAGATGCCCTCAGAATAATGCGTGCCCTGCGTTTTGCAGCAACTCTTGACTTCGAAATTGAAGAAGACACCCTTAAGGCCATTCATAGTTGCAAGGGGTTGCTCCAAAACATCGCCAGAGAACGGCTGCAAGCAGAACTTTCGAAACTTCTCCTGTCGCCATCCCCGCAAAAAGTCCTGACAGAATGCTTAGATGTCTTCGCCGAAATTTTTGATGTGAAATATTCCTTTTTGTTGGATATATGGTGCAAAAACTCACAAAGTCTTAAAAACTGCGACGCAGTTCTTCCCCTTAGACTTGCCGTTCTTCTGGACGGCATTTCAATCAAACCCCCTCATATCCTTTTACGGGATTTGAAATTTGACAACCACACCTTGAAGACAGTAAAAACTCTCTCAGAGCATATGAATTTATCTATAACTCCACATCCCGTGCTCATAAAGCATATGCTGTCAAATGTTGGAGAAGATACCTTTAAACTTATTCTTAAGGCACAACTTGCAAAATCACCCGAAGAATTCACTACTATTAAAAATACAGAGGCCATTTTAAATAATATCATATCAACCAATCAATGTTACTCATTAAAACAATTGGCGGTATGCGGGAATGATCTTATGGCAATGGGAATAACAGGCTGCGATATAGGAAAAACCTTAAATGCACTACTATACGCGGTAATAGAAGGCAAATGTGAGAATAAAAAAGACTCCTTGGTTGAATACATTATTTATATACAAAAAGGACTGTAGCAAAACGCTTCAGTCCTTTTCTTTATTAAAAGTTTATTGCCTTACTCCTGTACCTTACATTCAGAACAAGTCCCACCGCAATCAGATTGGTCAGCATAGAAGAGCCTCCGTAGCTGAAAAACGGAAGGGGAATACCGGTAACAGGCATTATCCCAATGCACATACCTATATTTTCAATTATATGAAAACCAAACATGGCCGCAACGCCCACACAGATATACATACCAAGATTGTTCCGTGCATTCATGCCTATGGCAAGGCACTTAACAACAATTGCAATCAGAAGCAATATAACAATTATGCCTCCTAAAAAGCCAAGCTCCTCACACACAACCGAAAATATAAAGTCCGTGTGTCGTTCAGGAAGAAAGTTGTTGTATTGGCTACCGCCCTCATACAGACCCGTGCCAAAAAACTTTCCCGAGCCGATTGCCATTTTTGATTGGGTAACCTGATAGCCCGTCCCTGACGGATCATTTTCGGGATTAAACAAATTTATTATTCTTTCTTTTTGATAAGGTTTCAGCACAAAAAACCAGGCAAGAGGAGCCGCCACGCCAATCGCACCAAGTCCTGCGGCAATATACTTCCAACTGATTTTCGCCGCAAATAGCATTGCCACTGCAATAAAGCCAAAAACCACCGCCGTACCAAAGTCAGGCTGAAGAAGTATAAGCCCAACCAAAAACCCAATATGCAAAAGAAGAAAAACTACATTCCTCGGTCTGTCTATAAGGTCATCAACCTCAGACAAATGCCTCGCAAATGTAATTATAAAAGCAAGTTTCACCAGCTCCGCCGGTTGAACACCAATAAGCGAACCAAACCTGAACCAGCTTCTTGCCCCATTTTCATAAACACCAATACCGGGGATAAGAACAAGTATAAGCAAAACCACCGATATGCCGTAAAGATACATGGTAAGGCTTGCCAGATGTTCATAATCAAGAACCATCAAAAAGCCTATAGCACAAAGACCCAGCAACAGAGCCCCTGTTTGTACTGCAGTATATTTAATCGGTGACGGTGCCGCGCTTGAAATCATCAATATTCCAAAAAGCGATGCCGCCATTACAAGACCAAACAGCACAAAATCAAAATTCTTTTTGAAATCCTTGTGCTTGTTTAAATTGTCTATATTCAAAACTACTTCACTCCTTAAAGCTAAGTGCTACCCCATCACCTATGGGGATAATGCTTGTGCTGAAATCGGGATTTTTCTTAAGCATTTCAAGATATGCCCTGAGTCTGCGGACAATTGTTATCTTCCGCCTTACCACAAGCTCATCTGTTGCTGTCATACCCTTGTATAAGATATTATCTGAAATCAAAATTCCGCCTTTTCGCAAAAGCCTGTCACAATGAGGAAAAACCTCCATATACTGACCCTTTGCCGCATCCACAAAAATCGCATCGAATATGCCTTCGCCATCCATCCTGGAGACAACCTCTGCCCCATCGCCACGGATAAGGGTTATCTTGTCAGTAAGTCCGGCCTCTTTAAAGTTTTGTTCTGCAATATCAGCCATACTGTCTAAAAGTTCTACCGTTACAACTTCGGCACCTGTGGCACGGCTCATACGTATTGCAGAATATCCGATTGCAGAGCCTATCTCCAGAATTTTCTTTGCCCCCATCATTTTCAAAAGGACTTCAATCATCCTGATGCTTTCAGGTTGGGAAATAGGTACCTCATTTTCTTTGGCAAACAGTTCCATTTCTCTCAGCTGTCCCTCACACTGAGGAATGGTATCTCTTATGTACCTTATTATGTACTCATAATTTATATTGTCATCCTCTATCCAGGCTTTCATTCAAAAATTCCTCTCTTAACTTCCGTTTTGTAGTTGCCTTACAGTCTGCAAATGCTCCTCACCTGTCCGTGTAAATACATTCTCACTGCCGTCAGCCTTTGCAGCAAAATAAAGATAGTCCGTATTCTCCGGGTATAACGCCGCCTTAACTGAATTTTCCCCCGGCGACGCAATTGGCCCAACAGGCAATCCCTTGTTTATATAGGTATTGTACTCCGATTTGATTTTTATATCCGAATTTGAAAGCACGTCTTTTCTTTCCTTAATGATGTACTGAACCGTTGCACAAGACCCAAAAGCCATATCCTTTTTAAGTCGGTTGTAAAAAACCGACGCAACCTTTCCGCGCTCAGTATCATTTGCGGCTTCCCTCTCTACAATTGAAGCCATTGTAACAATCTCGTCCAAGGTATAGCTGGTTCCAGATTGCTCATACATCGGCACAATCCGTTGCTGAAAAGCAGTGAGCATACGATTTATAATATCGTGTTCACTCTCGCCTACCAAAAGCTCATAAGTAGCAGGGAAAAGATACCCTTCCAGACGATTTTCTTTGCGCCTGATCAAATCAATAAAATCAAAGTCAAACTGACCATTCTCAAGCTCGTCCATAAACCGCTTCTCATCAACAAGGCCCATTTCTGCCAGCTTTGCAGCAATCATCCGCGCCTCATATCCCTCCGGTATAAGTACACTTACCGTTTCATAAACCCCTACCTCAGGAGTAGATGTGAGTTTGTCTATAATGTTTCCGTAGCTTTGGCCCCTGCCAAGCAAATGACCGCCCTGCTGAAACACATTGTCCCCGCTAAGCTTTTCATATATACGGAACAAAACGGGGTGTCTAACCACGCCCTCATCGGTAAGAATTTTTGAAATATCTGCTACGGTACTTCCACCGGGGATCTTTACCATAACCTCGCTGCCCCTGCCCGGATACATACCAAACATATCACCAAACAGGAAAATACACCACAGCAAAATGGCCACAGCCAAAAGACCGGCCACCAGTTTGACCGGTGATGCTTGTCTTATGAAATCAAGGACTCTTTCAAAAATTCTCTTCACATCAATCACCCTGCCATATTCAAAAGAAAGTACTTAAGAACAACAACCGCCACACTTACCAGAACAGGCATACTGAATATGCTTGTAATTACAAGTGATGCGCTGTTAAATACCTTGTTGTTATTCATTCTGCTCTTTTGTTTTAAAAGTATAATAAGAGTTATTATAAATATAATTACCATAACAGCAAACGAGAGCCATATATAATCTATAATTTTGGGCATAATATGTGCTCCAAACAGAAGCGCCGTCAAATTACTGAAAGCGTGATAAATCATGGCGCCATAAATAGAGCCGCTCTTTATCAGCACCAAAGATGCCATAATGCCCATAAAGAAAAATCCTGCGAACTCATTTATGCGAAGATGCAGCAGTGCAAATATGAGTGCAGTAAAAAATACCGCAGCCTTTGTGTTGCAGCGATTATATGCGCTGAAGATTATTCCGCGCATCCAGAACTCCTCAAGTATCGCCGGGATAATAACCACAGCAAAAATGCCTAAGATAACTTCATACCATTCCACCGCTACCGCCACCGAATTTGTAGCATCTGTGCCCTGAAATGCACTCAGAATATAATTTGCCGGCACATTCAAAATCATCATTACAAACTGCCCGGTAATACCCAATATAGCCGCAAGCAAAGCAAAGCCCGGATTGCATCTTTGAAGACACATTTCCTGCTTTATCTTTCGTCCGTTGCCGTTCCACACAGTCTTGGCATAAACCATAATAGGCACACCAATGGAAATAATCTCCAATACGGCGATGCGAATATACTCGTGAGGAGGATTTGACATAAAGCTCACCACTGCCTCAACCGCAATCTGTGCCGCAAATTGTGCAAGAACAACCCAAAAAATCATCCATCGGACACTCTTCATTTGTTTTCTGAGTTCATACTTGTTTCCTGACATCCTGATTCTCCGTTAAACTTTTAAGCATGTTGCATTTGCTCCAAAATATTTTGCCCTTCACCGGGCTTAAAGTAATCCACAATCTTAGCGCCGAACAACATAGAAGCGCCTGCGCCTTTGGCAGTTATAATATTTTCGTCTGCCACACATAAATCCGGCTTTATGATTGCGCCTTTTAAATACTCCTCAAATCCCGGATAGCAAACCGCTTCCTTGCCTTCCAGAATTCCCATCTCACCCAGTATCATAGGTGCGGCGCAAATTGCCGCTATCAAAAGCCCATTCTCATGACAAAACTTTATAACCTCTTTCACTGTTTTGTCGCCCTGAAGTCTGAGGGTTCCGGGCATTCCTCCCGGCAATATAATTCCGGTCATGTTTTCAAAAACTATATCCTCCGTTTCTGCATCTGTAATCATAAGAACATCGTGACTTCCGCAAACCGCACCGCCTGTTATGCTGACAGTGTTAACTCTTATACCTGCTCTGCGTATAACATCCAATGTTCCGATTGCTTCAGTTTCTTCAAATCCATCCGCTAAAAACATATAAAGCATTAACTTCTGCCCCCCTCATTTATTTTTCTTTCAAAGCTTCAATCACAAACTTAGGCAATGCCATAAAACGACCAATCCTTGATGGGTTTTTAAGTATCCTGTATGCCCATTCAAGATTTAATTTTATAAAAATCTCAGGAGCACGCTTAACCTCCCCCGCAAGGACATCCAAGGTCCCGCCAACGCCCAGACAAAGATTGACCTTAAGCATCCCTTTGTGCTTTGCAATCCATTTTTCCTGTTTGGGCGCTCCAAGACAAACCAGCAAAACCTTGGCTCCTGATTTATTTATCTCCTCAACTATCTCATCCTCGTCCTGTGGCTTAAAGTACCCGTTTCTAGTGCCTGATATAACTATCCCGGGATATTTTTTTTCAAGATTAGCTTTTGCTCTTTCTGCCACTTGAGGCTTTGCACCAAACAAGAACACACCCTCGCCTGTTTTGGCCAATCTTTCAAGCAGAGCACAGGTCAGGTCAAATCCCGCAACCCTTTCAGGCACAGGATCGCCCAATATTTTCGCGCCATAAACCACACCTATGCCATCTGCAGTACAAAGCTCTGCGCTGTTTAATATCTCACGGAGTTTCTCGTCCTCCTTGGCACACATTATAATCTCAGGATTAGGTGTAAATATGGCAGATACGCCCTCGGTCCGCACAAGACCCTCGGCAATATCAAGAGCTTCGTCAAAGGTGACCTTATCTACATTCACTCCCAAAACATTAACCGTATTTCTCATAGCAAATCCCTTAGCCTTTCTTTTTACAAAATATAACCAAAAATCTCTGACTCTGTCCATAAGGTATGCAACCACAAATAATCCTTTTCAAACAATACCCCTTATTCCAAGGTCCAATCAATTGGTTTTTGTCCTGTTTCCCTTAAAAAAGCGTTGGTTTTTGAAAAATGCCTGCATCCAAAAAATCCATTATATGCTGAAAGGGGGCTCGGATGTGCAGCCTCCAGAACTTTATGATTAGGATTTGTTATAAGTTCCTTCTTCCGCCTTGCATTTCCGCCCCAAAGCAAAAACACAATTGGCTTTTCTCTCTCATTCAAAAGCTGTATTACCCTGTCAGTAAACTCTTCCCAGCCCATACCCTTGTGACTGTTTGCCTCTCCCGACCGCACCGTCAAAACAGTATTAAGCATAAGTACACCCTGTTTTGCCCAATCCACCAATTCGCCGTGAGTGGGAGACGCGAATCCAATATCCTCCGCCAGCTCCTTATACATATTCTTAAGCGACGGGGGAACAGCAACTCCTTTTTTGACCGAAAAACAAAGTCCGTGGGCCTGCCCCTCCCCATGGTATGGATCCTGTCCGATTATAACCGCCTTTACATCGCTGTAGGAAGTATATTTAAAGGCATTGAATATGTCAAACATATCGGGGAAAATAGTCCTTTCCCCGTATTCTTTTGCAAGAAATCCACGAAGTCTTTTGTAATATTCCTTTTGAAATTCGTCTTTTAAAAGTTCATCCCATTCATTACCTATGTTAACCATTTAAACATTCTTCCTTGCATTAAATTCCAATAATTTCTTTACTTTATGCGACTATTTTTTGATTGCAAATCTCTTTATCTTCTTTGTCGTAGTCTTTTCAAACTCGGTATCACGGAACACAACTTTCTGCACCTGTTTATAAGAAGGCAATGTTTTGTTGAGAGCAAATACGTCTGCCTTAATCTGTTCCTTATTTTCAGGTGTTTCGGTATAAATCTCTGCACAGATAAGCTTTTCGTCCTCGTAAACCACAACCTCGCCTATGCCGTCAACCTTCTGTATTACCGCCTCGATTTCCTCAGGGTAAACGTTTTTACCGTTTGGTGTAATAATAATATTCTTCTTTCTTCCTGTAATGAATATAAATCCATCCTCATCAACGCGGCCATAGTCACCTGTTCTGAACCATTCACCCTCAAATACTTCCGCTGTTGCCTCAGGATTGTTGTAGTAGCCCAGCATAACAATAGGTCCCTTAACCAAAAGTTCACCCTCACCATTTTCATCAGGGTTTTCAACCATTACTTCAACCCCCGGTATAGGAAGTCCCGCACTGCCAAACTTGTAATCTTTGTTTCTGTCTGTAGAAATAATAGGGGAACATTCTGTAATTCCATATCCTCCGATAACAGTGATGCCCAAATCTTCAAATCCTTTTGCAACCTTTAAGTCAAGTGGAGCTCCGCCCACAATAAGCATTTCCAAATTTCCGCCAAATGCGTCAATTACCGATTTAAAGAATACTCGTCTTAAGTCAATACCGACCTTGCGAAGTCCGTTGCTCACCTTGATAAGCACTTTCAAAATCTTATCCTTGCCGGACTTCTTTGCATTCTTCCAAATACCTTTATAGAAGGTGTCAGCAAATAGAGGCACAACAGAAATATGCTGTGGCTTTAAATTGTTTATATCCCTCAATACGTTTCTCAGGTTGTTGTTTATATATGTTTTGTAACCCGCATAAACCTGGCAAAGTACTCCTGCCATCATACCGAATGTATGGTTCAGCGGAAGGACAACAACAGTGTTGGGTGGTTCCAACAGATTTCGACAGCTGTTGCACATATCAAACATAAGATTCTTCTGGCACAGCATAACGCCCTTTGGGTTGCCTGTGGTTCCTGAAGTATATATAAGTGCACAAAGCTTGTCAACGTCCTGTTTGAGTTTCAATATGCTGTCATCCCCTGAAGCAATAATCTCTGCGCCCTTTTCAAACAAGCCCTCCAGCTCAGAAATTTCAAAAAACCTTTCAACCGTTTTCATCTCAGCCTTTGCGCCGTCAATTTTTTCCTTCTTGGCAGCTGAATATACCAAAGCCTTTGCTTGGCAGTCATTTACCAAATTTTTAACTTCTTCCCCTGATATTTCCTTGTCAATAGGAACAATAACATTTCCGCTTACGATTGCTGCAAAATATGTAACAATCCATTCATAACTGTTTTCACCGTAAACTGCAATCTTCTCATTTTCAAAACCTATGCTTCTAAAGTATGTACCCAAAGCATTTATGTCATTTGTAAACTTTGTGTAGCTGGCCGTTTTTTCAACTTTTCCTACCTCATACACAAAGGCAGTTTTTTCGCCATAGCTCTCTTTCATAAAATCTACAAATTGACGAAAATCACCGATTTCGGGCATTTCGTAATAAGGATAGTGGTTATTCTTTTTCATTAAAATCTTCACGCCTTTCTTTTTATAAACTGCACACATCATCTTGATCAACACGTTCTGCCTGCCTGATATATTTTTCTACTGTTGGGTATATAAAAAAGTTTGTCATAAAACCCGACGTTGCAACGAGAAACAAGGCCTCAATCAACAAGAATATAGGAAACGCTGTGGTCATACTTCCCGTTGTAATACCAAAATACGGTATTGCTATATGAATAAATGCTAAAATTGCAATCATCAACAAATTTTGAGGAACCGTCTGAAGTGCCATAAACATTGCATTCTTCAAAACATCTTTGAATGACAGTTTAAATGTAACCATCACCTGATATACATAAAGATGCATCATAAGATACATAATTGCCACAAATATCAAAACATACACAAGGTAAAATGCCGCACCGTCCAATGAAGAATAAAAATCAAATGCAACAACCAGTGCAAAAAATACCACCATATCAAGCACCCAAAGAAGTAACGCTTGAACAAAATTGGATTTTGCGTGGCGCCACAAATCACTAAGCAACCAGGTATGCTCCTCTCTTGCATAGTTCCTGAGAATATATGTAATTCCGGCAGTAACCGGACCCATTCCTAAAAACACCACAAACAATATGGACAAAACAAATCTCACAATAATATCAAACACGATAATAGTTAAAGCAAACTCTTCGTTAGCCATATTTATAGTCGAAAGGCCCATACCCTCCGCCAACATAGGAGCAATAAATTCGGTAATCCTGCTTGACAAAATCCCAACAGCAAACATCGTTATAATAAATGTAGGAATCATCGCCAAAATATATAAAAGGTTCACCTTGCAAAGTCCCCAGATTTTTCTAAAGAAAAGCTCAAAAAATATGGATATTCTGGACCTTCCCGGAGGCCTTTTCAAAATATCTTTTTTCTCCTTCTTGAAATTCAATCCAAACATCAACTTTTCTCCCTATCCAGTAATTCAAAAAATATTATACATAATTTATTTTAACATATTCAAAGGCCGATTACAACATTTTTCGAAAAACAAAATGTAAATATTTTTAAAGACCACATAATAATTTTCCCCGCAAACAAAAAAACCCACACCCGACTTTCGTCTGATGTGAGTTTTTGTCCTGAAGATTTACGCTTCAACTTTTACAACTTCTTTACCATTGTAGTATCCGCAAGCCTTGCAAACTCTGTGAGGCATTTTAAATTCGCCGCACTGTGGGCACGCTACCATACCCGGAATAACGAGCTTCCAGTTAGCTCTTCTCTTATCTCTTCTTGCTTTAGAAGTCTTTCTCTTTGGAACTGCCATATCAGCTACACCTCTTTCCAAACAAATATATTTTTAACAAAAGCTCAAAGCCTCTGCATAATCTACTCAAAAAATTTATCCAAAACATCAAATCTTGGGTCCGATACCCGTGTATCGCACTTGCACTGCTCAAGATTGAGATTTTGTCCGCACTTTGGACAAAGACCTTTACATTCTTCACTGCACAAGCTTTTTAAAGGCAGGGACACGATAATATTGTTAAGAACTATATCATCAATATCAAGGGAGTTACCTTGGAAGTAAATAGCATCAGGGTTCTCGTCCTCCAGCCTTGTGTCCTCTTTTTTGAGAACTTCATCAAAAGAACATTCAAATTCTCTCTCAAAACACTCCAGACACCTGTCGCAGGTATATCTGAGTGCGGTAGAAGCACTTGCCGAAAGTTCAAGACTTCCGCCCATATTAACCATCCGTCCCAAAACTCTTACAGGTTTTAAAAAACAAATACCCATATCATTATTGTCAAAATCAATTTCAACATCGATGTCCAGTTTCTTGCCGTCAATATTTGCGATAGGTGACAAATCAAGTATCATTTCAGCAACCCTTAATTTAAATAAAATGTGGTGGGCACAATAGGGCTCGAACCTATGACCCTCTGCTTGTAAGGCAGATGCTCTCCCAGCTGAGCTATGCGCCCACATTTTGATGCCTTCAATTATGTCAGAAAAAAGTTGGTGGGCACAATAGGGCTCGAACCTATGACCCTCTGCTTGTAAGGCAGATGCTCTCCCAGCTGAGCTATGCGCCCATACCTTGATTCCAACACTTCATCAAAAGCGTCAGCATCCATTATACACAAAACATCAAAGTTTGTCAACAAAAAATTTCAATTTTAAGATAATTTTTTTAAATTCCAAAAACCATCCCACCAAACATAAAAATTCCGCAGTATAAAAATACCGCGGAATCCTGTTTGCCAGATACAAACCTTATTTTTCTTTTGATTCAAGAAAAGCATTAATTTTTTCAATCAACGCATCCGCATCAACTCCGTGAACCATACAAGCCTGTTCAACACTCTCGCCGCTTGCTGATGGGCAACCAAGACAGTGCATTCCTATTTCAAGGAAGAAAGGTGCTGTCTCAGGGTCAAGGCGAAGTACATCCAATATAATAGTGTCCTTTGTAATCTTTGCCATTTTGTCCAATCTCCTTTTCATCTACGTAATATCTACATAGTCGTTATTGTATCCTGAATTTTGATAACTAAACAAAATTCTCAACAAGAAATAGTATATATCATTTTAAAAACATTTGCAAGTATTTTTAAAAACTTTATCAACTAAATTTATTCTTTACTCAAAAACAATCCCACGATATCCAAAATATTATTGTCAACCAAAATACATTTTTTTCCTATTTTTTTAATTGCCTATATTTATGGGGTTTTCCACAATTTTGTCTCATACCTGCCTCTTTTTTTAATTTATTGGGTTGTTCCTGTGGATAATGTGAATAACTCTGTTAATAACTTATATTACGGCACTCTCTGTCCACAACCCATATTATGTAAACCAAAACCTGTCCAAAACAAGGTTTACATAATAATAAAAAATTTTATCTCAAAAGCTCTTGACTTGCTATTTTTTAGTTCCTCTGCACCAAAAAATATAAGGAAATCTTTTCCAAAAATAAAAGACTTCCTCTATGGTTTTTACATATCTTCAAACTTTTCCATTTTCTTTTTTACCCTTTGCAAGGCATTGTCAATTGACTTTGTTGGCTTTTCCAAAATCTTTGAGATTTCCTGGTAGGATTTCCCCTCAAGGTAAAGTGACAAAACGGACTTTTCAAGGCCGCTGAGTACCTCATCCATTCTCTCATTCAAAAATTCGGCATTTTCTCTGAGGATAAAGAGGTGCTCCGGATCGGTTTCAACCCCTCCCGGAAGGACATCCTCCAAAAAACCCTCCGATTCATTTTCATACACAGGATTATTGAGTGATACATATGAATTAAGGGGCATATGTTTTTGTCTGGTAGCAGTCTTTACAGCAGTTATAATCTGCCTTTTTATGCAAAGCTCCGCAAACCCGCGGAATGAAGCAGGCCGTGTTTCATCAAAATCACGGATAGCCTTAAAAAGACCTATCATACCTTCCTGTATAAGGTCCTCCTTGTCCGCTCCCGCTAAAAAGTACATTCTTGCCCTTGAGCGTACCAGGTTCTTATATCTTGCCAAAATACATTCCGTAGCCATCACATCCCCTGCTGCCGAAAGTTCTACCAGTTTTTCATCAGTTAGAGAATCGTAGTCTGTGTATGCCATTTTCCGCTTCCTCCTACATTTAAGGAAAACGGGTTGTAGAAAACCTACAACCCTATATCCGCTATCTATTTCACAAGTTCCAAAGTTTCCTTTGCGATCATAAGTTCTTCATTTGTTGGTATAACCAAAATGCGAACCTTTGAACCGTCAACAGAAATATCCATCTGTGCACCGCGAATAGCCTTTTCGTTTTTGGCATCATCAACCTCAACGCCAAAACCTTCCATATTGTCAAGAATAGCCTTTCTCATAATAGCTGTATTCTCACCAATACCTGCAGTGAATATAATAGCATCTACATTACCAAGCGTAGCCATATAAGTACCAACATACTTTTTAACGCTGTATGCAAACATATCAAGTGCAAGCTTTGATTTTTCGCAGCCATTGTTCTGAGCAGCTTCCAAATCTCTGAAGTCTGAGCTTACCCCTGAAATACCAAAAACGCCTGACTCCTTGTTGAGGATTTTGTCAACATCCTCAAGTGACTTGCCTTCCTGATCTGCAATAAACTTAACGATAGCAGGGTCAATGTCACCTGAACGGGTACCCATACAAACACCTGCAAGTGGTGTAAAGCCCATCGAGGTGTCAACAGACTTACCGCCATCAACAGCAGTGATACTTGAACCGTTACCAAGATGACAAGTAATAATTTTAATATCCTCCTGCTTCTTGCCAAGCATCTTTGCCGCTTCCTGAGCAACATACTTGTGTGATGTGCCGTGGAAACCGTATTTTCTGATTTTATATTTATCATAAAGGTCGTATGGAAGTGCATACATATATGCTGCCTGTGGCATTGTCTGATGGAAAGCTGTGTCAAACACGCCAACCTGAGGAACGCCGGGCATAGCCTTTTCACAAGCTGCTATACCAATAAGGTTTGCAGGGTTGTGAAGAGGAGCAAGAGGAATACACTTTTCAACTGCCGCCTTAACCTCGTCATTGATAACAACAGACTTGTTGAATATTTCTCCGCCGTGAACAACTCTGTGTCCAACCGCTGAAATCTCATCCATACTTGCAATAACACCGTGATTTTTGTCAGTAAGTGCATCAAGAACCATACGGATAGCATCTGAGTGATCCTTCATATCCTTAGCAATAACAACCTTTTCACCGCCCTGAGGTGTGTGGTTGAGTTTTGAACCTTCAATTCCGATTCTTTCACAAAGTCCCTTTGCAAGTACACTCTCATTTTCCATATCTATAAGCTGATATTTAAGAGATGAGCTGCCTGCGTTGATAACTAAAATTTTCATATTATATCTGTCCTTACATAATAAAGTAGTAGTTTTTTTATGGTCCCTCTCCAAGGACATAAATCTGCGCCCGTAAGGGCGCAGACTATATTCATTTTTACTTAATCAACGACTTCAAGTACGTTATACTTAGCCGGATTCTTTGATTCAGCAACACCAAGGCCCCAAGTTGTCCAGCCCTCACGTGCACTTGTGTCGCCTTCGTTAAATACAATTGTCATACAAAGAGCATCATCTGCTGTAGGCTTTGTAATAGGCGCTACATCTTCCCAAGGAATCTGAATCTCGTATGTTGTGAGTTTCTTTGCCTCATTGCGCAAAACATTGTATTTTGTTCCGGGTGAAGCATTCTCTACCGATGTGTTTGATTTGCCATTGGTTGCAGTCCAAACCCAACCTGACTTGCCGTTTGGTGTCAACGCAAAACCGTATTCCCAATATACCTTTGGCTGAGTATCAAATCGATATCTCTCATTGGTGAAGTCAATCTGCATACAGTCGCCATTCCAGATATTGCGTTCTGCATTGTTGTTGCGCTGAACATCATCCTTCACTTCTGTGCGAACATACAGATAATTGTCATCATATGAAATCCAAACATCTGAATCTATACTGTTTTCATCGCCAACGTAGTAACGGGTAAACGCATTAGGCTGAACGTGAAGCGCATTAGCCTTGTCAGCCTCTGTAGTTGCGCCTACAATCATCTTGCCCTCGTACATACGGTTGTAATGATAATTGCCTACGTAATCTGCTGTCTGTGAAAGCTCTCCGCCACGGATGAGATGGAGTTCAACATCATACATTTTGCCAGGTATAACTTCCGGCAGAGCAAATTTCAAAACAGTTGTTTTCTGTGCAGGGATTGCTTCTGTCACTTTATATACGCCCTCAAACTCTGCCATCTTGTACTTAACGCCTTCAATATTAACTGCACTGTCTGAGTTGTTTGTAACTGTAAGGTTGATGGTTCCCTCAACCTTCTCCTTGGTTGCATTGAACTCAGTTTCTACATCAATCTGGAACATACTTCCAAATTCAACAACCGATCTGAGACGGGCAAATGGTTTGCCACCCTTTTCAAGTTCAATGATGTAATCATTTGTTCTTACTTCTGAAGGAGCATTGAATGTATAGTTGTTTGCAACCTTAAAGGTATTATTATCCACTCTGCCTGTTATATCAGCGCCTGCAAGTTCACCCTTTGCATCAAAGTCCATCTTTGTCTTGGTGCCGATAACAGCATTTTTAACAGTGATATCCATAGGGATTGCTTCGTTAACTAATTCAAAGTCGCCCTCAACGTACAAAACATCAGAGCAAAGGTCAAGGTAAACCTTGCCGTTTAATGGCTCATATGTGTTAACCTTACCTACTATATCAGTAACTTTAACAGGCTTCTTTGTAAGAAGTGTAACAGGTGTCTCTTTCAATGAATAAAGAACATCTACCTGTCTGTCCTTGTTTGCAAATACGTAATGAATAACATCGCCCTGGCTCTTATCCTCTTTGAAACGAACATCTGTAAGCTGACGAGTCATATTAGCGTATGTAACATAACCTTCCTTTGGTACGTATGCGCCATACTCACTCTCCAGATTATAAACAAGACCGAAGTTGTCTTCATTATCCACAGTCATAAGACCGTTGTTCATAAAGTTGTAAATATAAACCTTTTCAACTCCACCGGCAAATGCAACAACATTAAGTCTTGGGACAAGATTGCCCTGCTCACGTGTTGTGATGCCCTGAGCCTCTGAAGCAGTATGATGTCCTGTTTCATCAAGCCAGATAGGAAGTTTCTTGCCATATTTTTCCATTGTCTCGTTAAGGAATTTAACGTCAGCTGTGATATCCTTCTCAGGAGTCTTTGTGTATGTGTGGTATTGGATGTAATCACCATACTTCAAACCGCCGTAACCAAAGAATTCCTCTGTCCAGGCTTTATAAGTTGTTGAGTTTCCAACAACAATACCAAGCATAGAATCCGGATAAGAAGGCTTTACTGCATTCCAGGTATCCCTTACCATATTGTAGTAGTTAACAGGGAGACAGTCCGCCTCACTCTTTGAACCGCCGGAATCACCAAATGTAGGTGCCCAGTATTCATTATAAACGTCAACATACTGCACATATCCATCGTGCAAATCATAGAGCGCCTTAATGTATTTTGCAAAAGCATCAAGTCCCTCTTTTGTCCAAGGTGTGCCGCCGTTATCGTAAAGGTCATTGCTGTATCCGGCTGCAAAAAGCTGAGTCATACCGTACTTTTTGAAGATTTCAATAGTTTCCGGCTGGAATACAACATACTGACCTTTTTTAGGTTCGGTAGTACGCCAACCAACACCGTCACGGATATTTCTTGCACCCATTCTGTAAATCATTTCAGCTGTAGCATTGGGGTCCCAACCTTCATAAGGCTTATAATATGAAGTGTTTATACCAAATGGAGATTCACTGTATAAAACCTTCATAAAATCATAATCTTCAATAATACCAAAGAAGGTTTCAGCAAGGTTATGCTTGATACCGCTCTCATCTGTAGCAAACACTTTAAGTGAATAGTGTCCAAGGTCAAGATCATCAAAATTGAGATTTGCCTTTCCTTTTTCAGTCTTTACATAACCCTTCTTGATGATATCGCCGTAATATCCGCGCACTTCAAAGCCTAAAAGACGAATACCTGTTGAAACACCGATATCAATCTTTTCCGATCTGAGATAAACATTACCTGCTACGGTCTGAATGAACTTTGTCTCTGTTTCAAAGTTGTCCTCACCTGCTCTTTCTACTTCGTCAAACAGGTTGTCAATAAGCTGCGCCGCCTCACCTTTGGTAACACCATCTAAAGGCTTGAGCATCTTGCTCTTATCTACAGGGATAATCTTGAAAGTTGCCGCTTTGTCCATAATCTCTGTCGCCCAAGCTTCAACTTTGTTCCCATCAGTATATTTCTTAAGAGCATCACTTGTTGAAAGCTTTTTGCCAAAATAATCTTCCAAAGCCTTAACCAAAATAGTTGCAGCTTCCTGATGTGTGAGGGTATCATCAGGTGCAAAAACCCCTGTTGACTTACCATTGATTATTCCACGGTCAACAGCTTTGTTTAAAGCATCTTTATAGTATGCACCATCAGGCACGTCAGCGAACGAATGGTCGCCGCCGCCCTCAACTTCAAGAGCTGCAACAGCCATAGTCACAAATTCTGCACGTGTGATGAATTCTTTTGCAACAAAGCTTTCATCTTGTGCATTTGCCGCAAAGCCTACACTGAATCCGCCAAGCATCATACACATAACCAGTATGGACGCAACCAGTTTAAAGTAATTCTTTCTAGTCATAATTATCATCCCTTTCACTTTTTAAAGTCAAAATCCCTTTGACCATTTAATTTATATTTTACTGTGCCTGAACACAGGTGATAGCAACAACGCCAACAATATCATCAGCACTGCAGCCACGTGACAGGTCATTTATAGGCATCGCAATACCCTGTGTAACAGGACCATACGCCTCAGCCTTGGCAAGTCTTTGTGCAAGCTTGTAACCAATGTTACCTGCATCAAGGTCAGGGAACACAAGTACATTTGCGTGACCTGCAACTGAACTTCCCGGAGCCTTTGACTCACCGATTTCAGGAACAATTGCCGCATCAAGCTGGAGTTCGCCATCAACTTTAAGTTCAGGATTGTTTTCCTTGCAAATTCTGGTAGCCTCAACAACCTTTGTTACGTCGTCGTGCTTTGCACTGCCCATTGTGGAATGTGAAAGCATTGCAACAACAGCCTCTTCCTGAACAAGAAGTTCAAATGACTCAGCTGAGCAAGCAGCGATTGCCGCAAGTTCTTCAGGGTTGGGGTTTTGAACAAGCCCGCTGTCAGCAAATACAAATGTACCGTTTGCACCGTATTCGCAATCCGGAACAACCATAAGGAAGAATGCTGAAACAAGCTTTGTACCCGGCTTTGTTTTGATAAGCTGAAGACTTGGTCTTAATGTATTCGCTGTTGAATGGCAAGCACCTGATACAACGCCGTCAGCATCGCCGGCTTTTACCATAAGACAAGCATAATACATATAATCGCCCAAAGCGGTTTCTTTTGCCTGTTCGTATGTAAGACCTTTTGACTTTCTGAGTTCAACAAAAAGGTTAAGGTATTCTTCTGTCTTTTCGTATGTATATGGGTCAATAATAGTTGCGCCTGTGATATCATATCCCTTGCTGTATTTTTCAACTTCTTCGGGAGTACCGATGATTATAATATTGGCGAAGTCCTCTTTGAGAACCTTCTCTGCCGCCTCGTAAATTCTTGCATCCATTGACTCAGGAAGAACGATTGTCTTCTTGTCAGCTTTTGCCCTTTCTTTTATTGTGTCTAAAAACTTGCTCATATTCTGCCTCCATAATCCATAAAAATTAAAATACTTACATTAATTATATAACAATTTTTTCATATATGCAAGGTAAATTCCCAATTTTTTATTTTTTTGGACGAAACCTCTTCCTTTTGATTTAAAAATTGTATATAATATATAATAAGGTCTTAAAAGGTGTGTGAAAAAATGAAAACAGCAGCTATTATCTGCGAATATAACCCGTTTCACAACGGTCACAAATTTCATATTGAAGAAACCAGGCGCAAAACAGGTGCGGACTCCGTAATCGCTATTATGAGCGGCAACTTTGTCCAGCGTGGCGACATTGCCGTTTTTGACAAAAGCATCCGGGCCAAAGCCGCAATCCTGGGCGGGGCAGATTTGGTAATCGAACTCCCTGCATTATATTCATCTGCCTCTGCAGAATTTTTTGCATATAATGCAGTAAAAATACTAAATTCACTGGGCACAGTGGATTTTTTATCCTTTGGTGCAGAAACTTTAGACCCTTGCCAAATAACGCAAATTGCAAAATTTCTGGCAGAGGAACCAAGTGAATTTTCAGATAAAATGAAGCATTATTTCAGTGAAGGACTCTCCTTCCCCGCTGCCCGCAGCAAAGCCTTGAGCGAATTTTGGGGGACTGAAGCTGAAAAAATCATTTCAACCCCAAATAATATTTTAGGAATCGAATATGCCAAAGCCCTGTATCTTACCAACAGTTCTATTTCGCCCTGTCCAATTCTAAGGAAGGGCACAGACCACGACAGCACCCTTACGTCAGGCGATATTGCATCGGCAACCTATATCCGTGACCTTATCCAAAAAAATCAATGGTCGGATTTTAAGAATTTTATCCCTGACTTTGCAGCAGAGCTCTTCAGCGAGGCGCAGGTTCATTCCATAAAGTCTTTGGAGAAAGCCATCCTCTGCGAGCTCATCAAGGCCCCAACAGATAGGCTAAAATCGATATCCGATGTGTCAGAAGGCCTTGAAAATCGTCTGAAAGAAGCGGCATTGACCTCAAGCACTCTTAAGGAATTGATTGACAAAGTAAAAACCAAGCGTTATACACACAGCCGCATAAGACGAATTGTTCTTTCAGCATACCTGGGTATCACAAAAGAGCTAAGGCAAACTCCGCCTCAATATATAAAAATTTTAGAGCATAACGGGGTAGGTCAAAAGATTATTGCCCACGCAAAAAAATCTGCAACTCTTCCTATTGTGCGAAATACATCACAAGTAAATAAGCTCAAAAACCCTTTCATAAAAAACCAATGGGAACTGGAGCGGACTTTTGACAGCATCTATGATATGTCTGTCATCTAAAAATAGCAAAAATTTAAGGAGATTGATATAAATGAAACGTGCAAGTGGCGTGCTTATGCACATAACATCCCTTTGGGGCGACTATTCCTGTGGTTCATTTGGAGACTCCGCCTGTGAATTTATTGACTTTTTGGCAGAATGCGGATTCTCTTTTTGGCAAGTACTGCCTTTCTGCCCCACTGATGACTACAACTCCCCCTACAAATCCTACTCCACATTTGCAGGAAATCCATTTTTCGTAGATTTGGAGGAACTTGCAAAGGAAAACCTTATCACCAAAGAGGAGCTTGCGGCAGCAAAACAGCAAACTCCGTACTCCTGCGAGTTTGAAAGGCTCAATCAGGAGAGGTACTCTCTGCTTCTCACAGCCTCGAAACGGATTGAAACTCCCGAAAAAATTAATGAATTTATCTCACAAAACCCTTATTTGGAGGATTTTTGTGAGTTTATGTCCCTGAAAGACGCAAACGGGCAAAAACCCTGGTGGGAATGGGAAAAGAATGAGCCTCAGGCAGATGTGCTATTTATGTGGAAGTTCATTCAGTATAAGTTCTTCACCCAATGGTCAAAAATCAAGACCTATGCAAATGACAAGGGTATAAAGTTCATTGGTGATATTCCTTTTTACGTTGCCCTGGACAGTTCAGATGTATGGAAGAATAAGAGCCAATTTATGATTGACGAGAAAAATACCCCCTACGCAGTTGCAGGGGTTCCGCCTGACTACTTTGCCAAAGACGGTCAGCTTTGGGGCAACCCCCTCTACAATTGGGACGCAATGAAAAACAACAGCTACAAATGGTGGCAGGACAGAATTTCCGCAATGCTAAGCCTCTTTGACGGGGTCAGAATTGACCACTTCCGCGCCCTGGAATCCTTTTGGGCAGTACCCTATGGCGAAGAAACTGCCCGAAACGGAAGTTGGCTAAAGGGTCCCGGGATGGACCTTATCTCAAAAATCAAGGCTGTTGCAGGCGACAAACTTATTATTGCTGAAGACCTGGGGGACGTTGGCGAGGAAGTTGTAAAGTTGGTTGAAGAAAGCACCTTCCCCGGTATGCGTGTTTTCCAGTTTGGATTTATGGGCTGTGATTCCACTCACAAACCACACAATTACATCAACAACTCTGTTGCGTACTCAGGCACGCACGACAACAATACCCTCCTTGGCTATCTGTGGGAACTCTCCGACAGCGAAAGATGTGAAATGCTGGAATACTGTGGATATACCCATTCCGATTGGGAAAAGGGCTTTAATGCAATGCTCCGCACTATTTATCGCTCATCTGCAGGGCTTGTCATCTTCCCCATTCAGGATTTATTGGGTTATGGTTCAGACACCCGCCTGAACACTCCCGGCAGAGCTAACGGAAACTGGACATTCAGAATTACAAAGGAACAACTGGATTC
>JAFYXL010000001.1 GCA_017546165.1 Clostridia bacterium
ATAAAACCTACCCGTTTTTATGATGTCCAGGTCCGTGTCCGTGATGATTTTAATGTTGAGATGCACATTGATACAGACGATGCAAACTCTGCAGGACTTAAGAATGGTTCAAAGGTTACTATAATTAAAAAAAGTAATAGATAGCAAGCAAGGTCACGCATAAATATTTTGCGTGACTTTGTAGCACATAATGTAAAGAATATTATGAAACGGGGTGCAGTATATGTTTGCACTTGAACGCCAAAAAAAGATAATGGCAATATTGATTAGCGAGGGCGCAGTTTCAGTAAACCGACTCAGCACAGAGTTATCGGTTACCGAGGAAACTGTCCGTCGTGACCTTGAAAAATTGGAGAAGCAGGGTAGTCTTAAGAGGACTCACGGCGGGGCAGTGCCCGTTGACGAAAACACTTATGAAGCGTCTTTGGAAAAAAGAAAGGCGACCAATATTGAAGCAAAACAAAAAATTGCAAAGATTGCTGCGAGAGAAATAAAAGAAGGAGACACTATATTTTTAGATGCATCAACTACCACATTCTTTATGGCAAAAGAGATAAAATCTATGCGAAACATTACTGTTATAACAAACTCTTTGAGAGTGATAGTTGAGCTTGATGCTTCTGAACATATAAAGGTGATTTCTGTAGGTGGAGTACTTAGCAACAACCAATCCTTTGTAGGAACTTTAGCGGAAAACAGTATAGCCGAAAATTATGTTGCCAGCAAGGTGTTTTTCTCAAGCAAGGGCATTACCGCAGAGGTTGGTATTCTTGAAAGCAATGAGCAGGAATGCGGCATAAAAAAGAAAATGCTTAAAAACTCAAAACACAAGTATTATCTTTGCGACAAGAGTAAAATGGGTGGTGTAGGATTTGTAAAACTGGCTCAACTTGACGAAATTGACTGCTTGATAACAGATGCGCAACCTGACGAAGACTTAAAAGCAAAGTTTGAAGAGTTTGAAGTTAAAGTGATTTGTGAATAGAATAAAAAGGGCCGAGGCGTGCAATACGCCCCGGTCATTTTGTGTTATTTATATTTTCGTATATATTCAAATGTTTCATCCTCACCCTTTTCTGAGAGCATCTCAAGCCAACTTTCTATCAGGCTTGAGGTTTCAGGGTGGATGAGGCGCCTGTCCTTGCCTTTTAAAAAGTATTCAAGTGGGTGATGCTGAGTATAATTTTCCCCTTGATAAACTTTGCTTGCGGCAACCCTGTCGCAAAACATTTCTTTGACAAAAACAACAGGCATTTTGACCGGCTCAATCTTTTTGCTTTGGGGATTGTAGTCTGTCCAGTATTCAAAGTGATGTCGGTTTCTGCCCTTGTGGTGCATCCAGGCGGAAGAAAAGCCGTATGCTTCACGTTCGGCCTCGTTTGGACTGCGTGTGCCCTTGTAGAATTTTGCCCCGCACAAAAACTCTGCCGGGGAGTATTTTGAAAGGTCGTGGAATAATCCTCGCCACAGGATTCCTGCTTTAATGCAGTGACGGATAACGGTGTGACGATGTTTGGTAATGGTTTTAAAATGGCCTAATGTGTTGGACATATATAATCTCTCCGTAAAATGTAAACTTATTTATATATAATATACCATACCTTGAGATAAAATGCAAACAGCGACTTGAAATTTTCAAGTCGCTGTTTTTATCAAGAGAGATTTAGCAGCCACAGCCGCAGTTTGAGCCACCATTGTTGCAACAGCAGCTGATTATAAGGATTAAGATGATGATCCAGAGACAGCTATTGTTACCGAAATCGCCGAAACACATACAGGACACCTCCTTTCAAAAAACAATCCGTCAAAGTTTAGTCACAGCAGCAATTGTCACGGGGTGTTGCTACGCAACAGCCGTTTGATGCAGTTGCTGTGCCATTACCACAGCAGCTAACAAGAAGAATGAGGATTATAATCCACCAGCAATTATTTCCTCCGCATCCACCGAAGCATCCCATACTTTTAGCACCTCCTGATGAGTTTTAATATTTTTAGTTTTATCAATTGTTCCTTGCGTTTCTTAATTTGTAAGTATAATGTATTATACGGAAAAATTTTAAAGGTGTGATTTGTCCATATGAAATAATTTGGAAAAATAAATCTGTCCGCAAAATCATTGACGACAAGTTAATAATTTGTTAAAATAAATAAAGAGTATTTGTTAGGAGTAAAGGCTATGGGAAATTTGGGTAAATTTATAGTTTTTGAAGGGATAGACGGAAGTGGAAAATCCACACAGATAAAGCTGCTTTGTGAGAATTTAAAAAAACGGGGTATTTTATGCCGGCAAACTTTGGAGCCCACCTATGGTATGGTTGGAGGAGTTCTGCACGATATACTTTCGGGTGACAAAAAAGCTGACCCAAAGGTCACGGCGGCATTGTTTGTTGCGGATAGGCTTGACCATATTTTGAATAATGATGACGGAATTCTAAAGAGCATAAACGATGGTGTAACAGTGATTTGTGACAGATATTATTTTTCATCATACGCTTATCAAAGCGTTGAAGTACCCAGAGAATGGGTGATAGGTGCAAACCGTCTGGCGGCGGAGACTCTTCGCCCGGATGCTACTATTTTTGTTGATGTCTCTGCTGACACGGCAATGGAACGGATTTCAAAAAATCGTGACAATATTGAACTTTATGAAAGCTTTGAGAGATTGTCAAAAGTGAGAGAAGGTTATTTTTCTGCCTTTGAACTTATGAAAGATGAGGAGAAAATTTTTGTGGTTGACGGCAATCGTCCGGTTGAAAAAATTGCTGAAGAAATAGAAAAAATAGTCATGGAAAAAGTTTTCTCAAAGGACCTTTAAAATTTGATAAAATACAACAACAGATGACGAAAATTTCTTGACAAAGAGTATATATCGTGGTAGAATATTTAAGTAGATGACAGATGCTAAAGATATTGTTCTGGAGCAGAAGTTTAATATTCCTTGTTACTGACGGAGAATGTGGAGTACCACGAGGAAGCAAGGAATTTATGTAATGCCGACCGTCTGGGCAGTCCTGTAGCTACGGGACTGCCCTTTTTGTTTTTAAAAGTTATTTGAGGAGGATTTACAAGATGAAAAAAGTTGGAATTATTATGGGAAGCGATAGTGATTTGCCGGTAGTTGAAAAGGCGATTGATACCCTTAAGTCACTTGATATTCCTTTTGAAGTTCATATTTATTCAGCACACAGAACCCCGGTCGAAGCACGGGATTTTTCTATTAACGCAAGGAAAAACGGGTTTGGCGCAATCATTGCAGCAGCGGGCAAGGCTGCACATCTAGCAGGTGCAATTGCTGCCAATACTACAATTCCTGTGATTGGCATTCCGATTAAATCATCAACACTTGATGGTCTTGATGCACTTCTTTCGACAGTGCAGATGCCCGGAGGTATCCCTGTTGCAACAGTTGCAATTGATGGTGCTCAGAACGCAGCACTTCTTGCAGCACAGATAATTGCAGTTGAGGACGCTGACCTTGCGGCAAAGCTTGATGCACAAAGAAAATCAGCAATGGAAACTGTTCTTGAAAAGAATGAGAAAATTGCTGATAAATATAACAATTAATAGATTTAGACATTAGAATTTAACGGAGGTATATATGGGAGGCTTTTTTGGAGTAACGAGCAGACACGACGCAGTGGCGGATGTGTTTTTCGGTGCGGACTACCATTCACACCTGGGTACACGCCGTGGTGGCATTGCAGCATATGACAGCGAGAGAGGGCTACAACGCGAAATTCATAATATCGAGAATTCACCTTTCAGAACGAAATTTGATGGTGTATTTGACGAGATGAGTGGAAATGCAGCAATTGGTGTAATTTCTGATTATGATCCACAGCCACTTCTTATAAAATCAAATATAGGAACTTACGCAATCTGCACAATTGGCAGGGTAAACAACGCAGAGGACCTTATAAGTCAGTATCTTTCATTCAGCGGCGGACATTTTAATGTTATGAGTGGAGGCAAGGTCAATGCAACCGATTTGATTGCAGCTCTCATAAATCAAAAGAGCGATTTTGTGGAGGGTATTAATTTTGCACAAAGCGTAATTGATGGTACAGCATCAATCCTTATTTTAAAGGACGATGGTTCACTGATTGCGGCTCGTGATAAAGTTGGAAGACTTCCGGTGCTTGTAGGCAAAAATGATGATGGATATGCAGTGTCATTTGAGTCATTTGCTTACAAAAAGCTGGGCTATGAAGACGAGAAGGAACTAGGCCCGGGCGAAATTGTTGAGATTACTGTTGATGGAATAACTCAGCTTTCAAAACCCGGCAAGGAAATGAAGATTTGTGCGTTTCTTTGGAGTTATTACGGATATCCCAACTCAAACTACGAGGGCATCAATGTAGAAACAATGAGATACCGCAACGGTCAGATTATGGCAGAATATGACAAAGAATGCAAAAATATTGAGGATATTGATTATGTAAGCGGTGTTCCGGACTCGGGTACACCTCACGCAATAGGATATGCCAATGAAAGCGGAATACCTTTTGCAAGACCCTTTATCAAATATACTCCAACCTGGGCAAGAAGCTTTACACCATCTGTCCAGAGTGAGAGAATAAAGATTGCAAAAATGAAACAAATCCCCATTCACGAACTTATTGAAGACAAGAATCTTCTCTTTGTGGATGACTCAATTGTTCGCGGTACCCAGCTTAAGGAGACAGTGGATTTTCTGTACGAAAACGGCGCAAAGGCAGTTCATATGCGTTCGGCTTGTCCCCCGATTATGTACAGCTGCAAGTACCTTAACTTTTCAAGGGCTACCAGTGAAATGGAGCTTATTGCAAGACGTGTTATAATGGATTTAGAAGGAGAAGAGGGTTTTAAATATCTTGATGAATACAGTGATGCAAGTACTGAACGCGGCAAGAATTTAAGAAAGACAATCTGTGAGAACTTTAAGTTTTCATCCCTTGAGTTCCAGTCCCTTGAAGGTGTAATTAAAGCTATAGGGATAGAGCCTTGCAAATTATGTACTTACTGCTGGAACGGTAAGGAATAAGGCTGTATATAAAAAAGACAAAAGAGAAATTAAATTGATTTTGGTATATAGAAAGGAAAAGAGTTATGAAGAGTTTTAGTGAGAGTTACAAAGCAGCAGGAGTTGACATTACTGCAGGTTATAAGGCGGTTGAACTTATGAAACAGCACATTGCAAGAACAGTTACAGCGGGTGCTGCATCTGATATTGGCGGTTTTGGAGGCCTTTTTGAGATGGATCTTACAGGTATTCAAAAGCCTGTTTTGGTTAGTGGAACTGACGGCGTAGGTACAAAACTCAAGATGGCATTTTTGATGGACAAGCACGATACAGTTGGTATTGACTGCGTTGCTATGTGTGTAAATGATATTATCTGCTGTGGTGCAAAACCGCTGTTTTTCCTTGACTATATTGCTGTTGGCAAGAATGTTCCTGAGAGGGTTGCTGAAATAGTATCAGGTGTGGCTGAGGGTTGTGTTCAGTCAGGTTGTGCATTGATAGGCGGTGAAACTGCTGAAATGCCGGGCTTTTATCCCGAGGACGAGTATGATATGGCAGGATTTTCGGTTGGTGTTGTTGATAAGGACAAGGTTCTTGACAACAACACAATTATTGAGGGAGATGTGATTATTGCTTTGCCATCAAGTGGCGTTCATTCAAATGGTTTCTCACTTGTAAGAAAGGTGTTTGATGTTGAAAATGCAGATATCAAAACTCCTCGTGCGGAACTTGGAGGAAAGTCGGTTGGCGAGACCCTTTTGACACCTACCAAGATTTATGTAAAGCCTATGCTGAAACTCTTTGAAGAGGTTACAGTTAAAGCTGTGTCACATATCACAGGCGGCGGTTTTTATGAAAATATTCCAAGAAGTATCCCAAAGGGCTTTGGTGCAAAAATTGAAAGAAGTGCGGTTAAAGTTCTGCCGATATTTGATTTGATTGCCAAAGAAGGCAATATCCCTGAACGTGATATGTTTAATACATTTAATATGGGCGTTGGTATGAGTGTGGTAGTTGCAAAAGAAGACGCAGACAAGGCAGTTGAAATACTTAAAGCAAACGGCGAAGATGCATACATTATGGGTGAGATTATCAAATCTGACGAAAGCGTGGTTATATGCTAAAGAAGGCAAGAATTGCGGTTTTTGTTTCAGGTGGCGGAACAAACCTTCAGGCGCTTATTGATGCGCAGAAGTCAGGTGTTATAAAAAGTGGAGAAATAGCACTGGTTGTTTCAAACAATGCAGATGCATATGCACTCACTCGTGCTCAAAATGCAGGCATAAAAACCGCGGTTGTTTCCAAAAAAGAACTTGGCGGCCAGGATTGTTTTGAAAAAGGCCTGGTTGACGAGCTTGAAAAAAATAATATTGACTTTATAATACTGGCAGGGTTTATGTGTATATTGAGTGAAAACTTCACAAAAAGATACCCAAAGCGCATAATAAATGTTCACCCATCCCTTATTCCGTCATTTTGCGGCAAAGGCTTTTATGGACTTCACGTTCATGAGGCAGCGCTGGAATATGGTGTAAAGGTAACCGGTGCAACAGTGCATTTTGTGAACGAGATACCCGATGGCGGTGAGATAATACTTCAAAAAGCGGTTGAAATCAAGGAGGGTGACACTCCTGAAACACTGCAAAAAAGAGTTATGGAGGAGGCCGAGTGGAATCTTCTCCCCAGGGCTGCCGAGCTGGTTTCAGCTGAGATTGTGAAATAAAGGAGAATATACAAATGAATATTTATGAAATAAATGATATAGGTGAGCTTATAAAAGATAACGCTTACGTTGGCAGAGGCATTGTCCTTGGCAAGAGCGAAGATGAAAAATCGGCAGTTTTTGCATACTTTATTATGGGTAGGTCAGAAAACAGCCGCAATCGTGTATTTATCGAAGAAGGCAGCGAAGTTATCATTCATCCTTTTGATGAATCAAAGGTTGAAGACCCATCATTGATTATATACTCACCTGTTCGCAAATTTGAGAACAAATTGGTTGTTACAAATGGTGATCAGACAGATACAGTTATTGAGTTCTTGGGAAAAGGCAAAACCTTTGAAGAAGCCTTAGAAACCCGTGAGTTTGAGCCTGACGGTCCCAACTGGACACCTCGCATCAGCGGAATGTTCACATTTGAGGACAAAGACTTTAGTTACAAAATGAGTATTTTAAAGAGCGCAGACAGCCAGGGTAGCGCTTGCAACAGATTCAACTATTCATATAGTGCCTTGGCAGGGCTTGGACATTTTATCCACACATATATGTGTGACGGCAACCCTATCCCAACATTCCAGGGTGAACCTGAGAGGGTTGCTATTCCTAATGACATTGACGAGTTTACAGACAAAATCTGGACAAACCTTAATGAAGCAAACAAGATTTCACTTTATGTGAGATACATTGATTTGGAAACAGGCAAAGAAACAAACCGTATGATAAACAAAAACGCATAAATTCCTGCTGTGGGAAATGCGGTAAATGGTTTATACAGGAGAATATATTTTACCACTTACTTAAAAAAAGTGTTTGGCCTGATATAACACTATAACAAATCTGGCCCAATGGGTGCGGATATGAACGTTTAAACTGAAAGGATAGATAAAAATGAAAGAATTTGAACTCAAATATGGTTGCAATCCTAATCAAAAGCCTGCGAAGATATTTATGGAAGACGGAAGTGAACTTCCCATTGAGATACTCTCAGGCAGACCCGGATATATCAACTTTCTTGATGCGTTCAACAGCTGGCAGCTTGTAAAGGAGTTAAAGGCAGCTCTTGGATTGCCTGCGGCAACATCATTCAAACACGTAAGTCCTACATCTGCGGCAGTAGGTATTCCGATGAGTAATAACCTTAAAAAGGCTTGTTTTGTTGATGACATTGAGGGACTTGATCAATCTCCCTTGGCTACTGCTTATGCACGTGCAAGAGGCACAGACCGTATGTCATCATTTGGTGATTGGATTGCACTTAGTGATGTTTGCGATGTAACAACAGCAAACCTTATCAAAAGAGAAGTTTCAGACGGTGTGATTGCTCCCGGATATGAGCCTGAGGCACTTGAAATATTAAAGAGTAAGAGAAATGGTAATTACAATATAGTAAAGATTGATCCTGATTTTGTTCCCCATCCACAAGAAAAGAAAACTGTTTTTGGCATTACATTTGAACAAGGCAGAAACAATTTCAAGATTGATGAGGAATTACTTACTGAAGTTGTTACTGAGAACAAGGAAATTCCGGACTCTGCAAAACGTGACCTTATAATTGCCCTTATTACACTTAAATACACACAGAGTAACTCCGTATGCTTTGCAAAGGACGGACAGGCAATCGGTGTAGGCGCAGGGCAGCAGTCAAGAATCCATTGCACAAGACTCGCAGGCAATAAGGCCGATATCTGGCATCTTCGCCAGCACGAAAAGGTTTTGAACCTTCCATTCCTTGATACAGTTGGAAGACCTGACCGTGACAATGCCATTGATGTATATATCTCAGATGATAGTGAGGATGTATTGGCAGAAGGCATCTGGCAGAAGTGGTTTTCAGTAAAGCCGGAAGAATTCACTAAGGAGGAAAAGAAGGCATACCTTTCATCCATTAAGGGTGTTGCGCTTGGTAGTGATGCGTTCTTCCCATTTGGTGACAATATTGAAAGAGCTGCAAAAAGCGGTGTAACATATATAGCAGAACCTGGCGGTTCAATCCGTGATGATAATGTAATTGAGACCTGTAATAAATATGGTATGGCTATGGCATTTACTAAGATGAGATTATTCCATCACTAAAGAACAGAGTGGCTAAATTTGCACAGACCGCACAACTTGCTTTGTGCTACACATAAACCTCGCCACTTGCGGTGCACACAGCACAGCGGCGGGACTCGGTTTATGTGTTCTGCCTCAAATTTATTCCACTCCGGAAAATAAAGTTATAAAATAAATCCGAAAGGTTTTGAGTATATGAAAATAATGGTAGTAGGCGGTGGCGGTAGAGAACACGCCATCATTAAGAAGCTTAAAGAAAGCAAAAACGTAACCGAAATTTTTGCACTTCCCGGCAACGGAGGTATTGCAAATGACGCAAAGTGCATTGATATTGGCGCAAAGGAAATTGATAAAATTCGCGACTTTGCCGTAGCTGAGAAGATTGACTTTGCAGTTGTGGCACCTGATGATCCCCTTGTGCTCGGCGCAGTTGATGCACTTAATGAGGTTAATATCCCTTGCTTTGGCCCCACTGCAAATGCGGCAATCATTGAGGGAAGTAAGGTTTTTTCCAAGAACCTTATGAAAAAGTACAACATCCCAACCGCAGAATATGAAGTATTTGATAATTGCGATGAGGCACTTAAATATCTTGAAAATGCACCTATCCCAACTGTTATCAAGGCTGATGGCCTGGCACTGGGTAAGGGTGTAATCATTGCCAAAACCCGTGAGGAAGCAATGGATGCGGTTAAGTCAATGATGGAGGACAAAATCTTTGGCGACAGTGGTAATAATATTGTAGTTGAGGAGTTCCTTACAGGACCTGAGGTATCAGTTCTTTCCTTTACAGACGGAAATGTGGTTATTCCTATGGTATCTTCAATGGACCATAAAAGAGCAAAAGATAACGACGAGGGGTTAAATACCGGTGGTATGGGAACAATTGCTCCAAATCCTTATTACACAGAGGAAGTTGCTAAGGAATGTATGGAAAAAATCTTTATTCCAACAATGGAAGCAATGAATAAAGAGGGCAGATGCTTTAAAGGTTGCCTTTACTTTGGACTTATGCTTACACCAAATGGACCAAAGGTAATTGAATATAACTGCCGTTTTGGCGACCCGGAAACTCAGGTTGTCTTACCACTTTTGGAATCTGACCTTTTTGAAATTATGCAGCATACAGCAGAGGGAACTCTAAAGGATGCAGAAGTTAAATTTGCAGACAAATCAGCGTGTTGCGTGGTTATGGCGTCGGAAGGTTATCCTCAGAAGTATGATTCCGGATTTGAGATAACAATGCCTGAGGATAAAAACATTTATGTTGCAGGAGCAAAACTTTCAGATGGCAAATTGCTTACAGCAGGTGGCAGAGTTTTGGGAGTAACTGAAATTGGTGATGATCTTAAGACGGCAATTGATGCGGCATACGAAACTGTAAAAACTGTTAAATTTGATAATGCATATTTTAGACACGATATAGGACAGAAAGCCCTGGCGGCAAAAAAATGCATAGGAAAGGATAGCTAATAAATTATGGTGTACAGAGTTTATGTAGAAAAAAAGACTGAGCTTGCAGCGGAATCAAAGTCCCTGAAAAATGATTTGGTAAAGCTGCTTCAGATAAAAGGACTTCGGGACCTCAGAATTGTTAACCGCTACGACGTAGAAAATATTGACAAAGAGCTGTTTGACTATTGCAAAGGCACGGTATTCTCAGAACCACAGCTTGATATTGTAACAGAAGATTTGAATATTGATGCAGATAAGTATTTTGCAGTTGAGTTCTTGCCGGGACAATTTGACCTTCGTGCAAACTCAGCTGAAGAGTGTATTCAGCTTATTTCAAAGGGTGACAGACCAACTGTTAAAGCAGCCAAAGTTTATCTTCTTTACGGGGATTTGTCGGATAATGATATAACAGAAATCAAGAAGTATGTTATCAATCCTGTTGAATCACGTGAAGCAACTCTTGACAAACTTGATACCCTTAAAACTAAATATGATATCCCTGAAACGGTTGAAACCGTTGACGGATTTTGCGCTTTGGACGAGGCAGGGCTTCAGGCAATGATTGACAAACTTGGTCTTGCTATGGATATTGATGATATCAAATTCTGCCAGCAGTATTTCTTAAGTGAGAAGCGTGACCCTACAATTACAGAAATCCGTATGATTGATACATACTGGTCAGACCATTGTCGTCACACAACCTTCCTCACAACCATTGATAGTGTAAAGTTTGAAGATGAGCTTTTGCAGGCTGCATATGACAGATACATTGAAACAAGAAAAGAAATCGGCAGGACAAAGCCTATCAACCTTATGGATATTGGCACAATTGCCGCAAAATATTTAAAGAAAAACGGTCTGCTTGATGGTCTTGATGAGAGTGAAGAAATCAATGCTTGTACTGTTAAAATTGACGTTGAAGTAGATGGAAAGATTGAAAAATGGCTTCTTCTCTTCAAAAATGAAACTCACAACCACCCAACAGAAATCGAGCCATTTGGCGGTGCGGCAACTTGTATTGGTGGTGCTATCCGTGACCCGCTGTCAGGCCGTTCATATGTTTACGGCGCTATGCGTGTTACAGGTGCGGCAGACCCATTAAAGCCTGTTTCTGAGACTATTGAAGGCAAACTTCCTCAGAGAAAAATTGTTACAGGGGCAGCAAATGGATACAGCTCATATGGTAACCAGATTGGCCTTGCAACAGGCCAGGTAGATGAGCTTTACCACGATGGTTATGCAGCAAAACGTATGGAAATCGGTGCAGTTATTGCAGCAGCTCCACAGGAAAATGTAAGACGTGAATGTCCTGTAGATGGCGATAAGGTTATTCTTTTGGGTGGCAAAACAGGCCGTGATGGCTGCGGCGGCGCAACAGGCTCATCAAAATCACATACAGTTGAGTCGCTAGAGTCTTGCGGTGCGGAAGTGCAGAAGGGTAATGCCCCTGAGGAAAGAAAACTTCAAAGACTTTTCCGCAACAAAGAAGCATCACAGCTTATCAAACGCTGTAACGACTTTGGTGCAGGCGGTGTATCGGTGGCAATTGGCGAACTTGCTGACGGCCTTGAAATTGACCTTAATAAGGTTCCAAAGAAGTATGAGGGTCTGGATGGTACAGAGCTTGCAATCAGTGAATCTCAGGAGAGAATGGCTGTTGTAGTTGAAGCAAAGGATGTTGACAGATTCTGTGAACTTGCCGAGAGTGAAAACCTTCAGGCGACTGTTGTTGCAACTGTGAAGGAAAAACCCTATCTTGTAATGCATTGGAATGGCAAAGAGATTGTAAATATATCACGTGAATTCCTTAATTCAAATGGTGCTGAAAAACATATTAATATCGCTCCAGGCAAGCCTGAAAAGTTTGACAAGGAAATCCCTGTTGACTTTAAGTCAGGTGTTATGGCCCTTGCAGATGACCTTAATGTATGTTCCAAGAGGGGCCTTTCCGAGAGATTTGACTCTACAATTGGTGCCGGCACAGTTCTTATGCCATTTGGCGGCAAAAATCAGCTTACTCCAATTCAGGCAATGGTAAACAAGGTTTCTGTTGAAAAACAACACACAAACACCTGCTCACTTATGTCATGGGGATACAATCCGTTTATTGCTGAAAAGAGCCCATACCATAGTGCATACTTTGCGGTTGTCGAGTCTGTTTCAAAATTGGTTGCAACAGGTGCAGCATTTAAGGATGTTTATCTCACATTCCAGGAATATTTTGAAAAGCCAAAGAAGGACCCAAAACGCTGGGGCAAACCAATGGCAGCACTTCTTGGCGCACTTGATGCTCAGAAGAATCTTAAAATTGCAGCTATCGGCGGCAAGGACTCAATGAGTGGTACTTTTGAAAATATTGATGTACCTCCGACTCTTGTTTCATTTGCTGTTACAACCGAGAAGAATGAAAATATTATTTCACCTGAATTTAAAAAAGCAGACCACAAGGTGGTTTGGATTAGACCTGAAATCGACAAAAATGGTCTTCCGGCAACCGAAAGTTTGCTGGATGTATTTAAAAAGGTAACTGACCTTATTCATAGCAAAAAAGCGGTTGCGGCATACACACCAACCTATGGCGGTGTTGCAGAAGCGATAATGAAAATGACAATGGGTAATGGTATCGGCTTTACTTTTGATGATGCAATCACAATGGATGATATTTTTGCTTATAGCTATGGTTCATTTATTTTGGAACTTGCTGAGGATGTGAATGTTGGAACATCTTTGGGTTATACTAAGGCAAAACAGACAATCTGCTACAAAGATAATTGCTTAAGTATGTCAGAAATAAGCAAGGTTTATGAAGAAAAATTGGAAAAAATCTATCCTTGCAATATTGAAACCGAGAAGAAAGATATCCCTGCATTCAGCTATACTGAAAGAGGAAATGTTGCTCCTAAAATCGGCACAGCAAAGCCAAGAGTATTGATTCCTGTATTCCCCGGCACAAACTGCGAGTTTGACACAGCAAAGGTAATGCGTGACGCAGGTGCAGAACCTGAAATTTTTGTAATTAAAAATCTGTCACCGGCACATATTGCAAACTCTGTTGAGGAATTTGCAAAGTCATTGAAGAACTCACAGATAGTATTTATTCCGGGTGGATTTTCCGGCGGTGATGAGCCTGATGGTTCGGCGAAGTTTATCACAGCATTCTTCAGAAACCCTGAAATCAAGGATGCAACAATGGAACTTTTGGATAATCGTGACGGTCTTATGTGCGGTATCTGTAATGGATTCCAGGCGCTTATAAAGCTTGGTTTGGTGCCTTACGGAAAGATTATTGACACTGATGAAAACTGTCCGACTCTTTCATACAATACAATATCACGCCACCAGTCCAAACTGGTACGCACACGGGTTGCATCGGTTAAGTCACCTTGGTTAAGTGCAGCAAATGTTGGTGACATTTACACGGTTCCGATTTCCCACGGTGAAGGCCGTTTTATGGCAAGTGATGATTTGGTACAAAAATTGGCTGCAAACGGTCAGATTCTTACACAATATGTTGATTTGGAGGGCAAGCCGACAAATGACATTCAGTTCAATCCAAATGGCTCAACTTTTGCTATTGAAGGTATAACATCACCTGACGGCAGAGTTATAGGCAAGATGGGACATTCAGAGAGATGGGCAGAGGGCCTTTACAAAAATGTAGAAGGTCAGTTCGATATGGGACTCTTTAAGTCAGCTGTGAAGTATTTCGGATAAAAATATTCACATTACCAAAGAAAGAAGGTAAAAACTATGAAAACTGACATAGAAATTGCTCAAAGAGCAAAAATGCAACATATTTCTGAAATAGCTAAGATTGCAGGCGTTGATGAAAAATATGTTGAATATTATGGCAAATACAAAGCAAAGATTGACCTTTCTCTCATAAAAGATAAAGATCGCAAGGCAAAACTTATCCTGGTAACCGCAATAACTCCAACTCCTGCGGGCGAGGGTAAGACAACAACAACCATCGGCCTTGCTGACGGAATGAGAAAGATTGGCAAAAATACAGTTGTTGCACTGCGTGAACCATCTCTTGGACCGGTGTTTGGCGTTAAGGGTGGCGCAGCAGGCGGTGGTTATGCCCAGGTTGTACCTATGGAGGACATCAATTTACACTTTACTGGTGACTTCCACGCAATCGGTGCGGCAAACAATTTATTGGCTGCAATGCTTGACAACCACATTCATCAGGGCAACAAGCTCAATATTGACCCAAGACGTATAACCTGGAAACGCTGTGTTGATATGAATGACCGTCAATTAAGATTTATTACAGATGGCCTTGGTGGCAAGGTAAACGGTGTTCCCCGTGAGGACGGATATGATATAACAGTTGCGTCAGAAGTTATGGCGGTACTATGTTTGGCATCTTCAATCACGGATTTAAAGGAAAGACTTGCACGTATAGTAGTTGGTTATACCTATGACGACCAGCCTGTTACCGCAGGTCAAATCGGCGCAGCAGGGGCTATGACAGCGCTCCTTAAAGATGCCCTCAAACCAAATCTTGTTCAGTCCCTTGAGGGGACTCCGGCATTTGTGCACGGTGGGCCATTTGCAAATATTGCTCACGGCTGCAACTCGGTTATTGCAACCGAAATGGCAATGCGTATGGGGGATTATGTGATAACAGAGGCAGGATTTGGTGCGGATTTGGGTGCTGAAAAGTTTTTGGACATCAAGTGCCGTTATGCAGACCTGAAGCCATCTGCTGTTGTTATGGTTGCTACTATCAGAGCACTCAAGATGCACGGCGGTGTTCCTAAAACAGAACTTAACAGTGAAAACTTAGAGGCTCTTGAAATTGGTATTCCAAACCTGCTCCGTCACGTTTCAAATATTAAGGATGTATATAAGCTTCCTTCAGTGGTTGCTGTTAACCGTTTCCCAACCGATACAGATGCTGAGGTTCAGTTGGTAATTGATAAGTGCCGTGAACTTGGGGTCAATGTAGTGCTCTCAAATGTATGGGCAGAAGGTGGAAATGGCGGAATTGATATGGCAAAAGAGGTTGTAAGACTCTGCGAGATGGAAAATGATTTCACATATAGTTATGACCTGGATGATACCATCGAAAACAAGATTGATAACATTGTAAAGCGTGTGTATCGAGGAAAAGGCGCTGCATTTACACCAAATGCAAAAAAACAGATTGAAAAGCTCAATGAACTTGGATTTGACAAGTTGCCAATCTGTATGGCAAAGACCCAATACAGTTTTTCGGACGATATGACAAAGCTCGGTGCACCTGAGGACTTTACGGTTACTGTAAGAAACGTTAAAGTTTCAGCCGGTGCCGGATTTATTGTAGCCCTCACAGGCGACATTATGACTATGCCCGGACTCCCTAAAGTTCCTGCAGCAGAACGCATTGATGTTGATGAAAACGGTGTAATCAGCGGATTGTTTTAATGGGACACTCTCACCTTTATTTGGAAAATTCATATTGGAGTTACAAAAATGAAGATTGCATATATAGGGATTGATTTATTTTATCCGGCACTTGAAAAATTAAAAGAACTCGGCTGTGAAATAATTGAAATCTTTACTTGCGAAGTTGACAATGTATGTGAGTTTAACCTTAAGATATGTGATTTTGCAAGAGAATATAATATTCCCTTAACCAAATCAAGGATAAGCCGCGAGGATATAAAAAGATTGCTTGATAAAGGTTGCAAGGCGGCAATTTGTGGAGGATACTATTTCAAAATTCCCCACGATACAGCACTCCCTATTGTCAACATTCATCCGTCGCTTCTCCCTGATGGTCGTGGCTCCTGGCCTATGGCACAGAGCATTTTGTGGCGGCACAAAAAAAGCGGTGTTACCATACACAAGATTGCTCAGGGGTTTGATACAGGTGACATTCTCCTCCAAAGTGAATTTTTGCTGGATGAAGATGAAACCCACCAAACCTTTATGCAAAAGGCAAATCTGGCATTAAGCAAAATGCTGCCTCGATTGGTGGAAGATTTTGACAGACTTTATAGGATGGCAATATCTCAGCCTGAGGGTATGTACTGGAAGGCCCCCACCGAAGAGGATTATACTATCACGCCACAGATGTCAGTGGAAGAGGCAGACCTTATTCTTCGGGCCTTTTATGGGTATGAGTGTATTTATAAAAAACAAAATAAAAAAGAAGTTATTATCGGGGGACGGGCGGTTTTGTCAGACGATTTATCCGACAAGTCCTTTACTCTGAAAAACGGTTATATATCATTTTGAAAAAATTTAAATTAATATAAAGATAGGAGAAATACAAAATGAAATTGGTTTACACAGGAAAGACAAAAGATGTTTACAGTCTTGAAAACGGCAATGTTATGCTTAAGTTCAAGGATGATTGTACCGGCAAGGACGGAAAGTTTGATCCGGGTGAAAATAGTGTTGGACTTACAATTGAAGGTATAGGCAAAGAAAACCTCAAAACATCTGTTTACTACTTTGACCTTCTTAAAAAAGCAGGTATCAAAACACATTATGTAAATGCTGATATAGACAATGCTACAATGGAAGTTCTTCCCGGCAAGGTATTCGGACACGGACTTGAAGTTATCTGCCGTCTTGTTGCAACAGGTAGCTTTATTCGTAGATATGGTGAATATATTGAAGACGGAACACCTCTTGAAGGCGGTTATGTTGAATGCACATTCAAGAATGATGAAAAGGGCGATCCGCTGGTTACAGGTGAAGGCTTGGCAGCACTTGGGGTTATGTCACCTGAAATGTTTGAAAGTATGAAGGAACAGACCTTAAAGATAACAAAGGTGGTTGCAGACGATCTTAAGTCAATCGGCCTTGACCTTTGGGATATAAAGTTTGAGTTTGGTTACAACAATGATGAAGTTATTCTGATTGACGAAATTGCATCAGGCAATATGCGTGTATATAAAGATGGTAACATCGTTGACCCGATTGAGCTTACAAAGTTGATTCTCAACAGATAAAGAACACAAAAAATGAGCATATTGCTGTTTTCAGCAATATGCTCATTTTAATTTTATATGATTGTTACCTCATTGCCATACTGTTGTTTAGAAGGGTTGTGCTGTATAAGAAAAGCACATCCTGATTATCAAATTCAATAAAGTTTCCTAAAAAATCACTTTGGATATAACGGATATCAACAACCGTTATTTTTTTATACCCTTCTGCAAGTAAAGGTGCAATGCTGCTGCCGAAGGAGTCACGGAAGAGGATAAGTTCCTTTGATGATTTTGCAGTTGGATTTTCGATGGTGATAAGAGGCGATGTGCCGGAAAGATACATTTCGTAGGGGTCTTTGCCCTGAGCCTTTTCCATATTGTAAAATTCACCCTGTTTGGGGAGCCCTGTATCAAAATAGGTCACTGTACAAGCATCAAGAGTTTCACTTGTCAGATACTTTATGGTATCCGGTGCAAATGGCAGTGCTGACTGACCGCTATATACGCCATTAAATGGAATACCAAGGGTGTTTACTTTGTACTGTGCAGATACATCAGTTCCCATTTGGTTTCCTAACCATTCTGCAACATCTTGGATGTTTTCCTGTTTCCAGTGTGAGTCAGTGCGATAATAGTCATCAACTGACAAAAGGGGGATCAAATCAATATATTCCATATAGGGAAGATTTGATTTGAAATTCTCAATAAATTCAGGATAATTTATGGAGAGGTATCCTTTTTGAGGTGCCAGGAAGTAGTTTTTATCCGGTACGATTGAGAGATAGGTTTTTACACTTGTATTCTTCAGATATTTGTTAAAAATATTGTCAAATCTGTCTATTGCGTAAGTTATCATTTCGGGGTTTTCAGGATATTCAATTTTTGAAATATGTCCGTCTTGAACATATAACTTATTGTTGTCCATTTTGCCCAGAAGCTTGGTTGAAAATAATGCTTTTAAGGTCCTGAACCGGTCGCGCAATGGAAACTGGTCGGTTGTATATTCCTCAAAACCTTCCGTAAATTCGCCTGAAAAAACGGTGGAAAGACTTAAATGGGGCAGTGATGCCAAAGCCCGTCGCTCGCTTTCTGAAAAGGCGGTTTCAGGCTTTAACCAACAAGACACAGAGATGCCCAAAATCAACAAGGCAAAAACTATTGTAAACATTAAATTTTTTAAATCTTTATTCAATTTGCCAGACCTCCTTTAAAAACGGAAATACAGAAATGGATTGAATGATCCATCTGCAAGGTATGCAGTTGAAATTAGCAACAGGACAATCAAAAGAGGTATTTCGATAACATCCCAAATCTTTTTGAACCATACCTTTTGGTAAAGATGGGACAGTACATTTTTGGGCAAGGGTGTTGAACTGATTGCTGCAATCAATATAATTAAGCCATAGCTTTTCAGATAGTATGTCCATTCAAAGGATGCAAAAGGAACTCCAATGCCAAACATTCCTCCGACATAAGAAATTGCGTCAGTAAGATTGTTTGCGCTAAAGATTACAAAGCTGATTGCCACAAAAAATATAACGTATATGTGACTCAGAAATTTGTGTTTTTCAAGATGTTTTAAAACGAAGAACTTTTCAATGGTAAGGAGTACGCCAAAGTAAAGTCCCCAGATGATAAAGTTCCATTCTGCCCCATGCCAGAAGCCTGTTAAAAACCACACTACAAAGATATTGAAAAGCAGGCGGGCTTTTTTTACACGGTTGCCACCCAGGGGGATATATACGTAGTCTCTAAACCACGAACCAAGGGAAATATGCCACCTGCGCCAAAACTCAGTTATACTCGATGAGATAAATGGATAGTTAAAGTTTTCCATAAATTCAAAGCCGAGAAGTTTGCCAAGGCCGATTGCCATATCACTGTAGCCGGAGAAATCAAAGTAGATTTGGAGCATATAGCAAAAAGCAAAAAGCCAGAAGAATAAAACTGATTTGTCACCTGAACTTATAAAGGCATCGGAGAGTTCGCCTAAGGAGTTTGCAAGAATAATCTTTTTTGAAAGACCTATAATAAACCTGCGAGTACCGCTGGCAATTTTATCAAATGAGTGGGTTCTTGATACAAGCTGCGTTTCAATGTCTGAGTATCTCACAATGGGTCCTGCAATCAATTGTGGAAAGAGGGCTACATATGCTGCAAGATTTATGGGGTTTTTTTGTGCCGCAACATTTCCGCGATATACATCTACGGTATAGCTTAAGGTCTGAAAGGTGTAAAAACTGATTCCAATTGGAAGTACAAGGCGGAGGAGTGGAATTGAAAGGCCTGTTATCCTGTTGAAGTTGGTTATAAAAAAGTCTGCATACTTAAAGTATCCAAGTGCGGCAAGACTTGTCAAAATAGAAATAACCAAAAATATTTTTGACCATACTGTGCCTTTAAAGCGTTCAATCAAAAGTCCCATAATATAGACAAGGCCTATGGTTGCAATCATCAAAAAAACATAGATGGGTTCGCCCCAGGCGTAAAAAATAAGACTTGAGAGTAAAAGCACAGTATTTTTAAATATCCTGGGTGTGATTGCATAGATCATTAGGACAATCGGTAAAAAATAATATAAAAATGGAATACTTGAAAAGAGCATAATTTATCTCCCGTTATTTTATTAAAAAACGGATGCTCCAGGCACCCGTTTTTCTTGACTTTTCTTAGCCTTCAAGACTTGTGGGGCACATTACAAAAAATACTTTTGTGCCAACACTACCTGTAACCATTTCGTCGGCTTCAACGCATATATTCCATCTAAGGTCAGCGTTTGATTTAAGGGTTGAAATGAAGGAGGGAACATCTGACGCATTCTCAAGCTCAAATACGTATCCTACAAAGGGGATTGAACCAATCATTGGGGCAAACATTGCGCCTGACTTAAAGCCCTTGATTTCAGTATTTCCAAAACCTGAAAGCAAGCCTTCTTCAATTGGTGTTGCACCGCCGCTGAATTCTATTACAGGGTTTGTAACAAGTGCGTTTGCAAGGTCTAAAGCACTCATTCCTGATGCATTTGCCTTAAAGTCTGCAAGAAGTTTATTGCCAAGGGTGGCAGGCTTTTCTGCGGGTTTCTCTACAGGTTTTTCAGCAGGTTTCTCATCCGGTTTCTCATCCGGTACATTTTCCGGATTAGTTTGTGGTTTTGCCTGAGGCTTGGCATTGTTTTCTGCCGGTTTAGTTTCGGAAGGATTGGAAGAAGGTTTTTTGTTGTCGGTTACTGCGTTGTCATTTTTAGATTCAGCTTCATCGCTTTTATCCAATGCATCAGTGTTTTCCGATTCAACTGACACTTCGGGATCTTGAGAAATATCGGTGGATTCGTTTTTGCCGCAAGCCGCAAATGCTACAGCAAGCATAACTACTAATAAAATTGAAATAAGTTTTTTCATAAATTTTCTCCTTAAAAATGTTTTTTACACATATAATACTTTTAAAATTTTAAAAAGGTTGCACAAAAATTAAAAAATTTATACAAGATTGATTTTATGTGCGATATTTTGCATTTCTGCGTCGGTTTCTGCGATTACGTCGGCGCATTTTTTGAGGTGCTCACTCATTTCAGCAGAGTCGGGGATGTCCTTTTTGTAACGCACCTGATGCTCAAGACTTGCCCAAAAGTCCATAGCCATAGTGCGAATCTGCACTTCAACCCGCATATGCTTTTTGCGGTCCGAAAAGAAAACGGGAATCTCAATAATCATATGATAACTGCGGTAGCCGTTTTTCTTTGGTTTTTTTATGTAGTCCTTGACCTGCACAAGATGAATATCATCCTGGCTTGTCAACATTTTTGCTATGGTGTAAATGTCATCGATAAAGGAGCAGATAACTCTGACACCTGCAACATCATTTAAATTCTGGGAGATTGATTCAACTGTTACTTCGCAGCCATTTCTGACAAGCTTTTCAGCAATGCTTTGTGGCTTTTTGATGCGATATTTTATGGTTTCAATAGGGTTGCGGTTATTACGTACAGACATCTCGCGGCTGAGCACCTCGAGTTTTGTGGTAACCTCCTGGATAGCACACTGATACATCATCATTATTTCTTCAAATTGGTGTGCTTTTTCCGCAAATATGTGGGCTGAATCTTCAGGGATATTTATGTGTGCAAGGACAGCTTTGTTTAGTTCTCTTTCCATTTTTTAATCCTTCCGGGTTATCTTATTTGTCCGTTTCCGCGGATAACGTATTTTGTAGAGGTAAGTGCTTTCAGACCCATAGGGCCACGTGCGTGGAGTTTTTGAGTGCTGATGCCGATTTCTGCACCAAATCCAAATTCAAAGCCATCTGTAAATCTGGTTGAGGCATTGACATAAACTGCTGCAGCATCTATTGAGTCCAGAAACTTTTGCGCATTTTCAGCGTCCTCTGTGACAATAGCCTCTGAATGACGGCTGTTATATTTGTTTATATGATTAATTGCTTCATCAACTGAAGAAACAACCTTTACTGCAATTTTAAGGTCAAGATATTCCGTAGCCCAGTCGTCTTCCGTTGCCGGGGTGGCTGCGGGGAAAATCTCACAAACTTTAGAATCCCCCACAATCTCAACGTTTTTTTTCAACAAAGCTGAGAGCATATCAGGGAGGAAGGATTCTGCCACATCTTTGTGGACAAGCAATTTTTCCTCGGCATTACAAACAGACGGGCGAGAGGTTTTGGCGTTCAAGACGATTTCCTTTGCCATCTGCAAATTGGCATCGGCATCCACATAAACGTGACAGTTGCCGGTACCTGTTTCAATTGCGGGGACGGTGGCGTTTTCAACCACTGAGCGGATGAGACCTGCACCGCCTCTGGGGATTATTACATCAAGGTAGTCGTTAAGCTTCATAAGTGCAACAGCGCTGTCGCGGGAAGTATCCTCGACCAATGCTACACAGTCCTCAGAAAGACCAACCGATTTGATAGCATCACGGAAAACATTGGTAATGGCCATACTGGATTTATGAGCTTCTTTGCCGCATCTTAATATACAGGCATTACCTGATTTAAGGCATAGAGCTGCAGCATCCGCTGTCACATTGGGGCGTGCTTCATAGATAATTCCACATACACCAAGGGGGACACGGACTTCGCTGATTAAAAGGCCGTTGGGACGTTGCCACTGGGACACAACCTCCCCGATTGGGTCAGGGAGCTCTGCAATCTGACGAATGCCTTGCGCAATTGTTTCTATACGTTCTTTATTGAGGGTAAGACGATCAATGAGACCTGGGGACATACCATTTGCCTTTGCGGCCTCAAGGTCTTTGTTGTTTTCATTTAATATATAGTCTGTATTCTTTATCAAACTGTCTGCAACATACATAAGGGCATCTCGCTTCGTATCTGCTGACACAGAAGAAAGTGACAATGCAGCCGTCTTTGCCAAGTTTCCCTTTTGAATGAGTTCTTCCATATTTAAAAATCACCTCTTATGAATTGAGTATATCATAACACACATTAAAAAGCAAGAAGAGGGGAAATTATTTAAGAAAAATTAACTCTTGAAAAGGAGAATTCAAGAAAAAACCGATTGCAAGTTTGCAATCGGTTTTTTCTTAAGATGTATAATGTTTCAAAAGATTGGTATTAGCTATTAACCATTTTTTCAGGGTCTTTATACTCACCGCCGGATATAACTTCAAAATGGAGATGAGGGCCGGAACTTGCCTCCAAAATTCCTGAGTCGCCTACACCGCCGATGATATCCCCTTTTTCAACCTGAGTTCCCACTTTGATAAAATCCACACTTTGCAGATTACCATATAGCGATGAAATTTCATTGCCGTGGTCAATGACAACAACTACACCGAGAAGGTCATCCTGATATACCTGAGATATTACTCCGGACTCTGCGGCTTTGACCTGGTCGCCGATTTTGGCGGCGATATCTGTGCCGTTGTGGGTACGCCAATCCTGCATACTTTCACAAAAGACCAGCTCGTCAACAGAGCAGGGGGCAATTATTTCGCCATCAATAGGGAAGTTCATCGAAAATTTGGGAACTTCGGTTTTTTCTGTTGCGGGTGCGGATGTTTCAACAACCTGGGGGTTGAATTTTTCAGGTTCTTTTTTTTGTGTTTCTTTTGGCAAGTTGTCAATATCTACTATTTCAAGCTGACTTTCCAGTGCCGCTTCGCGCCAGGAATTCTCGTCAAATGAGGCAACTTGCTGATTCATTTGACGCTTTAAATGTGATGAGTAGATTGTGAAACTTGCAATTGCAACAACTGAGCACAGGGCTATGTAAAACCCTTTGTTGGTTGCAATCTTTTTCCAGCAAAATGTCTGTGTACTTTTATTTTTTTTCTTCTTCTTAGTCATTTATGGCACCTCCACATTAGGAAGTATTAACCATAAATTTCTTTTTATACTGCATTTTTCAAATTTTTAGGTATTTTGATTGTATATTCAATAAATTCCTCACTCTCTGTTTTGCTTGTCTGGGCTTCAATCCCGGACTTTTTCATCATATCCACTGCCTGTTTTATAGTGTTAGAGAAGATTCTTACATCTTTGAAAATGCGTATGTCTTTAGTCTTATCAAGTTCCGTACTTTGCTCTGAGCTTAATACTTCATCTACAAGCTCTTCAGTTTTTGCAACGTTAAGGCCTTTTTTGATGATTGTATTCAGAACTCTCAGCTTAGCCTTTTCGTCCGGAAGACGCAAAATCGCTCTTGCGTGGCGTTCGCTGAGGTTGTTTTCTGAAAGCAGCTGGCGTACTTTTGGAGAAAGTTTGAGAATTCTTATCTTGTTTGCAATAGTTGATTGATTTTTGCCTATTTTCATTGCTAGCTCTTCCTGAGTCATCCCGTGCTCTGAAAGAAGAGAGCAAAATGCTTCGGCTTCCTCCATGTATCCCAGATTTTCACGCTGTATATTTTCAATCAATGCCATAACAGCGCTGTCTGTACCACCCGCCCTGATAACAATAGCCGGTATTTCATTCATTTCAGCCATACGGCAGGCACGAAGCCTGCGTTCTCCGGCAATCAGCTCGTAGTCCCGTCCGTTTATTTGCCTTACCACCACAGGCTGCATAAGTCCATAGTGCCTTATGGACGAACATAGGTCGTTTAGTGCAGCCTTATCCATTTCGCGTCTTGGCTGATATGGGTTTGGTCTTACTGAATCTATTGGCAGATACAATACCTTTGAATTTTTTTCTTCTGTAAACATATATCTCACCTTTCTTTTCATAAATATTAATCTATATCTTTATTTAACCTAAGGTAATTGTAACACAAATAAAATTACTTTACAAATTTTTCCATATGCAAAATATGAGATAATCGGCGAAAAGGTGCTATGTTGTGACTGCAAAATATTTAACCTACAAATTTACGACAAAAAAAGGACAGGCATCTTTGCCTGTCCGATATTATTAACTTTTTAATTTATGACGCAAGACCTTCTGCAATGCCCATAATAATTATACCGGCAAATACGCAAATCAATGCACCGTAGTGTTTCCAGGATAATTTTTCTTTGAGGAATAGCCTGCTCCACAGAACTGATACTACACAGTATGCAGATATAACAGGTGCTGCACCTACAGGATTTGCCGCAAGGGCATAGATGTATGCAAACTGACCTGCAGTTTCGCATATAGCAGCGATTCCTTTTGGCGCTTCATCACGGTATGAGGTTATCTTTTGTTTTTTGATTATGAATACATAGACAAACGCTACAACTGCCATAAAAAGGAAAGTGAGCTCATAAGCTACATTTGCAACGTCTTCGCTCAGATAGTGGAAGACGTTTGGCAAAAATGTGTTGCCTTCCTCCAAAATTACAGAGTCAAAGAATGTACCAACAGCATCTATGATACAGTAGAGAACCGGGAGTAAGATTGCAAGGACACTTTTTGTGTATTTTCTGTTTGAGTGTATCTGGCGTGCTGCCTTTGCCTCATCATCCTCGGTATATTCCGCAATGCCAAGAAAGAGAACACCAAAACAAACTATAACCACACCTACGGTTGACAGTGGGTCAATTGTTTGTCCAAGAATCAGGAAACACAGAATTGCAGCAATTGCACCTGAAGAGTTGCAGATTGGGGAAGAGACTGAAAGTTCAATATAACGAAGTGTTACGTAACCGAATATCATTGAGAGTATGTACATTGATGATGCAGGCAGGTAATAAATTATGTCCTGCATAGTGATGGAAACGCCTGATGCAATTTCATAAATTGCGTGAATTCCCATAACAAAACCTACTGCCATAACCATCTTCCAATGACTGTATTTGTCTGAGGGCTTTGAGCCAAGCTTACTGAAAAAATCCGAACCACTCCAACAAAGTGTTGCACAAAGTGCTATAACTAACCACATATATTATTTCTCCTTTAACTTTTCAATATTTATAAGATTTTCATTTAACATTTCCTGAACAGATTTTAGTATGCCGAGCTTTGCGTGATGCCAGGTGATACCACCCTGGAAGTAAACAGCGTAGGGCTCTCTTAATGGTGCATCAGCACTTAACTCAATTGAAGAGCCTTGAACAAATGCCCCTGCTGCCATAATGACTTCAGACTCGTACCCCGGCATATCTCCGGGAACAGGAGTGACATAGCTGTCAACCGGTGCGGCTGCCTGGATACCTTTGCAAAAAGCGATGAGTCTTTCCGGACTTTCAAGCTCTACCGCCTGGATTATATCGTGTCTGCTTTCGGTACTGTTAGGTACGCAGCGGAAACCAAGTCTTTCATAGATGTTTGCAGCAAAGATAGCACCTTTAAGTGCCCCTGCCACAACGGATGGTGCCATAAAAAGACCTTGATAGAATTGGCGCATAAGACCCATATTTGTGCCTACCTCTTTGCCAAGACCGGGAGCAGTAAGACGCCAACCGCAGTTTTCAATACATTCCTTAGTGCCACAGATATATCCACCGGAGGGGGCAAGACCGCCGCCAAGGTTTTTAATCAGTGAACCAACTATCATATCTGCACCAAAATTTGAAGGCTCAAGACGTTCGACAAATTCCCCGTAACAGTTATCAACCATACAGATTACATCAGGTTTAATCCCTTTTACAAATTTAATCAGTTTGGCAATTTTTTCAACGGAAAAAGTCTCACGAGTCTGATAACCCTTTGAACGTTGAATAGTCACAAGCTTTGTCTTGTCGTTTATGGCTTCCCTGATTTTATCATAGTCAAAACTGTCATCAGGCAGCAAATCAACCTGGCGATAAGTCACGCCGTACTCAGCCAATGAACCCGGGGAGGAGCGGATGCCGATAACTCCCTCAAGAGTGTCATATGGCTTGCCGGCAGGGGACAAAAGTTCATCCCCTGGACGCAGATTTGCGCTGAGGGCCAGGCTAAGTGCGTGGGTTCCGCAGGTAATCTGAGGACGGACAAGGGCATCTTCGGTACCAAAACAATCTGCATATACCCTCTCCAAAGTATCTCTGCCCATATCGTTGTAACCGTAACCCGTGGATTCGGCAAAGCAAGCTGCATCTACACGATTTTTCTGCATTGCGGAAATAACCTTCATCTGATTATATTCGGCGGTTTTGTCAATTTCTTTAAATCTATCTTCCAATGAACTTAAAGTTTTTTCGCTGAACTGAAAAAGCTCATCAGATATTCCCATCAAGCTGTATATATTATCTTTCATAATCTAAAACCTCCAAAACTTATTAAAATTATAACTTATTTTACATATTTAGTCAATAAAAAGGACTAGTTTTTTTGGTACAAATATGGTATAATTATCTATTATATAAATATATCTCATTAAAAGGAGGGGCTATTTATGAATATCTGCGTATATGGTGCATCCAGTGATGCAATTGATAAAGAGTATATTAAAGCAGGGGAGCTTTTGGGTGAAGAACTTGCCAGACGTGGGCACACCTTGGTTTTTGGCGGTGGCACAGCAGGGCTTATGGGGGCAACTGCACGAGGTGCTGCAAAAATGGGTGGCAAAATTATTGGTGTTGCTCCATTGTTTTTTAATGCGGACGGCATACTGTATGAGGGTTGCACTGAACTTATCCGTACGACAACAATGCGTGAGAGAAAGCAAATCCTTGAAGATTTGTCTGACGCATTTATTATGTCCCCCGGTGGAATTGGAACCTATGAGGAATTTTTTGAAATTTTGACACTAAAACAGCTTTACCGTCACAACAAAGCTATCGCAGTGCTTAATACAAAAGGATATTACACACCTCTTGACAACCTTTTAAAGGAAACAGCCAAAGATGGATTTATGCGTGACGAATCTTTAAAGCTTTATGAGGTGTTTGAAGGGATACCTGAAATTTTGGATTACATTGAGAAATATGTTCCTGAGGAATTTGATGTTGAAGATATGAAACATATAGGTCAGGCAAATCAAAAATAAAGGAGTTTGCATACTATTTATTAAAAAATTCAATATAAAACAGTTGGCAGAGGGTTTATGGAAAAACGCCTCTGCTGTTTTTATGGTTTCATATGGAGGGTAATAAAGGTCATATTTTATCATAAATTTGCGCGTAATTCTTGATTTTTTTAGTCTAGTATGTTACAATAATAAAGCTTGTGTGAAAAAAACAGACAAGATTTCACAAAGAACAGACAAGCGCCTTATTTGCTCACAATAAGGTGCGTATTTTTATACTGTGGGCGGAAAGGTTATTCATATATGGAAAACAATAAGAATTTCAAGCCATATATTCCTGCGGAAAGGGTAACGCCTGAAATTACCATTACCTCAATCATTATGGGTATTATCCTTGCAGTAGTATTTGGTGCAGCGAATGCCTATTTGGGACTTCGTGTGGGTATGACTGTTTCTGCGTCTATCCCTGCAGCGGTTATCTCAATGGGTGTGATTCGCGTTATTATGAAGAAGAATTCAATTCTTGAGAGCAATATTGTTCAAACAACCGGCTCAGCCGGTGAATCTCTGGCAGCAGGCGCAATATTTACACTTCCTGCACTCTTTTTGTGGGCCAAAGACGGCGTAATGGACAAGCCCGGTATTGTAGAGATTACACTTATTGCACTTCTTGGCGGACTTTTGGGTGTATTCTTTATGGTACCCCTTCGCAACGCCTTGATTGTTAAGGAGCACGGCGTTCTTCCCTATCCTGAGGGCACAGCTTGTGCGGAGGTTCTCCTTGCCGGCGAAGAAGGCGGAGCAAATGCATCAACTGTATTTGCCGGTATGGGTTTTGCAGCTCTTTTTAAGTTTGTTATTGATGGGCTTAAAGCAGTTCCCGGTGAGGTTGCTCTTCGCGTAAAAGGTTATGCAGGTGAAATAGGTGCTCAGATTTACCCTGCTGTTATGAGCGTTGGTTATATTTGCGGACCAAGAATTTCATCTTATATGTTTGCCGGTGGCGTTCTTGCCTGGATGGTGATTATACCTATGATTGTTCTTTTTGGTAAGGATCTTGTCCTCTATCCGGGAACAGTTGCAATCGGTGAGATGTTTGCAAATGGCGGGGCAAGTGCAATATGGGGTTCTTATATACGCTATATTGGCGCAGGCGCTTTGGCTGCAGGCGGCATTATAAGTCTTGTAAAGTCACTTCCTCTTATTGTAAACACCTTTGCAGGTGCAGTTCGTGGCATATCTGATATTGGAACAGGTGGCGCATTGCGTACGGATAAGAACTTAAGTATAAAAACAGTTCTTGTTGCTATTATTATCCTTACACTTATTATCTGGATTGTTCCGGCCGTTCCGGTTTCTCCAATCGGTGCTGTTGTGGTTGTTGTATTTGGCTTCTTCTTTGCAACAGTATCTTCACGTATGGTTGGATTGGTAGGCAGCAGCAACAACCCTGTATCAGGCATGGCTATTGCAACGCTTCTTATTGCGACACTTGTTCTTAAAGTTACAGGTGATGGTGGCGCTCACGGTATGAAGGGTGCCATTGCAATAGGCTCAATAATCTGTATCGTTGCGGCAATCGCAGGAGATACTTCGCAGGACCTTAAGACAGGTTATTTGCTTGGTGCAACACCACGAAAACAACAGATTGCCGAAGTTATAGGTGTTGTAGCGGCAGCCTTTGCTATTGGCGGAACTCTCTACCTGCTTGACAGTGCGTGGGGATTTGGTTCTGATGAACTTGCCGCACCTCAGGCAACTCTTATGAAGATGATTGTTGAGGGTGTTATGGATGCAAATCTTCCTTGGAATCTTGTATTCATAGGTGTTTTCATCGCAGTTGTGGTTGAAATTGTAGGTATTCCTGTGCTTCCTTTTGCGATTGGTGTATATCTGCCTGTTCATCTTAATGCTTGTATTATGGTGGGTGGACTGGTAAGACTTTTTGTGGACAAACTTAAAAAGGATGAAAAAGAGAAGACTGCCATTGTAAATGATGGAATTCTTTTCTGCTCAGGTATGATTGCTGGCGAAGGCATTGTAGGTATTATTCTCGCAGTTCTTGCGATATTTGGATTTGACAAGGTGATTGATCTGTCAGGCAAGCTAAACCTTCCTGCGTCAGTTTCAAACATTGGCAGCCTGGTGGTATTCGCTTTGGTTGTGGTAAGTGTTCTTAAGTTTTCTGTATGGAAAAAACGCAACACACTTAACAAGTAATTATGAAGAAAAAACAAATCATATCTAAAAACTATCTTGAAAAAATTCCTGTTGCCAATGGGGAGCTGAGATGGGAAACAACCCCGGAGGGCAAGGTGGATTTGCTTATTGAAAACACAGGCTTTTTCAACAGGGTTGCCCAAAAGCTTTTTGCAAAACCTCCAATAACATATGTCCATCTGGATGATATGGGAAGTTTTGTCTGGCCCCTTATGGACGGGAAACGGAATATAATTGAGCTTGGGAGGCTTGTGGAAGAACATTTTGGTGAGTCGGCACATCCCCTTTATGAAAGGCTGGTAAAGTTTTTCCAAATATTAGATAGTTATCGGTTTATTGAATGGAAGTAAATATATGGGAACGGTTGTAAAACCGTTCCTTTTTTTTGCCAAATATAGAACATTTTTTATTGACATTACAAAGATATGGGTATATAATTAAACGATAAAAGTTAAATTAGACTTGAGGAATTTCATTATGGTATTTAATAATATTTTGGAAGCAATGGGAGATACTCCTGTAATAAGACTTTCACATATGGCTGATCCTGAGGGCGCCCAGATATTGGTTAAGTTTGAGGGGCTGAATGTTGGTGGCTCTATCAAAACCAGGACAGCGTACAATATGATTTGTGATGCTGAAAGACGCGGAATAATAAATAAAGACACAATTATTGTTGAACCCACAAGCGGCAACCAGGGCATAGGTCTTGCTCTTGTTGGGGCGGTTAAGGGGTATAAAACAAAAATAATTATGCCTGATTCAGTAAGTGAAGAGCGAAGACTTCTGGTGGAGCATTATGGTGCAGAAGTTATCCTTATCCACGATGCCGGCAATATCGGTGAGTGTATTCATCAATGTCTTGAAACTGCACTTAAAATGCAGAGAGAGGATAGCAATGTTTTTGTACCTCAGCAGTTTGAAAATCCGGCAAATGTGGAAGTTCAAAGAAATGTTACAGGGGAGGAAATTTTAAGACAGGTAAGTGCCCCAATCCACGGTTTTTGCTCAGGTATTGGTACCGGTGGCACAATTACAGGAATTGGCGAAACCTTGAAAAAAGCTAATCCTGATATGGAAATTTGGGCAGTGGAGCCTGAACACGCAGCAATCCTTTCAGGAGGCTCTATCGGCACACATCTTCAAATGGGAATTGGCGATGGAGTGATACCCAAAATCTTAAATCAGAATATATATAATGATATTTGTGTAATAAAAGACGAAGAGGCAATCAGCACTGCAAAGGCTTTAGCGTCAAAAGAAGGCATAATGTGTGGCATTTCAAGTGGCACAAATGTTGCAGCTGCCATTAAGCTTGCAAAAAAATTAGGAAAAGACAAGACAGTAGTTACAGTGTTACCTGACACGGCAGAGAGATACTTCTCGACGCCGTTGTTTGACAGATAAAATAATTTTAGGAGGATGAAACTATGAACTCAAATGTAAGACCTGATACTATGGAACGTATTACAACAAAAGAATTAGCGGATAAGTTCATTGCGGAGCAGGTTGAGTTGGTTCGCAAACAGGTAGGAGACAAAAAGGTGCTTTTAGCGCTTTCAGGCGGTGTTGACAGCTCGGTTGTTGCGGCACTTTTAATCAAGGCAATCGGCAAACAACTGGTATGTGTTCACGTAAACCACGGACTTATGCGTAAAGGAGAAAGTGAGCAGGTTATTGAAGTTTTCAAAGAAGGCCTTGACGCAAATCTTATATATATTGATGCAACAGACAGATTCCTTGGACTTCTTGAAGGAGTTGCGGAGCCTGAGAAAAAGCGCAAGATTATTGGCGGCGAGTTTATAGAAGTATTTAATGAGGAAGCTAAAAAGCTTGAAAGCGTAGATTTTCTTGCTCAGGGCACAATCTATCCTGATATTCTCGAAAGTGACGGAGTAAAGGCTCATCACAATGTTGGCGGCTTGCCTGAAGATATGAAGCTTGAACTTGTTGAACCTGTAAAACTTCTTTATAAGGATGAGGTTCGTGTTGTGGGTAAGGCTCTTGGCCTTCCTGCATCAATGGTTGACAGACAGCCGTTCCCGGGCCCCGGCCTTGGTGTTCGTTGCCTTGGGGCAATCACACGCGACAGACTTCACGCCCTTCGTGAGGCTGATGCCATTTTACGTGAGGAGTTTGCAAACAACGGGCTTGAGGGCAAGGTTTGGCAATATTTTATTGCGGTGCCTGATTTCAAGAGTGTTGGTGTCAAGGACGACAAACGTTATGAAGGTTGGCCTGCTATTATACGTGCGGTCAATACAGTTGATGCAATGACTGCAACTATCGAAGAAATTCCATATGCATTGCTCCACCGCATAACTGACAGAATCACCAGCGAAGTTCCCGGAATTAACCGAGTGCTTCTGGACCTTACTCCAAAGCCAATAGGAACAATTGAGTGGGAATAAAATGAAAAATCCCCGAAAGCCTTGAAAAATCAGGGTTTTCGGGGTTTCTTTTTGCCTTTTCAGCATATTTTGTGTTGTCAATTTGCCACTCTTTGTTTTAGGCGTACCGAGTAGTATGAAGAGGTTGGATAATATAGATGTTACGGCAGAGACCTATAGCTTGTTTATAATGGTGATAAAAAATAGCAACAAGATTACCTTGCAATTTTTGTAATTGCAGGGTTGTTTTGTTAGCATATTACACAGCTATACTCACGGTTTAATACAAAATTTGGACAAAGATAATAATTATTCCAAAATATCAAAGAAAACTAAATAAAAGGTTGAAATTTGTTTTAAATTGTGGTATATTTATTATTGTATGTTATTGTGTAAATGTGCGATCAAACATTGTTAAAAATATAACGATTAAGGAGGAGCGTAATGAATAAAATTACTATTATTGGAAGCGGGAGTGTTGGTTCAACCATTGCCTATACTATGACCGTATCAGGTTTTGCATCAGAAATTGTTATGATCGATATTAACAATTCAAAGGCTCTTGGCGAGGCGCTTGACATCAGACAGGGTATTCCTTTTTGCACACCTTGTTCGATTTATGCAGGAGAATATCAGGATGCTAAAGATTCGGACATTGTTATTATTACATCCGGTATTGCAAGAAAAGCAGGACAGTCACGATTGGAACTTGCTCAGGTGAATATTGATGTAACAAAGAGTATAATACCTGAAATTACAAAATATGCACCGGATGCTGTATATGTAATTGTAAGTAATCCGGTTGATATCCTTACATATGTTTTCCACAAATGTTCGGGTATCCCTGAAAATCGTATTATTGGTTCAGGTACAATTCTTGACACTGCACGTCTTAGAGCAAGACTTTCTGAATATTATTCAATAAGTCAAAATAATATTCACGCATATGTCCTTGGTGAACACGGCGACTCTTCGTTTATTCCCTGGTCACTTGCTAATATTTCAAATGTACCCATTGCGGAATGCAACAATTCATTCAAATATAAGGATGGTCTTGTGCCAGATTTCGATTATTCAGAGATTGAGGAATATGTCCGCAAATCAGGTGCGAGAGTTATTGAAAGGAAGGGCGCAACATTTTATGCGGTTTCAGCATCTGTTTGCCACCTTTGCAAGTGCCTGCTTGGCAGGATGGATACAACAATGACTGTATCTACAATGATGCATGGTGAGTATGGCATTGATGATGTTTGCCTCAGCGTTCTTTGCACAGTTGGCAACAAGGGAATTCAAAGCAAAGTTATGCTTCCTTTGGATGATAATGAAGTGCGTCTGCTCCAGAACAGTGCTAAACAGCTTAAGGAAATTATAAAAAATACAAATATATAAATGTGAGAATTTAGGCGGGGAACCGGTTAATTATCTCCAGACAACACAATTGCAACGCCTAAAGCTTGCTGCATCTGAGCAGCATACCGGCAGCGTGCAATCACTAATTACGCCTTATCTGCCCACGATAAGATTAAGCGTATATTATAATTATTTGTGGGCGGAAAGGCTATGGTAATTTAAAATGGAATATCGTATTGAACACGACTCAATGGGCGAGGTAAAGGTACCTGCTGACAAACTTTGGGCGGCACAGACTCAGAGAAGTCATGAGAACTTTGAAATTGGTGTTGGAATTGAAACAATGCCACGTGAAATTATTCACGCATTTGGAATATTGAAGAAGGCTGCAGCTCAGGCAAACAGTGAGCTCAGACCAGAAAAGATGACTGCGGCAAAGCTTGATGCAATCAGCAAGGCTTGCGATGAGGTTATCAGCGGTGAACTCAATGACAATTTCCCACTTGTTGTATGGCAGACAGGTTCAGGTACTCAGTCAAATATGAATGCAAATGAAGTTATTGCTAACCGTGGCAATCAAATTGCAGGTGAAAAGATTTTGCATCCAAACGACGATGTAAATCAGAGCCAGTCATCAAATGACACATTCCCTACAGCTATGCATATTGCAGCAGTATTGATGCTTGAAGACAAGCTCATTCCTGCAGCAAATACATTGATTGAAACCTTTGTTCGCCTTGAAAAGGAAAATGAAGGAATAGTTAAGAGTGGTAGAACTCACCTTCAGGATGCAACACCAATCACATTCAGCCAAGAAATCAGTGGTTGGAGATCCAGCTTGGAACGTGACGTTGAACTTATTAAGCTTGCCCTTGCACCTCTTCACGAGCTTGCTCTTGGTGGTACAGCAGTTGGTACAGGACTTAATGCTCCTAAGAAATTTGGTGAAGTTGTTGCTGAGAAGGTTAGTCAGCTTACAGGCAAGGCGTTTGTAACTGCTTCAAACAAGTTCCATGCACTTACCTCAAAGGATGAGCTTGTTTTTGCACACGGTGCAATCAAAGCTCTTGCTTGCGACATGATGAAGATTGCAAACGATGTTCGTTGGCTTGCATCAGGTCCAAGAGACGGTCTAGGTGAAATTTTCATTCCTGAAAACGAACCGGGTTCATCAATTATGCCGGGTAAGGTAAATCCAACCCAGTGTGAAGCTGTAACAATGGTTGCAGTACAGGTTATGGGCAACGATGTTGCGGTTAGTATGGCAGCATCACAAGGTAATTTTGAGCTTAATGTATTTATGCCTGTTTGCATCTACAACTTCCTGCAGTCAGCACGTCTTCTTGCTGAGGCAATCCTTTCATTCAACAAGAACTGTGCAGTTGGCATTACTGCTAACAAGGAAAAGATGCATCACAATCTTCACAATTCACTGATGTTGGTTACAGCTCTTAACCCATATATTGGTTATGAAAATGCAGCAAAGACTGCAAAGAAAGCGTTTAAGGATAATATTTCACTTAAAGAAGCTTGCGTTGAGCTTGGCTTTTTGACAGCTGAAAAATTTGACGAAGTTTTCCATCCCGAGCAGATGGTTTAAATAGGAGGGATTAGACAATGAAGGTGTCCTATTTTCCGGGTTGCACATTAAAGACAAAGGCAAAAGACTTAGATGCTTATGCAAGAAAATGTGCTGAGATTTTAGGGATTACATTGGAAGAAATTGAAAATTGGCAATGCTGCGGTGGTGTGTTTACAACCGCCCGTGATGAGATTGCTACAAAGCTTTCATCTGTGAGAGCTTTAAATGACGCAAAGGAAAAGAATCAGGCGTTGGTTTCAGTTTGTTCTGCTTGCCATAATGTTTTAAAGCAGACAAACTATGCTATGCAAACAGACGAAGAGTTTGCATCTCGTGCAAACAACTATATGCAGCTTGACGAGGCATACTTGGGTGAGACTCAGGTTCTTCACTATCTTGAACTTTTGCGTGATGTAGTGGGATTTGACAAAGTGGCTGAAAAGGTGGTAAATCCGCTTAAGGGCAAAAAAATTGCTGCATATTACGGATGCCTTTTGCTAAGACCAAATTCCGTAATGAAGATGGATGACCCCGAAAATCCAACAATTATTGAGGATTTGATCCGTGCCCTTGGTGCTGAGGCGGTTATCTATCCATACCGCAACGAATGTTGTGGCGGTTATGTTGCACTTGAAAACCCTGATTCTGCAAAGGAGAAGAGTCTTAAAGTCACAAACAGTGCAAAGAATGCTGAAGCTGATATAATTTTAACTGCTTGTCCCCTTTGCAAGTACAACCTTGAAAAGAACGGTGCAGACATTCCTGTGGTTTATTTCACAGAATTAATGGCTGAAGCATTTGGTATTAAGGAGGATTGCAATGCGTAAAGAAATTGAAAATCTTCAAAATGAGATTATCCGCATCAGCGGAGTTAATCCCAGAAAATGTATGCGTTGCGGCAAATGCTCAGGTACTTGCCCCGCTTATGATGAGATGGAATATCATCCACATCAGTTTGTTTCTATGGTAGAAAGCGGCGATATTGAGCCGTTGCTTAATTCAAAGTCACTTTATCAGTGTCTTACTTGTTTTGCTTGTGTTGACAGATGCCCTCGTGGTGTTGAACCTGCAAAATTGATTGAGGCAGTAAGACTTGCTGCAGTTCGCAAGCAGGGCCAAAACCATATGACAGCAAATGATATTCCCGAAAAGCTTGACGAGGATATTCCTCAGCAGGCACTTGTCAGTGCATTAAGAAAATACAGTAAATAAGGAGGAAGAGACAAAATGCAAAGAATTGGCGTATTTGTATGCTGGTGTGGTAGTAATATCGCCGGCACAGTGGATGTTCAGGCAGTATCCGAAGCTCTTAAAAACGAGCCGGGCGTTGTCTTTTCCACAAACTATCAATACATGTGTTCCCAGGCAGGACAAGAATTGATTATCAATTCCGTTAAGGAACACAATCTTACAGGTATAGTGGTTTGCTCCTGCTCGCCACGTATGCACGAAGCAACATTCAGAAAGACCGCTGCGGCTGCAGGAATCAATCCGTATATGGTTGAAATAGCCAATATCCGTGAACAATGCTCGTGGATACACAAGGATATGGAGATTGGTACTGAAAAGGCCATTATTCTTGGTAAGGCTGCAATTGCAAAGGTTAATCTCAATGCACCGCTTACACCCGGTGAGAGCCCTGTTACAAAAAGAGCTCTTGTTATCGGCGGCGGTATCGCAGGTATCCAGACTGCTCTTGATATTGCGGAAGCTGGATTCCCTGTTGATATTGTTGAAACAAAGCCTACAATCGGTGGCAAAATGGCACAGATTGACAAAACATTCCCTACACTTGACTGTGCGGCTTGTATCCTGACACCTAAGATGGTTGACGTTGCACAAAATGACAAAATCAGAATCTTCTCATATAGTGAAGTTGAAGATGTTAAAGGTTTTGTAGGTAACTTTGATGTAAAAATCAAGAAGAAAGCACGTTATGTAAAAGAGGATATCTGTACAGGTTGTGGAGTTTGTACCGAGAAGTGTCCTATGAAGAAGGTTCCAAACGAATTTAACCTTGGTATGGATAACAGAAGAGCAATTTACATTCCTTTTGCTCAGGCTGTACCAAAGGTTGCAACAATTGACCCCAATGCTTGTAATATGCTTAAATCAGGCAAATGCGGTTTGTGTGCAAAGGTTTGTACCGCAGGTGCAATTGATTACACACAGAAAGATGAAATCATTGAAGAGAAGTACGGTGCAATTGTTGCGGCTACAGGCTTTAATCCGATTTCAATGGATAAGTTTGACGAGTATGCTTACAATCAGTCAAAGGACGTTATTACCTCTCTTGAGTTTGAGCGTTTGACCAATGCGGCAGGCCCAACTGCAGGCAAGCTCCTTCGCCCGTCAGACGGCAAACACCCACACAAGATTGTATTTGTTCAGTGTGTTGGTTCACGTTGTGAATCTTGTGCTGAAAAGGGCAAGGAATATTGCTCAAAGATTTGTTGTATGTACACTGCTAAGCACGCAATGCTTACACGTGATAAATACCCGGATACTGAGGTTTATGTATTCTATATAGACGTAAGAACACCGGGTAAGGCATTTGATGAATTCTATCGTCGTGCTGTTGAGGAATACAACGTACATTATATCAAGGGTATGGTTGGTAAAATTTCACCTGAAGGTGATAAGCTTATGGTAAGAGGCTCTGACCTGCTTAACAACAAGCAGCTCACAATTGATGCAGACCTTGTTGTTCTTGCAGCAGCTATTGAGCCAGACAAGTCTGCAAGACCACTTGCGACAATGCTTACTGCAAGTATGGATACAAATGACTTCTTTACCGAAGCCCATCCAAAACTTCGTCCGGTTGAAAGCCCTACAGCAGGTGTATTTTTGTCAGGTGCTTGTCAGGGACCAAAGGATATCCCTGAAACTGTTTCACAGGCAAGTGCAGCTGCGGCAAAGGTTATTGGCCTTCTTGCTAAGGATAAGTTAACAGGTAACCCCTGCGTTGCACAGGCGAATGAACTTATGTGTAATGGTTGCTCATCATGTGAGAAAGTTTGTCCATATGGTGCTATTACCTATGTTGACAAGGAATTCCGTATGCCAAACCGCACAACTGCAATCAGACGAGTTGCATCAGTTAACCCGGCAGTATGTCAGGGTTGCGGTGCTTGTACAGTTGCTTGTCCATCAGGTGCTATGGACCTTAATGGATTCTTGAATAAACAAATTATCGCGGAGGTGGACGCAATATGCAAGTAAATGGAGAATACAAACCATTGATAGTGGCTTTTTGCTGCAACTGGTGTTCATATGCAGGTGCGGACTTAGCGGGAACAAATCGTTCCAACTATCCTGATAACGTAAAGATTATCAAAGTTCCCTGCTCTTGCCGAGTAAACCCAATGTTTATTCTTCGTGCATTCCAGAGAGGCGCTGACGGGGTAATCCTTTGCGGATGTCATCCCGGTGACTGCCACTATACATCAGGTAACTACTATACAAGAAGAAGAATGGCGCTTCTCTTCTCAATGCTTAACTTCTTGGGTATCGAGAAAGAGCGTACCCGTGTTGAATGGGTATCTGCCGCTGAAGGTGCAAAATTTGCGGCAACTATGAATGAATTTACTGAAGCTGTTGCCAAACTTGGCGAGAACAAGAGATTGGAGGATTTGCGATGCAAAAGATAACTAGTGAAGCTTTAATCAACAAAGCTTGTGAATTGCTTGAAAATAAAACCGTAAATCGTGTTCTTGGCTGGAAGGTGGGCGAATTTGCTTATGATATCACTCCGGCACTGTTCACAGATTGTGACAGCCTTAAGTCAGACTTTGTATTTGGCGATTTTTGCGGTGCAAACTTCTCAAAATACTTAGTTTCAGAAACACGTAAGTCAGATGAAAAGGTTTTGGTGTTTTTGAAACCTTGTGATACTTACAGCTTCAATCAGTTGCTCACTGAAAACCGCTTTAATCGTGAAAATGTCTATGCAATCGGTATCCCTTGCGAGGGAATGGCAGACATCAGCAAAATAAAGGCGGCTGTGGGTGACGGCATTGTGGGTCTTTCTTCTGAAGGTGACAAGATTATTGTTGACACTCTTTATGACGGCAAACAGGAAATTGATGCCAAGTCCGTGATGGCTGAGAGATGTGCAGTTTGCAAAAGCAAAAAGTGTGTCGCTTATGACGAGCTTATGGGCGAAGAGGGTGAGATTGTTGACTCGAACCGCTTTGACGAGGTTGAAAAATTAGAAAAAATGACCGAGGATGAGAGATACGCATTCTGGCAGGGTGAGCTTTCAAGATGTATCAGATGTAATGCTTGCCGTGACATATGCCCTGCTTGTACTTGTGAAAATTGTGTGTTTGACAATCCTGAGTCAAGTGTTCAAAACAAAGCTATTTCAGATAGTTTTGAAGAAAAAATGTTCCATATTATCAGAGCTTTTCACGTTGCAGGTCGTTGTACTGATTGTGGCGAATGTTCAAGAGTTTGCCCACAGAATATTCCGCTTCATCTCCTCAACCGCAAGTTCATCAAGGATATCAATGATTTCTATGGTGAATATCAGGCAGGGGCAGAGGTTGGAAACCGTGCTCCGCTTGTTGATTACACCTTGGAGGACTTAGAACCGGGAGAAGCTTTGGAGAGAGGAGCTGAAAACTAATGCGTAAATGTTCTATAAACGATCTTAATTCAGTTTTTGAAAAAATCTCTCAGTCAGCTGTTCTTTACATCCCTGTGGATGGCGAGAATGGTGCGGACTACAAAATTTGGGAAAAAGGCGTGGAGCTTAGCAACGCTCTTAACACCAACAAAAGTCCAAAGAACTTTTTCTTCCCACAAAGTGAGGACCTTGTTGAATTCAAAACTGAAGGTAAAGATATTGAAGTAATTGATATAAGGGATTCAAAGGAAGATTTCGTTGTGTTTGGTGTTCGTGCCTGTGATGTTAAAAGCTTTGAAGTTCTGGACAGAGTTTTCCTTAGCGAGCCTGTTGATAGCTACTACGCTGACAGACGTGAACACGGTGTTATCATCTCAATGGCTTGTTCAAGACCTGTTGAGACTTGCTTCTGCCAAACTTTTGATATAGATGCTACCAATCCTTTGGGTGACATCGCTTGCTGGAAGACAGATGACGCTGTTTACTTTGAGGCAAAGACAGAAAAAGGCCAGGCCCTTATGGATAAAATCTCAGACCTTACATCAGAAAGTGATGACAAGGCGGTAGAGGAGCAGAAGACTAAAACAACTGAAATTATGAAAAGGCTTCCACTTGCAGACCTCAAGGCTGACAAATTTGGCGCAGGCAAAACTGAAGAATTCTTCAATGATCCTGCATGGGCTGAATTGTCCCAAAGTTGTCTTGGTTGCGGAACCTGTACATTCGTTTGTCCTACTTGTCAGTGCTATGACATCAAGGATTACAACACAGGCAAAGGGGTAATACGTTACAGATGCTGGGATTCTTGTATGTATTCTGACTTTACAAGAATGGCTCACGGTAATTCCCGTAACAGCCAGCTTGAGAGATTCCGTCAGCGTTTTATGCACAAGCTTGTTTACTATCCTGAAAACAATGAGGGATTATTCAGCTGTGTGGGCTGTGGCAGATGCTTAAGCAAGTGTCCGATTTCGATGAACATAGTAAAGGTTATGAAAACGTTAGGAGGAAAGAATAATGGCTAGCAGAGAAGAAGCATTAATTCCAAAAGTTGGGGTTATAACAGATGTACGTATTGATACTCCTGATGTAAAAACCTTCAGAGTTGTAACACCTGATGGCAAAAAGGCATTTGACCACAAGCCCGGTCAGTGTGCTATGCTTTCCATTCCAGGCGTTGGTGAGGCTATGTTCTCAATTACATCTTCACCTACAAATACAGAGTTTATGGAATTTTCAATCAAAAAATGTGGTTGTGTTACAGAGTGGCTTCATCAGGCTGAAGTTGGTCAGCAGATTACAATTCGTGGACCATACGGAAATCCTTTCCCTGTTGATGATGAATTCAGGGGCAAGGACCTACTCTTTATTGCAGGTGGTATTGGTCTTGCGCCGCTTCGCTCAGTAATTAACTACTGCAGACACTATAGAGAAAACTATGGTAAGATTGACATTGTTTATGGTTCAAGAAGCAAGGATGACCTGGTTGACTATCAGGAAATTATTGATGAGTGGACAAAAGATGCCAACGTAAACGTTTACCTTACAATTGATAACCCGCAGGAGGGTTGGGACGGTCACGTTGGATTTGTTCCAAACTATGTAAAAGAGCTAGGCTTTGACCTGAATAAAACTGCTGTAATCTGCGGTCCTCCGATTATGATTAAGTTCACACTCCAAGGACTTGTTGAGATGGGTTATGACAAGACTCAGGTTTACACAACAATGGAACTTCGTATGAAGTGCGGCGTTGGTAAATGTGGCAGATGCAATATTGGTTCAAAGTATGTTTGTAAAGATGGCCCGGTATTCCGTTGCGACGAGCTTGAAGAACTACCGGATGAATATTAATAGGAGGTAAACTGATATGGAAAATATGGTAAATATATTCCTTTACGGAAAAAAATACGAAGTTCCAAGCAATCTCACTATTATGAGTGCTATGGAATATGCAGGATATCAGTTGGTTCGTGGTTGTGGCTGCCGTAATGGTTTTTGCGGTGCTTGCGCTACAATCTATCGCATAAAGGGTGACCGCGAACTCAAGGCTTGTCTTGCTTGTCAGACAAAGGTTGAGGACAATATGTATATTGCAACTCTTCCATTCTTCCCGCTGGTAAAACAGGTTTACGATATGGAGAAGATTACACCAACAGAGGCTGTTATGATGCAGCTTTATCCTGAAATTTATTCTTGTATAGGCTGTAATGCTTGTACAAAGGCCTGCACACAGGAACTCAATGTTATGCAGTACATTGCATATGCACAGAGAGGCGACTTTGAAAAGTGTGCTGAGGAATCATTTGACTGCGTAATGTGTGGCGTTTGTTCATCACGTTGTCCTGCAGGTATTTCACATCCACAGGTTGCTATGCTTGCACGTCGTATCAATGGTAAATATCTTGCTCCCGGATGCGGACATCTTGAAGACCGTGTTAAGGAAATCAAAGACGGTACCTTCACAGAGCTTATCGAAGCTTTGATGCAGAAACCTATTGAAGAGATGAAAGAACTTTACAACACACGCGAAATCGAAAAGTAAGGAGGGCAAATTTATGTATTCAGAAAATTTTCAGAAATCTATTGCCGCTGTTGAAGCTGCAAGAGAAAAAAATATCGCTTTAGAGCCTGAACGTATGACTGCAAAGCAGAAGGAAGATTTGTTGGCTGCATACCATCCTGATTACAAACAGGGTGAATTTGCTGTACTCGAAATTGGTCCTAACAAGGGCGATAAAGTTCCGACCGAACTTGCTGAGATGCTTCAGGCACACAGCAGAATTAAGGCTGACAGTGTTGACCTTTCAAACCCTGATTATGATGTAGATGTACTCGTTATCGGTGGTGGCGGAGCAGGTTCATCTGCTGCCATTGAGGCACACGAGGCAGGCGCAAATGTAATGATAGTTACAAAGCTTCGTATTGGTGACGCCAACACAATGATGGCTGAAGGCGGTATCCAGGCGGCTGACAAACCAAATGATTCACCTGCTATCCACTTTGTTGACGCATTTGGCGGTGGCCACTTTGCTGCAAAACGTGACCTTCTTTCAAAGCTTGTTTGCGATGCTCCTGAGGCTATCAAATGGCTCAGCGACCTTGGTGTTGAGTTTGATAAGACTGAAGACGGAACAATGGTTACAACTCACGGCGGTGGTACTTCACGCAAGCGTATGCACGCGGCAAAAGACTACTCAGGTGCTGAAATTATGAGAACTCTCCGTGATGAAGTTTTAAATCGTCAGATTCCAGTTGTAGATTTTACTGCTGCAATTGAACTTATCCTGGACGAAAACGGCAATGCTGCCGGTGCGGTTCTTATGAATATGGAAACAAAAGAACTTCTTGTTGCAAAAGCAAAAACTGTTGTTATCGCAACAGGCGGTGCAGGCCGTATGCACTATCAGGGCTTCCCTACATCAAACCACTATGGTGCAACTGCTGACGGACTCGTTCTTGGATATCGTGCAGGAGCAAAGCTTCTTTATGCTGAGACTCTCCAGTATCACCCAACAGGTGCAGCATTCCCTGAACAGATTTTCGGTGCTCTTGTTACAGAGAAGGTACGTTCACTTGGTGCAAAGCTTGTAAACGTAAATGGCGAAGTATTTATGCATCCGCTTGAAACACGTGACGTTACAGCAGCTTCTGTAATCCGTGAATGTAGTGACCGTGGCAACGGTGTTGATACAGGTAATGGCCTTGCTGTATGGCTCGACACTCCAATGATTGAAAAAATCGGTGGTGAAGGCACAATCGAGGCAAGAATTCCTGCTATGATGAGAATGTTTGGTCAGTACGGAATTGACATCCGCAAAGAGCCTATTCTTATCTATCCAACACTTCACTATCAAAACGGTGGTCTTGATATTACTCCTGATTGTATGACAACAAATGTTAAAAATTTGTTTGTTGCAGGCGAAGCCGTTGGTGGAATTCACGGCAAGAACCGTCTTATGGGCAACTCACTTCTTGATATTATCGTATTTGGTCGCAGTGCAGGTAAGAGTGCTGCAAAAGCGTCAAAGGAAACAACATTAGGCGCTCTCACACTTAGACACGTCGAGAAATTTGAGAGTGAAATTAAGGCAGCAGGAATAGAAACAGAAAAAGTTTCACCAAAGCTTTTGCCTGATTACACACGTAAAGTAAAGTAGTTATCGATAATTTGAAAAGAGGTTTTGTTTAAATGAATTTGTTTGGCGGGATTATCCCTGTTACAGGAATAACTTTCTTGGTATTTTGTCTTTTTGCAATAGCAACTGTAGGTTATTCAATAGGTCGTATAGAAATCAAGGGTATTTCACTTGGCACAGCGGGTGTATTTATTGCAGCATTAGTTTTTGGTGCGTTATTCTACGACGACTTGGCCGTTCAGCTTCCTGATTATACAGGCAGTGCACTTAAGATTGTTGAAAACATCGGACTTATCTTGTTTGTAACATCTGTTGGTTTTATTGCAGGTCCAAAGTTTTTTGGAAATATGAAAAAGAACTTCAAGTCTTATGTTCTTTTAGGCTTAATCATTATCTTAGCCGGTGGACTTTCTGCTGTTGCTTGCATCTATATTGGCCGTGCAATGGGTGAGACAAACAATGCAGAGTTTGCATCTATGGTTGCAGGTTTGCTGTCAGGTGCTCTCACATCAACACCTGCATTTTCTGCAGCAAAAGCAACAGTTGCATCAAAGTATGTTGGCGAGATGGCTGCAGAGTGTGAAGCTATCGTTTCAGTAGGTAATGGTATTGCGTACATATTTGGTGTCGTTGGGGTTGTACTTTTTGTTCAGCTTATGCCTAAGATTTTGAAGGTTGATATGGAAGTAGAACGTGCAAAGCTCACTGTTTCAAATGATACTGCTTCATCCAAAAAGGTTTACAATGGCAAGCTTATCGAGATGGATTCCTTTGGTATTATGCCTTTTGCCCTTGCCTCAGTTTTGGGCATTATAGTTGGTATGATCAAAATCCCTCTTTCAGCACAAGGACTTGGCGGTACAACATTCTCACTTACAACAACAGGTGGATGCTTGCTTATGGCATTGATTTTTGGTCATTTTGCCAGAGTTGGCAAAATCAGTATTATGCCTCCGGCTGCAACCCTCAAGGTGTTCAGAGAATTTGGTCTTATGCTGTTCTTGATGGGCGCAGGTATTGCAGGTGGTGCGAAGTTTATTGAATACTTTGACCCAATGTATTTTGTATATGGTGTTATAATGACAATTCTTCCACTTATCATTGGATTCCTGTTTGCAAAGTATGTTCTTAAGCTTAGTCTTCTTAACAACCTTGGCTCAATTACAGGTGGTATGACCAGTACTCCTGCTCTGGGAACTTTAATCAATGTTTCAGGCACAGAGGATGTTGCAGCGGCTTATGCGGCTACATATCCTATTGCACTCATATCTGTTGTTATTGTTTCACAGTTTGTAATTATTTTGTTTGGTTAAAATTTAATTATAAAAACAACCCCCGAAAGTCTGAATTTTCAGACTTTCGGGGGCTTTGTTTTGGTGTAAGTCGGGCTATTTTTTAATTATGAACTTATTATCTGCATAGTCTATGGTTATATTGTCGCCTTTTTGGACAGCACCTTCAAGCATTTTCTCAGCAAGCATATCCTCAACGTCAGATTGGATTGCACGTCGCAGTGGTCTTGCACCATATACAGGGTCAAATCCCACACTCGCTATTTGGTCCAGAGCCGCATCTGTGAAAGTGGCGGTGATTTCATTTGTACGCAATCTCTCACAAAGGATGTCAAGCATTTTTGTTGCAATTTGCTTAATGTCGTCACGGCCAAGCTGGCTGAATACGATTATATCATCAATTCTATTTAAGAATTCAGGCTTGAAAGCACGTTTCAGTTCGCTCATTACATCGGACTTGATTTTTGCATAATCACGGTCAGATTGCTCCTCTGATGCAGCTGCAAAGCCCAGACTCTTATTCTCGGTAATAAGCCGTGCACCAAGGTTTGATGTCATAATTATGACTGTATTGCGGAAATCTACTCTGCGACCTTGGGAGTCTGTGAGGATTCCGTCTTCAAGTATCTGGAGAAGAATGTTAAAGACATCAGGATGCGCTTTTTCAATCTCATCAAAAAGTATAACAGAATATGGTTTTCTGCGAACTTTTTCGGTAAGCTGACCGCCTTCGTCGTAACCAACATATCCGGGAGGCGAACCTACCATACGTGATACAGCGTGCTTTTCCATATATTCTGACATATCAATACGGATAAGTGCATCTTCGTCCCCAAACATTGCCTCTGCAAGAGCTTTTGAAAGTTCTGTTTTGCCTACGCCAGTTGGACCCAGGAAGATAAATGAGCCTATTGGACGTTTGGGGTCTTTAAGACCAACTCTGCCACGGCGTATTGCTTTTGAAACAGCTGTTACGGCCTCGTTTTGGCCTACCACACGTGAGTGGAGTGTTTCTTCAAGTTTAAGCAGACGTTCGCCCTCGCCCTCCTCAATTGACTTAACGGGTATTCCTGTCCAGGATGAAACGATTTCGGCAATCTCGGCTTCAGTAACCTTTGCGGCATCTCCGATGCTTTCGTCTTTCCAACTTTCCTTTTGTTTGTTCAGTTGATTTAAAAGCTCCTTTTCTTCGTCGCGGAGTTTTGCAGCTTTCTCATATTCCTGTGAGGCAATTGCTGCCTCTTTTTCGTGACGGATATTTTCAATTTTTGACTCAAGGTCCTTTATATCAGGTGGAGCAGTAAGTGATTTGATTCTTATCCGGGATGCTGCCTCGTCAATCAGGTCAATAGCTTTATCCGGGAGAAATCTGTCAGGGATGTACCGCACCGACATTTTGATTGCCGCATCAAGTGCACCATCGGTAATTTTTACCCTGTGATGAGCTTCGTATTTATCGCGGATACCTTTGAGTATTTCCAAGCTCTCATCGAAGTTTGGTTCGTCCAATATTATTGACTGAAAACGTCTCTCAAGAGCTGCATCTTTTTCAATATGCTTGCGGTATTCCTCTAAGGTGGTTGCGCCAATAAGCTGTATCTCACCCCTTGCAAGGGCAGGCTTTAAGATGTTGGCAGCATCAATTGCGCCTTCTGCCGCACCGGCCCCAATAATGGTATGAATTTCGTCAATGAAAAGGATAATGTTTCCGCTTTTTCGGATTTCCTCCATAGCGCCTTTAAGGCGTTCTTCAAATTCACCACGGTACTTGGCCCCTGCCACCATTGATGAAAGGTCGAGGGTTATAACCTTCTTGTCTTTAAGGATTTCCGGCACAAGACCCTCAACTATTTTTTGCGCCAAACCTTCAGCAACTGCAGTTTTGCCAACACCGGGTTCGCCAATAAGGCAAGGGTTGTTTTTTGTTCTGCGACTTAAAATCTGAATTACTCTCTCGATTGCATCGTCTCTGCCAATAATAGGATCAAGTTTCAAATCAGCAGCCATTTTGGTAAGGTCCCTGCCGTATTTATCAAGAGTTGGAGTTTTTTCACCGTTATCTGACTTCCTGCCGGGACGTGATTTGCCGGCTCCACCCTGGGAGTTGGGGATTTCATCAAAGTTATTTTCGTTCATTAACTTTACAATATCTGAGTATATTTTTTGGATGTTTACACTCAGGTCGCTTAAAATTCTTACGGCAAGACTTTCTGATTCACGAAGCAGAGAAATGAGGATGTGCTCAGTGCCGATATAGTTGTGGCCAAGCTTGCGTGCCTCTGAATAGCTATGCTCCAGTACGCTTTTTGTCCTGGGGGTAAAAGCAATTGCAGGGTTGTTTATAGGTAAGTCGAGGCCTACAAAAAAGTCAATTTTACTTTCAATTTTTTTAGAGGTCACGCCATTGTCCAAAAGGATTTTTGCGGCGATTCCACTGCCTTCGCGGATAAGGCCCAAAAGCAGATGCTCGGTACCTACATAGTTATGACCCATTTCCATTGCAACCTGACCGGCAAGGTTTATGGCATTCTTTGCGCGTTCAGTAAGTTTTTGTTCAAACATAAATCTCACACCTTTCTATTATTTTGTTACAAGCACACGACGGAAGATTTCACTTCGTTTAAGGTCACGTTCCGTAGGTGTTGCTGAGTTATACTTCTTGGCAATGTTTGCAGGAAGGGATTGATAAAGTGCTTCGCTGAGTGTTTCAAGGTTTATATCATTAATTATACCCAAGTTGATGCCCCATCTAACATAGGACAAAAGATTCATTGCTTCACTTGAAGACATTATACGGGCATTTGTGATTAAGCCCTTTGCACGCATTATTTTGTCTTCAAGATAAAGCTTATTATTTTCAAAAGTCATCCTGGATACACTTCGTTCCTTTTCTATAACTTCATTGATGACTTGCTTAAGTTTCTGGATGGTTTCTTCTTCGGAGATACCCAAAGTAACTTGGTTTGAAATCTGATAAATATTCCCAAGTGCCTGACTTCCTTCACCGTATATTCCCCTAACAGTGAAACCAAGCTTTGATAACGAACGGATAAGCTGTTCCATATCACCGCTTTCTGACAGAGCAGGGAGATGGAGCATTACAGATGCGCGCATTCCTGTGCCTGTATTTGTAGGGCAACAGGTCAAATATCCAAATCGTGAGTCAAAGGCGATGTTCACTGTTTCCTCAAGTTTGTCATCAATATCATTTGCGGCTTTCAGGCAAGATTCAAGGTCAAAACCCTCGCACATTGCTTGTATGCGGATGTGGTCCTCCTCGTTGAGCATAACACAAAGGTTGCAGGAATCGTTGGTAAGAAGTCCGCATATATGTGTTGAGTTTGCAATTTCCGGACTTATCAAATGACATTCAGAGAGTGCTAGCTTTTCAATGCTTTCCATTTTCTGAAGGTCAATAAACTTAAGGTGGGGAAGAGCAGTTTTGCATTTGTCAATTACCAGGCTGCGGTCGTTATCGGTCATCTTGGTGCCAAAAGGTATTTCTTCAATGTTTCTGGCCAAACGCACACGGGACGAAAGCACAATGTCGCCCATAGGCCCGAATTTTTCATACCACATATATTAATCCCTCCTTTAAACTTCCATTTCACGAATCCGGTCACGCAATCTGGCAGCCTCTTCAAAATTCTGTTCCTCAACCGCGCGACTTAGTTCCTGCTTTAATGTTTCGATTTTATTTGTTTTATTAATATCAGCATATAGCCTTTTTGGAGCTTTGCCCAAGTGGGTGTTGTTGCCGTGGATATCTTTTAGCGGGCGGAGGAGTAAGTCTGAGAATGTCTTGTAGCATTGACTACAACCAAGTTTGCCGCTGTTTTGGATGTCGGATATTGTGCTTTTGCAGTTGTCACATACTCTCAAAGAGCCGGATTGAATGAATCCTAAATTGGGACTCTTCCAGAAGGATTCAAAAAAGTTGTCAAAGTTACTTTTGAAAATTGATTCAAGTTCCGGTGAGTGATTGGCATTTTCGGCACAGTGGTTACATAAGTAGATTTCGTTTTTTACGCCGTTTGCTATTTTGGTTATATGGGTATTTGCTTCATACTTGCCACATTTCTGACATTTCATATATATCCCCTCCTAAACAAGATTTACAAGAATATTTTTCAGTATCTTTGCCCTGACGATTCCTTTTTGCGACGGCAATACAGGGATAGAGTTATCATTTATTGCAGCCAGAATTATTTTCGCCTCTCGCTCGTTTATTATACCATAGTTATACATATCATTGATGAGGGCGGAGGAGCTTGCTGCAGAAATTGTATCGCCGATGGCATTTACTGCGTGGACGATGTAACTCTCGTCCCGGGGCGCTGTGCGGGTGATTCGGATGTATCCGCCACCGCCACGCCTGCTCTCTACACTATACCCTCTCTCGGGTGAAAATCTTGTAGAAATAACATAGTTGATTTGTGACGGAACACAATTAAATCTATTTGCAAGTTCATTACGCTGGAGCTCAACTTCGCGACTATCTTCAAGCATATCTTTTATAAATTCTTCTATAATATTACTGAGTTTCATTTTTAATCCACCTTTTTTTGACTTTGACTTTCTTTGACTTTAATTTGATTATAACATTATTTTTTTGGATGTCAATACTTTTTTTGTTAATAATTTGTGAATGATTTAAGATTCATTGACTTTAAAATTGCTTTGTGATAAACTGTATAAGGATTTTTATGTAGTTTTGACAGGAGATAAAAATGAAAGAAAAAACACAAAATTCATATATGTACGGTTTGGGAAAGGGGCTCCCTATTGCGCTTGGGTATCTTTCAGTATCATTTGGTTTTGGTATTACGGCAGTTGCAAAGGGAATAAAGCCTTTTGAAACAATATTTATTTCCCTTACTAACCTGACCTCAGCCGGACAAGTGGCGGGGGTAGCTGTTATTGCCGCTTGCGGAACAATTATTGAAATGATACTGACTCAGTTAATCATAAATATAAGATATTGCCTGATGGGCCTTGCTTTGACTCAAAAATTAGACGGAAGTTTTACCACCTTTCATAGGCTTGTTACGTCTTTTGGAATAACGGATGAGGTGTTTGGCGTTGCGGCATCGGAAGAGGGGCTTATTGGCAAACGGTTTATGTATGGGCTTATCACTTTGCCATACCTTGGATGGGCGCTTGGCACAACTTTGGGGGTATATGCAAATAATATTTTGCCTACAGGCGTGTGCGCCGCATTGGGTATTGCAATTTATAGTATGTTTATGGCGATTATTGTACCTCCGTCAAGAGATGACAAAGGTGTTCTTTGGACTGTTATGATTGCATCAATTATGAGTTGTGCTTTTTATTACATACCGTATTTGTCCAAATTATCACAGGGCTTTTCCATTATAATTTGCGGCTTTGTGGCTGCAGGGGTAATGGCATACATTGCACCCCGTGACCCGGAAGCTTGATTTGAACTACTCATATTGTGTGCATAAAGGAGATACTATATGTCAAAAAACTTTTTTATATACCTGGCAGCAATGGCAGGGGTTACTTATCTCATAAGAATGGTGCCATTCACCCTGGTCAGGGGTAAAATTAAATCTGTTTACATACAAAGCTTTTTGTACTATGTACCTTATGCGGTGCTTGGTGCAATGACTTTTCCTTATATATTCTATTCCACAGGCAGTTTGCTGACGGGTGTTTTGGGGTCAGCGGTGGCGTTTTTACTTTCTTTCAGGAGATGCTCCCTTTTGACAGTGGCGGGGGTTTCTGCTTTGGTGGCATTTGTAACAGGGCTTTTTTAAGGATGTGATTGTAAATGTTAAGAAGAGTTATATCAACTTGTTTGATTGTTATTTTGCTGGTTGGTACTTTGTCGGCTTGCGGAAATGAAACTTTAAAAACAGAGAATGATAAGTTGAATATCGTTTGCACGACTTTTCCTGTATATGATTGGGTTAAAAATATTATTGGCGAAAAGGCAGACCAATTCTCTGTTACACTTTTAGGCAGCGGAGAGCTTCACAGTTTTCAGCCAAAAACTCAGGAGATTGCAAAAATTCACACTGCAGATTTGTTTTTATTAATAGGTGGGGTTTCTGATGAGTGGACAAAGGATATGGACCTTGATGATAAAAAAGTATTAAAGCTTTTTGAATTGCTTAATGATAATGAAAAATTGATTTCAGGGGATGAACATACTAATCATAGTCACCATCAACACAAGGATGAGGAATATGATGAGCATATCTGGTTGTCACTAAAACTTGCAAAAAGAATAGTAAATTCAATTTGCACATATCTTTGTGATTTGGACCCGGCAAATGGAATTTATTATCAAAAGAATACTGCTGAGTATGTAAAGAAGTTGGAAGAGCTGGACGGCAAATATAAGAAGGCGGCAGAACAATCCCAGGACAAAACAGTTATATTTGCGGATAGATTTCCCTTTGCATATTTAACAAATGATTATGGAATAAGGACCTACGCTGCATTTAGCGGCTGCTCATCGGATACTGATGCAAGTTTTGAGACGGTGACAAATCTTGCTGAAAAGATAATTGAATACAAAAAGGATACTGTACTTGTTTTAGAAAATTCAAACGAGGAAGTGGTAAAATCCTTGCAAAACATAGTGGTGGGGACAAAAATTGAAACTGCGATTATGGATTCCTGCCAGACTATTGACAGAGAAATGGAAGATAGTATAAATTATATTGACTTAATGGAGCAAAATCTCAAGTCACTTGAGAGAGCGTTGAGATAATCCTTTTGCAGAGGAGGGCAAAATACTATGCAGATTGAATGTCGTGATGTATCACTTGGCTATGATGGCAGACAAATAACGGAAACACTGAACTTTTCCGTTTCGGAAGGTGATTATCTTTGTATAGTAGGCGAGAATGGTGCAGGTAAAAGTACTTTGGTAAAAACTTTGCTTGGCTTGACATCGCCTATGGGTGGTAAAGTTATATTTGACAAAAGTATAAAGACAAAGGATATAGGATATCTGCCGCAGCAGGCGGAACTGCAGCGTGATTTTCCTGCAACGGTGTGGGAGATTGTGTTGTCGGGTTGCCTTGGAAGTATGGGTATGCGCCCTTGGTTTTCAAAAAAGGAAAAACAACTGGCAGAGGAAAATTTAAAAAAACTTAGTATATTTGATTTAAAAAACAAAAGCTACAGAACTCTCTCTGGTGGACAGCAACAAAGGGTTTTGCTTGCAAGGGCACTGTGTGCTGCAAAAAAAGTACTCCTTTTAGATGAACCTGCAGCCGGACTTGACCCTGTTGCAACAAATGAGATGTATCATCTCGTTATGGAACTTAATCATCACGAAGGACTGACGGTTGTTATGGTGTCACACGATATAAATGCGGCGGTAAGACACGCAAAGCACATCCTTCATCTTGGCAACGGATTGACTTTTTACGGAGAAACAGGAGACTACGTGGCTTCTGATATAGGCAAGGCCTTTTTGGGTATTGGCAAGTGCAGGAGGTGTGACAATGAATAGTGTTTTAAATGAATTGGGTTATTACTTCAGCTTCCCCTTTGTGCAGTATGCTCTTATCGTTGGAGTTTTGATAGCACTTTGCTCGGCACTTTTTGGTGTTATACTTGTACTTAAAAGATTTTCATTTCTGGGCGACGGGCTTTCCCATACAGCATTTGGGGCCTTGGCAATTGCTACGGTTTTGGGAGTAAACAATGAAATCTATGTTGTATTACCGATTACTGCAGTCCTTGCGGTATTTCTCCTTAAGAAAGGGCAAAATACAAAGGTTAAGGGCGATGCGGCACTTGCGATGATGTCTGTTGGAGCGCTGGCGATAGGTTATATGATTTTGAATATTTTTCCAGGTTCCCCCAATATTGCAGGTGATGTGTGCAGCACACTTTTTGGTGCTACATCAATACTGACTCTTGATAAAACCGATGTTTTGATTTGTGCTGTTTTTGCAGGGGTGGTAATTGCCTTGTTTATGATATTTTACAACAAAATTTTTGCAGTTACTTTTGATGAAAGCTTTTCTGAGGGAACAGGCATCAATACCGATGCTTACAATATAATCATAGCTGTTGTCACCGCAGTGATAATTGTTGTTGCTATGAATCTTGTTGGGTCGCTGCTTATCTCCGCACTGATTGTGTTTCCTGCCCTTTCAGCTATGCGTATATACAAGAGTTTTCTGGGAACGGTGATTTGCAGTGCTATAGTGGCGGTTGTTTCAGCTATGCTTGGTATTGTGATTTCAATTCTTGCATCTACACCTGTGGGACCCAGCATTGTGGTGATGAATATTTTGTTTTTTGTGTTATTCACCATAACAGGTAGATTTATAAAAGTATAATTTCGGGACATAATATGTTTTTAATGAAGAGGAGTGATAGAAGTGAATATAAATAGTTCTAAGATTACAGAGGGCGTTAATTTAAGACTCCTGAAAACTGAAAAGTTCAAAACAAACTGCATAAGCCTTTATATACACCTTCCGCTGGTCCGCGAGAATGTGACATTTGCAGCCCTTTTGCCCAGAGTTTTAAAAAGAGGCACTGAAAGATATCCCAGCCTTAGCGAGCTTTCAAAGCGAACAGAAGAACTTTATGGTGCATATGTTTCGGCGGGAATAGTCAAAAAAGGCGATACTCAGAGTATAAAATTTACTCTTCAGTTTGTAAGCGACACTTTCTTAAGTGAAAAAATAACAGCCGATGCCGTTGAACTTCTTGGACAGTTGGTTCTTTTTCCAAAGCTTCAGTCCGGTGCTTTTGACAAAGATTGGGTAAATCAGGAAAAGGAAAATCTTAAAAACTTTATTGAAGGGTTAATTAATGACAAGAAGCAATATGCACAGGTCAAGTGCAATGAGATTATGTTTGAGGGTGACCCATACGGTATATTTGAATATGGATATGTAGAGGACCTTGAAAATATTGATGAAAAAAATCTATATGAGTTTTATCAAAATATTTTAAGAAACTCAGTTATAGATATTTTTGCAAGCGGCAGCTTTGATGATGAACTTTTGGAAAATGAGATAAAGAGCATATTTGGAGAATTACCTCCACGAAATGCAATCTATACAAAGACAGCTCTTGCAGCCGTTGAAGATAACATATGTGTTAAAAATGTGGTTGAGCCAATGCCTACTTCACAAAGTAAGCTTTGCATAGGGTTTAACTGTGGCATTTTCCCTGTATCGGAGGATTATTACAATATGATGATGTTCTCCTGTATATTTGGCGGAAGTCCGTTTTCAAAGTTGTTCAATAATGTGCGTGAAAAACTCAGCCTTGCCTATTATGTATTCTCTGCGGCAGACCGCCAAAAAGGGTATGTTAAGATAAGCGCAGGGATCGAAGCTGATAAGTTTGAAGCGGCATATGATGAAATTATGCTTCAGCTTGAAAAGATGAAGACCGGTGACTTCTCCGATGACGAGATAATTTCTGCCAAGAAGTATCTTGCCACAAGTCTTGGGTCGGCAAAGGACAGTTTGGGCGCAATTGAAAACTTTTATATGGGTCAGATTATGCTTGGGAATGATGAAACAATTGATGAGCTCATTGAAAGAGTCAGCAAGGTTCAGCGTGACGGCATAATCAAGGCGGCAAAGTGTGTTCAGGAGGACACCATATACTTTTTGAAGGGGGTTGGCAACGGTGAAGTTTGAAAAGATTGAAAACACAATGCTTAAAGAAACAATCCTTCACGGTGTCCACGAGAGTGGTCTTCGTGTATATATAGTCCCAAAACAGGGCTTTTCAAAGTATTATGCAATTTATGGTACGGAATATGGTTCAATTGATACAAAACTTAATGTTCCGGATACCGATGAAGTGATTGAATTGCCGGATGGTATAGCGCATTTTTTAGAGCACAAGCTATTTGAAGAAGAGGATGGGGGCAATGCCTTTGACCGTTTTGCACTGACAGGTGCAAACAGCAATGCTTTTACAAGTTTTGATATGACGGCGTATCTTTTTTCTTGCACGGATAGTTTTTATGAGAATCTTGATATACTGATTGATTTTGTCAATCACCCGTACTTTACTGATGAAAACGTGGCAAAAGAGCAGGGTATCATAGGACAGGAAATCAAAATGTATGATGATGATCCAAACTGGAGACTGTTTTTTAATATGCTTCAGGGGATGTATTTTAAAAACCCTGTAAAGACTGATATTGCCGGAACAGTTGAAAGTATAGCAAAGATTACTCCGGACTTGCTTTTTAAGTGCTGTGATGCCTTTTACAATCCGTCAAATATGTTCCTTGTTATGGTAGGGGATATTGATGCGGACAAGGCGATGGCGATTGTTGACAAGTATGTGACTTCGGAACGTGACCGGGGAAGAATAGAGCGAGAGATTGTAGATGAACCTAAAACTGTGGCAAAGAGTGTAGTTTATCAGAAAATGAGCGTTTCAAAGCCTCAGTTTATGATAGGGTTTAAAGAACTTGAAACGGATATTACAGGAACAGCTCTTCTTAAAAAGCAGATTGAGACAAATGTAATTTTAAGTATCTTGTTTGGCAAGAGCAGTGAATTTTTTACTGAACTTTATGAGGCCGGAATCATTGATGGCAGCTTTTCGTTTGAGTGCGAACTTGAGAAAAAGTATGGCTTTTCATCAGTGAGCGGTGAATCAAAAGACCCGAATGAAGTATTTAATAGGGTTATAAAGCGAATAGAAGAGGTAAAATCAAAAGGGTTTGATGAGGACGAAATAAGCCGTGTCAAGAAAGTTTTAATCGGTGCCAATCTGAGAGGTTATAATGATGTTGAACGTATTGGAAACAATTTTATCCGTTCGTTTATGTCGGATGTCAATCCCTTTGAATATGAGCGTATTGCTGAGGCGGTTGAAAAAGATGCGTTGGAAAAAAGATTGCGTGAACATTTTAATAAAGACGCAGCTGTTCTCTCGGTAATTGAACCACTTGACGGGGAGGAGTAACAAATGAACAATCACATTGCCTTTCCCGGCCTTGGATTGGACTTTAATGTGAGTCGGTCACTCTTTTCGGTGTTTGGTATGCCTGTTTACAGTTATGGCCTGATTATTGCATGGGGCGTGATTTTAGGATTTATTTATGCTGCAAGGGAAGTAAAAAAACAAGGTATAAGCCAGGACGATTTTTTAAATATGTTCCTTATTGCAGTGCCTGTGGCTATTGTTTCAGCAAGGCTTTACTATGTAATCTTCAGTTGGGATTCATACAAAGACAACCTGCTTGAGATTTTTAATATCCGTGGCGGCGGTCTTGCGATTTATGGCGGAGTCATTGGGGCATCCGCCTCGGTACTTATTTACTGCGTCAAAAAGAGGATTAACAAAGGGACTGTTTTTGATATCCTTGCTGTGGGACTGCTCATTGGCCAAGCGGTAGGACGTTGGGGAAACTTTGTAAATGGTGAGGCTTTTGGCGCTCAAACCACATTACCTTGGGCGATGACCATTAAGCAAGATGGAATGCTTGTTGCCTACTTGGTACATCCTACATTCTTTTATGAATCCATATTAAACGCCATGGGAGTTTTGGCGCTTTGCCTTTACAAACGGATAAAAGTCTTTGAAGGTGAGGTTTTTTGTGCATATATGGTATGGTATGGCTTTACCCGTATGATTATTGAAGGACTCCGTGCGGACTCTTTGTATCTGGGGGCGTTTCGCATATCGCAGCTGATTTCGGCCATACTCTTGGTAACGGGATTAGTAATTATTATAAAAAATCGAAAAAAATACTTGACAAAGAGTAGATTTTAGGGTAAAATAATTCAGGTGTAAAGCAAATGACCTTTACACAAAATAAAAAGGAGGCGGATTTAATGGAAAAAAACGTTGAGATTTCGCTTCTTTTAAGTTTTTACGGCAAGATGCTTACTGACAGGCAGTCGGACACCATAGACCTTTATTATAATGAGGATTTGTCCCTGTCAGAAGTAGGGGCGGAGCTTGGTATCAGCCGGCAGGGAGTAAGAGACAATCTGAAGCGTGCAGAGGCTATTCTCTATGACACAGAGGAGCGGCTTGGTCTTTTACATAGGTTTCTGGGCATAAAAAACAAGCTTTTGGAAATTGACCGTATAATTGCAGATATTGAAAACTCTCCTGAGTCAAAATTACTTTCTGTGGATATGAAAAAACAGATTAACAAAATTTTGACCATTGTTTCAGAAATAAACGATGAGGAAAAATAATCTTAGACCGAAAGGAGCAATGCGATATGGCATTTGAGAGTCTTGCGGATAAACTTCAAGGCACTTTTAAAAAGCTTCGTGGCAAGGGCAAGGTTTCGCAATCTGACCTTAAGGAAGCTATGCGTGAAGTAAAGCTTGCTCTTTTGGAGGCGGATGTTAACTTTAGGGTTGTTAAAAATTTTGTAAACAGCGTTTCAGAACGTGCTGCAGGTGCGGAGGTTATGGAGTCCCTTACCCCCGGTCAGCAGGTTATCAAGATAGTTAATGAGGAATTAATAAGCCTTATGGGGACAGAGGAAAAAATCAAAATTTCCTCAAAGCCGCCAACGGTTATTATGATGTCAGGCCTTCAGGGCGCCGGCAAGACAACGACAGCTGCAAAGCTTGGAGGACTTCTCAAAAAGCAGGGCAAACGACCACTGCTTTGTGCCTGTGACGTTTATCGTCCTGCCGCTGTAAAACAGCTACAAGTAGTGGGGTCACAGCTTGACCTTCCTGTATTTGCAATTGAGGGTTCAAAGGACCCTGTGGATATATCCAAAAAGGCATTGGAACACGCAAAGCAGCATTCAAATGATGTGCTTATCATTGACACTGCGGGTCGTCTTCATATTGATGAGGAATTGATGCAGGAGCTTAAGAACATAAAAGATGCGGTTGACCCAACTGAAATTCTGCTTGTTGTTGATGCAATGACAGGTCAGGATGCCGTCAATGTTGCAGAAAGCTTTAACAGCGAACTTGAAATTGACGGTGTTGTTCTTACTAAGCTTGATGGCGATACCCGTGGTGGTGCGGCGATTTCTGTCCGTGCAGTCACAGGAAAGCCAATTAAGTTTTGCGGTATGGGAGAGAAACTTTCAGACCTTGAGGTATTTCACCCAGAGCGTATGGCATCACGTATCTTGGGTATGGGTGATGTGTTAAGCCTGATTGAAAAGGCTGAACAAGCCATTGACGAAAAAAAGGCAATGGAACTTGAACAAAAGATGCGTAGCAACACATTCACATATACAGACTTTTTAGACCAGATGGAACAAATGAAGAAAATGGGACCTATGGAACAGCTTCTTGGTATGATTCCCGGCGTTGACCAGAAAGCACTTAAAAATGTGCAGATTGATGAAAAAAAGATGCTTCACACCGAGGCGATTATCAAGTCAATGACAGTGGGAGAAAGGGAAAACCGTGACAAGATTATCCCAAAACGTCGTGAACGTATCGCAAAGGGTAGTGGCACAACAGTGGCAGAGGTCAATGCTCTCATCAAACAGTTTGAACAGATGCAAAAAATGATGAAGATGATGACGGGCGGAGGTATGTCCAAGCAAATGAAACGTCTTGGCAAAATGGGCAAAATGGGTGGCTTTGGAAACATGAAGTTCCCCTTTTAACATATTAGAAAATTATTAAAACATATATATTTTTTTGGAGGTAACAAATTATGGCAGTAAAAATTCGTTTAAGAAGAATGGGCGCAAAGAAGGCTCCTTACTATCGTGTAGTAGTAGCAGATTCAAGATACCCAAGAGATGGCAGATTCATTGAACAGGTTGGTACTTACAACCCAATGACAGAGCCTGCAACAGTTGACTTTGATGCTGAAAAGGTAACAAAGTGGATTTCAAACGGTGCACAGCCAACAGACACAGTTAAGCGTCTTCTTAAGAACAAGGGCATTATCTAATTGAACTTGTGTAATTAAGCAGAGAATTGGTTTATGTATGGGACAAGTCCCATACATAAACAGTTTTAACTGCAGTTTGGAGGAACAAAATGAAGGAACTTTTGGAATTTATTGCAAAATCAATGGTTTCTGAACCTGATGCTGTTTCTGTTGAGGAAAAGGCACAGGACAATGCGGTTGTTCTTACCCTTCATGTTGGTGAGAATGATATGGGCAAGGTTATCGGCAAGCAGGGCAGAATTGCCAAGGCTATCCGTACTGTTGTCAAAGCCGCAGCAAGTCACGAAAACAAGAAAGTTACGGTTGATATTGTATAATAGCAAAACTAGGACTGTATCATCGGGAAGAACGGATATTTACCGCACCTTGCCCTTGTGGTGCAGTCTTAATTTTTTGGAGAAAAATAATGGAAAATAATTTACTTGAAATTGGACAAATAGTTAATACTCACGGCCTTCGGGGGGATGTAAAGGTTATGCCCTGGTGCGATGACCCTGCAATCTTCCACGAGCTTGCGTATGTTTTAATAGATGGTCAGGAATTTGAAATTGAAAAATCGGCAATTCACAAAAATATGGTACTTTTGAAACTTGAGGGTATCAACCATATAAATGACGCCGAAAATTATCGAAATAAAGTTTTGTTTGTGCCCAGGGAGGAGCTTGGTGAACTTCCTGAGGGGACATATTATATTTGCGATTTAATCGGATGCAGTGTGGAAACAGACCAAGGCAGATTTTTGGGCAAAATCTGTGATATAATAAAAACCGGCAGCAATGATGTCTATGTAGTAGAAGACGATTCGAAAAAGCAAACCCTTATTCCCGTTATTGAAGAATGTGTAAAATCGGTTGATGTGGAAAACAAGAAGGTAGTTATTTCGCCCTTAAAAGGATTGATAGATTAATGAAGATGAAGATAGATATACTCACTCTTTTTCCTGAAGTGATGGAGGCAACACTCAAATCAAGTATAATAGGTCGGGCTGAGGCAAAGGGGATACTTTCAATTAATTGTGTGCAAATACGTGATTTTGCTTTCAACAAGCACAGGCAGGTGGATGACTACCCTTACGGCGGTGGTATGGGAATGGTTATGCAGGCCGAACCCATATTTCAGGCATATAAGAGTGTGACGGAAGGATTAGATTACAAGCCTAAGACAATTTACTTATCACCTCAGGGCAAAACTTTTCGGCAGTCAACGGCAAAACGTCTTTCCAAGGAGAAACATCTTGTTCTCATTTGCGGACATTATGAAGGTGTTGACCAGAGGGTCCTGGATGAAATTGTGGATATGGAAATTTCAATCGGTGACTTTGTACTTACGGGTGGCGAAATTGCTGCGATGGCTGTGGTTGATGCCACTGCAAGAATGATACCGGGGGTACTGTCATCGGAAATATCCTTCTCGGAGGAGTCGCACTTTGATGGACTTCTTGAGTATCCGCAATATACAAGACCGGGGGTGTGGCACGACAGGGCGGTTCCTGAGGTGCTCCAAAACGGAAATCACAAGCTGATTGAGGCCTGGAAGAGAAAAAGTGCAATTGAAAATACCTTCAAAAAACGTCGGGGGATGCTCCGGGGGGCAAAACTTACGGATAAGGAAAAGGCGTTTATTGAGGAATTAAAACAAAAATACAAATAAAATGTCATATATTTAGAGAAAATCCTTGCGGATTTTCTCTTTGTGTGCTATACTAATGCTGAATAATTGTTTTTGTAAAAAAACACTAAAATTTCTAAATAATAAGAACTTGACATAACCAGATTTTATAAAAATGAGGAGGATTTGCTGTGAAATGTATGGAATGCGGTGCTGATCTTTATGACGGCGTCAAAAAATGTCCTTATTGCAAAACACCTACAGAATACGGCACAGAAGAAAAATTCAAGGACTTTGATTTTAAATATACAATATCATCACCTGAACAATTAAAAGCAATTCAGGATTCGGTTCACGAAGTTGCAAGACAAAAGGGACCGGGTTCGTCCAAAAAGGAAAGTACAAACAAGAATGGTGTTTTGCCGTTTAAGATAAAGAGAATCGAAAGAAAAACAGAAAAGGCGGTAGAAATACCCAGACGCAATGAGGCTATAGATTCTGCTGAAAAGGCAAGACAAATGGCAAAAAGTGCATCACAACGCGCAGCTGAATTTGTACCGGAGGGACTTGCGAGATATACAATAAGAGGCATCGACAGCGTCGATACCAAACCCCAGAGTACAATTGAAAAGGTGGACGGCAATTCACTTGATGAATACAAGCGTGTTGCAAAGGCTCCTGAGAAAAAAGTTTCAAGACGTCCTGAAAGAAGACGCCCTGAAAGAAGACGCACTACTAATAGAAAAAAGATGTCTTTGAATATAGACAAAAATATGCTTATTATGTCAGGCGCAGTAGTTGCTGTTTTGTTGGTGACTATACTGGGCATTTCAGCTATAATAAGTGGATTTTCAAAAAATGACGATGTTGTGGCATCATATACCTATGTTAAAGATAATGGGCTTTATATGATTTACAAGGGCAAGACATCACAGATTTCACAGCAGGTTATCTGTGACAGTTATCTCAGATATGCAGAAGATGAGGAAACAGCAGTGTCACCGGAGAAAGCTGCAAAAAATGCGGGTATTGTGAGAGAGTCTAAAGACGGAAAGCTTACATACTTCTTTGAAAATTTTGATCCGGAAACCTCAAGTGGTACATTAAAGCTTGTAAGATCGGGCAAAGCAAAGAAGGTTGTTGAGATTTCGCAGGCTGTTCACAACTCACTGGTTTTATCTAAAGACGGAAGCGAGATTCTCTATCTCCAGACAACGGACAAAAATGGGGATATGGGTGTTTTGTATTACTGGAACAAATCTTTGGACGAGCCTTTTAAAATAGCAACAGATATTGACCACGGCACATTTGGCTTTGCCGGAGAGGAAGAATGGGTTGTATTTATCCAAAACTTCAATCGTGTAGATATGAAGGGCGACCTTTATGTAAAGAGTCTTAAGGAACTTAAAGAAGAAAAGGTAAAGATAGATACAGATGTGTGCAAAATTTACGGCACAAATCCAGGACAAGCGGCATACATTTATGCAAAGGACTATGATGCAACAGATAAGTCATTTGATATTTATGCTATAAACAAAAAGGGAAGAACAATCCGGCTTGGCGAGCGTACTAATCGTGACCCATTTATGCAAAAAACTAAGAACAGTATTTTTGTGTATGGTCTTGCTGAGGATGGCGGCAACAATCTTTATACTGTGGAAATTAATTCAGGCAAAAAAGAGAAGATTGCGTCAGGCGTAAGTAGTATTCTTATGCTTTCAAAGGATGAGAAAACCGTTATATATGACAAGGTTTACACAGGCAAGTTGGCAGACTACTACGCATACAACAAAGGCAAACAGCCACAGATGATAGCTCATAATGTAGTAGTTGATTATAACGCTGTTGCAGGAAAGCCTCAAATGGCGGTTGACAAGGAGACAACAAAAATTTTGTACATTTCAGAATTTGAATCCTTTAAAGGTGGCGGAACTCTCAACCTCTGCACATACAAAAAAGGAAAAATTGTTTCAGAAGAACAAATTGCTGAGGATGTTTATGCTTTATACCAGGCTGCAGACGGCAAGTTTATTGTAGCAAAGGACTACAGCACTTCAAGAAAGATTTTTGACGTTTATCTCCTGGATGGCAACGAGCTTTCACTTATTAAAGAGGAAGTTTCACCTGAGATGTTTGAAGTATCAAAGGATGGAAAGTATATATACTGTATAACAGGTTTTGGTGTTGAAGGTAAGTATGGAAACCTTGAGAAGATTAACCTCAAAGGTGAATCTGAGGCAGTTGTTGATGGTGTATTTGATTTTGAACTTACTACAGAGGATGATATCCTTATCTACAAAAATCTTGATACCGAGAATGGTACCTTTGATTTAGGGTTAAGGAAGAGTGGAAAACGCAAAATCGGAGATATTGATACTGCAATAAACGAAATTATAGGTTATTAATTTTACCTTATGGAGGCAAAATGCAAAGACTGGGAATTTTTGGAGGCACATTTAATCCTCCCCACAAGGGACATATATACATTGCAAAACAGGCGATAAGTCTTGCAGAACTTGATGAAATATTGTTTATTCCTTGCGGAAATCCCCCCCACAAAATGGTGGAGGGGAATGTGGAGGCGTCAAAGCGATTTGAGATGACCCGTCTTGCAATTAAGAATATTCCTAAATTTGAAATCTCTGATATTGAGTTAAAGGCGAATCAAAAAAGCTACACTGCAAAAACTCTTGAAAAATTAAAGGAAATGTATCCTGATAAAACACTGTGTTTTGTGGTGGGGGGAGATTCTCTCAGGGATCTGGAGAGTTGGTATCATCCTGAAATTGTTTTCGCACTTGCTGAGATTATTGCGGTGAGCCGCAAAGATGTAGATAGGGCAGAGGCGCAAACCAGAGCGGATTATTATCGCCAAAAGTATAATGCCAATGTGCGTCTTATAGAGGTTGATCCTATGGACATTTCTTCGTCAGAAATCCGTGACAGGATTAAAAAAGGTCAGGATGTTTCGGGTTTAATAGATGAGCAAGTTTTTGACTTTATTAAAAAAAATGGAATTTATAAGGATAGCATTTGAAAAATTATGCAGACTATTGATGAGATAACACAGTATCTTAAAAGAAATTTAAGTAAAGAACGGTTCAATCACACAATAGGTGTGGCGGAAACAGCACAAAGCCTTGCTACGATGTGGGGGGAGGATAGCTCTCTTGCATTTCTTGCAGGGCTTGTCCACGATTGCGCCAAGGAAGTGCCGGTGCAGGATGCGGTCATGAAATTGTCCGCAAGCGGATATGTTTTGGACGAGGTGGAGAAAAGTTCGCCTGCGCTTATTCATGCGCCGCTGGGCGCTTTGCTGGCAAAGGAGATTTTTGGGATTAATGACCAAATTGTTCTTGATGCAATCAGATACCATACAACGGGCAGAACCAATATGTCGCTTCTTGAAAAAATAATTTATGTAGCAGATTTTATAGAACCAAACCGAAGATACCGGGAATCTAAAATTATAAGAGACCTTGCTTTTACTGATTTGGACAAGGCAGTACTGGCTGAAGCGGATATGGTTATTAAATTTACAATAGATAAGGGAAGGTTAATCCATCCTGATACAGTCATCGCAAGAAATTATTACTTAAAATTAACAAAAGAGGGAAAAAGAAATGAGACTTAAATCTCCGCTGAGACTTGCGGTTGCAATACTTATACTTCTTATGCTTATATATGTGGGACTTAGCGGGGCGATTTCAATTATCACAGACAAACCGATGAGCCTGAAGTTTTGGAATAGTGACCGTATTGAGGACGATAAAATACAGGATATCCTTGTAGCAGGAACCGACGCAGAGGGGTATCGCACCGATTTGATACTGCTTTGCAGATATAATATGACTGATAATAGTGTGACTGCTCTTCAAATTCCAAGAGATACGAGGATTGAGGAAACAACGAGAAACGACAAAAAAATAAATTCGTCATACAGTACTCCTGAAAGGGAACAGACTCTGTGCGATGAAGTCGAGATGTTGACAGGTATAAGACCTGAACGGTATGTAATTGTCAGCTTCAAGGCATTCAGACAGCTTATTGATGCAATAGGCGGTGTTGAGGTAGATGTTCCTATTCGTATGTTTTACAACGACCCGTTTCAAAATCTGTCCATTGACCTTTATCCGGGTAAGCAGGTGCTAAACGGCAGGCAGTCTGAGATGTTTATGAGATTCAGATACAATGATGACGGCACCGGATATCCCAATGGTGATATTGATCGTATCGCCGCACAAAAGAAGTTTTACGAGGCCGCACTTGACAAACTGTTAAGCGGAGGGACCATTTTAAAAGTCCCCAAAATTCTGGGCATTATCACAGAAAACGTAAGAACAGACTTCACAGGCGAGGATATAATGAAGTACATAGGCAAAATTCCATCGTTTAAGACGGAGAACATAAAAATTCTGACACTTCCTGGGGAGGGTGCATATGCTGACGATGGTGTTTCGTACTTTTTCCACGATGAAAACGAGACAAAACTCCTTTTGGATGAATACTTTTTCTCAATGGAGAAAAAGAGCAAGGTGGCAGAAAGAATTTCATCAAAAAACAAATTTGTAAAGGTGAAAATTGTGGATGCTACAGGCATTGACAATAAGCAAGCAGATGTCTTGAAGGTTGTTTCAGATATGCTCACTGACTACAAATTCAAGGTAGTGTCAACTGAAAAAACTGACCGTATCCAGGATCATTCAAAATTGATAAATCACAACAACAAAAATGCTGCTGAGATAGTAAAAGCAGTGTATGGTGGTGTTGACATAAAAGAGGGAATTGAAACCTTTGTTAAAAAAGAAGGCGAAAAAGTCCCGGATGTGACACTGGTTGTGGGCAGTGATTTTATGTTTTAAAGGAGAATAGGAGAATATATGAGTTGCGAAAATAATATGGTAAACATAGCGGTAAAAGCCGCAGATGCAAAGCTTGGCACGGATATACAAGTACTTGATGTAAGAGAACTTACAACCCTTACAAGCTACTTTGTGATTGCCACAGGCGGATCAAATTCAAATGTTCAAGCGATTTGTGATCACGTAGAGGATAAGATGGCTGAGGGCGGATTTAAAATGCTTAATAAAGAGGGCTATAACAATGCTGAGTGGATATTACTTGGCTATGATGATGTGATTGTTCACATTTTCCAGCGCGAACCAAGAGAGTTTTACAAGCTTGAACATATCTGGAAGGATGCCAAGATTGTTGACATTGAGGATTTACTGGTGAAATAGATTTTGTATATTAATTGATTAATGCGAATTTTCATTATACGCCTTATCAGCCCGCGATAGGAATTGCGTATAGTTTTAACAGATATTTGTGGGCAGAAAGGCTATGAAAACTAATATGAAATATGAATTTAAAGAAATCGAAGAAAAATGGCAAAAAATTTGGGAAGAGGAAGGCGCCTTTGATATAAGCGAGGATACCTCAAGACCCAAGTATTACGCACTTGAGATGTTCCCATATCCATCAGGAAACCTACATATGGGACACGTGCGCAATTACTCAATTGGTGATGCTGTTGCACGTTACAAAACAATGCAGGGGTTCAATGTTCTTCATCCAATGGGATGGGACTCATTTGGCCTTCCTGCCGAGAATGCAGCTATTAAAAACGGCACACCTCCTGCTGATTGGACCTGGAAGAATATCGATACAATGCGTGACCAGCTCAAAAGATTGGGATTTAGCTATGATTGGAAACGTGAGGTTGCCACAGCAAAGGAAGAATATTACAAGTTTACACAGTGGATGTTTTTGAAGCTTTATGAAAATGGCCTGGCTTACAAAAAGAAGTCTTTTGTTAACTGGTGTCCATCTTGCCAGACAGTTCTTGCAAATGAACAGGTTGTAAACGGAAAGTGCGAGAGATGTAAGAGTGAGGTAGGCAAAAAGGATCTTGAGCAGTGGTTCTTCAAAATCACTGATTATGCCGAAAGATTATTGGCTGATATTGATAAGCTTGGTGGCTGGCCCGATAAGGTAAAGTCTATGCAGACCAACTGGATTGGCAGAAGCGATGGTGCTGAAATCCGTTTCAAGGTAAAGGACAGCGACAAGGAACTCACTGTATTTACCACAAGACCTGATACAATATTTGGTGTTTCATATATGGTTATTGCCCCTGAACATCCTGTTGTTGCAGAGTTGATTAAAGGTAAGGAAGAAGAGGCTGCCTGCCTTGAATTTATCAAAAAAGTTCACGGTATGAGTGAGATTGCCCGCAGTTCAACAGACACCGAAAAGGAAGGTGTATTTACAGGGGTTTATATGATAAATCCTTTAAACGGAAAGGAAATTCCTCTATACCTTGCAAACTATGTATTTTTAGATTATGGAACAGGTATCGTTATGGGTGTTCCCGCCCACGATCAGCGCGACTTTGAATTTGCAAAGAAATATAATCTCCCTATTGATATTGTTGTTCAGCCTGAGGGACAAAACCTTAAGGGCGAGGACCTGACAGAGTCATTTGCGGCGGAAGGAATAATGGAAAATTCGGGTGAATTTGATGGCCTTTCAAACCGTGACGCTTTGGAAAAGATAATTGAAAAAGTTGAGGAAATGGGAATCGGTGAGCGCAAGGTGAACTTCCGTCTTCGTGACTGGTTGATTTCACGTCAAAGATATTGGGGAGCACCTATCCCTGTTGTATATTGTGAAAAGTGTGGCACAGTGGCAATCCCCGAAGACCAGCTCCCTGTACAGCTTCCGGCAAATGTCAAGTTTACCGGCCAGGGCAAATCTCCACTTTCAGAATGTGAAGAGTTTATGAACACAACCTGCCCCAAATGCGGTGGCAAGGCTACTCGTGAGAGTGATACAATGGATACATTTGTATGTTCATCCTGGTATTATCTCAGATATTGTGACCCAAAGAATGACAAAATACCATTTGCAAAAGACAAGGTTGATTATTGGATGAATGTTGACCAGTACATTGGCGGTGTTGAACACGCAATCCTCCACCTTCTCTATGCCAGATTCTTTACAAAGTTCCTTTTTGACCAGGGTTATGTATCCTGCGACGAACCTTTTGAAAACCTGCTTACCCAGGGTATGGTATTAAAAGACGGCAGCAAAATGTCAAAGTCTGTAGGTAATGTTGTAAGCCCTGAGGAAATCATCAGCAAATATGGTGCAGATACAGCAAGACTCTTTATCCTTTTTGCTGCACCGCCTGAAAGAGATTTGGATTGGAATGATACTGCAGTTGAAGGCAGCTTCCGATTCCTCAATCGTGTATGGCGTGCAGTTGATGAACTGAAGGATTATGCTTCATATGATGCAGTTGACAGTAAGAACCTTAACGAAAATGAAAAGAAGCTTCGTTTTGCAGTTAATGCAGGTATCAAAAAGGTAACTGATGACTTTGACAGATTCAACTTTAACACTGCTATCAGCAGTATTATGGAAACAGTAAACGCTCTCTATCAGTACAAGGATGCGGTAGGGGTTGAGGATTACAACAAGGCAGTTCTAGGTGAAGCATTAAAGAGTATTGTTATGCTTCTTTCACCAATTGTTCCACACATTACTCAGGAACTTTGGGAGATTTTAGGAAACAAAGGGGACCTTTCCCATACTCCATGGCCAAAGTATGATGAGTCGGCTTTGGTTGTAAGTGAAGTTGAGGTTGTTGTTCAGATAAACGGAAAAATTCGTGACAAGATGATGATTTCAGCAGACCTTGATTCAAAGGGTATGGAAGAGGCAGCACTTGCTTCTGAAAAGGTAAAAGCTTTGATTGACGGCAAAACTGTGGTTAAGGTTATTGCAGTGCCAAAGAAGCTTATCAATATTGTTGTAAAATAATATAAGTAAGAGGGATTTTCAATGAATGTTAAAGATGAGTTTATTGAGATATACCAAAATAATATAAAGAGAGAGGGAGCCGACAGGCTCCTTGCTCACTTGTTGTCCCCTGCCAGTGACTTTTTTACGGCTCCTGCAAGTACAAGATTTCACGGTGCCTATGAGGGCGGACTTGCAGAGCACAGCCTGAACGTCTATGAATGTCTTTGTGATTATCTTGCCCGTGATAGAGTAAAAGAGCTTTATGGCATTGAAGCAAGTGCTGAGACAATTGCTATTGTGGCCCTTTTGCACGATTTGTGCAAAATGAACTTTTACAAACCCGGATTCAGGAATGTAAAGGATGATAATGGCGTTTGGCAAAAAGTCCCTACATATGAGATTGATGACAAACTCCCTTATGGTCATGGAGAAAAGTCGGTTTATATGATTTCGGGATTTATGCGTCTTACTCGTGAGGAAGCATTTGCAATCCGTTACCATATGGGATTTTCAGGTAACGAGCCTGCAGGAAATGTGGGTAGTGCTTTTGAAATGTTTCCCCTTGCCTTTGCCTTATCTACTGCGGATATGGAGGCTACATATTTCCTTGAAGGAAAGAATTGATTTTGAAGGATTAGGAGATGTGACTTAATGCGACACGGTTTTTTGAAGGTTGCGGCGGCAACCCCCGAGATTCAGGTTAACAATACGACTAAAAATTGTGAAAATATAATAAGCCAGATCAAGGAAGCTGCAAGTGCCGGCGCAAAGATTGTGGCTTTTCCTGAACTTTGCATTACAGGTTATACCTGCGGAGATTTGATTCTTCAAAGCAAGGCGGCAGAGAGGGCAAAAACTGCCCTTTTGGAAGTTTTAAAGCACACTAAAAAGCTCGATATACTTTTTGCTGTTGGATTGCCCATTGTTTATATGGACAAGTTATACAATGTAGCGGCAATTTGTAAAGATGGCAAAGTTTTGGGGTTTGTGCCCAAGACACATCTTCCAAACTATTCGGAATATAATGAACTGCGGTATTTCAGCACCCTTTCAAAGGGAGTGGAAGTGCCTTTTGACGGATATTTTGTGCCGATGGGTACAAAACTGATTTTTTGCGCCAAAGAGATGCAGAATTTTAGGGTTGCTTGTGAATTATGCGAGGATATGTGGGCAATCAATCCACCTTCAGCGAGTCACTCGCAAAATGGTGCAACGATTATTCTTAATCTTTCTGCCAATAATGAAACTCCGGGAAAGCGGGAAGCGAGAAAATTGATGGTTGCATCAAACAGTGCAAGGGAGATTTCTGCATATATCTATGCAGATGCAGGTGATGGAGAATCTACAACTGATTTGGTTTATGCCGGAAATAATATGATTTTTGAATGTGGGAAGTGCCTGGCAGAAGCTGAACTTTTTGAAAACGGAATAGTTTACGGCACGGTTGACACTCAAAAACTGAGTCAGTTAAGAAAACAAAAGAACACTTTTGCGTTGGAATATGACCAAGACTACAAAATGATTTATTTCAGCACAAAAGTTGATGATACAAAACTTGATGCCGTGTGCAAAACACCCTTTGTGCCCCAAGATACAAAGCGTCTTGACAGATCTTTTAAGATGCAGTGCAAGGGTCTTGAAAAAAGGCTTAAACACATAAATGCAAAAACTGTCACAATAGGTGTATCCGGCGGGCTTGACAGTACACTGGCTCTCCTTGTTGCGGCAAGGACCTTTGACAATTTAGGACTTGACAGGAAAGGTATAATTTCGGTTTCTATGCCTTGCTTTGGAACATCAGGCAGGACTTACAATAATTCAAAAAAGCTTACAGAAATTCTTGGTACAAGTTATCGCGAAATTTCAATTGCAAAGGCGGTAACGCAACATTTTGAAGATATTGGTGTATCGCCCGAGGATAAAGATGTAACTTATGAAAACGCACAGGCCAGAGAACGAACCCAGGTTCTTATGGATATTGCAAACAAAACGGGTGGGATTGTTATAGGCACAGGTGATTTGTCTGAGCTTGCCCTTGGCTTTGCTACTTATAATGGGGACCATATGTCTATGTATGGGGTCAATGCAAGCATACCAAAGACCCTGATGCGGGAAATGGTGAAGAGAATAGGCGACTTGTGGGGAGCTGAATTAAAAGAGGTTCTTTATGACATAGTTGAAACTCCGGTAAGTCCTGAACTTCTTCCGCCAAGTGAAAGCGGCGCAATCGAGCAAAGGACGGAGGATATAATCGGACCTTACGAGGTACATGATTTTATACTTTACTATTTTGTGAGATATGGATTTGACCGTGACAAAATAATGCGTATGGCAAAGACGGCTTTTGACGGAATATATACTGAAGAGATGCTTGATAAGTGGTTTGATATATTCTTTAAAAGATTTTACTCAAATCAGTTCAAACGTTCAGCCGGCCCGGACGGTGTAAAAGCCAGCTGTATGTCCCTCTCGCAACGTGGTGACTGGCATATGCCGTCAGATGCAGTATTTGAATAGAGGTAATTTTGGGCGACACTTTGTCGCCCATTTTAGTAAGGAGTAAAAAATGCTTCATATAAAAGAAACAATAGTGGTTGAAGGCAAGTTTGACCGTGAACAGCTAAAAAAGGTTACCGATGCACCGATAATATGTACGGGCGGGTTCAGCCTTTATACAGGCAAAAATATAATAAATTCCATTCGCACCATGGCGAAAAAAACAGGTGTAATAGTGCTGACTGATTCGGACAGTGCGGGTTTTCGTATTCGCAATTATATAAAGCAGTGTGTGGGTAGTTGCGGAACTGTAAAACACGCGTACATACCAACTGTTGAAGGCAAGGAACGCCGCAAAGAGCGAAGCGGAAAAGAAGGTCTTTTGGGCGTTGAAGGAATGAGTGAAGAACTCCTGACGGAAATTTTAAAAACTGTAACAGAAGAGTATATACCAAAGGAACAAGGAATAAAAATCACAAAAACTATGTTTTACGAGGATGGACTCAGCGGTAGTGAAGAAAGTGCCGAAAAGAGAAGAAAACTTGCCAAAAGTTTGGGACTTCCCATTCGGTTGTCAGCAAATGCTCTTCTTGAGGTTTTAAACGCTGCAATAGGGTATGAAGATTACAAAGGGGCACTTGAAAAAATAGAAAAATAAGTTGATATGACAAAAAAGTATTGTCACTCATCAAAATTTGTGTTAAAATTAGTAATATGTATAGGTATGATTAAATATATAATGTAGCAAATGAATTTTTACGGAGGCGCGGTAAATGTTCTTAATTGAAATGCTTAAAACTTTTATTTTAGGAATTGTAGAGGGTATAACTGAGTGGCTTCCTATAAGTTCTACCGGACATATGATTTTGGTGAACGAGTTTATAAATAATAATGGGTTTACTGCATCGGATCTTTATATTTATGTAATTCAGCTTGGTGCAATTCTTGCAGTTGCAACATTGTATTTTAAAAGGCTTAATCCCTTCTCCCCCTCCAAATCAAAAACAGAAAAGTTTTCCACCTGGAATATGTGGGGCAAGGTGCTTGTGGCGTGTATTCCCGCAGCGGTTATTGGCCTTGCACTGGATTCTTTTATGGAGCATTTTGAAAATTGGCAAGTGGTTTCTGCAACCCTTATAATATACGGTATAGCATTTATAATCGTGGAAAGATGCCGCAAAAAAACGGTGGTTAATAGTATTGAGGAAATGTCTTACAAAACTGCACTTTACATAGGGGCATTTCAGGTGCTTTCAATTATACCGGGAACATCCAGATCAGGTTCCACGATTTTGGGGGCAATGCTGGTTGGGTGTGGAAGAAGTGTTGCTGCGGAATTTTCATTTTTCCTTGCAATTCCGGTTATGTTTGGCGTAAGTTTTTTGAAAATTTTAAAGTATGGTATTGCAATGAGTGCTGCAAATGCTGTTATACTCATTTCAGGTATGCTTGTTGCTTATATTGTTTCCATGTTGGCAATTAAATTTTTGACCGAGTATGTTAAGAAACACGACTTTAAATTCTTTGGCATTTACAGAATAATCCTTGGAATAATTGTTATTTTATATTTTTGTATATTTTAAAAACTTTAGATAAATGGTAAGGTGAAGGCTATGGCTGAAAAAAGGAAGGCAAGTTCTGCAAAACGCAGTACAACGAGGACGGCTGGAACAGCCGGAAGAACTGCTGCAACACGAAGTAGAAAGGCAAGCAATGCAAAAACCAAAAAGCGCAGTGCTGAAATCAAGGGAATAATCCTGATTGCTCTGGGCATATTTGTTGCACTTTCGTTTTGGGGCGGGGCTACCGGTATAGTAGGCGAAAGCTTCAAAAATATATTGATGGGACTTTTTGGTGGTGCAGCAGTTATCTTTTTTGTGTTTATTATATGGACAGGCATAAATATGTTCATTGAAAAGAAACGTGAAAACAACGGCTACAAAATATGGGTACTTTTTGCCCTTATGGTGGTTACCTCTATCTTGTGGGCTATATGGCACGGCGATACTGAATGGGGATACTCCGATTTTTGGAGCGGAATCAAAGGTATGTATGACTGGGGCAGGGACGGAAGTTCAGGTGGTGTAATCGGAACAGCCCTTTGCATACTTTTGGTAAAGTGCCTTGGTGTTGTAGGAACGAGTGTTATTTCAATTGCGGCAGCTATGATATTGCTGCTTATACTTACCGAAGTTTCGCTTGAAAAGATGTTCAAGGCAATTTCAGCTTACATAAAGCGCAATAAGGAAGAAATGAATGCGGCGCTTGACGAAGAGATTGATATGGACGCTGAGGAGGAGAAGAAACTTAAGACTCCTAAAAAGTTAGGCAGAAGGAAGAAGGTTAAAACTACTGTCAGTGAAATAGCAGAGCAGGAAAGGGCAAATCCTCAGAACAGTGATTACTTTGATGTTTATTTCAGGGATGATGCGATTATAGATATTGCAGAAAATCCAGTGCACGTGACACAAAAACCTGCACGGTTCAAATTTGAGGATGAGCCGACGGAAGATGAAAACGTTGATATCGCAGATATAGCGTCGGAAGTTGTCGAAATGGCGCACAAAACAAAGATGGGTATCAATGAAAAACCAAGGTTTGAAATAACAGAGGGAAATTCAGGAATTCTCACTCCTGTTCCTGACGAAAATGGAAATTTCAAAACAGGCAATGAGGAATTTGAACCCCCAAGCCTTGTGCAGATGCAAGAAAAGGTTGACCCAATGACTCAAGGTGCAATTGATGCAGGCATCCCTCTTGACCGTGCAGTTGAAGCGGGAAAACGGATAAAACACGAGGAAGCAGAGAGAGCAAAGGACAGCATCAATATAATTGCAAAGGAAAGCATTGAGGCAACAAAAATTATAAATTACAAGTTGCCATCAGTATCCCTGCTGTCAAAACCGAAACCTAAGACCAAAAGCCGCGCAGAGGTAAAGCGTGAGCTTGAAGAGAAGGCAAATAGGCTTCTTGAAACATTGTCAAGTTTTAAAGTAGATGCCAATATTTTGAATATAACACAGGGCCCTACTGTTACACGATTCGAGCTTCAGCCGGGATTTGGCATAAAAGTATCAAAGATAACAAATCTTGCAGATGATATAGCTTTAAGCCTGGCGGCAAGCGGTGTGCGTATTGAGGCACCGATCCCAGGAAAGTCTGCAATCGGCATTGAAATTCCTAACGAGGAACCAAGCCCCGTGCCTATCCGCGAGGTAATTGATACGGATAAGTTCCGTGATTTCAAATCAAAAACAGCATTTGCACTTGGTAAGGATATTGGGGGCAATTCTGTTATTGCAGATATTGCACAATTCCCTCACGTTCTTATTGCCGGGGCTACAGGATCAGGTAAGAGTGTGTGCATAAACTCACTCATTACAAGTATATTATATAAGGCAAAACCCAATGAAGTAAAAATGATAATGATTGACCCCAAGATGGTTGAACTTGGTGTTTATAACGGCATCCCGCATCTTCTGATTCCGGTGGTTACTGACCCCAAACACGCAGCAGGTGCTCTTAACTGGGCTGTTGCTGAGATGAAGAATCGTTATCAACTTATGAAAGACAACAAGGTGAGGAACCTTCAGGGGTATAATATTTTGATGGAGGAGAATAATACTCCGGAAAACAAGCTTCCTGAAATAGTAATCATTATTGATGAACTTGCAGACCTTATGCTTGCTGCGAAAAATGAGGTTGAAGATGCAATCAACAGCCTTGCTGCCCTCGCCAGAGCTGCAGGTATGTATCTTGTAATTGCTACACAAAGACCGTCTGTTGATGTAATCACAGGTGTTATCAAGGCAAATGTCCCCTCAAGAATTTCTTTTGCGGTTTCTTCACAAGTAGATAGTCGTACAATTCTTGATTCAATGGGTGCGGAAAAATTGCTTGGCAAGGGTGATATGTTATATGCAGCGCGTGGTGCCATTAAGCCGATTCGTATCCAGGGTAACTTTATTTCGGACAGTGAGATTGAAAATGTGATTGCATATGTCAAAAAACAGTACGAGGCAGAATATGACGATTCAATTCTTGAACATATTGAACGAGAGCAGGAAAGTAGGGATGCGGTTCACGAAGATGAAACACACACCCGTAGCGGTGATAAGGATGAGCTTTTTGTCAAGGCGGCTGAACTTGCTTTTGAAGCAGGACAGGCATCGGTTGCTATGCTTCAGCGCAAATACAAGATTGGTTATCAAAGAGCTGCACGTATCATTGATCAGCTTGAAGAAAACCATATTATAGGTCCCTATGAAGGCACAAAACCAAGGCAGGTATTAATTACCAGAAATGAGCTTAATGAGATGATTATGAATAGCGGTGAGTAGGCATAAAATCTCGCAAAATCAAGGGTTTAATTTCGTATTTAGCATAAAAGTTCAACACTTTTTTTGTGCAAAGTCACGAATTTAGGAAAAAATACAGAAAACTATGGAAATTTATAAAATAATGTAGTAGAATAAACTTAACATTATGAAAAAGCTTAAAAAAACAATATTTTAAGAAAAGGAGTTTTTAAGAATGAATAAACAGGAATTGATTTCAGCTATGGCTGAAAAGGCTAATCTTTCAAAGAAAGATGCAGAAGCTGCTTTGAACGCTTTCGTTTGCGCAGTTGAGGGTGCTCTCGTTAAGGGTGAAAAGGTACAGCTCGTTGGCTTTGGTGGCTTCGAAGTTAGAGAAAGAGCTGCAAGAACAGGCAGAAATCCTCAGACAGGTGCTGAAATGAAGATTGCTGCAGCTAAGGTTCCTGCATTTAAGGCAGGCAAAGCTCTTAAAGATCTTATTAACAAATAATAAGTTTTTGCTTAAGAAGAACGCTGCAAAGCGTTCTTTTTTTGTTTGCAATTAATTATATCGAAAGGAGATTGGAATTATGAAAAGTTTTTCTTATAGAACGCAAGGGACCTGCTCAAGAGAAATTAGGTTTGAGCTTGACGGCAATACTGTGAGAAATGTGGAGTTTGTTATGGGATGCAACGGTAACACCCAAGGTGTTGCAAAACTGGTGGAAGGCATGGATGCGGATGAACTTATAAAGCGTCTTGAAGGAATTGATTGCGGAGGCAGGGGGACATCTTGCCCGGACCAGCTTGCCAAGGCGGTTAAAAAGGCAAAGGCGGAATAAAATTTCTGTTTGCAGAAGCCAAGTTATAAGGATTTTAAAAGAAAATTTGGACCAATGAAAATTTTTACGAAAACTCTTAAATAATACTTGACAAACCACTAAAAAGTTGGTACAATAAAGTGATTTTTAATATTGGGAGAGTGCGGTCACCTGCAAATTCCCAAAGAATGTAAGACAAGGTGGAAAGATGGAAAGAATTAAGACAAGCACTCACGTGGTTGGACTAAAGCAGACAAAAAAGGCGATTGAATCAAACAAAGCACAGCTTGTGTTTATTGCTCAAGATGCGGATAGTTACGTGGTGTTTCCCCTTGAAAAACTCTGTGAGGAAAAATCCGTTGAGATTGTTTATGTAAGCAGCATGAAGGAGCTTGGAAAAGCCTGCCACATTGATGTTCCCACAGCAGTTGCAACAATCGTTAAAGACGCATAATATGCGTTTTTATAAAAGGCTCTTAGGAGCCACCAAACTATATACAGGAGGTGAAATAATTGCCAACATTCAACCAGTTAGTAAAGAAAGGCAGAAAGACAGCTGAGAAAAAGTCAACAGCTCCTGCTCTTTTAGATGGTTTCAACACTATCAAGAAAAAGCACACTGTTCAGGCTTCTCCTCAGAAGAGAGGTGTTTGTACTTCTGTTAGAACAATGACACCTAAAAAGCCTAACTCTGCTCTCCGTAAGGTTGCCAGAGTTCGTCTTACAAATGGTATTGAGGTTTCAGCTTATATTCCTGGTATCGGTCATAACCTTCAGGAACATAGCGTTGTGCTTATCCGCGGCGGTAGAGTAAAGGACCTCCCTGGTGTGCGTTACCATATTATTCGTGGTACTTTGGATACACAGGGCGTTCAGAAGAGAAACCAGTCAAGATCTAAGTACGGTGCAAAGAGACCAAAGGAAGCAAAGTAAGACAAAAAGTTAGTTTAGAAATTTAGTTTATAGTGCGTATTACTATTTTATATATAAAAGACGGTACGTCTTGGCGTAATACAGCACTAGCAGTATCCGATAGGGTATTGAGTACCTTGTGGATATCATTAACCACAAAGAATGGAGGGAAGATAAGTGCCAAGAAAAGGACATGTTGCACGCCGTGATGTGCTGCCGGATCCAATGTATAACAGCAAAACTGTTACACGTCTCATCAACAATATTATGCTCGATGGTAAGAAGGGTGTTGCTCAGGCAATTGTTTATGATGCATTTGAAATCATAAAGGAAAAGACAGGTAAAGATCCTGTTGAAGTGTTTGAGGAAGCTATGAATGCCGTTATGCCTGTTTTAGAGGTAAAAGCAAGACGTGTTGGTGGTGCTAACTATCAGGTTCCGATTGAAGTTAGAGCAGAAAGAAGAGAGACTCTCGGTCTCAGATGGATCACAGTTTACTCAAGACAGAGAAACGAAAGAACTATGGCTGAGAGACTTGCAAACGAGCTTATGGATGCTACTAACAGCACAGGTGGTGCGTTCAAGAAGAAAGAAGACACACACAAGATGGCAGAGGCGAATAAAGCATTCGCTCATTTCCGTTGGTAATTCTACTTTAAAAAACAATTTGTTTTGGCCCAAATTGTGCAGAGCGAAAAATTCTCACTTAATATTATATATGTTTTGGATTTTTTAGCTTTGCATCTGCCAAAATAATAGCAATTTTTTAAAGAATAATTTTGCTTTGAAAAAACTGTTTTCAGGGTAAAATAATTCCAAATGGAACAAACCGTTTATTGATAACACATTAAGTGTTGAAAGGAGTTACTATGGGTAGAGCGTTTTCACTTGAGAAAACAAGAAATATCGGTATTATGGCTCATATTGATGCCGGTAAGACTACTACTACAGAACGTATTCTTTTCTATACCGGTCGTATTCACAAAATAGGTGAAACACACGAAGGTGCTTCACAGATGGACTGGATGGAACAGGAAGCAGAACGTGGTATTACAATTACATCTGCTGCTACTACTGCACAGTGGAAGAACCACAGAATCAATATCATTGATACACCTGGACACGTTGACTTCACAGTAGAAGTTGAACGTTCACTCCGTGTACTTGATGGTAGTGTTACTGTGCTTTGTGCAAAGGGCGGTGTTGAGCCACAGTCTGAAACCGTTTGGAGACAGGCTGACAAATACAAAGTACCAAGAATGGTATATGTAAACAAAATGGACATCATGGGCGCAGACTTTTACAATGTTGTAAATATGATGAAAGAAAGACTTAAATGTAATGCTGTTCCGATTCAGCTTCCTATTGGTGCTGAGGATGAATTCAGAGGTCTTATAGACCTTATTGAAATGAAGGCTTACGTTTACTATGATGACCTTGGTAAGGATGAACGTGTGGAAGAAATCCCTGCTGATCTTAAGGATAAGGCTGAGGAATACCATGCAGCTCTCCTTGAATCTGTTGCAGAAACAGACGAGGAACTTATGATGAAATATCTCGAAGGAGAGGAACTTACAATCCCTGAGATTAAGACCGCTATTCGTAATGCAACTATCGCAAACGAAATGGTACCTGTTCTCTGCGGTACATCTTACCGCAACAAGGGTGTTCAGAACCTTCTTGATGCTGTAATCGACTTTATGCCATCTCCTCTCGACATCCCTGCTATTAAGGGTGTAGTTCCAGGAACAGAAGAGGAAACAGAAAGACCTGCATCAGACGAAGAGCCTTTTGCAGCTTTGGCATTTAAGATTATGACAGACCCATTTGTAGGAAAGCTTTGCTTCTTCCGTGTATATTCAGGAACTCTTACAAGTGGTTCACACGTATATAACTCAACAAAGGATAACAAAGAAAGAATCGGACGTATTCTTCAGATGCATGCAAACAACAGAGAGGATATTGATATCGTTTACTCAGGTGATATTGCTGCAGCTGTTGGTCTTAAGAACACTACAACAGGTGACACACTTTGTGATGAAAAGAATCCTGTAATCTTGGAATCTATGGAATTCCCTGAACCTGTTATCCGTGTTGCTATTGAGCCAAAAACAAAAGCCGGTCAGGAAAAGATGGGTATCGCTCTTGCAAAGCTTGCAGAAGAAGATCCTACTTTCAGAACTTATACTGATGACGAAACAGGTCAGACAATCATCGCTGGTATGGGTGAACTTCACCTTGAAATCATCGTTGACCGTCTCCTTCGTGAATTCAAGGTTGAAGCCAATGTAGGTAGTCCTCAGGTTTCATACCGTGAAACAATCAGACAGGCAGTTCACGTTGACCACAAATACGCAAGACAGTCTGGTGGTAAAGGTCAGTACGGTCACGTTGTATTTGATATGGAACCACTTGAACCAGGTGCTGGCTACATCTTTGAAAACAAGATTGTCGGTGGTTCAATTCCTAAGGAATATATCCCTGCTGTTGATGCAGGTATCCAGGGCGCTATGCAGACAGGTATCCTTGCTGGTTATCCTGTAGTTGATTTCAAGGTAACACTTGTTGATGGTTCTTACCACGAAGTCGATTCATCTGAAATGGCGTTTAAGATTGCTGCTTCTATGGCGTTCAAAGATGGTTGCAGAAAGGGTAATTCAGTTATCCTTGAACCTATTATGAAGGTTGTTGTAAACGTTCCTGAAGATTATATGGGTGATGTTATGGGTGACCTTAACTCACGCCGTGGTCAGATTCAGGGTATGGAAGCAAGAACAGGTGCTCAGGAAATCACTGCACACGTTCCGCTTTCAGAAATGTTTGGTTACGCAACAGATCTTAGATCAAGAACTCAGGGCCGTGGTCAGTATTCAATGGAACCAAGCCACTTTGAGGAACTTCCAAAGAGCATTTCAGAAAAGATTATTAAAGAGAGAAACAAGACCGAAGAGTAATTGTTTTATATTTAATGATTTTTTTGCAAAAACTCTTGAAGTATAATTGATTTAGTGATAAAATAAAACCTAGTAAAATTATTAACTTATTAAAGTTAGGAGGAAATATAAAATGGCAAAAGCTAAATACGAAAAAACCAAACCACATGTTAACATTGGTACTATCGGTCACGTTGACCATGGTAAGACTACTCTTACTGCTGCAATCACAAAGGTGCTTGCACTCGCAGGTAGAGCTCAGTTCGAAGCTTACGATATGATCGATAAGGCTCCAGAAGAAAGAGAAAGAGGTATCACAATCTCAACAGCTCACGTTGAGTACGAGACAGAAAATCGTCACTACGCTCACGTTGACTGCCCAGGACACGCTGACTACGTTAAGAACATGATCACTGGTGCTGCTCAGATGGACGGCGCTATCCTCGTTGTTTCAGCTGCTGATGGTCCTATGCCACAGACAAGAGAACATATCCTTCTCTCACGTCAGGTAGGCGTTCCTTATATCGTTGTATTTATGAATAAGGTTGACCAGGTTGACGATCCTGAACTTCTCGAACTCGTTGAAATGGAAATCAGAGAACTTCTTAATGAATATGAATTCCCGGGCGATGATACACCTATCGTTAAGGGTACAGGTCTTGGTGTTCTTGAATGCGCTTCAGATGATCCTAACGCTCCTGAATATGCTTGCATCCACGAACTTATGGCAGCTGTTGACAGCTACATCCCATCTCCTGAAAGAGCTACTGACAAGCCATTCCTTATGCCTGTTGAGGACGTATTCTCAATCACTGGCCGTGGTACAGTTGCTACTGGTAGAGTTGAGAGAGGTGTTGCTCACGTTGGTGATGAAGTTGAAATCGTTGGTCTTTCAGAAGAATCAAGAAAAGTTGTTATTACTGGTCTTGAAATGTTCAGAAAGCTCCTTGATGAAGCTGAAGCTGGTGACAACGTAGGTGCTCTTCTCCGTGGTGTTCAGAGAAACGAAATCGAAAGAGGTCAGGTTCTCGCACAGCCAGGTTCAATCAACCCACACACAAAGTTCAAAGGCGAAGTTTACGTTCTTACTAAGGAAGAAGGCGGACGTCATACTCCATTCTTCACAAACTACAGACCACAGTTCTACTTCAGAACAACTGACGTTACTGGTGTAGTTAACCTTCCAGAAGGCACAGAAATGTGTATGCCTGGTGATAACGTAACTATGACTGTTGAGCTCACAACACAGATCGCTATCGAAGAAGGTCTTCGTTTCGCTATCCGTGAAGGTGGCCGTACAGTTGGTTCAGGCGTTGTTACAGAAATCGTTGAGTAATTTTCGATATCAATTACGCTAATTTTAATCCCCACCAATTTTGGTGGGGATTTTTTTATATAATTGAGAAATGTTGAAAAATTTTGAATTTTATGGTATAATAGTTCTATTGAAAAATGTATATCGATGAAAAATAATTGCTATTAAATTGTTCACGCTTTTTATAATGAAGGATTAAGGAACAAATGAACCGTATTTGAAATAAAAAAATCGCAAAGCAATTTTTGACCACAATTATTCATTTTATAAGTGGCATCTAGATTATGCAGTTTTTATACAGGTGGAAGAGCCGAATTTATGAAAGGAGTATTATATGAATAATGTAATTAATGTTATTTCGATTGTCTTGTTCTTATTATGCTGGTTCTTTATTATAAAAAAATTAATTTGGGGCAAAACTGCACCTGTCAAAACCGTTAAAGCGGAAGTTGTTGACAAATATAAGGCTAATGTAATTTCTAAATATCCGGAAACTTTAAAAAAAGACCCTTACATAGTTGTGTTTGGGACAAAAGATAAAAAAATTTCATTTTATGTTTCCGAATTTTCCTATAGAAACTATAAAATTAAGGAAAAAGGGACGTTGAAGTATAAAGGTAATCAAATAATAAGTTTTAAATGATTCTTTAATCCTACTTTGGAATAAGCTTGATTTAATATACTTGAGAGGTGCGTTATATGAATAAAAATGTATGGCAAGTTATAAAATTTACGTTGTTTTCAGTATCGGCAGGAATAATAGAGGTAGTTGCATTCACTTTGTTTAATGAATTATTAGACCTTCCCTATTGGCCAGCATATTTAATAGCATTATGCCTTTCGGTGCTGTGGAATTTCACATTCAATCGCAGATATACGTTTCGGTCTGATGCCAACATACCTATTGCAATGGCAAAGGTGTTTGGCTTTTATTTGGTTTTCACACCGGTTTCCACCTATCTTGGTCATATGGCAGAGGGTAGTGGTATCAATGAATATATTGTTCTTGGGGCAACCTTGCTTGCGAATTTTGTTCTTGAGTTCTTGTTCTTAAAGTTTGTTGTATATCGGAACAAGGAAAACACAAGGTGAATGTTTTATGAAATATAAGAAGTTTTGGGGAAGATTTATATTTATACCTGTTATATTCTCGGTGGTGCTTGCCTTGGGGATCTTATATAACGGACTTTATCGTTTGGGCTTTTTTGAAATTGATTTTAGTCAGTTGGATTCAAAGTTGATTATAAAAAATGAATCCCACACAAAATACGATATTCAGGAAAAACCTATGTTCTGCCGGGTTTTGCCGGAGGGAGCCGGAAATATAGATATAAATAATTCGTCATTTGCGGAACTCGATACCTTGCCAGGAATAGGAGAGGTAAGAGCTGAGAATATAATTAAACAAAGGATAAAAATGGGTGGATTTTCAACGCTTCAAGACCTTGTCTGCACCGAAGGCATTGGACCTGATACATTTGAAAAGATTAAGCCGTACATAAGAATTTCTGAATATAAAGGAAATGATTGACGAATGAAAAATTATAAAATAGTTATCCAATATGAGGGAACTCGATACAATGGGTGGCAGCGCCAAGGCAATACCTCAAACACGATACAGGGGAAGTTTGAAGATGTTTTGAGCAAAATGGCAGGAAAGACAGTTGAAATAAATGCATCAGGCAGGACCGATGCAGGAGTCCACGCGAGAGGTCAGGTTGCCAACTTTAAATGTGCTGTGGATATGACCGAAGATGAGATTGCTGAATATCTCAACCATTATCTCCCAAAGGATATTGCTGTTATATCTATTGAAGAAATGCCTGAAAGATTTCACGCAAGACTGAATGCTAAGTCAAAGACCTATGAATATGTAATATGTGCAAAACAGAAGTCGGATGTTTTTAACAGGCGCACACAGTATAATATTGATGAAATGCCCGATATTGAGCTGATGAAAGAGGCGACGAAATTGCTGATAGGGAAGCACGATTTTAAGGGGTTTTCTTCTGTGGGGAGAACGAAAAAATCTACCGTACGCACTATAAATTCCATCGACATAGAAGAAAAAGCCGGCGTTATAACAATTAGAATCAACGGTAATGGATTTTTGTATAATATGGTGCGGATCATATCGGGGACACTTTTGGAAATTGGGCTTAGAAAACGGGAAATATCCTGCATAGAGCATATTTTCGAAAGCAGAGACCGAACTCTTGCAGGGGACACTCTTCCGGCGGAAGGACTTGCTTTGATTGAAGTGTTATATTAGAATTTTAAAAACGTGTTGGAAAAACCAACACGTTTTTTGTTGTGGAGTTCTATTTTACTATAAAACAATTTTCTCAGAAACACGTTCCAGCTTTGCAACGGATATTTCATAGGCTGTTTTTAATTCAAATTCGGTTTCGCTGAGTTTTTTTTGATATTCACGACTTTGAATTCTGCCTTTTATTATTACATTGTCCCCAATATTGAGGGTTTCGGCATATTTTGCGTTTCTGCCCCAGGCGATACAGGGAATATAGTCAGATTTGTTATATGACCTGTTTACTGCAAGGAGTATATCTGCAATTTCCCTGCCAAAGGGTGTGGTTCGGTATATAGGCTGTTTGCATATGTACCCATTAAGATATATAGAGTTTAAGTTTTCCATAGTGTCGGTTTCGTCAAGCTTTTCAATGTCTTTTACAAAGACCGTTAGAATAAGCCGATTTCCTATATTTGAAAAATTATTGTATGATCTGAACTGCCCGTCGATTTTCACATTGTCGCCTATCTTAATTCCATCTCCTGAAAGAAATTTTTCGGATATGGTTATTTTTATCACATCTTTTGCCTCGCTAAGACGGGGTGTATCAAGCAGAAATGTAAAAAACATTTCTTCGTAAACCTCGTGCGAAAATACAGGTTCGCTGACAACTGTTCCGCTTATTAACACCTTATTGTTTTCTGTATTCAAAATAATTCACTCCCTAAGCTTTCGGTAATTTTAGTATATAAACATTTATATTCAGCACGGGTAAAATTAGAACTCCTGTAAACTATTTTAAATATGATTTCCAAATTCTTAAAAAGTATTCTAAAACACCGATTTGTGAATATATTATATAAACATAATGACTCAGAAATATAAAGAAAGGACAGAGAAATATGAAAATCTTTGTAGTTACTAAAAAAACAGGGCTTGCGTGTTTGCTTATTTTACTTATAATGTTTTCCTTTATCTACATAGGAAGAAACGAAATTATGGCGGTTTCAGGCGCAAAACGAGAACTGCCTATTTACAACGTTCAAAAAGCTGAAAACGATAAGATTGTGGCGCTTTCTTTTGATGCCGCCTGGGGCAATGAGGATACAGGCAAGCTGATTGAAATTATGAATAAATACAACGTAAAAACCACATTCTTTGTGGTTGGCGGTTGGGTCGATAAGTTTCCGGAATCGGTTAAGCAGTTGTCGGATGCTGGACACGAAATAATGAACCACTCAGATACACATCCGCATATGACCCAGATTTCTGTTGAGAAAATGAAGGAAGAAGTTGAAAATTGCAGCGAAAAAATTAAAAAGATAACGGGGGTTAAACCGAATCTTTTCCGTGCTCCTTATGGGGATTATGACAATAAGGTTATAACTACTCTCCGTGACATTGGATATTATACAATACAGTGGGATGTTGACAGCCTCGATTGGAAAGACCTTTCAGCGTCGGAAATATGTGACCGTGTATTAAAAAGGGTTAAACCGGGCAGCATTGTACTGTTTCATAATGCGGCGCTGCATACCCCTGAAGCGCTTCCCACTATAATTGAAACATTACAAAAGGATGGATACAAAATAGTCCCTGTTTCGGAACTGATTTTAAAGGACAACTATACAATTGACAATGCGGGAATGCAGGAACCGCTTGATGCAAAAGAGGGAAGCGAGAAGACGGAAACAAAGGAGACCTTTTTGCCGATTTTGCAGCGTGGTTAATTAAAAAAATAAATATAAATAGATGAAAAACAAAGAAATAAAGAGATAATAAAAGAAAAAACAAGGATTGTACCAGGTAAATCTAAATAAATAGGCATAAATGGCAACAAAACCCTTGACTTTTTTAGTTGAGAGTGGTATTATATTAGCTGTCGCTGACAACAGCGACAGTCGATATGGGCGCATAGCTCAGCTGGGAGAGCATCTGCCTTACAAGCAGAGGGTCATAGGTTCGAGCCCTATTGTGCCCACCATGTTTTTTTAAAGGAATATTGCGATGGAGTTTAATTTATTACCTGTTATAAACGCTGACGGAAGAGAAATTGACTTTGATGTTGAGTTTGATTTTCCTAAAGAACATGAAAACGGCGTTATTTTTTTATCTCCTGTTAATCTTAAGGGAGAGTTCAGAAATATCGGCGGCAATATTGAGCTTAAAGCTGATGCAAAGGCCAAGGTCAGGTATATATGCGACAGATGTTGCGAGGAATATGATGCAGAGTTAAGCTTTGAGATTGACGAAAAACTCAGAGAAGAAGATTTCAAAGAGGAAGCCGAAAGGAATCCTGATGTGATATATTTCAGGGGAAACAGCATTGAACTTGATGAGTTGATTATGGAAAACATATTTC
>JAFYXL010000029.1 GCA_017546165.1 Clostridia bacterium
ATGATACATTCCTGGGCGATTTTGTGCTTAAAGGCGGCATAAATATTATTTCGGTAGATTTGGGGGATGTAACTTCGGGATTTACGGTTGAATGCAGGTATAGCAATCGTTATATGGAGGCGGTGATTGTTTAATGGACATCATATTTTACGACTTTGACTTTAATTGTCTTCGTGACTTTGCAAGACCTATTTCTATCAATTTTGAAAAGTGTTATTGCGGATTTGGTAGCGCAGAGGTCCATTTTGACATTAAGGAACAGGATGTTATCTATCTTCTTGAGCAAAATAAATATTTATTTTTTATAGCGGATGGACTTTCGGCAATAGTTACAGGTTGGCAGGTGGGAGAGGATATTACAATTTATGCAAGAACTCCTGAGTGGATGCTGACCAAAAGAGGTGTTCAAAAACTTTCAGTAAGTAATTCTACAGCAGAAGTTGTTGCGAGGACTGCCGTTGCCTCTGTTGCAGATTTTATAGCTCTGGGGAATATGGCAAATGTGGGCACTGTTACAAGTTATTCCACAGAAGATGTGCGGGTTTTATACGATGTGGTTTGCGAAATATTAAAATCTCAGAATTTAGGTTTTAAGGTTGAACCGGATATATCGCAAAAGTGCTTTGTGTTTTCGGTATATTCCGGCAAGGAATCATTGTGCTTGATTTCACCATCTAACAGGACTGCATACGATATGACCTATACGGTTGACAAACAGGATGTTGTAACAAATTCAGGGTGGTATGAGCGAAAGTATATAGACAGAGGCAGGTGGGATGCGAGTGCCAATAGCCCTCAGGTTTTAAACGGTCAGCCTTCAAATGCCTATACTTTTTATAAAATTACATCAGAATCATATGATTCTGTCGGTCAGCGAGTGGAAGCTTTTGGGTTATGGTGTCGCAAGGACACATATCTTTATTGTGACAATGCCGGAGGAACGTGGAAGATTTCTGAAAGCAAGCCGGATACCATATGGGTATATATAGGCGGCACAGGCGAAACAGGTGTTAAGAGATGGGACGCTGTTTTAAAGGGCATAAAAACCGAAACTGAGGCGACAGCGGAAATTTCACAAAAGATACGGCGTGAAGAAACGAGTAGTGAGGTCAAGGACCTTGAGTATAACAAGGACTATGCTCTTGGCGATATTGTGAGAGTTCAGCTGGAGTTTGGGGATTTCAAGAAAACAGAAAGCAAGCGGATAACCGCCGTTAATATCTATTATGATATTGACAAAATAGGGGTCACACCCATACTAAACAGTTTGGAGGGATAAAGTTTGGGGATTAAATATAGTTTTATTGATAATGTAGCATACGGACCTGAAGATATAAATGATATAACAAGGAGTTTGACGGGAGCAGGCATCGCCCCCTTCCTTTCAAAAGACAGTTACAACGTGTCGGATTTGAATGCTATGACCGGGGCATTGGTGACATCAGGTGCTGAACTGGGAGGTTGCAAATGTGCGGTGGAAGGTTCGGGCACTGCTGAAATGATTGTGACGGTTGCACAGGGAATTATATTTTTTGAAAGCGGTGTAAGACTTACCGTGGATAGGGACGGATATATTATTTCTGTTTCACCTGATACAGAGGGTGTTGTATATGCCCACTACAGTCCATCATTGCAAAAAGCAGATATTTTGTTTGGGACAGAACTGCCCTCAGACGGGGAATGTGTAGAGCTTGCAAGGATTTTGACAGACGGGACAATTAAAGATACGAGGACCTATGCAAGGTCAAAGATTGCCACGCTGGGTAAAAATGTAACTATAAAGAAAGCATTTGAAGATGTCACTCCGGAATTAATCAGTACGGAAAACCGCAATTGGTATATTGTAGCTACAATTGATGATGTGGATTTGAGTAAGTTTGAATATATAATGCTATCCAATAAAGATGATGATTTTGACCCGTTTATTTTTTATGATATTAAACAAGACAAGATTATTATAGGTAGCGAGAAGGGGGCAACCAGTATTCGAAAAGACGGAATGTTGTATTGTCCGCTTTATCTCACTTTGTGGTATTGGTTTAAGGTGATTGAAGGAAAACCCTGCATAGTAGAACAATGTAGCAAAGTTGATTTTGAAAAACACGGAAAATATAACCTCCCATCCTTTGAGGCAAGATTTATGTAAAGAGGTGAGTGAATGCTTAAATTTAGTGTAAACAATCAAGTGATTACAAGAGAAAATGATTTCAGGGTTGTTGCGGACAGCCAGAACTATCTAATGGCCGAATTTACATTTTCTGATGAGTGGAAAGATGATATAATAGCGATTTTTGGTAATAGTTGCGGAGAGTTTTACAATGTTATTATTGACGAAGGAAAATGTGCGGTTCCCTGGGAGGTCATCAAAACACCTTTCTTCACTGTATCGGTATTTTGTGGTGATAGAATAACTGCTAATATTGTTACTGTGGACGTTGAAAAGTCGGGTTTTGATCAAGGCGAAACATCAAAGCCGCCTACTCCTGATGCATATATGCAAATTTTAAACTCAGCAAAAACTCCTTATATCGGGGAGAACGGCAATTGGTATGAATGGGATAGGGAAACAAAGACCTATATTGACAGCAAAGTGGCGGCAAAGGGGTATATACCTATCCGGGGGACAGACTACTGGACAGACGAAGACAAAGCTGAAATAAAAGAATATGTGGACGAAACAATCTTGGGGGGTGCGTGGTAATGGCAACGGTAAAAGAGAAAATGACAGCTATTGCTGATGCAATGAGGAAGAAGACGAGCAAAACGGACAAGCTCACCTTGGATGATATGGCAAATGCTGTGGAGGACGTTTATGATGCCGGTTCGGAGGTGCAGAAAAAAGCTTTTTGGGACGCATTTACAAATAACAATACGAGAACTTTGTATCCTTCTGCTTTCCGAGGTAGTGCGGACGGTTGTCTTGATGCACCCTATCCAATAATAATCAGAAATGCAGAAGCCTGTTTCAGAGATTCGTCTATAAAAAAGATAACCGACAGGCAAGTTGATCTTTCCCGATTGATCAATTTTCCATACGGCTTTCATAGTTCTAAAATTGAGGAACTTGAAACAATAAATCTAAGTTCAAATTCCAATAATGCAGCTGTTTTTTATTTAGCCAAGAAACTACATACTATCAAAAAATTTATTGTTGCGGAGACCAGCGACTTCACAAAAGCCCCTGCTTGTTTTTCGGGAGCAAGTGGATTGAAAAATATAACCGTGGAGGGGAGTTTTGGAACCAATATTAGCTTTTCGTATTGCTCACAGCTTACGAGTGAAAGTGTTGAAAGCATAGTGGCTGCTTTATCTGGCACAAGCGCAGACAAGACTCTTACACTTC
>JAFYXL010000005.1 GCA_017546165.1 Clostridia bacterium
ACGTTCTACAGATTCCAAGTGTCTCAATTCTTCGAGCAACTGCTTGTAACCTTCTTCTGACATATAAGCCATAATTTGATTCCTCCTAATTATTTATATTTGTTTATTCTTTACTATAAAAACAAAAAGAATTCCGACACTGATAAATGTCGGAACCCTCTTTTCACCGATACTTCGGCAAAGATAGATTTTTATTTATTATGAGTCAAGTCTTTAATGATAAATTCTAACATTTTCTTAATTGTTAAGACTCATAATTCTTTCTTTTACAGCAAATTCTTAACTGCAGCCTCCAAATCAGGAACAGTTTCAACGCGTGCCTTCAACACATTGTCACGACCAATCAAAAATGCAGCTGGAATATTCTTTACACTATAAAGTGTGACATATTGCGAATAGACACCATTTGCATCACGCACACAAACCCATGGCAAATTATCTGCCGAAGTTTTCCAAAAATGCTCATCGGCATCCAACGAAATCTGATAGATTTCCAAACCCTTTTCATGATATTTGTTGTAAAGTTCGCGCAAAGCCAAGTTATGGGTTGCAGCCTGTACATGATTATATACAGTAAAGTCAAGTAATACGACGTTATTCTTCAAATCCGACAAACGACGTACATTACCCTTCAAATCCTTCAACTCAATATCAATCAAGTCCACTTCCTTAATTTTATCCGCAGGCAATTCTACAACGTCTTCACGAGGGGTTCTGGTATTCTTCATACCTTTAATTACCATATTGTAAAGGTTACGCGAACGATCAGCATGCGGATAAGCATTATTCAAGCTGGTAGCAACTGCTGCAAAACACTTGATGTCATCCTTATTGGCCATCGGATCAAATATCATGTACCCGTTAAGAGTTTGGAACAATGCAAAATATGCATAAGTTGTATTAGGAGCTGTGAAAATATACTCCTTCTTTACCTTATCCTTATATTGATTGATAAGGGAAGACAAAGTCTGCTGAGCAATACCTGCAGGAATATCACGGTTTTGCGCCAACTTATCCACCCTACTCTGCAATTCTCCATGCAGCAAAACCAATTCCTTGATTTTTTGGTTACTTGCAGAACCGCCAATTACATATTCTGTATCAAATTTATCAGCAATAGCCTTTACACTCACCGTTTCAGTAGAATCAACGGAAAAATTAATGACTTTATCATCCAAGCGCAAACGATAGAAATCCGGTGATTCCGGACAGGCTTGAGTAAAATCAAAACTACCATCGCTTCCCAACTCAACAGAATCAAGTACCACGATTCCTTCCAAACCAGACGCTTCGAAATAAAGCGTTTTGTCTGTAGCGCCAGAAACTTCGCCCTGAACCTTGAATTTAGGTCCATTTTCACAAGCTTCCAATCCTACCAATACAAGTGCAAGCAAAAAATATACAACTTTTTTCATCTTCAATTATATAAAAGTGTGCGTTTTAATTAAATTCGATGCAAAGATACGCCTTTTCATGGTTTAACAAAGCATTTATGACCGTTCTTGAATGTTAAAATGAAAAAAATGACACGATTCCCAACTTTTTACGGAAGAACTACCTTTATTAAAAGAATAAATACCTATCTTTGCCCGAATTTTAGATAAAAATTTTATAATAATACATTTTTATGATTAATCCTATTGTTAAGACGATCGAGCTTCCTGATGGAAGAACCATCACGCTCGAAACGGGAAAGCTGGCAAAA
>JAFYXL010000030.1 GCA_017546165.1 Clostridia bacterium
AGCATCAAGAGCGGTAATTTCACCTTCCTCAGCACCGTGGTCAACGCCGCCTACCTCATAGCCGGGTTCTGCATTATAAAACCCATAATCTTCAGCTATCCCTTCGGGAACGACTAATTCCCGGGGCATAAAAATAAATTCTCCGCTCATATTGTCAAAAGCGGCAAATGTAATTGTTATTTCATCCGCTGTCGCAAATACACCAATAGGCAAAAACGACATAAGCATTGTCAAAACCAATAATATTGATATGACATTTTAAATATTTTTTTAATACTCACTTTGATTCAATCCTTTCGTCTAAAAACTCAGTTTTAAAGCAAACAACTCCAATTAAGTATTTTTTCACCTCCTACTTTTCTTGCCGCAGGCAATAAAAAAACTGCGGCAATTTTTCTTTTTGAAAAATTACCACAGCTGAGTTTTTCTGTGATGAATCACAATTCAGTTAAAAAGATTTGCCTCTGCAAACCCGGCCTTAACCGAAAACATTGCCTCTATGCTTTTGAAGCACTTACGAGATAACATCAAAGCAGGTCTTGTGACTCGCACCATATAGACAAATATGTCCACATTTTTATATCCCGCCTTCTCGGTTTCCCAATGACTAGCTTTCGCTAACAGATACAAAAACTTCGATGCATACACCGACAGTTCTCCGTTGGGGATTCTCACCCCATTCCCTTTTCATTAACTATACCTTGACAAAATGCCTTTTGCAGTATAATCAACTCTCTGTGTGAATATATTAAATTTTTACTATATCATTCTAACATATATCGACATAAAATTTAATAAAGAAAACAAACATTTTTTTATCAAAAACAAATATTTGTGTAACATCTCCATCAATTTATATTCCCCTTGTTTATTACAGTACAATCACAGGCAGCAGAAGTCCCGTTTTTTGGACATAAAAAAAGAAGTGACCCTTGACTGCTTTTAAAACCTGCAATCAAGGGTCACTTCTGTTCGCTCTTGATATCTAACATCATATGGTTAACCTCTCTTTCCTTAATTCCCTTTTGCTGCATCCCTACAATCCTTTAACACACTCATTACTTTTTTCTCTAGCGAGAACAACTTAATGTTTCAAATGTATTTTGCTTGCAAAAGGTTTCACTCTGACTTTCTTTTGAAGGCTTTTTAACTTTGACCTAAGCTCAATCTCTTTATTTTTTCTTCTCTACCTTCCAATCTATATTAAACGTTACACCGTCGTGTTTTCTTTCAATATGCTTAAATCAACTTTATTTTTTATAACCTTCATATTAAAGTCCGGGTTTTAGTTTCTCATTGGATTGTACCTTCCTTTCTTTTCTTCACCTATAGGATAGCATATTCTAAGCCCTTTTTCAATTGATAATTTATCAAAATAATGAATCCTTTTTTTGTTTAAAAAGCAGAAATTATCGACCTTGTTCATATTGTTCTTTACAACCCATAATATTATATGATATAATAAATTTATGGTTGTTTTCAAAAACAACCATTTTTTGCTTAATAAAAACAATCAACCTGTCACTTTTTAAGTGACAGGTTTTTCTATGTTCTAAAGTTTCGCCCCTTCAAGCCTTTCAAACAATCCCAGGCATCCCTCCAGTATGTCCTTCCAGGTTTCTTCAAAATCCCCTGTGTACCAAGGGTCCCTTACATCCCCGGGTCGATTTGTGTAATCCATTAGGAGTGATACCTTTTTGTCAGGGTCGTCTCCTGCAAACCGGGCCATATTTCTTAAATTATTTCTATCCATCGCTATAATGTAGTCATAGTCCTTGTAATCAGCTTTTGTCATCTGTCTTGCGATTTTTCCTGCGCAGGATATGTTGTGCTCAGCCAGTTTCTTTTTTGCGGGCGGGTAAACCGTTTCCCCAATTGCCTCCGTACTTGTTGCACATGAGGCTATCTCAAACTTGCTTGCCACTCTTTTTTTCTTCACTATGTCCTTCATAACAAATTCTGCCATCGGACTTCTGCATATATTTCCGTGGCAAACAAAAAGTATCTTAACCATAACTTTTCCTCCTCCGCCCTTATCTTAAGATATGTTATCTGATAAAGTTGGTAGCACGTTTTTGCTCTTTCTCCGGCAATCCAAACTGTTCCTTGCCAAGCGCTATGCTCTTCATCAAAAACACCATATTTCGCGCAAGTGTCCGCATAGTCTGCATACCCTCTTCGTCTTTTGTCGCCTCTCCCGGATCCCTGCCGTGAACAATGTTCCAATACTGACTTGATGCAACAGGCATCCCGCAAATAGCAAAATATTTGTTCATTCCGTCAAATGCAGCAGTGCAGCCGCCTCGCCTTGCAACTGCTATACTTGCGCCTACCTTCATTGTCTTGTCAAAGCCTGTGCTGTAAAACAAACGGTCAAGGAAGGAAACAAGTGTTCCATTTGGCGAAGCATAATAAACCGGACTTGCAACAACCAGTCCGTCACAAGCCTCAAACTTGGGTGAAACTTCGTTAACAATATCATCAAAAGCACATTTGCCGCTTTTGCTACAGGAATAACATCCAACGCAACCCCTGATATCTTTGTTGCCAACCTGTATAACCTCTGCTTCAACCCCTGCGTCTTCAAACACCTTTCCCATTTCAGCAAGTGCTGTGGCTGTGTTGCCATTTGCGTGAGGACTTCCGTTAATCATCAAAACTTTCATATTTATATCTCCCATCTTTTATATTATTATTTTATCAAAATTGCCCTTATGCAATTCGGCTGTTTTGAGCTGTTTTTATAAGGCTTTCCGTCAAAGTTCAGGCAGGCACTCAATCGCACATATGAGGTCCGCCAATCGGTTTGACTTCTTTATGGCCTTTAAAAGTTTTTTCTCATCAGGATAATTCCACATATTGTATATCCATATCTCCTTGAGTTTGTGCAAGGTGTAGATTTCTGACCCCAAAAGGTCCAGATATTTTTCTTTTAAAGCCTTTGTAAAATCAACAAGTTCCCTTGTTTTAAGTTTCTCCCCGCCTTTGATTTCACGGAAGATTGCCGGGTTTGATATTGCTCCCCGCCCAATCATTACCGAATCCAGGCCCCCAAAACGTTCTCTTATCCCCTCAAAATCCTTAACAGAAAATATATTCCCGTTGTAACATACCGGCATTTTTGCACAACAAAGTGCCTCTTCAAATGCTGCCATATCAGGGATTCCGCTATAATAATCCTGACGGGTCCTTGGATGAACGATAAGCCTCGAGATAGGATACTTGTTGTAAACCGCCATAATACCCTGCATCTCATCTGCCCCAAAAAATCCTATCCGAGTTTTCACCGAGATTTGCAGGCTGCTTTTTTCAAAAACGCCCTTCAAAAAATTGTCCAGCTTTTCAATATCAAGCAGTGCCCCTGCGCCCCTGTTTTTTTTTACAACGGTTGACGAGGGACATCCAAAATTTAAATTTACAGAGGTGTAGCCCAGCTCTTTTATTTTTTCTTCAAAATTCAAAAATGCCTCCGGCTGGTTTGCCATTACCTGTACCGCCGGTTGCAAATTTCTGTTATTTTCAGGCATTATATCCCTCAGACTTTTTATGCTCACCTTTTCATTTGCCGAGGGGGTTATAAATGGCGCAAAATACTCATCACATCCGCCAAAAAACTCCTTATGTATATTTCTGTATGTATAGGTTGTTATACCCTCCAGGGGTGCAAAATATAATTTCATCAATTTCACCATTATCTGTTTTTCACTGTTCTTTGGTTTTGTCAAGTCAGGGACAAAAAATTGTCGATATGCAAACTTCATTTGCTCGATATTTTTACTATCGTAAAATCGATATGTTTTCCCTCTGGTCAAACTCGATATGATATGAATTCTCGCCCGTAAGGGCATATCGAGTTGCATCAGCAACATATCGAGAATTCTGCAAAGAATTCATATCGACGATTTCAAGCTTTGCTTGAAATCATTATACCACATAATATTGATTTTTTCAATCCCGATAAACCCTTTATTGACTAAACCCCGAGCTTATGATAAACTATATCTATAAAAACTTACAGAGGTTTATTTTTATGAAAGATAAGTTAACATTAAAATGGCTGTATGCCAACTCCAAAGGTCAGCTTTGGCGCATCGTCCTGCTATCTGTTATGCGATGCAGCCTTACCATTTTGGGTGTCACCTTTGCCCTTGTGTCAAGATATGTTATTGACGCAGCAGTTGCCCATAATATTAGCGGCCTCACTAAAAGTGCGCTTGTGCTCCTTTTATTGATTGCAAGCCAGATCGGCATCCGCCTTCTTGGTCAAAGTCTTGAGGTGGTAATCTGTGCCCGACTTAATATGAAAATCCGGGGCAAGTTGTTTGCATCAATCCTGAAGTGTGACTACTCTGCCCAGGCAAAGTACCACAGCGGCGACCTGCTTACCCGACTCAGCAATGATACAAGCATCGTTGCAAGCGGCATAATATCTCTTATTCCAAGTGTTCTGGCACTCATTGTAGGTCTTACCTATGCCCTGATTGCATTGACCCGTCTTGATAAAAACTTCGCAATCATTCTGCTTGCAGGCGGAATTCTTTTGCTTCTTGCAATCAGCGCCTTCCGCGGAATTATGAAAAAACTCCACAAGCGTGTTCAGGAAACCGAAGCCCGTGTCCGTTCCTTCTTTCAGGAATCCATGGGCAGCTTGCTTATGGTAAAGGTTTTCGGCATTGAGGACGCCATCTCACAAAAAGGTGACCTTTTGCAAAATGAAAACTACAAAGCACAAATGAAACGCCGAAACCTGAGCATTTTTGCATCAAGCAGTCTGGCATTCCTGTTTAGCATCAGCTCGCTTTATGCACTGACATACAGCGCTTACCGGCTATACTTAGGTACCATCACCTTTGGTACTCTTACCGCAATACTGCAGCTTGTAAACCAGATCCAGTCACCCTTTGCCGGTCTTTCCGGCGTTATGCCCCAATACTATGCAATTTTGGCATCGGCTGAACGTATAATTGAAATCGAATCTCTCCCTGAGGAGGACAACAACCGTGAAAAATTAAACCCTGAAACATCCTACCAAAACTTAACGGAAATTAATTTTACCGATATTTCCTTTAGTTATGGCAGGGATATTGTTTTAGAAAACGCAAACCTCACCATAGAAAAAGGGGATTTTGCCGTTATCAGCGGTATTTCAGGCATCGGAAAGAGCACACTTATAAAGTTGCTATTGGGTGTGATTTCACCAAAAGAAGGCAGCATCACACTGAAAATAAACGGTCAGGATATGCCTTGCGGCAAATATTCAAGGCCACTCTTTTCATACGTGCCCCAGGGTAACCTCTTGCTCTCCGGAACAATTCGGGAAGCTGTGTCAATGGTGGCAGATAACGCTACCGATGAGGAAATAATGGCCGCCGCCGAAATCAGCTGTTGCGCTGACTTTATACAAAAACTACCGCAAGGGCTCGGCACCTACATAGGTGAAAAAGGCTTTGGCTTGTCAGAAGGCCAAATTCAGCGGCTTGCAGTCTGCCGTGCTATCCTTTCGGGGGCACCAATAATCTTGCTGGACGAAGCCACATCAGCACTGGATGAAGAAACCGAGGCAACGCTACTCCAAAATATCCGCAATATGAAGGGCAAAACCTGTATCATAATTTCACACAAACGCGCCGCTTCCGAAATTTGCAACAAGCATATATTTATTGAAAACAAAAAAATAAAAACAACGAAAAACCATTCTTCTTAACAACAATTCTGGAACTAAAAAAAGACAGCAGAGATTTGAAATCCACTTCTCTGCCGTCTTTTATTTTGTTTAATTTATCGACTTATCAAGGCTCATAAATCTATTTTACAAGCTCGTTTCCTATTTTAAAAACATCTCCTGCTCCCATGGTTATTACCATATCGCCGGGTTTTGTATTAGCCTTTACATATCTTACAATAGCATCAAAATCGTTCATATAAACCACATTATCCATAAGCAGCGCGAGGTCGCAAGAGTGGATTGTTCCGTCATACTTTTCACGTGCAGGATAAACATCAGCCAAAACCACCTTGTCAGCAATTGAAAGGGCCTCTCTAAAATCCTCTAAAAAAGCCTTTGTCCTTGAATAGGTATGAGGCTGGAATATGCACCACACATCCTTGTCAGTCAAGGTCTTTGCAGTTTCCAGAGTGCTGCGTATCTCGGTAGGATGATGAGCATAGTCATCAATTACCTGAACCCCGCCAAATTCACCAAGCCTTTCAAAGCGACGCTTAGTTCCCCCAAAGGCCTCAAGACCTCTTTTTATGGCTTCTTTGTCAACACCCATTTCCCAGGCTGCAGCAAAAGCACCCAAAGCATTTCTTACATTATGTTCGCCGTGAACTGAAAGTTCAAGATCAATTGCATATTCACCATAGGCATACACCTTCATTTGGGTCTTGCCTGAGTCGTTCAAATGTATGTTTTCAGCAAAAAAATCGTTATTTCTACTAATTATTCCATATTTGACCACTCTGTTTTTGATATTTTGCACAACAGTTTGGGTGTTTTTATCGTCAGAACACACAATAATGCATCCCAGAGGTGAATTTAGTCTTGCAAAACTCTCAAAAGCTGTTATAATATGAAATATATCGGTAAAATAATCTAAGTGGTCTTCTTCCACGTTAGTTATTATTGAAATAAACGGATTGAAGTGAAGAAAGCTTTCCACATATTCACAGGCTTCCAACACAAGATAGTCTCTTGCGCCGATTTTATAATTTCCGCCTATTTGTGAAAGCTCCCCGCCCACAAGGATGGTAGGGTCAAGCTCAGCTTCAAGCAGAACCAGCGACAACATTGATGTTGTTGTGGTTTTTCCGTGCGTTCCGGCAACTGCAATCGGGTATTTATACCGTTTCATAAGCTGTCCTAAAAGCTCAGCCCGTTCCATAACAGGTATGCCTAAAGATCTTGCTTTTACAAGTTCGGGATTGTCTTTAGGGATAGCTGCAGTATAACATACCAAGTCTGGATCTGCTACATTGTCGGCGCTGTGACCAATTTTTACACAGATTGACGCCGCTACAAGCTTTTTGACAATCTCAGTTTCGCATCTGTCAGATCCACTAACCTGATACCCAAAAAACTTCAGCATATGCGCCAAAGCGCTCATGCTTATGCCACCTATACCTACCATATGTATATGTGCATTATCCGGAAGTTTAGAAAGGTTTATATCATTCAACTTAAATTCCTCCTTGGGTTTAAGACATTTATTTCAAAACAAATACATCTCCTGATATCTGCACTTACATTATACTACATTTTACCAAATATATCAATATGCCTTTATTATATTATTTTAAAAATAATTTTATGCAAAAATTATCAATATGATATTCATCATATAAAAATTTGCCTGGCATTGTCCAGCGAAAAAGGTGGTGCGTTTTATGCAAATTACTGATATCAAAATCAGAAAAATCAATGCGGAAGGCAGAATGAAAGCCGTTGTTTCCGTTACTTTTGATGATTGCTTCGTTGTTCACGACATTAAAGTTATCGAAGGTCAGGAAAAACTCTTTATTGCAATGCCTAGCAGAAAAACTCCTGATGGCGAATTTAAGGATATTGCACATCCTATCAACGCCGAGATGAGAGAGCTGCTTCAGAACACTGTTCTCGCAAAATACGAAGAATCATTGTCTGAAATCGCAGTTGAAGACTAATTCTAAAAACTATTATTTCTCATATTAAAAACACATATCCCCTTGGATATGTGTTTTTAATTTTACTTTTTATCTTTTTTATGTTACCCACTACAATTATTTCCGCAAAAGCTGTATCGCCATCTCGGTATTCTTTTTCGCAAGGGCACGGAAGTTTTCGCTCTTTTCCCTGATTACTTCACAAAGATCTTGCCGATTTTCTATTATTTCATCAACATATGAGCAAAGTTTTTCCACATCAATCTTGTCAACTGTTTCAGAATACTGAAAATCTATTGCCTCCATAACGGCCGCAACCTTAGGGTCATAGTCAATAGCAATACCGGGGACGCCCATCTTGACCGCATAAATAAGGGTGTGAAGTCTCATACCAAGAACAAATTCTGCCCGCCCGATTATCCCCATCATAGTCTGGGGAGAATACCCGTCACGGCATATACCGTGAGGTACTGACAAATGTTCTTCAATATCATTTGAGATACTTCTGTCAAAAGTTCTTTGCATAGGTATAACAAAAGGCTTTATCTTATATTTTCTGTAAACCCAATCCCCAAACTGTGAAATTTTGTCCACAACATTAGGATCAAGCGTCCGCCAGCTTCTCATTGAGATTACAAAGAACTTTTCATCCGTCTCAATGCCGCCTTTTTTTATTGCCTTGTCAACAATTTCCCCGTTTTCAACCCTGGCATTAAATACAGGGTCAGCCGTAACCTCGCAGTTATCACTCTTTGGCATAACCTTCAAAAGTTCATCCATTGAAGAATCCTCCCGAAGGGTTATGTAATCCACTTTCTCAAGGGTCTTTTTAACGTGCTTAAGATTTCTCTGTTTTGTAAGAGGTCCAATCCCGTTTGCATAAAGCATAACTTTGGCACCTCTCAGCTTTGCCAGCTTAATTACCGAAAGATAATAAAACAAAGACTTTGAGCTTGTCACATCTTGTATAAGGCTTCCGCCGCCGCTTATAAGCAGTTTGGTCCTTTTTAAAAGTCCCCAAAGTGTAAAAAAGTCAAATCTGTCAACGGAATTAACCTTATATTCCCGTGCTGTTTCTACAGGCCTTTGGGAAAGGACTGTTATTGAAATATTGGGGCAAGCATCTCTCAGGTCGTCAATAATGGCTCTCAGGATTGAGTCATCACCGCTATTTCTGAACCCATAATACCCCGAAATCGCAACATCTACATTTCTCCTGCCGCTTCCGCAGGAAAGGTATTTCTCAATACCCTCAAGTTCCTGGTGTGAGACTTCGTTTATGGGTCTTTCTTTTACAATAGAAATATACATTTTTATGGCATCATTTGCCATAGTATCTACTGAATAGTATTTTTCCACAGTAGAAAGTGCATACTCGCCAAGTTCCTTGCGCCATTGTTCTTTTCCGGGCGCCAAAAGCGCAAGCAAGTCGTCTTTGAGCCTTTCTGCAGTAGTTTCACCACAGCCTCGACAACAAAAATTTGTATCGATGGCCACATCCAGCTTATCTTTATCAAAAATGCCTATATAACCCTCATTGCCTGCAATAATCGCCGGCTTTTTGCACGCCATTGCCTCAAGCGCAGCACGGCTTACTCCCACAAACACATCTCCGGACGCCGCAAACTTATTTATATCAATTCGTCCACCTGTGGTGATTACAACTCTTTCACCAATCTCTTTATTTACTGACTCAGCCTCTTTTTTTATAGATTCAAAGTCATTGCCGCCACCCACAATCACAACTTCAAGATTTGGAATATCCTTGTAAAGTGCGGGCACGGCCTCAATAAGTTTGTGAGCCGCAAGGCTTCTGTCAATATCCATTCGGCTTACATAAATAATCCTTGTTTTGTTTTCTCCAAAACAAAACTCCTCAGCAATATCAGAATAATCAATATTGTCTGAAAACTTTTCAGTATCAATGCCGTTTATGGTAACCCTGATATTTTCATCCTTGATTCCATAGTTGTCTATCAGGTACTGCTTTATATCATCACTGACCGCCAGAGACCTGTCTCCCCAGTTGGTAAGGAGGTTAAATGGGAATCGGGTTGAAAATACCCAATGGGCAGTTGTAACAAATCTAAACTTATATTTTTTTTGAAGCAAACCACAGATAAATCCTGGAATTCTTGCATGGGCGTGGACAATATCCACCTTTTCTTCCATTATAATCCTTTCAAGAGCCTTGTAAGCCCTGCGTATCGAGAAGATGTTTTTACTGTTTAGTTCCACGTTGAAATGGCGTATGCCTGCCTCTTCAAGCTCGGCAACATATGCCCCGCCTTTAGACGCAACAATCACCTCTACACCCTTTCGTGTCAGTGCCTTTGAAAGCTCAACTATATGAGTTTCAGCGCCACCAATATCAAGTTGCATTGTTGCCATCAAGACTTTCATTTATATACCCAACCTTCCCGAAAAGCACCTTCTGAGCTTGCTTTATTTTTTATTTTCAACATCCTTTGCTGATGGATTGAACACAGTTTCAACCAACTCCATAGTTGCAGCATCGTCACATATATAATAAGATGCACCGCCTATGGTCTGGGACGAACCCGGAAGCTGATACATTGTCATTGTGTCGGAGCTTACTTTCCTTATAGAACCAAGATGCTTTATCAAATCCTTTGCAGTGTAATTGGTTCGCACATTTCTGCAAACAACATCAAAAATTTCATCGGCTTTCAAAATGTTTTTTGCATTCACCTTCTGCTCAATAAATGCTCTTATAAATGCCTGTTGTGCCTCAATTCTGCCAAGGTCCCCCATAGCATAACCGGGATAGCCCGGATTTCCTTTTCTGAATCTTACAAAATCGTGAGCCTTTTTTCCGTCAAGAACCTGAAGTCCCGGCTGAAGGTCAATGTGGAGATTTTGCACAGGATCGTCGTACTTCATACGGAACGGAACATCAAACTCAACACCGCCAAGAGCATCAATTATCTCCATAAATCCATCAAAGTTCACACTCATAAAGTAATGTATGGGAAGTCCGGTAAGAAGTTTCACCTTTTGAACGCTAAGTTCCTCAGGCTCTTTCAGATTGCCCTTTCTTACCTCCTGTGCTCCTATACCTATTGCTGCGTTTATCTTTTGATAGCCTCGTCCAACCAACACCCTTGTATCACGTGGTATTGAAAGCACACTCAATTTGCCTGTGCGTCCGTTAAGGCTTGCAAGCATAATTGTATCACTTCGCATCCCACCCTCGTCAACACCAAGGAGCAGTATATTCACAATTCCCGCACTTGATTGTTCATCAAGAGAGTCCAGGAAAATTTCCTCACCCAAATAAAGGTTTGAAAGCAACTTGGCAGAAATAACACCGCTGACACTTGCAAACACTATACATAGGGTACATATTAATGCTAATATTCCTTTACCTTTTTTACTGAAAGTTGCCAATTTACATCATTTGCCTTTCATCAAACTTTTAAACAGATATACACCTGTCCACATTCTACAATATACAAAAATCATAACCAAAAGTCAACACGCTTTGGCCTTTTGCAATGAAAATTTAATATTTTATTTACATTTCGCAAAGATTCTTTTCGGTTCTGCGGTAAAGAACAAACTTGTTACCTATAACCTGCACCACCTGTGAATCAGTTTTTGCCGCAAGTTCCTCTGCTGCCTCACGGGCGGACATCATTGAATTCTCCAAAACATTACCTTTGATAAGTTCCCGTGCGTTTAACGCATCATCAATCTGTTTTATCATATTGTCTGAAATTCCGTCCTTGCCAACCTGATAAAGCGAGGGAACCCTGTTTGCAAGTCCTCTAAGTTTTGCTCTCTCTTTGCTTGTCATAATCTATTTCTCCTTTTATTCTTATCTCTTTTTCAAAATAATATCCGAAAGCCGTGCAAATTCTTCCAGATTCAGTTTCTCGCCGCGGATTCCTTGGTCAATACCGGCCTCGCAAATAGCCTCTGCCACCATCTGTTTTTCAAGACTTATATATGGGCTCTTTGACAAAGCATTCAAAAGTGTTTTTCGCCTTTGCCCAAATGCCGACTTGATAACATCAAACATAAATCTCCTATTAGCCACCTCTACCCTTGGCGAATCAAGAACAGAAAGCTTAATCACCACCGATTCAACTTTTGGTTGAGGCATAAAACAATGAGGCTCTGCACGACAAATAATACTGGGATCTGTATAAAACTGTACCGCCGCCGACAAGGCTCCGTAATCTTTTCCTCCCGGGCTTGCCGCCATACGGTCAGCGACCTCCTTTTGAACCATTACAGTCAAAGACTTTACAGAGATTTCATTCTCCAAAAAATTCATAATAATAGGTGTTGTTATATAATAAGGTAGGTTTGCAACCACCGCAACAGGCATATCTCCAAATCGCTCGGCAATCAACGTCTTTAAATCCACCTTCATTACATCTTCACACACAACAGACGCATTGTCAAAATCCGAAAGAGTATCCTCAAGCAACGGTATGAGACTTTTGTCAATCTCTACCGCAACAACGGCACCGGCCCTTGCAGCAAGCTCACGTGTAAGGGTCCCCGCACCGGGACCTATCTCCAAAACTCCCCAATTTTCATCTATCCCAGACGCTTCGACTATTTTATCCAGAACGTTTTGGTCAATCAAAAAATTCTGTCCCAGGGATTTTGAAAATGAAAAACCGTGTTTTTCAATTATACGCTTAAGTTCAGAGGGGTTTGAAAGTTTCATAAACAATTTCCTTCCTATATAATAATAGCATCAGTCAATGCTGATGCTCCATCCCTTGAAAATATTTTCATATTTTTCGCAAAACTCATTGACAAAGCACTTTTCTTATGGTACAATAGTTATCTATTATAGTGCGTCTTTTTGCGAATTTTTAAATTTCCCCTATATTTTTACTGTTATTTTTAACGTATTTTCAGTATAGCACAGCTTATTAGAAAATGCAATAGCTGTTTTAAAAATTTTTGTGAAATTTTTTCTAAATTCAACTAAAAACACACTATATATTGTGCTGTTTTACTTAATTTATATACTATTTGGTCGTCTTTCGGCAGACACCACAAATATTACGAAGAGGTGATTTATTTTATGGTACATCCGGTGAAACTTGGCAGAAACACTCGAATGAGCTATGGAAAGATAAGAGAGGTTATTGATATGCCTAACCTTATCGAAATCCAGAAGAACTCATACGACTGGTTCTTGAGCGAAGGATTAAAAGAGGTCTTCCACGATGTGTCACCTATTACGGATTACGCAGGAAATCTCATTCTGGAATTTATAGATTACAGAATAGATATGAATCCGAAATACGACATTGAAGAATGCAAGGAAAGAGACACAACATATGCCGCACCTTTAAGAGTTAAAGTAAGACTCATCAATAAGGAAACCGGCGAAGTTAAGGAACAGGAAATCTTTATGGGAGATTTCCCTATTATGACTCCTTCAGGCACCTTTATCATCAACGGTGCAGAAAGAGTTATCGTCAGCCAGCTTGTCCGTGCACCTAGTGCATACTTTGCTGAGAAGTTTGACAAAATCGGCAAAAAGCTGTTTTCATCTCAGGTTATCCCCAACCGTGGTGCCTGGCTTGAATATGAAACCGACAGCAACGATTTATTTCACGTAAAAATTGACAAAATGAGAAAGACCCCGATAACGGTTCTTATCCGTGCTTTGGGCTTTGGTACAGATGCTGAAATCACCTCTCTCTTTGGTGAGGACGAGCGTATCCTCCGCACAATGGAAAAGGATACAACCAAATCCCATGAAGAAGGCCTTCTTGAAATATACAGAAAACTCCGTCCGGGCGAACCACCTACAATCGAAAGTGCGCGTTCACTCATCACAAACCTCTTCTTTGACCCGAAGAGATATGACCTTGCACGTGTTGGTCGTTACAAGTTCAACAAAAAGCTTGACCTTGCCGGACGTATCGTAGGCAAAGTTTCAGCCGAGAACCTGGTTGACCCTGAAACAGGCGAGCTTATCGTATCCGAGGGTGAAACATTCACCGCTGATATGGCAAAAGCACTTGAAATCGCCAACATCAGCGCCGTTACACTTAAGGTTGATGAAGAACATACAACCCGTGTTATTTCAAACGGTATGGTTGACCTTGCCGATTTGGTTGAATACACCCCTCGTGATTACGGAATTAACGAAAAAGTACGTTATTCTATCCTGAAAGAAATTATGGAAGAATACCCCGATATGAATTCTGACGAGTTCAAAGAAGCTTTGAAAGAACGCCGTGACGAGCTTATTCCACGTCACATTGTGGTTGATGATATAATCGCATCAATCTCATACATTGGCAACCTTGCTGCAGGCGTTGGCTCAGTTGACGATATTGACCACCTTGGCAACCGTCGTCTCCGCTCTGTTGGCGAGCTCCTTCAGAACCAGTTCAGAATTGGTCTTTCAAGAATGGAAAGAGTTGTTCGTGAGAGAATGTCCACTCAGGACCTTGATTCAATCACACCACAGACTCTTATCAATATCAGACCTGTAACATCCGCTGTTAAGGAATTCTTTGGTTCATCACAGCTTTCACAGTTTATGGACCAGATCAATCCCCTTGGCGAACTTACACACAAGAGAAGACTCTCAGCACTTGGTCCTGGCGGTCTCTCAAGAGAACGCGCAGGCTTTGAAGTCCGCGACGTTCACCATTCACACTATGGCCGTATGTGTCCTATCGAAACACCTGAAGGTCCTAACATCGGTCTTATCAACTCCCTTTCAGGCTTTGCAAAGGTTAACGAATATGGCTTTATCGAAGCGCCTTACCGCAAAGTTGACAAGGAGACAGGTTGCGTTACAGACATTGTTGAATATATGGCAGCCGACACAGAGGATGGATTCTATATTGCCCAGGCAAACGAAGAACTTGGCGAAAACAACAAGTTTATGTCCAATAAGGTCCTTGTAAGATACCACGACCAGTTCCTGGAAGTTTCAGCAGAGCCGGGCAAATGCCGTGTTGACTATATGGACGTATCACCTCGTCAGGTTACATCAATTGCTACAGCAATGATTCCGTTCCTTGAGAACGACGATGCTAACCGTGCCCTGATGGGTTCAAACATGCAACGTCAGGCAGTTCCGCTCCTTGTTCCTGAATCACCAATCATTGGTACAGGTATGGAATATAAGGCAGCAAAAGACTCCGGCGTTTGCGTTCTTGCAAAGAACAGCGGTACAGTATCAAAGGTATCAGCTCGTCAGATTGAAATCAAGACAGACGACGGTACAACAGATACTTACAAACTTATAAAATTCACCCGTTCAAACCAGGGTATGTGTATCAACCAGCGTCCTATCGTTACAAGGGGCGAGAGAGTTGAAGCCGGCGACATCATCGCAGACGGACCTTCAACCCGCGACGGTGAAATCGGTCTTGGCCGCAACATTCTCATTGGTTTTATGACCTGGGAAGGTTACAACTACGAGGATGCTATGCTTGTGAACGAGAGATTGGTTAAAGAGGACGTCCTCACGTCAATCCACATCGAGGAATACGAAATCGAATCCCGTGACACCAAGCTTGGTCCGGAAGAAATCACCCGTGATATCCCCAATGTTGGCGAAGAGGCCCTCAAAGACCTTGATGAACGTGGTATCATCCGCATCGGTGCAGAAGTAGAAAGTGGCGACATTCTGGTTGGTAAAGTTACACCAAAGGGTGAAACCGAGCTCTCAGCCGAAGAACGTCTCCTTCGTGCCATCTTTGGTGAAAAAGCCCGTGAGGTTCGTGATACATCACTCCGCGTACCGCACGGTGAATATGGTATTATAGTAGATGTTAAAGTATTTACCCGTGAAAACAGCGACGAGCTCCCTCCGGGTGTAAATCAGATAGTACGTTGTTACATCGCTCAGAAGAGAAAAATCTCTGTAGGTGATAAAATGGCAGGTCGTCACGGTAACAAGGGTGTTATTTCACGAATTCTCCCTGAAGAGGATATGCCATTCCTCCCTGACGGAACACCACTTCAGATTGTTCTTAACCCTCTGGGTGTACCTTCACGTATGAACATCGGTCAGGTTCTTGAAGTTCACCTTGGCTATGCGGCAAAGGCTCTTGGCTGGAAGGTTGCAACTCCTGTATTTGACGGTGCTAACGAGGAAGATATAATGAATGCGTTGGAAGAGGCAGGCTACTCACGAGATGGCAAAACCATCCTCTACGACGGCCGCACAGGTGAACCTTTTGACAATCGTGTAACTGTTGGTTATATGCATATGCTCAAACTCGCCCATCTTGTTGATGACAAAATCCACGCACGTTCAACTGGTCCTTACTCACTGGTTACTCAGCAGCCACTTGGTGGTAAAGCTCAGTTCGGTGGTCAGAGATTCGGTGAAATGGAAGTTTGGGCTCTTGAAGCATATGGCGCAGCTTACACTCTCCAGGAAATCTTAACCGTTAAATCCGATGACGTTGTAGGACGTGTTAAAACTTACGAATCAATTGTTAAAGGCGAAAATATCCCCAGTCCGGGCGTGCCTGAATCTTTCAAGGTTCTTATTAAGGAACTTCAGAGTTTGGCCCTGGATGTAAAGGTACTGGATGCAGATGGCAACGAAGTCATCCTTAAAGAAAGCATCGACGATGATGAACCTGAAGATTTGCAGGTAAGCATCGACAAGACAGAGGATGCCCCTGACAATCATTATGAAGAGTCAGCAGACTCCGCTGATGACCTTATCGACAGTGAACTTTTCTATGACTTTGAAGACACTGTTATGGAAGATGCTGAGGATTCCTACCTTGACCTCCCCGAAGACAGCGATGACTTTGAGGGCGATGAGGATTTTGACGAAGAAATCTAAACTACACAAGCCGTAATGTTTTCCCATTTCCGCCGCTCATAACGGAAATGGGAAGCTTGATTACTTTTGTGAGCAGAAAGTCGAGTGATAACCTAATATGAGTGAATATCAGAATTTTGATGCTATTCAAATTGGCCTTGCTTCACCTGAAAAGATTAGAGAATGGTCACACGGTGAAGTTAAAAAGCCTGAAACTATAAATTACAGAACTTTAAAACCTGAAAAAGACGGCTTGTTCTGCGAGAAAATTTTTGGTCCTCAGAAGGACTGGGAATGTCACTGCGGAAAGTATAAGAGAGTTCGTTATAAAGGTGTTGTCTGTGACCGTTGCGGTGTTGAAGTTACACGTTCAAAGGTACGCCGTGAGAGAATGGGTCACATTGAGCTGGCTGTTCCCGTATCACACATCTGGTACTTCAAGGGTATCCCCAGCCGTATGGGTCTCATCCTTGATATGTCACCACGTCTTTTGGAAAAAGTTTTGTACTTTGCTGCATATGTTGTAATTGACCCGGGCAAAACCGGTCTTATGAAAAACCAGATACTCAGCGAAAGAGAGTATCGTGAAGAATGTGAAAAGTACGGCAACGACGCATTCCGTGCAGGTATGGGTGCTGAAGCTGTTCTTGAAATGCTGAAAGCCATCGACCTTGAAGCCCTTTATGCTGAGCTCAAAGCAGACCTTGAAGGTGCTAAGGGTCAGAAGAAAATCCGCACAGTAAGAAGACTGGAAGTTGTAGATTCCTTCCGTCAGTCAGGCAACAAACCCGAATGGATGATTATGCCTGTTCTTCCTGTTATCCCACCTGAAATCAGACCTATGGTTCAGCTTGACGGTGGCAGATTTGCAACATCAGATTTAAACGACCTTTACAGAAGAGTTATAAACAGAAACAACCGTCTGAAACGACTTCTTGACTTGGGCGCTCCTGAAATCATCGTTAGAAACGAAAAAAGAATGCTCCAGGAAGCCGTTGATGCTCTTATTGACAACGGCAGACGCGGAAGACCTGTTACAGGTCCCGGCAACCGTCCTCTCAAATCACTTTCAGATATGCTGAAAGGTAAGCAGGGCCGTTTCCGTCAGAATCTTCTCGGTAAGCGTGTTGACTACTCAGGCCGTAGTGTTATCGTTGTAGGTCCTGAACTTAAGATTTACCAGTGTGGTCTTCCTAAGAAAATGGCTCTCGAACTGTTCAAGCCATTTGTTATGAAAAAATTAGTTAATGACGGTCTTGCCCACAACATCAAGTCCGCAAAAAGAATGGTAGAAAGAGTTCGTCCTGAAGTCTGGGATGTGCTTGAAAGTGTAATTTCAGAGCATCCTGTACTCCTTAACCGTGCTCCTACTCTTCATAGACTTGGTATTCAGGCATTTGAGCCGGTATTGGTTGAGGGTAAGGCGCTCAAGCTCCATCCTCTTGTATGTACAGCCTTCAACGCTGACTTTGATGGTGACCAGATGGCTGTCCACCTTCCATTATCAGCTGAAGCTCAGGCAGAAGCACGTTTCCTTATGCTCTCTGCAAACAACTTGCTCAAGCCTCAGGATGGTAACCCTGTTACCGTTCCTACACAGGATATGGTCCTTGGTAGTTACTACCTGACAATCCAGATTGACGATGAGCTTGGTGCAGGCAAAGTGTTCACCTCAGAAGACGAGGCTACTTTGGCTTACGCAAACGGTGCAGTTGGTCTTCACGCACCTATCAAGGTTCGTGTAACCCGTAATATTAACGGCGAAGACGTTACAGGCATAATTGATGCAACCGTTGGCCGTCTTATCTTCAACGAAAAAATCCCGCAGGATTTGGGCTTTGTTGACAGAAGCAACCCTGAAAACAAACTGGCTTTGGAAGTTGCCTTCCGTGTTGACAAAAAGAAACTCGGTCAGATTATTGACAGAAGTATCAAAATCCATGGTATTACAGAAACCGCAACTCTCCTTGACGATGTAAAGGCTATGGGCTTTAAATATTCAACCCGTGGTGCTATAACCGTTGGTGTTGCAGATATTGAAATACCTGAAGAAAAGAAAATTCTCCTTGCTCAGGCTGAGGAAGAAATTGATAAGGTTACAAAGAAGTATCTCCGTGGTCTCCTTACAGACGAAGAACGTTACGAAAAGGTTATCGGCATCTGGTCTGAAACTTCAAACAAAGTTACAGACGCTCTTATGAAAAACCTTGACGAGCTTAACCCAATCTTTATGATGGCTAACTCAGGTGCCCGTGGTAGTGTTAACCAGATTCGTCAGCTTGGTGCTATGCGTGGTCTTATGGCAGATACATCAGGTCGTACAATTGAAATTCCTATCAAGGCTAACTTCCGTGAAGGCCTTACAGTTCTTGAGTACTTCATTTCAACTCACGGTGCACGTAAAGGTCTTACCGATACAGCGCTCCGTACAGCCGACTCAGGTTACCTTACCCGTCGTCTGGTTGACGTTTCACAGGATGTTATTATCCGTGAAGACGATTGCGGAACTGATGATGGTATCATCGCTGCAAGCATCAAGGACGGCAACGAAGTAATTGAAAAGCTTAAAGACAGACTGGTTGGCAGAACAATTTGCGAAAATGTTACAAACCCTGAAACAGGCGAACTTATCGCAGAAACAGGTGAAACATTATCTGCTGACAAAGCAGACAAGATTGTTGCTGCAGGTATTGAAGCTGTTAAAATCCGCAGTGTCCTTAAGTGTCGTTCAAAGGTTGGTGTTTGTGCTAAGTGCTACGGCCACAACCTTGCAAATGGCGAAATCGTCAACATCGGCGAAGCTGTTGGTATTATCGCTGCACAGTCAATCGGTGAACCTGGTACTCAGCTTACAATGCGTACCTTCCACGCCGGCGGTGTCGCAGGTGACGATATTACACAGGGTCTCCCCCGTGTTGAAGAACTTTTTGAAGCAAGAAAGCCAAAGGGTCTTGCAATCATCGCTGAAATCGGCGGCCGTGTTAAGATTTCTGAAAACAAGAAGAAGCGTGAAATCACCATTCTTGACGACGAAAACGGCAATACTGCAACATACCTCATCCCTTACGGTTCAAGAATTAAGGTCCGTGAAGATCAGGTTCTTGGTGCCGGTGATGAGCTTACAGAAGGTTCAGTTAACCCGCACGATATCCTTGCAATCAAGGGTTATACCGCAGTTCAGGACTACCTCATTCAGGAAGTTCAGAGAGTTTACCGTCTCCAGGGTGTTGATATCAACGATAAGCATATCGAAGTTATCGTAAGACAGATGATGCACAAGGTTAAGGTTGAAGACGCAGGTGATACAGATTTCCTCACAGGCTCACTGGTTGAAAGATATGAGCTTGAAAGAGTAAATATGCGTATGCGTGAAGAGGGCAAAGCAGAAGCTGTTCATTCAGAAGTGCTTATGGGTATTACCAAAGCTGCTCTTGCAACAGACTCATTCTTATCTGCTGCATCATTCCAGGAAACAACAAGAGTTCTTACAGACGCTGCAATCAAGGGCAAAATTGACCCGCTTGTTGGTCTTAAGGAAAATGTTATTATCGGTAAGCTTGTTCCTGCCGGAACAGGTATGCCTTCATACAGTGAAATTGACGTTGTTCCTACAGACTTCACAGATGATATAATTTTTAGCTAAAACCATAGCCTTCTTTAAAAGGCGGTTTGTCTAAGATAAAAATCAATGCTAAACATAAAAGCCTTGCAACACTAAGTGTTGCAAGGCTTTCTTCTTTAAATGCGGAATGCTAAAATATAAAAATTCCCAAACAAATTACTAGCCGTCACCTATACGGCAAATAATATAAACCCTATTGTGTTGGTGGCAAAATTAGCAAACATATGCACAAGCCAGGACAAGTGTATTGTCCCCCTCGCTTCATCCAGCCTGTTAAATATTATTCCTCCAACAAAAAGTCCAATCAGGGATATCAAAACCACAGGCAAACCAAACCACCCTATCATCATACCTATGTGATAAAGGGCAAATGCAAAGCTGCTTAATAAATATGCGGTCTTGCGTGAAGCTACCTCCTTGAGTTTAAGAAAAGCAAATCCTCTAAAGAAAAATTCTTCCAAAAAGGAATTTATAAATGATATATAAACAGCAACCCATAGGAAGTTGGATTTATTTACTCCTGTTGTCTTTGTAAGGTTTGTTGTGAGGGCTGAAAAATCAAATATATCTTTAAATATAAGGTAGGCTCCCAAAACAACAATATAAACACCAATCCCCCACATAAACGCTACCATCAAACCCTTTTTGTTGGGTTTTACAATGTTTTTTAAATCCAATCCGCCGATTGCCCTTGCATATAAAATAGGTGCTAAAAGAAACATCACAGCCTTTACCAAGGACTTAATGATATACCCTGGCATTATAACCGCATCTATAATATTTAAAACCACACAGCTTATTATGACAATTATGCCTATTTGTATATTTCTTTTCATAGTTCCACCATTTTAAGCTTTACCTTAATCCAGCTTTTTTAATGTCCCTTAATATTTTAATCAGTTTTTCATCCTCTACAGAAGTTACCACGTCAAACAAATCATAAAGGCTCTCTTTTGCTGCACCAAGACCTACAATATCGTCAATCAATTTAATCAATGAATCATAAAATCCATTTAAGTTAAGAACAACTATAGGTGCCGAAAGGCGCTCTAAGTATTTCAATGTCAGCACCTGAAAGAACTCATCCATTGTTCCTATTCCGCCGGGTGCAATGAAAAATACATCTGCGTGCTTTTCCATAAGGGTTTTTCTTTCACTCATAGTGTCAACCATAACAGTGTTATCGCAAGCAAATATTTCTTCAAAACTTCTGATAAAGTACGGAGATATCCCCATTACATATCCGCCATTTTCACTGACACCTCTTGCAACAGCACCCATACAGCCTGTTGCTCCTGCTCCATATACTAAAGAGTATCTCTCGTCTGCAATTATCTTTCCTAAATGCTTAACATCCTCTTTCAAAACATCATCAATATGTTCCGATGCGCCTCCATACACGCACGCATAAAATCTTTTTGACATACTACTTCCTCCCTATTTTTTGCCCGAATTAAATTTACGGGCATACTTGTCACACAAATCGTTTATCTGGTCCGTAAACTTTGCCAGTTCTTTATTAGTCAAACTTCTGCTCAATTCAATAACCGTCTTTAAGCGCTGATACGCCGCCATAAGCCTGTCATAGGCAAGATTGGCTCTTCTTCTGCCCTCGGATGTCTTTGTAAGTTTGACAATTTTGCCCCTTGTTATACACTCTCCGCTTATTAAGTCAAATCCGTCACCGCTGAAAGGTGCAATTGTAGGAAATTTTAGTTTACTGTATATATTCTGAGCAAAATTTTCGCAAACTATATCCTCGCCATGATTAACAAAAACCTTTATAGGAATTTTTTCAAGAGAGCCCAGCCATTCAAGTATCATATCCCGATCTGCGTGACCGCTTATTCCAACAATAGATTCAAGCCTTGCCTTTACCTGAACTTCTTCCCCAAACAAGTTAACAGATTTTGTACCATTTACAAGTTTTCTGCCCAATGTCCCTTCCGACTGGTATCCTACAAATAAAATAGTATTATTTTCTCTCCACAAATTATGTTTTAGGTGATGTCTTATTCGCCCTGCCTCACACATTCCTGAAGCAGAAATAATAACTTTGGGCGCAGTATCAAAGTTGATTGCCCTTGAATCTTCACTTGTAACGCTCAGCCTGAGTCCCGGGAAGGTGATCGGATCTACCCCTTTCTCAAGCAAACTCAAAGTCTCCTCATCATAATATCCGGTCAGGTTATCCTGATAAATCTTTGTTGCCTCTACCGCCAAAGGTGAATCCACATACACAATAAAGTTTTCGTGGCCCTTAATCAGGCGGTCTTCCTTGATTTTTCTGAATAAGTACAATAACTCCTGTGTTCTACCTATTGCAAAGGACGGCACAACAAGATTTCCACCCTTGTCAAAGGTCTCCTTCATAATCTTTGTAAGCTGGGCAACGTAGTCAGGCCTTTCGCCGTGAATTCTGTCGCCGTAAGTTGACTCGACAACAATGTAATCTGCATAGTGTGGTTTTTGCGGATCTCTTATCAAAGGTCGGTCAATATTTCCCAAATCCCCCGAAAAGAGTAGGGTTCTGGTTTCCCCGTTTTCACATATTGTAAAATGAATGCTGGAAGAACCCAAAAGATGCCCTGCATCAGAAAAGCTGATTGTTATCCCCTCAAAAATTTCAGCCGGATTGCCGTAGTCAAAGCGTTCAAACAGATTAAGAGATTCTATTGCATCCGCTACTGTATATACAGGTACATATTCAGAAGTTCCGGCGCGCTCCGCTTTTCTATTTTTCCATTCTGCCTCCTGCTCCTGAATATGGGCGGAATCCTGCAACATAATATTGCAAAGTCTATAAGTTGCCTCTGTGGAATAAATTGGCCCGCTATAGCCTCTTGCCACCATAGCAGGAATCATACCGGAATGGTCAATGTGCGCATGAGTTAAACAAATAGCATCAATTTCGGCAGGCAGAACCGGTATCTCGCAATTTTCATAGGTGTCTCCGCCCTGTTCCATACCGCAGTCTATCAAAATATGTTTTCCGCAGGCCTCAAGCAAGGTGCACGAACCTGTTACTTCGTGTGCCGCACCAATAAATGTTAATTTCATATTCTCCCACAGCCTTTCTTGATATAAATAGAACTCTCTCGCTCCTTTAGCATCAGTATATCATACATTATAGGTTTTTTCAATAAATTCCTGGATTTACCCGTCTTAACCTCAAAAAAAGCCTTGCAACCCTAAAGGTTACAAGGCTTTACTTTTTTTTTTGCAATATCAACAATTTTCATTGGGTCTGAAATTATCACATCTGCTTCTGCGCCTCGAAGCTCTGCTTCATCACGAAAGCCCCAAAGAACACCAATTGAATAAAGTTCCGCATTCTTGGCGGTTTTTATGTCAGTTGCAGTGTCACCTATGTATAAACACTCTTCCTTCTTTGCCCCAAAATGCTCCATAATCTCAAATACTGCGTCAGGCTGAGGCTTTAGGGGAACGCCTGCTCTTGCGCCCATACAAAGGTCAATAAGTCCCTCTTCAAACAACTCTTCTGCAACCTTCTGAGCTGTGCTGTGATCCTTGTTTGAAAGAACCGCTACCTTTATACCCTCTGCCTTAATTTCTTTGAGCATCTCAACAATGCCCTCATAAGGCGCTGTCAGATACATAAAATCCTTATCATAAATGTCAACATAATATGGATGCAATTCTTTGTAGTCCTCAATGTTCTTGCCTAATTTTTTTAACATTCTCTGTACCAAAACATCCGAGCCGTTTCCCACCAACAGTTTATAATCATCTGTTGGGATTGAGTCAAGGCCAAACTTCTTTAATGCTGTGTTGGCAAAGTGGGCAATGGTATCAATAGTATTTACCAAAGTCCCGTCCATATCAAATATACATAACTTAATCATAAACCTAAATCCCCTGTTTTTATTTGCAAAAGCTTCTCTCATCAAAGTAACATCCCGATAAACTATGTCCGGACATTTTGTGTTATCCCACCAGCCTTTGCATAAACAAAATGGCGGCCCATTCACAAGAGCCGCCAAAATTTTTTAATTATAATTATACAAGCTCAAGAATTGCCATCTCAGCCGCGTCGCCACGTCTGGGACCTGTCTTCATAATTCTTGTATAACCACCGTTACGCTCAGCATACTTAGGAGCGATCTCCCCAAATACCTTTGTAACAACGTCCTCTTTTGTTATAAACGCAAGAGCCTGACGTCTTGTGTGAAGAGTATTCTTCTTGCCAAGTGTAATCATCTTTTCAGCCAACTTCTGAACTTCCTTTGCGCGGGTAACTGTAGTTTCAATTCTGCCTGCTTCCAGGAAAGAAGTAGTCATACTTCTTAGCATTGCTATTCTCTGATCAGTTGGTCTGCCCAATTTTCTCTGGTGTGCCATACTATCACCTCTTTCAATAAAATTCCATCCGAGAGGAAACCTCCTCGGAACTACTCCTCGTTTGAAGTAAGGCTAAGTCCCATACTATCAAGTTTCGCTACAACCTCTTCAAGTGATTTGCGACCAAGGTTTCTTACCTTCATCATATCATTTTCACTGCGGTTTGTAAGATCCTGAACTGTATTAATTCCTGCACGTTTCAAACAGTTGTATGAACGTACTGAAAGGTCAAGTTCTTCGATAGTGGTCTCTAATACCTTTTCCTTCTTGCTTTCTTCTTTTTCTATCATAATCTCTGTGTTCTTTGCACTTTCTGAAAGGTCAATGAAGAGGTTTAAATGTTCATTCATAACCTTTGCTGCCAAGCTCACAGCATCGTGTGGGTCAATTGTGCCGTTTGTCCAAACTTCCAAAACAAGTTTGTCAAAGTCTGTAATCTGACCAACTCTGGTATTTTCAACAGTGTAGTTAACCTTATTTACAGGTGTGTAAATTGAGTCAACCGGAATAACACCGATTATAGGTTGGAGAAGCTGCTTGTTTTTGTCAGCAGAAACATATCCACGACCCTTGTCGATAACAATTTCCATAAACAATTTTGCATCGTCATTAAGTGTAGCAATATGAAGATCGCCATTGATGATTTCAACACTTGAATCACACTTGATATCACGAGCGCAAATCTCACCTGCACCTTCGTGATTGATGTAAATTGTTTTTGGGCCTTCTGAATGAAGCTTAACCGCAAGCTTTTTGATGTTAAGAATAATTTCTGTAACATCCTCAGTTACGCCCGGAATTGTTGAAAACTCATGTAAAACACCGTCAATTTTAACAGAATTTACAGCCACGCCCGGCAAAGAAGAAAGCATAATTCTTCTGAGTGAATTACCCAAAGTCGTGCCATAACCTCTTTCGAGTGGCTCAACAACAAATTTGCCGTAGCTGTTGTCTTCTGCAATTTCAACACACTCAACTCTTGGTTTTTCAATTTCTATCATATTAGCCCTCCTACTCAAATTCTTTAACACAGGGACATCTCAAAACCAAAGACCTCCCGCAAAACACCCGTTGTGTCTTGCTTCACTTTCTGAATACAACCGCTTGTATTCATCAGGGCTGTGTAATTAATGTAGAATTTATGCCATAAATAATGGCAAAAAGTTTGATAGAGTTTATTATTTGCTGTAGTATTCGACGATCAAATGTTCCTCGATTGGGAGATCAATGTCTTCTCTGTCAGCAAAAGCAACAACTCTGCCTTCAAGAGTTTCTTTGTTCATATCGAGCCACTTTGGAACAATTCTTGACTCGGTTGAAGCGAGTACTGCATCAAACTTAGCGCCCTGACGGCTTGTCTCACAAACAGTGATAACATCGCCAACCTTAACGAGGTATGAAGGAATATTAACCTTCTTGCCGTTTACAAGGAAGTGTGCGTGTGAAACCAGCTGTCTTGCTTCAGGTCTTGAAGCTGCAAGTCCAAGTCTGAATACAACGTTATCAAGTCTTCTCTCAATGAGAGTAAGAAGGTTTTCACCTGTAACACCCTTAGCTTTGTTTGCCATCTCGAAGTAATGAGCGAACTGACCTTCGAGAATTCCATAAGCACGTCTAACCTTCTGCTTTTCTCTGAGCTGAGAACCGTACTCAGAAAGTTTACGTCTGCTCTGACCGTGCTGACCGGGAGCGTATGCTCTTCTTGTAACAGCACATTTATCTGTATAACATCTGTCACCCTTTAAGAATAACTTCTGTCCTTCACGTCTGCAAATTCTGCAAACAGATTCTGTATATCTTGCCATAATGCTTATTTCACCTCCTGCGATTACACTCTTCTTCTCTTAGGTGGTCTGCAACCATTGTGAGGAATTGGTGTAACATCCTTAATCATATTAACTTCAAGTCCTGCAACCTGAAGTGCACGGATAGCAGCCTCTCTGCCGCTACCGGGACCTTTTACGTAAACCTCAACATATTTGAGGCCGTGCTCCATAGCAGCCTTTGCTGCTGTTTCTGCAGCCATCTGAGCTGCAAAAGGAGTGCTCTTCTTTGAGCCTCTGAAGCCCAAACCACCTGCTGATGCCCATGAAATAGCATTGCCTGCAACATCAGTGATGGTAACTATTGTATTGTTAAAGGTTGACTTGATATGAGCCGCACCTCTTTCAATATTCTTCTTTTCTCTACGACGTCTGGTTTTCTTCACTGCCTTTGCCATAGTAAATTTCACCTCCTGATTTTAGCGGAGTCTTAAGGTTTCCCGAAAAGACACAGCTTCAATACATTCCTTATTTCTTTTTGTTAGCCATAGTCTTTCTAGGGCCTTTTCTGGTTCTTGCGTTTGTCTTTGAACGCTGTCCTCTTACAGGAAGGTTTTTCCTGTGGCGAAGACCTCTGTAACAGTTGATTTCAATAAGACGCTTGATATCGAGTGCAATATCACGACGAAGGTCACCTTCAACGTTGTAATTGTCGATTTCAGCTCTGAGGGTAGAAACCTCCTCCTCTGTCAAATCACGAACTCTTGTGTCCGGATTGATACCGGTAGCAGCAAGGATCTTCTTTGATGTGGAAAGACCTATACCGAAAATATAGGTAAGTCCGATTTCAACTCTCTTCTCATTTGGTAAGTCAACACCTGCAATACGTGCCATACTTTCATTCACCTCCGAATAATTTTTTTCTGAAAAGTGTTATGCGGAGCAGAATTTCACTTATCGCAACGAACCTTTATCGCCCGCCGCTTTCATCAGCTTAAACAATTTGGTGTAAAAGCCTGACTCTGCTCACTCATAAAGACATTGATTTTCGATTAACCCTGCTTCTGCTTATGGCGTGGGTTTTCACAAATAACCATTATCTTTCCTTTTCTCTTTATTACTTTACACTTTTCGCAAATAGGTTTAACTGAAGGTTGTACTTTCATTATTCCTTCACCTCCCAAAAAAGTTACGTCAGCACAAAATTCCGCATTTTGAACTAACCATAATATTATAACACCAACATTTTATTATGTCAAGTGTTTTTCCTGAAGGGTTTTTCAGCTTTTTTCACAAAATATATATTTTTTATTATGTGATTTTTGCTTTATTCTTCAGTTTTGGCCAACCCCGCCTTAACAGCAAATTCTCACTTTGGTCCAAAAGTTTATTTTGCTCTCCAGGTAATTCTTCCTTTTGTCAGGTCGTAAGGCGAAATTTCCACCGTTACCTTGTCACCGGGCAAAATTCTGATATAGTGCATTCTGAGTTTACCTGAAATATGTGCGAGAATCTTGTGACCATTTTCAAGTTCCACCTGGAACATTGCATTTGGCAACGCCTCAAGGACTGTGCCTTCTATCTCCAAAACATCTTCCTTTGCCATAATTTTTTCTCCTTTCTTAATTATTAAATATTTACCGACGTAAAAACATATGTTTCTGCATCGTTATTAAAAATCCTTCTCCGCAAATTCTTCTTTGAACGCTAATACAGCACAACGGAGTTCAGGATTTGTAACCATTGTTTTTCCCAGAAGTTTCTTCGCAATACTTTCGTTTGTACTTCCGGTATTTTTAAGGTGCTTTATTTTCTTTTTCTTTGGTTTCTCAATTTTATGCAAGTCGCCATCGCAAATATATGTAAATATTCCCTCTGAAGACACCACTACAAAGTATCTGCCACTATCCCTACCGGCTTTTGATAATACAATGTCGCCTATGCTGAATTTTTCTTCCATCTTGTCAAATCCTTTCATAGAGAATTAAAGGGCCTATCCTTCACAAATTCCATAACAGCATTTGCTGCGAAAAAGCCAAAGCACTTCACACCTCGCCGCCAGATTTATTTAATCTACCAACGTAAGGCACTGGGGCTCACCGTTTGTAACCAAAACAGTATTTTCATAATGCGCCGCCAGCTTGCCGTCCTGGGTGTAAACTGTCCAATCATTGTCGCCAACAAAAACTTCTTTAGCACCCATATTAACCATAGGTTCAATGGCAAGGCACATACCCGGCCTGATACGAATACCTCTGCGCCCCGCTTCAAAGTAATTGGGGATTTCGGGATCCTCGTGAAGTTCTCTGCCGATACCGTGTCCGCAGTATTCACGGAGGACACTGTATCCTGCCTCCTCCGCAACTCGCTGAATCTCTGCCGAAATATCAGAAATTCGATATCCGTCTTTTGCAAACTTTATTCCTTCAAAAAAGCTTGCCTTTGTAACATCAATCAACCGCTGTGCCTCTTCTGAAATTTCACCAACGCCAAAAGTCCTTGCAGCATCGCCGTTGTAGCCTTTGTAGCAAGCCCCTACGTCAAAACTGACGATATCCCCTTCTTTTAAAACTCTCTTGTCGGGAATTCCGTGGATAACCTCATCGTTTAAACTGATGCACACGCTGCCGGGAAATCCGCCATATCCTTTAAAAGATGGTGTGCAGCCCTGGCTGCGAATAAACTTTTCCGCAGCCTTGTCAAGGTCAAGAGGAGTTATCCCGGGCTCAAGCATTGAGCCAAGAAGTTTCAGGGTCTCCCCTGTGACACGGCAGGCCTCACGCATATATTCAATTTCTGTTTTCGATTTGATTGTAACCATAATCTATGCCTTTCAGTTCTTTATGCCTCCAAAACTTTCAATACTTCCTGTGTGGTGGCCTTAATTTCACTTTTGCCTACTGCAACTTTAAGCATACCCTTATTTTTGTAGTATTCCTTAAGAGGTTCTGTCTGCTCATAATATGTCTTAAGACGGTCACGTATAACTTCGGGTTTATCATCCTCGCGGACACGAAGCTCCCCTCCGCAGTTGTCGCAAATCCCATCTATCTCCGGCTTTCTGTGTTCCTTGTGGAAGCTTGAGCCGCATTTTTTGCACTCAAGACGTCCTGAAAGCCTTTCCACAATTTCATCATCTTTGACTTCAAGAGTCAAGACAGCATCTATATCAATACCGGATTTATCAAGAGCTTCAGCCTGAGCTAAATTTCTGGGAAAGCCATCGAGGATAAATCCGTTCTTGCAGTCATCTTCATTTAAACGGTTTTTTACTATATCAATTATCAGTTCGTCGGGAACAAATTTCCCTTCGTTAATGTAGTTCTTGGCTACTGCGCCAAGTTCTGTCCCATCTTCCATATTCTTTCTCAATATGGCTCCTGTAGAGATTGTGGGTATTTCAAAATGTTTTGAAAGCATTTCTGCCTGAGTTCCTTTTCCTGCTCCCGGAGCAGCTAAAATAATCAATTTCACTTAAAACACACGCCTTCCTGTCAATTTGAAAAATTTACTTTAATTGCTTGTGTATATCATTTCCCAATATTTTACACAAAATACATAGGGAACATTCCTGGAATTTAATCAACTTCCATTAATTGCATAAAAAACTCCACAAGGGGTGTTTTAAAACGCAGCTTATGCGTCTAAAACAGCCCCTGTAAAGCCACGGACAAATCTTGTCCTTAATTATTCTAAGAAACCTTTGTAGTGTCTCATAAGCATCTGAGATTCAAGCTGAGTAACTGTCTCAAGTGCAACACCAACAACGATCAGGAGTGATGTTCCGCCGATTGAGAAGTTCTGGATATTGAGTCCCATATTCATAAAGATCGGAACAACTGCGATGAAGCCCAGGAATATAGCGCCTGCAAGAGTAATCTTATTGAGAACTCTGCTTATATATTCTGAAGTTGGGCGACCCGGACGGATACCCGGGATAAATCCTCCGTTATTCTTCATATTGTTAGCCATTTCAATTGGATTGAACTGGATAGCACTGTAGAAGTATGTGAAGAATATGATAAGAAGGAAGTAAAGCACCGCATAGAGCCACGATGTAGGTGAGAATACCTTAAGGAATCCTCCCCAGAATCCCGGGCTGCCTGCCTGCACTCCGAAGAATGAAGCAATTGTGCCGGGGAATGACATAATAGACATTGCAAAGATGATCGGGATAACACCAACAGCCGCAACCTTAATCGGGATGTGAGTGCTCTGTCCACCATACATTTTTCTTCCTACAACACGCTTTGCATACTGAACAGGAAGACGACGCTCGGCCTCGTTCATCATAACAACAAGTGCTACGACAACAAGTGCAACAATAATAAGTGCAACAGCGCCAATAACGCCCATTGTACCATTCATCATATACTGGTAAAGTGAAACCGCACCTGATGGAATGCTTGATACGATACCTGCAAAGATTATAAGAGAGATACCGTTACCTACACCCTTTTCTGTAATCTGTTCACCCAACCACATAAGGAACGCTGTACCTGCTGAGAATGTAACAACGATAATTACAGCAGGCCAAAAACCTGTCATTGTAACTGCGTTATAATTTTTGAGCAGGAAGTAGAGACCAATTGCCTGGATAAGAGCAAGAACAACGGTTCCATATCTCTGAATCTGAGCAATCTTTTTGCGGCCTTCTTCGCCTTCCTTCTGCAATCTCTCAAGTGCAGGGATAGCTACACAAAGAAGCTGCATAATGATTGATGCGTTAATGTATGGGGTAATACCCATTGCGAATATTGTTGCATTCTGAAATGCACCACCTGATACCAAATCAATGAAACCAAACAATGAGTTGTTTGTACCTTCAAACATAGCCTTAAGCTGATTTGGGTCAAGCAGCGGAACAGGGATGCATGAACCAAGACGGAAAATTATAAGCATTCCTAATGTGTAGAGAAGCTTCATTCTCAGGTCTTTAACCTTCCATGCATTTCTGATTGTTTCCAACATTTATACCACCTCAACCTTTCCACCGGCAGCAACAATCTTTTCTTCAGCAGTCTTGCTGAAACGCTTTGCTTTTACGGTGAACGCTTTATTAACTTCGCCACGGCCGAGAATAACAACACCGTCACAAATCTTTGAGATAATGCCGTTCTCCTTGAGTACCTCAGCGGTTACTTCGTTGCAGTCAAGCTTGTTCAAAGCTTCTACATTAACAGAAACATATTCTTTTGCGAAAATGTTTGTGAAACCACGTTTGGGAAGTCTTCTGTAAATAGGCATCTGACCACCTTCGAAGCCTGGACGAACACCGCCGCCACTGCGGGCATTCTGACCCTTGTGACCCTTACCGCTTGTTTTGCCGTTACCACTACCGTGACCTCTACCTACTCTGAATCTATCTTTCTTTGAGCCTTCGCTCGGAGATAATTCGTGAAGTTTCATTGAGTACACCTCCTCTTTATTTTTTATGAAATAAATTTAACCGAAACGTAAAATTTACGCCTCTTCAACTGCAACCAGGTGAGAAACTTTGAATATCATACCTCTGATCTGAGGATTGTCAGGTTTCTCTACGCACTGATGAAGCTTTCTAAGACCTAAAGCTTCAACTGTTGCGATCTGGTCTTTCTTACATCCGATTGTACTTTTTACAAGTGTAACCTTCAATTTGTTAGCCAAGGAAAAAACCTCCTATCTCTCTTGGTTGTAAATTGCTTAACCTAAAATATCTTCAGGCTTTTTACCTCTTAATTTGGCAACCTCTTCAACACTCTTAAGTGCTGAAAGAGCCTGAACAGTTGCTGCTACAACGTTCTTTGGATTGTTGCTTCTGAGACACTTTGTTCTGATATCTCTGATACCTGCAAGTTCCAAAACTGCACGGGCAGCACCGCCAGCGATAACACCGGTACCTTCAGCAGCAGGTTTAAGAAGTACTCTTCCTGCACCAAATTCACCAATAATATCGTGAGGGATTGTTGTTTCAACTATAGGTACTGTAATCATGCTCTTCTTAGCTTCGTCAATACCTTTGCGGATAGCGTCCGGAATTTCAGCCGCCTTACCCATACCGTAACCAACGTGGCCGTTTTCGTCGCCAACAACAACAAGGGCACTGAATCTGCTTGTTCTACCACCCTTTACTGTCTTTGAAACACGGTTAAGAGCAACAACCTTTTCCTTTATATCAAGAGTATCTGCATTGATACGTTCCTGCTTTTTGGTAATTTCTACTCTTTCTGCCATTGTCTAATTTCACCTCTTTCAATATAAATGACTTTCAATTATCTTAAAATACACCTATTTTAAAGTATTAGAATTCCAGTCCGCCCTCACGAGCACCTGCTGCAACTTCTGCTACTCTGCCGTGGTAAACATAACCACCTCTGTCGAAAACAACAGCCTTGATGTTTGCATCGAGAGCTTTCTTTGCAATAGCGAGACCAACTGCCTTAGCAGCCTCTTTGTTTCCGCCGTAATTTGCCTTAAGCTCAGCGTCAAGTGTTGATGCTGAAACTAAAGTCTTGCCGGTTGTATCATCGATAATCTGCGCATATATATTCTTAAGACTTCTGTAAACGCAAAGTCTTGGGAACTCAGCTGTTCCTGAAACCTTTTTACGAACTCTGGCGTGTCTTGCACGTCTTGCTTCTTCGCTGTTCTTTCTTTTTATCATTCTAACTCGCACCTCCTTGCGGTTTAGTGTAAAATACTCTGAAAATGAATCTATCAAACTTCAGGCAGCCAGCCGGATACCTAAGAAGAAAATATTATTTCTTCTTACCGCCTGCTTTACCTTCTTTTCTTCTGATGTATTCATCAACATATTTGATACCCTTGCCCTTGTAAGGTTCCGGTGGTCTCTTTTCTCTAACCTGAGCCGCGAACTGACCAACCTTCTGCTTATCAAAGCCTGAAATTATAATCTGGTTTGGCTGAGGAACATCGATTTTGATGCCATCAGGTTCTTCCATTTCAACCTGATGTGAGTAACCCAGGTTCATAACCAGCTTATTGCCCTGCTTTGCAGCTCTGTAACCAACACCGTTGATTTCGAGCTGTTTTGTATAGCCTTCAGATACGCCAACAACCATATTAGCGATAAGAGTACGTGTAAGACCGTGAAGTGCTCTGTGATCCTTGTTGTCTGAAGGACGTGTAACAGTGATGGTATCGCCATCCTTGTTGATTGTCATTTCAGCTGACATAGTTTCACACAAAGTACCCTTTGGGCCCTTAACTGTAACTTCATTGTTTGCACCTATTGTAACGTCAACACCCTGAGGTATTGTAATAGGCTGTTTTCCTATACGTGACATTTCGTTTTCCTCCTTCCTTACCAAATAAATGCCAGAACTTCACCGCCAACATTCTGACGACGAGCCTCTTTGTCTGTCATAATTCCTTTTGATGTAGAAATAATAGCTATACCCAAGCCTTTAAGTACCTGAGGAAGCTCTTCTTTAGAAGCATAAATTCTAAGACCCGGCTTTGACACTCTCTTAAGACCTGTCAATACCTTCTGCTTGTTTTCAGCGTACTTGAGTGTAACTCTGATAACGCCCTGAGTGTTGTCGTCAATGTATTCTACATTCTTAACATAACCCTCATCAAGCAAAATCTTAGCGATAGCCTTTTTCATATTTGAAGCAGGAATGTCAACAGTTGCGTGTCTCTGATTGTTCGCATTTCTGATTCTTGTCAACATATCTGCTATCGGATCTGTGATGTGCATATTTTATCCTCCTTTTTACCGGATTTTGTGAGCCAGTTTGGTTATCCGCATCTTTTCAATTAACCACTTGGCTCTCCTTTTTTAAATAATATTAAAGTTCTTGCAAAAGAACAGTCTGGTGATTTACCAAGAAGCCTTCTTCACTCCTGGAATCTGACCCTTGTAAGCAAGTTCACGGAAGCAAATTCTGCAGATACCAAACTTGCGCAAGTATGCGTGAGGTCTGCCGCAGATCTTACATCTGTTGTATTCACGGGTCTTGAACTTCTGTTCTTTCTGCTGTTTTAAAACCATAGCCTTTTTTGCCATATGCTTTAATCTCCTCCATTTCTAAAAGATTAAATGGGTAAATCTCTGTTTAAAAACCGATTATCTTGTAAAAGGTGCACCCATCAATGTGAGAAGCTCACGTGCTTCCTCATCTGTTGGAGCAGTTGTAACAAAGATGATATCCATACCACGAATTTTATCAATCTTATCGTAATCTATTTCAGGGAAAATAAGCTGTTCCTTAATACCCAATGAATAGTTACCTCTGCCATCGAAGGAATTTGGGTTGATACCTCTGAAGTCACGAACACGTGGGAGTGCTGCGTTGAAAAGTCTGTCAACGAACTCGTACATCTTTGCGCCTCTCAAGGTAACTTTGCAACCAATGTTCATACCCTCTCTGACTTTAAATGAAGCCACAGATTTCTTAGCCTTTGTAACAACCGGCTTCTGACCTGTAATCAAAGCGAGGTCGTTCATAGCTGAATCAATAGCCTTTGAATTTTCTTTTGCTTCGCCCAAACCAATGTTGATAACAACCTTGTCAAGTTTAGGAATCTGCATAACACTCTTGTATTCGAATTTCTTCATAAGAGCGTCCTTAATTTCTTTTGTATAGCGTTCTTCAAGTCTCATTAAAGCTTACCTCCTTTCACAATGAGTAATTATTCACCAAATGTTTCTCCGCATTTCTTGCAGTAACGAACGTGAGTTCCGTCCTCCAGAACCTTTCTGCCAACACGTGTAGCAGCGCCACACTTGCCGCAAACGTTCATAACCTTGCTTGCGTAAATTGGAGTTTCCTGGCTGATAATACCACCAGCTTCACCCATACGGCGAGGCTTTTTGTGCTTTGTTGCCACAGAAACGCCTTCAACAATAACTGTGCGTTTAACTGGGTTTACTGACAAAACCTTGCCCTTTTTACCCTTATCTTTACCGGAAAGTACCACTACCTGGTCACCGGTCTTAACATGCATCTTCAGCATTTCTTTTCCTCCTTTCGCATCTACTCGGAATAAATCTTACATCAAAACAGGATTCTTTACACTATGCCGGGTGTTTCCCTTTTAAAAAATGCAAATTAATCCTGCCTTTTCTAACTTGTAATTCTTACAGAACTTCCGGAGCAAGTGACAAAATCTTCATATATTCTTTATCACGAAGCTCTCTGGCGATTGGGCCAAAAATACGTGTACCTCTTGGTGTCTTGTCATCCTTGATGATAACTGCTGCGTTTTCATCAAATCTGATTTTTGAACCATCAGCTCTCTTTACACCCTGAACTGTACGTACGATAACCGCCTTAACAACATCGCCTTTTTTAACAGCGCCGCCAGGTGCTGCCTTCTTTACAGAAGCCACGATAACATCACCGATATTTCCGTAACGTCTGTATGAGCCGCCGAGAACACGGATACACATAAGTTCTTTTGCACCGCTGTTGTCTGCAACCTTTAACAAACTCTGCTGCTGTATCATAAATGGATTCCTCCTAACTTATCAATTTAACGCAAAATTTAGCGTTTCTAAAAAGTCCGGCTTATTTTGCCTTTTCAATAATCTCAACCAATCTCCATCTCTTGTCCTTTGAAAGAGGTCTGGTTTCCATTACTTTAACCTTATCACCTACACGGCACTCATTGTTCTCATCGTGAGCCTTGAGCTTGTAGGTGTTTTTCATAACCTTCTTATAAACCGGGTGCTTTACGCTGTCTTTAATAGCAACAACGATAGTTTTGTCCATCTTGTCGCTTACAACTTCGCCAACACGGGTCTTACGATAGTTGCGCATCTCTTCCATACGTTACACCTCCTATTAATTTGCATTGGCGTTCAAGCCAAGCTCTTGTTCTTTCAATACTGTCTTAAGCTTCGCAATATCCTTCTTAACTGCGGCAATTCTCATAGGATTGTCCAGCTGGTTCATTGCGTTCTGAAAACGAAGATTGAAAAGTTCCTCTTTTAAATCCTGAATCTTATCTACTATTTCCTGACTTGAAAGGTCTCTGATCTCATTAATTTTCATTACATTTCACCTTCCATTTCCTGATCGGCTTTTCTCACGAACTTGCACTTAAGTGGAAGCTTGTGCATAGCAAGACGCATAGCCTCACGAGCTACTTCCTCGCTTACTCCGCCGATTTCAAATAATATTCTACCGGGCTTAACAACTGCTACCCAGTATTCTGGTGAACCCTTACCACTACCCATACGAGTTTCAGCAGGTTTCTCAGTTACAGGCTTGTCAGGGAATATCTTAATCCAAACCTGACCGCCTCTCTTTGTGTATCTTGTCATAGCAATACGGGCAGCCTCAATCTGGTTGCTTGTAATCCAAGCAGGTGACTGAGCCTGAAGACCAAACTCGCCGTAGCAAACCTTGTTGCCGCGTGAAGCCTTACCCTTCATTCTACCACGCATAACACGTCTAAACTTAACTCTTTTTGGTGATAACATTATTTGTTTCCTCCTTCCGCTTTCTTGGTAGGAGCCGATACACCCTTTTTCTTGCTTTCTGCAAGAACTTCACCCTTATAGATCCAAACCTTAACGCCAAGCTTGCCGTAAGTTGTATCAGCTTCAGCAAAACCGTAGTCAATGTCAGCTCTAAGGGTCTGAAGCGGGATAGTACCCTCGTGGTACTGCTCTGTACGAGCGATTTCAGCGCCGCCTACACGACCTGAAACTGCAGCCTTGATACCCTTTGCACCAAGCTTCATTGTTCTTGTCATACACTGCTTCATAGCCTTTCTGAAAGAAATTCTTCTTTCGAGCTGTGATGCGATGTTTTCAGCAACGAGCTGTGCATCCATATCAGGTGCTTTTACCTCAATTACATTAAGGATAACAGACTTACCTGTCAATGCTTCGACTTCCTTCTTAAGCTTGTCAATTTCGCTTCCGCCTTTACCGATAACGATACCTGGTTTTGCGGCGTGGATAGAAAGACGAATCTTATTTGCAAATTTTTCAATTTCTATTTTAGCAACTCCGGCAAGGAAAAGCTTTTTCTTAAGAAAAACTCTGAGCTTGTAGTCTTCTACAAGGTTCTCGCCGTAGCTCTTTTTGTCAGCATACCAACGTGAATCCCAGTCCTTGATGATGCCAACTCGGATACCGTGTGGATTAACTTTCTGACCCATGCTATATACCTCCTTTTACAAGATTATTCCTTTTCCTTTAATTTCAAAGTAATGTGACTTGTCTTCTTGTTAATTCTGAATGCACGTCCCTGCGCTCTGGCCTGAACTCTCTTAAGAGTAGGACCCTGATCCGCAAATACTTCTGAAATGTAAAGATCTTCAACGTTCATATTGTAGTTATTCTCAGCGTTAGCAATTGCTGACTTGAGTAACTTTTCAACAACCGGGCTTGCTGCTTTTGGTGTATTCTTGAGGATACCAAGCGCTGTGCCAACCGGCTTGTTTCTGATTAAATCTATAACTATACGCACCTTTCTTGGAGCGATGCGTACGTGAGTAACCTTTGCTACTGCTTCCATTGCTCTTTAGCTCCTTTCCTATTTAATATCTGCAATCAAACTGATTGACAGGAATTATTTAGAAGTTTTAGCACCTGCGTGACCTCTGTATGTTCTGGTGGGAGCGAACTCACCCAGCTTATGACCAACCATATCCTCGGTAACATATACCGGAACGTGCTTTCTGCCATCATAAACTGCAATTGTATGACCAACCATTTCAGGGAATATAGTAGATGCTCTTGACCATGTTTTAATAACGACTTTTTCGTTTTTCTCGTTCATTGCTACGATTTTTGCAATGAGCTTCGCTTCAACGAAAGGTCCTTTTTTAATACTACGACCCATGAAGTGACCTCCTTAATCATTTTTTTCAATATATCACTTTTATCTAGCGTTACGTCTCTTTACGATGAACTTGTCAGTCTTGTTCTTCTTGTTTCTGGTCTTGTAACCAAGAGCAGGTTTACCCCAAGGAGTAACAGGTGACGGTCTTCCGATAGGTGACTTACCTTCACCACCACCGTGAGGATGGTCGTTCGGGTTCATAACAACGCCTCGAACTGTAGGTCTGAAGCCCATGTGACGTTTTCTACCGGCCTTACCAAGATTGATGTTCTCGTGGTCTGTGTTGCCAACCTGACCAATGCAAGCACGGCAATCAAGACGAACAAGTCTTACTTCACCGGATGGGAGTCTTACCTGACCGTAGCCGTTTTCCTTAGCCATAAGCTGTGCAAAAACACCTGCGCTACGAACGAGCTGACCGCCCTTGCCTGGATAAAGCTCGACGTTATAAATCAAAGTACCAACAGGGATATCTTCAATAAGAAGAGCGTTACCTGGCTTAATGTCTGCACCCTTACCTGATACTACTACGTCACCCTTCTTGAGTGATACAGGAGCAACAATGTAAGTCTTTACACCGTCTTCATACTGGAGAAGAGCGATGTTTGCGCTTCTGTTTGGATCGTATTCGATTGAGAGAACTGTTGCCGGAATGTTATCCTTGTTTCTCTTGAAATCGATTACTCTGTATTTTCTCTTTGTGCCGCCTCCGCGGTGTCTAACTGTTATTCTGCCGTATGAGTTACGACCTGCTTTGCTCTTGAGTGGGCGAAGCAGTGACTTCTCAGGAGCCACCTTGTCGATTTCCGCAAAATCTGAAACAGTCATCTGACGAAGCGAAGGTGTTGTAGGATTATATTTTCTAATTCCCATTTTTACATCTCCTTATTTCTTTTCAAATTACGGTAAAATTAGTTTTCGAAAAGCTCGATTGTCTTGCTGTCTGCTGTAAGTTTAACAACAGCCTTTTTCCAGTCAGCTCTGCGACCTGCGTGAACGCCCATTCTCTTTGGCTTGCCCATGTAGTTAATGGTTGTAACGCTCTGAACCTTTACCTTGAAAATTTCTTCAACAGCTTTCTTGATCTGGATTTTGTTTGCAGACTTTGCAACTTCAAAAGTGTACTTTTTGTCTGCTACCTGATCCATACTCTGTTCTGTAATGATAGGTCTCTTAATAATATCATGAGATGTCATATTCATTATGCGTACACCTCCTCGAGTTTTGAAACAGCATCCTTTGTAATGATGCACTTTGTAGACTTCAGCACCTCGTATGTGTTGATTGCTCCCACGAATGTTGTATCTACACCCTTAATGTTTCTAGCTGAAAGAACAACATTTTTGTCGTTTTCGGGAAGTACGATAAGTGCCTTTTCTGTAATACCAAGGTTAGCGAGAATTTCTGCCATCTTGCTTGTCTTGATTTCGTCAAATGAAAGGCTTTCAAGAACGATAAGTTCATTCTCCTGAACCTTTGAAGAAAGTGCTGAACGAAGAGCAAGTCTTCTAACCTTCTTGTTAACAGCATATCTGTAATCTCTTGGCTTTGGACCGAGAGCTACGCCGCCGCCAACCCACTGTGGAGCACGGATACTACCCTGTCTTGCACGGCCTGTACCCTTCTGTCTCCAGGGCTTAATGCCGCCACCGCTGACTTCTGTACGAGTCTTGGTGCTCTGTGTGCCCTGTCTCTGGTTTGCGAGGTAGTTAACAACTACTTCGTGCATAATGTCAGTTCTGACTTCTGCGCCAAACACATTTTCATTTAATTCTATATCACCGACCTGTTTGCCGTCTGTGTTATATAATGCTACTTTTGGCATATCTTATATCCTCCTCTCCTGCACTTAGGCGTTAGCCTTAACTGCATTCTTAACTACTAACAATCCGCCCTTAGGACCAGGAACACTGCCCTTAACCAAAAGGAGATTGCGCTCTGTATCTATTTTCACAACGCTGAGGTTCTGAATTGTAACCTTGTCCACACCGTAGTGACCAGGGAGTCTCTTACCCTTGAACACTCTTGATGGTGAAGAACAAGCACCCAATGAACCTGGGCCTCTGTGGTAGTGGCTACCGTGAGTCATAGGACCTCTGTGTGTGCCCCATCTCTTGATTGTGCCAGCGTAACCGTGACCCTTGCTTGTGCCTGTTACGTCAATAACTTCGCCTGCTTCGAATACGTCAACTTTGATTTCGTCACCGACGTTCATCTCACCAGCATTTTCAAGTTTGAATTCTCTGAGATAGCGTTTCGGTGTAACATTTGCTTTTGCAAAGTGACCCTTCATTGGCTTGTTAACTGATTTTTCCTTTTTGTCCTCAAAGCCAACCTGAACTGCAACGTAACCGTCAACTTCGGCTGTCTTTTTCTGAACTACACTGCATGGACCTGCCTGAATAACTGTTACAGGAACCAGTGTACCGTCTTCTGCAAAAATCTGTGTCATACCAAGCTTTTTGCCTAAGATTGCTTTTTTCATTTACTTTTCCTCCTAAATTTCACACGCCTCGGTTCAATTCATTTGAACATACGTGCGGGTCAGCGGTTGGAAATCCAACATAACCTGAATTTTTTCTTACCGATTTAATTAATTATATCAAACTATATCTTGAGTTCGATATCAACACCTGCCGGCAAGTCAAGGTGCTTAAGTGCGTCGATTGTCTTAGCGTTTGGTGCTAATACATCAATCAATCTTTTGTGAGTTCTCAGTTCGAACTGCTCACGGCTGTCCTTGTACTTATGAACCGCTCTGAGAATAGTAACAACTTCCTTCTTAGTAGGAAGCGGAATAGGTCCTGAAACCTTAGCTCCTGTTCTCTTAGCTGTTTCAACAATCTTCTCGGCGCTCTGGTCGATAAGGTTGTGATCATAAGCCTTAAGTCTGATTCTGATCTTCTCTGTTGCCATGCTGTACCCTCCTTCAAAATTTGCTTTTGATTGTTACACTGTGCCGGGCGTTTCGCACAGTCATATAATAAAACCCGAACCTTTTTCTGCTTTCAAAAATCGGTTTCGGGGACAACAGCGCAAGGTGATTCCCGATGTGACAGCATACCACACCGACAAATTTTTTGCTCTGTATTAAAATAGAAGTGTGACCTTCCGCCCGCTTTTGAAAACCGGACAATCTCCTCCGAAATTTCCAAAACCCCAGTGAGACAAGGGTTTGCTACCTCCGGAATCATCGTATGTCTTTGTCACGCCTAAGTATTATACTA
>JAFYXL010000006.1 GCA_017546165.1 Clostridia bacterium
GTAGAAATTGTGTAAAGAAGCTTTATATTTTTATGTTCTTTAAGAAGTTCTTCCAATTTGTCGGTATCAAGACCGTCATCAAGAACAGGAACACCAAAAAGTTCCGCATTGTAAGAACGGAAACAGTTGAGTCCCCCGATAAAACTCGGCTCTTCACATACAACGCCGTCACCGGGGTTGATAAGCGCTTTTGAGCACAGGTCAATCCCCTGCTGACCGCCGCTGACAATAATTAAATCGTCATCTTCTTTTAAAACGCCTTGCTTTTGCAAACGCTCCTTTGTCCACCGGCGGAGTGGTGCATAGCCTTCGGTAATACCATAACTAAGTGCAGTTGCACCCTCAGTTTCAAGAACTTCCTTTGCTATTTTTGCAAATTCATTCTTCGGGTAAAGCTTTGGGTCGGGGGCACCACCTGCAAAGCTAATGATATCAGGTTTTGCAAGCATTTTAAAGATTTCTCTTATAGCGGATGCTTCCAGGTGTTTTACCTTATCTGAAAATTTTGTTGTAATATCCATTTAAATCAATCCCATCATTCAGTTTATAGTCAATTCTGCTGAGCTATTACTTTGAAAGTTGCTCAATGCCCTTGTTTATACGGGCAATTGTCTCATTCTTGCCCAGAATATGCGCAAGCTCAACACCGCCGCCCGGTGTAAAGGCTTTGCCTGAAACTGCCACTCTCACGGGCCACAAAATTCTGCCGTTTTTAAGTTCAAGTTTTTCAACAAGTGCAATCAATGCATCGTGAATATTCTCTTTTGTCCAATCCTCAATCCCCTCAAGCACAGGCAATGCCTCTTTCAATGCTTCAAGTGAATTTTCAGGGTTGGTCTTCATCTTTTTGTGAGTATAAAGTTCGTTGTCATATTCAGGAAGATTGTCAAAAAAGTCAACCTGCTCAGGAATGTCTGAGAGCTTTTCGCATCTTGGCTGTAACAGTTCTGAAACCAACTTAAGGTCAATATCTGGATTCTTAATAACACCTTCATAGAAAGGTGCTGCCAACTCGTGAAATTTTTCAGCAGATAATTCTCTGATATACTCGCCATTAAGCCACGCAAGTTTCTTCTCATCAAAAATTGCAGGGGATTTACTGATACCCTTTACATCAAAAGCCTCAATCAAATCCTCCATAGTAAACTTTTCTCTTTCATCGCCGGGTGCCCAGCCAAGAAGTGCGATATAGTTTACAATTGCCTCTTTCAAATATCCTTTTTCAATAAAATCCTCATAAGATGCGTCGCCGTGACGTTTTGAAAGTTTGTTGTTTGCATCCTTCATAACAGGTGATACGTGAATATATTTAGGAATCTCCCAACCAAACGCCTCATACAAAAGATTGTATTTGGGAGTTGATGAAAGATACTCGCTGCCACGAATGATATGAGTAATATTCATAAGGTGGTCATCAATTACGTTAGCAAAATTGTAGGTTGGAAGACCATCAGCTTTAAGTAACACGTTATCATCAAGGATTGCGTTCTCAACCGAGATTTCGCCAAATACCTCATCCTGGAAAGAAGTCTTTCCTGTTTTTGGCATTTTTTGACGAATAACATAAGGAACACCTGCATCAAGCTTTGCCTGAATTTCTTCTTTGGAAAGTTTGCTGCAAAGTCCGTCATACTTGGTAGGTACCTTCATTGCTGTTTGTCTTGCTCTCAAATCCTCCAGACGTTCCTTGTCACAGAAACAATAATATGCGTGGCCGCTCTCAACCAGTTTTTCAGCATATTCCTTGTAAAGTCCACGTCTTTCGCTTTGAATGTAAGGGCCAAACTCACCGCCGATATCCGGACCTTCATCGTGAATAAGTCCCGTGTCCTTCATTGTTCTGTATATTACATCAACTGCTCCTTCAACGTATCTTTCCTGGTCTGTATCTTCAATTCTTAAAATGAACTTACCACCGTTTGACTTTGCCAAAAGATATGCGTAAAGGGCTGTTCTTAAATTTCCTATATGCATATAACCCGTTGGGCTTGGTGCAAATCTTGTTCTTACTTCATTTGTATTCATTATCTGTTCAATCCTTTCCGTTATGTTCAAAATGAGTGATGTCTTTATTCAACCTCTATGTATCCGATATATGGCAGATTCCTGTATTTTTCAGCATAATCAAGACCATAACCGATAACAAATTCATCAGGAATTTCAAAGCCGAGATAGTCAATTGTGATTTCACATTCACGCCTGTCCGGTTTACTGAGGCAAGAACAAAGTTTAAGTGCTTTTGGATTTCTCGCACTCAAAAGTTTGAACACCTCACGCATTGTAAATCCGCTGTCGATTATATCCTCAACCACAATTACATTTTCACCATTTATATCTGTTTCAATGTCCTTGGTAATTTTTACTTCACCTGAAGTTTCAGTCCCTCTGCCATAGCTTTCAGCCTTAAGGAAGTAAACCTCCGTATCAAGATTTATCTTTTTGATAAGGTCACTCATAAACATAAATGATCCCTTAAGCACACCAACAATGATTACCTTTTCCCCTGCAAACTCATTATTGATCTGCTCCGCGATTTCTCCCACACGTTTATCAAGTGCTGGCTCATCTATTAAAACCTTGTGATTACTCAATATTTCCATATTCAATCACCAATGCCCTCTCTGAATCTTTTGTTAATTTATATTTCTCACTAACGCGATTTCCCACAATGGCAACCACCTCATCCCCTGTACAAATCAAAGGAATTTTGTCTCTATCCTTTTGGGGTATCTTTTCGTCAATGAAAATCTTTTTTACCTTTTTTGTTCTGCCGTCTGCAAACCAAGCAAGCCTGTCACCACTTCTGCGATTCCGTAAAAATAGTGGTTGATTACCTAATTTATCGAGGTCGGCTGCTATCTCATTTATTTTAAGCTTATAGGTTTTTGCGCTTTCCTCACGAAGTGAAATATTTTTCCCAATACCTTCAAGATACACACTTTCACCAACACTTACTTCTTCAAAAAAACCATCTGCACTCAACTCAACCGCTTTATTGTCAAGTGGGCCCCTGAAGGTAAGCCAACCATAATTGATTTCTGCTTTTAATCCTTCAGGAAGGTCAATTGATGTTCCCGTGGGCTTGTCAAGTATATCAAAAATATCATCTATATGTTTGCGTTCAAGCTTTACGTCCCCTGCTGACTTTCGCGCAGCAATCCTTATAATTCTTGCACCAATAGCCCTATCCACCATTTTAAAAGACTCTATATGAATGGCATTAGGGGTCTTGCCCGGCAGTGGACTTCCAAGCCTGTCAAACAAACGTTTTGCATAACCATTTATAAACTTTGAATCTTCATCCGCGCTGTTTGCGAGCCTGATTAATGAGTCAGATACTTTTGAGTTAAATTCCTTTTCAAGATAGGGTATAAGCTCATTTCTGATTTTGTTTCTCGTATAATCATTATCAAAGTTAGTAGCATCTGTGCAATACTTTAACTCATTTTCGTTGCAATAGTCCTCTATGTCGGTCCTTGATACATCTAAAATTGGACGTATAACAGCATCCTCTCTCACATATGAAATGCCGCCCAGCCCATCAATACCTGTTCCACGGATAATCCTCATAAACACAGTTTCAGCATTGTCATTTTTGTTATGGGCAGTTGCGATTTTGTTAAAGCCGTGTACCTTTTTAAGTTCGGCGAAAAAATTATATCTGACAAACCTGCCCGCCTCTTCCACAGTTAATTTTTTTGCATTTGCCAGCGCACCTACGTCCTCGTGCTTTACAAAGAACGGGATACCCAACTTCTCACAAAACTCTTTGACATATCTCTCGTCACTGTCTGCCGCCTCACCGCGAAGTCCGTGATTAACGTGAGCGCAAGCGATATCAAATCCGAGATCCGCTTTCAGATTGTTTAAAATGTGAAGCAGGCAAATTGAATCTGCTCCCCCTGAAACCGCAACAAGAACTTTGTCGCCTTTGTCAATCATATTATATCTGTAAATTGTCTGCAAAACCAATTGACTAATATTCACGGTTTCCACTCCAGTTCGAGAATTTTGTATATTCACCAAGCCAAGTCAGGTTTTCATAACCTGTCTCACCATTTCTGTGCTTCGCAAAAATACATTTTGTCTTGTTTGGCTCTTCAGCTTCTTCGTTATAATAACCTTCACGATATAAAAACATTACCATATCTGCATCCTGCTCAATTGAACCGGATTCTCTCAGGTCACTAAGGGCGGGCTCTTTAACATCACGTTTTTCAACTGAACGGTTAAGCTGTGAAAGGGCAATTACCGGAATATTCAAATCCTTTGACAATATTTTGAGAGAACGTGAAATTTCCGCAACTTCTTGCTGACGATTTCCATCGCCACCCTTTGAACTTATCAACTGAATATAATCGATAACAACCATGCCCAGATTTTTTTCAAGTTTCAGCTTGCGGCATCTTGCACATATTTCAGAAACGGTAATCGATGATGTGTCATCGATGTAAATATTTGCACGGCTCAAAACATCCACCGCTTCGCCTATTTTTTCCCATTCCTCATCTTTTATATTGCCCTTTTTAAGAGACTCTGAATTCACCATTGCTTCACTTGAGAGCATACGGTTTGCCAATTGAATACCCGGCATTTCAAGATTGAATATAGCAACGGTTATCCCACTTGAAATTGCGGCATTTTGGGCAATATTCAGCGCAAAACTGGTTTTACCCATACCTGGACGAGCTGCAATCAGTATAAGTTCTGACCCATGAAAACCTGCCGTGCGTCTATCTACATCAATAAATCCTGTTGATATGCCTGTTACTTCCTCATCATTTTCAGAAAGCTCTGCTAATTTTTCAACACTTTGTCCAAGATATGTTCTGATATGAACAGGACCATTTGATGTGCGTTCCTGTGATATATCAATAATTGATTGTTCAGTCTGGCCAAGAATTGTTTCAATATCCTCGTCACCTCTGTAACACTGTTCCGAAACACCCTCCGCCACCTTTATAAGTTGCCTGAGTGTTGCTTTTTCAGACACAATTTGCGCATAGTGTTTCACATTTCTTGTGGTGGGAACTACATTCATTGTTTCCATAACAAAGGAAAGTCCCCCCACTGCGTCAAAACTGCCGCGAAGGGTCAACTGTTCCTTTATTGTTACAATATCAATGGGTTTGCCCATATTGTAAAGGTCAACTATAGCAAGATATAATTCCTTGTGTCGGTCAATATAAAAATCATCAGCTTTACAAAGACCCATTACATCCGGGATACATTGCATATCAAGCAGCATAGCACCCAAAACGGACTGTTCAGCTTCACGGCTGAATGGCATAGTCCTCTCAAACCCGGAAAGTTCTGCATTCATTTTTTCCTCCAATGCGGCTCCCTCCCTCTTTTAATATCAAAAAAATTTACCTTACTTTTCTTCTGTTACACTTACCCTGAACTTACCCACAACACCTGGATAGAGCTTTACCGGAACCTCAGTTGTTCCGCAGGTTTTTATTCCATCTTTAAGATCCATTTTGCGTTTATCAATTTCAAGCTTGAACTGTGCTTTTAATGCCTCAGATATATCCTTTGAGGTAATGGAGCCAAAAAGCTTGCCGCCTGCTCCTGCCTTTGCAGACAATTTTACAACAATGTCCTCCATACGCTTTGCAATATTACGTGCTTTTTCTTCTTCCATATTCTTGTGAAATGCAGCTGCCTCTTTTTTACCTTCAAATTCATTCATAGCTTGTTTGTTGGCTTCCTTTGCAAGACCCTTGGGAAGCAAAAAGTTTCTTGCGTAACCATCACTTACGTTTATGAGGTCACCCTTTTTCCCTTGCGCCTTTACATCCTGTAATAAAATTACCTTCATTATATTTCCTCCTATGCTACTGACTTATTGCCTCATCAATGGCGTTTTTAAGCATTTCATCTGCCTCTTCAATTGTCACATCATCAAGCTGGGCGCCGGCAATTGTAATATGTCCGCCTCCCCCAAGTTTTTCAAGGATCACCTGAACATTTATAGTTTCAAGGGAACGACCACTGATTAATACTCTGTTGCCCACTTTTGCAAGAACAAACGCCGCCTCGATGTCTGAAATATCCAAGAGTTCGTCAGCTGCCTGAGCAACAGTAACCGTCATATTGGGGCATTCCTCATAGAGATATGAGAATGCAATGTTATCTTTGTAAACCACTGCGCTTTTGATTATATCCGCTTTTGCAATATAATTCTTAAGATCTGTTTTAAAAAGTCTGCGAACGTTTACTGTATCAACACCCATACGTCTAAGGTATGATGCAGCCTCAAAAGTACGAACACCTGCCTTAAAGGTAAAGCCTTTGGTATCCATAAAAATGCCTGCATACAGGGCTTCTGCTTCCTGCTTGGTAAGTCTTTGTCCATCCTGAATGTATTGAAAAATTTCGGTTATCATTTCACAGGTTGACGAAGCATATGGTTCGTGATATACCAGCACCGCATTTTCAATAAAATCTTCTGATCTTCTGTGATGGTCAATGAGTACGATGTTTTTTGCAAATTTAAGTATCTCAGGACATTCAACCATACTTGGTCTGTGAACATCCACTACAACCACCAAGGAATCCTGGCTATATATATTGAGTGCCTGTTCTGCAGTAATAAATGCTTCTTCATATTCTGAAACATTTGAAAACTCGTCAATCAATACCTTGGCATTACTTGTGTCGCTGTTTGTAATAACAAACGCATCTTTTCCACGGCTTTTAACTGCCCTCAGAAGTCCGATAGCTGCACCGGTACAATCCATATCTGAATTTTTATGGCCCATAATAATGACCTTGTCTGAATGGTCTATAAGCTCACGTAGTGCGTGTGCCACAACTCTCGCCTTAACTTTGGTGCGTTTCTCAACCTCACGAGTCTTTGCACCAAAAAATGTAAAGTTCACAGCATCACGGATTACCACCTGGTCACCACCACGGCCAAGCGCCATATCAATAGCAAGCTTTGCAAACTTGTCATTCTCAGTTACATCTTCACCTGACTTACCAACACCAATGCTAAGTGTTACAGGAATCTTATTTTCGTGGTTTATTGAACGGACTTCATCAAGAATACTGAACCTGTTTCCCATAATCTTTTCAAAATCCTTGTGGGAAAAGAATGCTATGAACTTATCCCTCTCGTACTTTTTGAGAATACCGTTCCCAAGTGTAACCCAGGTGTTGATTTTTTGTTCTATCTCACTAAGAAGTGCACCGTGATTAGATTCTGCTGTTTCTTTCAGCACTTCATCATAGTTGTCAATAATGACAACGCACTCTATCATTTTTTCGTCTTCACGAAGTTTGATTGCATTAATTTCATCTGTCTTATCAATAAAATAAAACACAACCAGATTGTTTGTGCTGCCGGCCTTGTTGTTGCTATGTGCGACGTTGCCCCAAACCTCATAATGGTTCTCACCTATAGTAAGATTAAAATGTGTCTGTTCTTCGTTTTCAGCAAACTTTGTTGCCTTTATTTCAGGAATAAAATCACTTATGACTTTCCCGAAGAGAGTTTCCTCTCCTACAACCTTGCTGAACTGATCATTGTACCAGGTTATACTTCCCGTCATATCCGTTATAACAAGGGGAGCAGGATAGTTAAAAAGTGTTCCTCTTGAATTGTCATTAAGACAAAAATTCAGGTCTGCAATATACTTTATAAACTTTTTCTGAGACCTCTTAATAACCAGCATCTCAATTATTGAAACTGATACAGCAAGCAAAATCCCCCAGACTGCTTCAGGGCGTTCTTTTATTGCAAGAACAAATCCAAAGGTCAGGAATAAAACTGCATAAATCACAAGCCTTATATATCTGCTTTTGCTATTGAAAAAGCTCTTAGCTGCCGTATTATCCTTCTTCATACCACACCTCCAACACTCAGTCTTCCCTGCCGTAATTTCCAATTTGACGGAAGTCACGTCCAGCATCTAATATCCCAACTATAATCAATACATTTGAAATAATATTCATCAATGCACTTCCAAGGAAAAATATAAGTAAATATATACCAAATCTTGCAACAGAGGATTTAATTTTAGTTTTTAATTTGTAATCTGCAACAGAAAGTCCACAAACACCAAGAATTGTGTAAAGCACCATAACCACATTAGCAATGAGCGACCACAAAACCGACTTATTATCCATAAAAATATAGATGGTGTAAAATATAACCGCAATAATACTCATACTGCGTGGAGCTTTGAGCATCGAAAAAGGAACACTGTCAATATTTGCAAGATGTGCCCTTTTAATCACAAAGCCTGAAACCCGTATTATTATGTAGCCCGTAATCATTGAACTTATAATAACAAAAGATGGGAAGTAAAGTCTTATTGTGGTTTCCATTGCTGAAATCAACATATCCGAGAACTGCTGTGGTGAAACCTTCAAACTTTCATCAAGATTCTCACCCATAGAGTTTATTAATTCAGACATAGTAGCCTCAACTTGTGTCATAACCTGGGAAAACATCTCTTCAATTCCGTTACCTATAATCAGTTCAATCACCGCAAGCTGAAATATCCAACCAATACACACAGCCATACAGGTTGAGCAAAGCGTTATAAAAAACGGTCTTCTTCTGCCCAGCAAATAACCCGCAACTGCACCGGGAACACAGGACATAAGAATCATCGATATAGCTGATATAATATTGCCATCAATCAAAATTGAAACAACAAAAACAACTACAAACGATGGTAGTAATACCTTTAAATTATTACGTGCAGCAAGTGCTGCAAGGGGAATTCCGCAAACAAATACCCCAGCCATAGAAAACAGTGGCATATATCGTGTAAGCATCATAAGTATGGCAGTCAAAGCCACCATCATAGCACCTTCACGCAATGCTCTGGTACTTTCTTTTTTCATATAATATTCTCCTGTATCTCAAGTCAAAGTGCCATATGCCGATACTTTTCGCATTTTACATAGTATATTAGATTATTATACCAAATAACTCTTTTTTTTTCAACTGTTTTAGGGAATTTTTTTAACTTTTGCTAATGTAAATCAAAAAGCCTGAAAACTACTGATTTAACTGCATTTTCAGGCAAAATTTGATTTTTATTTATATGTTTTTACCGCCAATGTAGGTTTCTGCAACCAATATTTTCCGTATTTGCTTAGGAGTCTTCCCTAAGATAGAATTTGATAGCACAACCAAATCTGCAAGTTTACCCACTTCAAGACTCCCTTTTATTTTTTCCTCAAAGGAAGCATACGCACCAAAATAAGTGTACCCCTTGAGAGCACGCATAAATCCTATCTTTTGTTCTTCTCCAATTACCCGGTCTGACGACAAATCACATCTCTCCATAGCAGCAGCAACGCCAAACAAAGGTTCAAGTTCTTCAATTACCAACGCATCTGAGCCAAACGGAGTAATTATACCACACTCTTCAAACCTTTTAAGCGGAATTACCTCATTCAATCTATTGCCATAATACTTTTCAAAGACGTTGCCCCAAACCGAAATAAACCCCGGATTGGGAATAGGCAAAACACCAAGTTTTTTAATTCGTGGCATAAGTCTTTCCGGGCACAGAAAACAATGCTCAATTCTATGCCTTGGGTCTTTTCTTGGGAATAACTCCATAGCCTTTTCGTATGAATTAAGGACCATTTCAATAGCTCTGTCACCTGCCGCGTGAGCAGTAAGTTGAAACCCTGCCCGATGGGCACTTATGAAAATTTCATCAAGTTCCTGTTGAGTAAAAGATGTTGGAAAAATTTCATTTTTTGTCAGTATTGGTTCGTATGTGGCACAAGTCCCACCCACCGCAGAGCCATCAGCCATTATTTTAATAGGGCCCTTCTTAAGCATTTCGTCACCAAAGCCGGTATAAAACCCTGATTTGACTGCATCTTTTGCATTTTCAATCTGTGCTTCTTTCCCAAAAAGAGTCCACAGCATAGTATATACACGATTTTTAAGCACCCCTAAGTCTCTTGCCTTCTGCAGGCTGCGATATGTTGCAGTAGCAAAACCTCCTGCATCGTGAGAGCTCGTAATACCGGCTCTCAGCAGCCTTTTGCAAAACTTTTCAATTCCCGAAATCAGCACTTCATCATCCGGTAAAAGAGGGGACTTTTCAAGCATCATAAAGTGTGCAGCTTCCTTTAAAAGCCCTGTTTCTTTTCCGTTTTTATCTCTATCAACGTGCTCATCAGGCAGCTTTACTCTATCCTTTTCTGCTAATTTCAGGGCACTTGAATTACACACACTCATATGTCCGCTTTTATGGACAAGCATAACAGGATTGTGAGGAGCAATCTCATCAAGTTCTGATAGCGTTATATGTCTCATTTCTGAAAGTTCTTCCTGGCTGTAGCCGCTACCCACAATCCACTCATCCGGCAATGCCTCTTTAACTGCACGCTTAATCTTTTCGAGAATATCTGATACTGTTTTGATACCATCTTTTGATGTCAGCATTATTTCTTTGCCGGATTTCGCCTCCGCAACTGCCATATGGATATGACAATCAATAAACCCAGGAAGTACCGCACAACCATTGAGGTCAACAGTTTCAGTTTCTTCATCAATATACTTAAGAGCTTTGTGAGTGCTGCCCACAAAAGTTATTTTATCATCCTCTATCATTATCGCCTGATGTATGCTGCTTGCTTTATCTACTGTGATTACCTCGCCATTATAAAAAAGCTTTTTCATTTATTTCCCGTCCTTTACATAGCTTTACATTTTATTTTATACAAAAAACAGTAAAAAAATTCCTATATATAAACTTTTGTCAAATATCCTACGATATGTGAGTGATTTTTTTGCTGGAATATAAAAAACACACCGGAACTTTTCTCCGATGTGTTTTGATGTTTTTTATATTATTTTTTTGAGGTTCTATTCCACTTGCTTGGTCTATATATCCAGGGAACAATACAAATCATAACAAGCATAATTAAGTTTACAATAAAAGCAGATCCAAGTTTGGTTTCGCCCAAAAGTGTAAACATTTTATATGGCAAAAACAGATATGTATAAACCGGTTCCAGATTAAAATAAGCCATAACCAGATTCACTGTTGCAAATATCAAAAATACACTTATGTTAATTTTATAATATCTCTTCTTTTTGGTATATTTCCTTTGCAAGCGAAGCAGTCTTAATATATACAAAAAATGTATAGCCAGGCAAATAAACATTGACCCCAGCGCAATTGTTCCTGTCACTTTTTTCAAAATGACGGTCAAAATAAAAGTGGTCAGAGCTGCTAAAACGATTTCGGATGTAAAATACTGAACCAATCTTTTGCAAAAAGTTCTCATTGGTGTTAGCCCTCCAAATTAAGAATTTTTGTCGGTAATTATTACTGTTGAAGTTGCATCATCCCAATCAACATTTTTGCCCAATGCCTCAGATATAGCACGAACAGGCACCAAGGTTGTTCCTTCGCCCACAACCTGTGGCGGAACATCAAGCTCAATAATTTTGGTCTCGCCTGTTAATAGGTCTGTTATGCCAAAACTTTTTTGACCAATTTCCATTGAGATAACATTTGTTTCAAAAGTAGCAATTATAAGTTCGATTTCGCCTACCCACTGAACTTCTGCTCCCAGTGTTTCATAAATCTTACGCATAGGAACCATAGTTCTTTGGTCAATAAGCCGTGCCGGCTCGTCAAACTCTATTACCTCGCCATTGATTGTAACAGTAACCACTCTTTCAGCAAAAACACTGCCAACAGACAAGGTGCCGAACACCAATATTAATAAAAGTACTGTTGCAATAAATCCCTTTGTTTTTTTCACAGCAGATTCTCCTTCTTATAAAAACTGTCCGCACTAGGGCCTCTGCCAACCGGCAGGCTACCCAGGCGGACTGTTTCTAAATTCAAATTTTATTCAAGAATATTAACTTCGTCACTGAGATCTGTATCTAAATCACCATAGTTCATTGTACCGGCATTAAAGCCAACAGCCTCAAGAACACTTGTCAATGCACTTGTTGTAACAACGTCTTCAGCATCAAACATACAGATTTCTACTTCAGGAGCAATATATGTTTTCATATAATCAAATCCTTTCATATAAGATTGGGTGGACCTTCTTAGTCCGCAATAACCTTTGTAAACTGTGCTGCAGTTACCACTTTCGCATCGCCTGCAATTATTGAGTTATCAACAACTACATAAGGAATACAAACTATAACTGTATCAAAGTCACTAGCAGGAATACCTGTTATTTGAGTGTTGAATAAGCCCTCTGCATCCTTAAGTGTTGTAGCTGCATTCTGGCTAACAACAACTTTCTTACCCAGCTTGTTGCTCTGCTTATAAACGTACATACCGAAAGTTTCAACGTCCTTTGTTGCCCAATCCTTGTAGAATGCATTAAATACGATTGTTGCTTCAGTAGCAGCTTCATTTTTACCACCATCAGCGCTGATTGTCCAAGGCTTAGATACTACTACTCCGTAAGAGCCATCTGCATTTAAAACTGCTTCATAACCATCCTTACAAAAAGCAGACACATCGCTTGAAAATGTACCGCCGGAAACAGACACAACATTAGTGGTTTTTTCGTCAACTTCCAGTGCGCCGATGGTACCACCGGTAACGGTTGTGGTGCGTGCAGCAACACTTTCAGAACCACTGTGTACAAAAATATTCTCGATAGTACCGCCCGCAACAGTTAAAGCACCGTGGGTATCCATCCAATCGTTGATAGTAGCTCCGTCATTGATAATCAGAGTACCGCTGTTACCAACAGAATAGCCTTCCGCTGCACCCCCTGCATTATTGAAACTGAAGGTACCGCCGTTAATGGTTGCAGTAGAGTTGATGGTATCATAACCATTCCACAAAGCCATATCACCAACAAATGTACCACCGTTTACAACAAGAGCGCCCTGATTCAATATTGCATAACCAAATTGAGTGTTGTTAACAATACCGCCGCCTTCAACGGAATCCTTGATAGTCACAGTATCACCGGTTGTAATATAGAGAACAAAGTTTCTTCCCTCTGGCAAACTGCCTGCGGTGATTGTATATCCATTCAGATCAAGCGTAATGTTCTTATTACCTTCTACCTTGAGCATGTCATCAACTGTTACATCACGGATAAGAAGTATTGTATCGCCGTCTTTTGCATAATCAAAGGCATCAGCAAGGTCCAAAAGTAATGCATCACCTATTCTGGCAACACTTTCTCTGATAGTTGGCTCAGATTCATCAATTTTAGTAACATTGGTTGCATCACTTATTCTAACCTCACCGGTTGCTGAGCTGTTAACAACAATATAAACGCCGTAGCAAGTCTCGGTCTCGCGAGATGCGATAATTTCACCGCCTGTAATTGTTACGATTGTGCCATCAGCTATATTAACTGTGTCATTGTTAAGATAAATAACTGCACTCGTATTTGCTGTAACATTTTCTGTTTCTTCAATGGTATTGTGTCCGTGAAGTATTGAGTCCGTAACATTTACAGCAGTATCAGTTCCCCAAATATTGAGTGCAGAAAAACCTTTGAGGTTACAGTTGGTTATATTAACAACCGCATTATCTGCTTTACCAGGCAAGTTTAATGCATATGTAGGAAGTCCTTCAACATTAACATTCTCTAAGTTAAGAACACCTGTAGCATTGTAGTTTATGCCTCTTTCAAACAAACCGTTTGATGCATCTTCTGTTACTGTAAGATTTTTAATAGTAACAGTTGCATTCCCTGCATCATTAACAATGTCAATACATCTGGAATCGCCTTTAACTGTAATAGTGTTATTTTTTCCATCAATAGTAAGTGCTTTATCTATTGTCAGTCTCTTTTCAATCTGTGCGTTTGTCAAAAGCTCGATTACGCTGCCGTTTTCGGCTGCTTCAACTGCCTCTTCCACTGTTCCATACGGAACAGCTCCAATTTGTGCTTCGTTTCCATCCGCAAATGCTGTCAGTCCCATTGCACATACGATCATAGAAATCGCAACAATAGCAACTAATAGTTTTTTCATTTTTACATCTCCTTTTTTTACTTCAGGGACACTTTCCCCATTCTTACCCTCTTATTATAAATAAATATTTCCATAATGTCAATTACTTCTTAGCTTTTCTTTAAAAAAACACACCCGGATTTTTCGACAAAATCCGGGTGCGATTTTTGTTTATTTTGCCAACAGACTTTCACCTGTCATTTCTTCAGGTTTTTCAAGTCCCATAAGTTCAAGAAGAGTTGGTGCGAGATCGGCCAGACGGCCATTTTTAAGTTTTAACCCCTCTTCTGCACCAATCATAACAAGCGGTACAACATTAGTCGTATGAGCTGTAAATACGTCATTTGTTGTGTAGTCAAGCATCTGGTCTGCGTTACCGTGATCAGCTGTCACAAGTGCAACGCCGCCCATTTTCAAAATTGAGTCAATTGTTCTGCCAAGGCAGGTATCAACTGTTTCAACTGCTTTAACTGCAGCATCAAATACACCTGTATGACCTACCATATCACAGTTTGCAAAGTTGAGAACAATCACATCATAATTACCGCTTTCGATACGCTTTAAAGCCTCGTCAGTTACTTCAACAGCACTCATCTCAGGCTGAAGGTCATAGGTTGCAACTTTTGGGGAATTAATGAGAGCTCTGTCCTCGCCATCATAAACCGCTTCAACGCCGCCGTTAAAGAAAAATGTAACGTGCGCATACTTTTCTGTCTCAGCAATTCTAAGTTGGCGAAGGCCCTTGCGACTGATGTATTCACCAAAAGTATTGGTCAATGTCTGAGGTTTAAATGCAACATCAACATTAGGCATTGACGCATCATACTGTGTCATACAAACAAAGTAAGTATTAAAGAACATTCTTTCAAAACCGCTGAATTCAGGGTCAACAATTGTTCTTGATATTTCTCTTGCACGGTCAGGTCTGAAGTTGAAAAATACAACAGAGTCATTCTCTGAAATTGTGCCAAGAGCGTTGCCATCCTGATCAGTAATAACAGTTGGCACAACAAACTCATCAGTAACATTGTCGTTGTATGACTTCTTTATAGCATTTACAGCGGAGGTATCCTTGTTACCCTCGCCCTCAACCATTGCCTTGTAAGCTTTCTCAACGCGTTCCCAACGATTGTCACGGTCCATAGCGTAGTATCTGCCCATAACAGATGCGATTGCGCCTGTACCGATTTCTCTGATTTTTGCAACAAGAGCTTCAACAAAATCTGCACCTGATGTTGGAGAAACGTCACGTCCATCCATAAAGCAATGAACAAAAACTTTATCAAGACCGTTCTTTTTAGCCATTTCCAAAAGGCCATAAAGATGATTAATGTGGCTATGAACACCACCGTCTGATAAAAGGCCCATTAAATGTAGAGAAGAATCATTCTTTTTGCAGTTTTCAACTGCAGCCATCAATGCTTCGTTTCCAAAAAAATCACCGTCTGTAATTGATTTTGTAATCCTTGTAAGTTCCTGATAAACTATACGGCCCGCACCAATATTAGTGTGACCAACTTCAGAATTACCCATCTGTCCCTCAGGAAGACCTACATCCATACCTGATGCGTGGATAATGGAGTTTGGACATTCCTTTAAGTATTTGTCCATATTAGGAGTTTTGGCTGTGTAAATTGCGTTACCCTCGTGACGTTCATTTACACCATAGCCGTCCATTATAATAAGTGCATATGGTTTTTTACTCATTATCTGTATCCTTTCTGTTTGCGAGATTAAACTTTTGTTCATTGTATTAATAGTAATACCCAAAACAAGGGCGAATCTTTCATTCGCCCTCGTATGATTTACTTTTTATTACTGTGCTGCTTTTACAATTACTGCAAAATCCTCACTCTTAAGGCTTGCACCACCGATAAGACCGCCGTCAATATCGTTCTTCGCAAGAAGCTCAGCAGCGTTGCCTGCATTCATACTTCCGCCGTACTGAATTGTAACCTCTTTAGCACACTTGTCGCAGTAAAGGTCAGCAAAAATCTTTCTGATACCTTCGCAAACTTCCTGTGCCTGCTGGGCAGTAGCAGTTTTACCTGTACCGATAGCCCAGATAGGTTCATATGCAATAACAACCTTTTTTGCATCTTCAGCAGCAATACCTGCAAAAGCCTTCTTAACCTGAATTGCAATAAGATCCATTGTGATACCTGCTTCTCTTTCTTCAAGGCTTTCACCAACACATACAATCGGGATAAGGCCCTTTTCCAAAGCCTTTTTGGTTTTGAGGTTTACTGTTTCATCAGTTTCAGCAAAGTACTGTCTTCTTTCTGAGTGACCGATAATAACATAATCAACGCCCAAATCCATAAGCATATCAGCGCTTACTTCGCCTGTAAATGCACCCTTGTCCTCAAAATGAAGATTTTCAGCACCGATTTTAACGTGTGTGTCTTTTGCCGCACGTACTGCTTCTGAAAGGCATACGTAAGGTGTGCAGCAAACCACTTCACACTTTGCGCCCTCTGTGGCAGCAGCAACCTCTTTAACAAAATCATATGTTTCACTTGGAAGCTTGTTCATCTTCCAGTTACCTGCAATAATATACTTACCCATTTTAAATTTCTCCCTTATCTTTTGAATTATTACTTATTGTTAATAGCTACAACGCCTGGAAGGTCTTTACCCTCTAAGAATTCAAGTGAAGCGCCGCCGCCTGTTGAAATGTGGCTCATCTTGTCGCCAAGACCTGCCTGGTTAACAGCTGCAACACTGTCGCCGCCGCCAATGATTGTAGTTGCATCAAGGTCTGCAAGCATCAAAGCAATTGCATTTGTACCTTTTGCAAAGTTAGGCATTTCAAATACGCCCATAGGACCGTTCCATACAACAGTCTTTGCATCTTTGAGTGCATCCTTGTAAAGTTCGATTGTCTTTTCGCCGATATCAAGACCCTGCCAGCCTGCTTCAATCTCGCCACGGCCAACTGTCTTCTTCTCTGCATCGTTATCAAAAGCCTTTGCAACAACAGTATCAACAGGGATAAGAAGCTTAACGCCCTTTTCTTCTGCTTTTGCCATCATTTCTTTTGCGTAATCAAGATAGTCAGCCTCAAGGAGTGAATCACCTACTTCTTCACCGAGAGCCTTCATAAATGTGTATGCCATGCCGCCGCCGATAATGAGTGTATCCACCTTTTCCAAAAGGTTGTTGATTACAGAAATCTTTGATGAAACCTTTGAGCCGCCAAGAACAGCAACAAGTGGTCTTACAGGATTGTTTACAGCATTGCCGAGGTATTCGATTTCCTTGTTGATAAGGTAACCGCCAACAGCCTGGTCAACATACTGAGTAACACCAACATTTGAGCAGTGAGCACGATGTGCTGTACCAAATGCATCATTTACAAAAATATCGCAAAGTGAAGCAAGTTCTTTGCTGAACTCATCAATATTCTTTGTTTCTTCTGCTCTGTATCTTGTGTTTTCAAGAAGAACTACATCGCCATCATTCATTGAAGCTACTGCATTTTTTGCATTTTCTCCAACAACTGTATCATCAGCTGCAAAGATAACCTCTTTGCCAAGATGTTCAGAAAGACGCTTTGCAACAGGTGCAAGTGAAAGTTCAGGTTTTGGTTCGCCCTTTGGTTTGCCCATATGTGAGCAGAGTATAACTTTTGCACCATCGCCAATCAATTTTTTAATTGTAGGAAGTGCACCTACGATACGAGTTTCATCAGTGATAACGCCATCTTTAATCGGAACATTGAAGTCACAACGAACCAATACACGTTTGCCCTTTGGGCAGATATCATCAACTGTTTTTTTGTTCATCTTTGAACCCTCCATATATTTTATCATTTTTTTGTAAATAATTATATCCCTTATTTTACTCCATTTGGGAAAAATTATCAAGTGTTTTTGTTAAATTTTTCCCAATATCTCTTAACTTTCTGATAATTAGTGAAAATAACTCTAATTTAGCTTTTTTGTATTCTCAACAGCTACATCAATTATTTCAAAAAGGTCATCTACTGACATATCGCCGCTGACTGTAAGTCTTGTAAAATGCTCAATGCCGGATTTTACATTGTTTGCAAGATAATCCTGACCGCTTTCGGCATAGTTTACCAATATTTGCATCCTGTATCCTGCGTAACGTGCCAAATTTGAAGTTGTCTGGTTGTAACCCCCAAAAGGATATGAAAATACAAAACAATTCTTGCCTAAATTACGTTCAATCAAGTATCTTGAAATTCTGAGTTCCTCCTGAAGTTCAGCCGGTGAAATCTGTGTCATATTTCGATGGGTGTGGGAATGTGAGTGTATATCTATTATCCCGCTCTCCTGCATTTCACGCGCCTGTTCCCAGGTGAAGTGCGAATTTGAAACAACCCCATCTTCAGCTTTTGCTCCAACAGTTGAGGTCACAATAAAAATCGTTGCAGGGATATTGAGTTTTTTGAGGATTGGATATGCAATTTCATAATTACTCAGATACCCGTCATCAAATGTAACAATAATGGGATTTTCAGGCAGTTCCTTCCCACGCTCAGTGGAATTATAGTAATCCGCAACCAATATGGGAGTATATCCCCTATCCAATATGCCCATCATATGTTCTTCAAAAAGCTTCGGAGTTATATTGGCTCCCTCGCTTCCTTTTGGGTAGATTTCAGCAATATTGTGATACATAAGAACAGGAATTATAACGTCCTCCTCAGTTACAGCATCTTCGCCATCCACTTCGACTGTTGTTTGTTGTTCCTCTGCAAAATAAATATTTGCATTGAAGACACTCAAAATCACAATAAGGATAATTGCAAGTATTCTTTTTTTATGAGTCATTTGAGTCACCTCATTCTTAACCTAGTGTTTTAAGCAACTTTTCAATCAGTTGTTTATTGTTATCTGTTTTAGTAAGCAAATTTAGTATATTTTCGGTCACTTCGGATGTGCTTTTATTGCTGTAAGCCTTGCGGACGCTTCGAATGGCCTCTAACTCTTCTGCTGTCATTAAAAGTTCCTCGTGACGGGTTCCGGATTTCGAAATATCCATTGCAGGGAAAATGCGTTTTTCCTGCAATCCGCAGTCTAACCTTATTTCCATATTGCCCGTTCCCTTGAATTCCTCAAAAATAACATCGTCCATACGACTTCCTGTTTCAACCAAAGCTGTGGCCAAGATGGTAAGGCTTCCGCCCTCTTCAATGTTTCGTGCGGCACCGAAAAACCGTTTAGGTTTAAACAGTGCACCCGGGTCAAGACCACCCGAAAGGGTTCTTCCTGATGGTTGAACGGTCAGATTATACGCACGCGCAAGCCTTGTGATGCTATCAAGCAAAATCACAACATCTTTTTTGTGTTCCACAAGTCTTTTTGCACGTTCAAGAACTATCTCCGCAACCTTTGTATGATTTGCAGGGTCCTCATCAAAGGTAGAATATATCACATCACCTTTGATTGAACGCTGCATATCGGTAACCTCCTCAGGACGCTCATCAATAAGCAACATAATAAGACAAACATCCGGGTTATTCTCGGTTATGCTATTGGCAATATTTTTAAGCAATGTTGTCTTTCCTGCCTTGGGAGGTGCTACAATTATACCACGCTGACCCTTGCCTATAGGTGAGCATAAATCAATAAGACGTGTTGAAAAGTCTTCTTTCCCTCTTTCCAGACGCAATCTCTCGTCAGGGTAAATGGGGGTCAGGTCATCAAAGGCCTTGCGATGGATTGAAACATCCACCTTGTCGCCATTTACCGTCTGCACATAAAGAAGTGCCTGATACCGCTCCCCCTCGTGCTGCATGCGGGTATTTCCTTCAATGAAATCACCCGTTTTCAGATTGAATCTGCGTATCTGATTGGCAGAGACATATACATCATTCTCTCCGGATTGGTAATTATTGCTACGCAAAAACCCATAACCATCCGCCAAAACTTCAAGAACTCCACTCATAAGATTTGTACGTCTAACCGGGTCGGTATATACAATTCCATCTTCATGTATTTCAGAAGATTGAGTTTCCTCTTTTTTAACTATCTCTTGTTTTGGATTAGTTTCAGATGTTTTTACTTCATTTATTTTTTCTATAAGTTCATTCTTTTTATAGCTACTTATCTTTTTAATACCACATTTTACTGCTACTTGTTGCAATTCTTTCAATTTAAGCTTTTTCAGTTCAACGGTATTCACTCTATTTCCCCTTTCCCAAGAAGTCAAGTATTATATTGTTCTCATATATCTCAGACGCAAAGGTCGAATTTTCAATCTCATAGGTAAGTCTGCTTTGCGGGTCAATTGGTGAAAACAAGATAAGCACCGCACTTAAAATATACAATACTAAAACACCTATAAGACCGCCAAGTACAGCTCCGCCAAGACGGTTGAATTGTTTTATTATAGGAAGTTTTGTGAAAAGTCCCAGCAAATTACCCACAACTCGAATTATAATTTTGCTCAGGATAAGAACGATAACAAATGCAAGAATATTTATAATAAGTAAGGCAATCGACTCAGATATTCCCAATGCAACACTCTGCACGCCGTCATTCACATACTTTGACAATATACCAAAGGAGCCCTGGCCCATACTGTCGGCAAAATTTTCTGCTATGTACTTTTGTCCTATTATTTCCACCAACTTATCGTAAATTGGTGTCTTAATCAACAAATCCGAAATCACCAGATATAGGAAAAACGATATTGCCAATGAAATGATATATGAGGCCACCCTCACAAAAGATTTCATAAAACCGGATTTGTAACCTGACCAGGTAAAGAATGCAACTATAGCCAAAACACAAATATCTGCCAACATACTTTTTCACCTATCTTATTTTCATAATTTCTGCACTGTCTCCGCCTAATGACAGCATTTTATCCCGTCCGGCAAAAACCTCTATATCTTTTACATCCTTGCTTGCTTTGATTTCCTTTTTAACTCTACCCTTAGGGGTAATACGTACTATGCCGTCACGTTTTGCGGCAACTATACATTCGCCATTTGCATCAATGGCAAAAATCTCACTTTCGGCATCATAACTGCCCCGTTTTTTTCCGTTTGATGAGTAACTTTCAAGAACAATACTGTTGAGTCCGCTGTCAAATGCAAAAACCATATTGTTTTCATTTTCAATATTACATTCAACAGGCTTTCTACCTCCAAAATCAATCGCAAAACGTTGTCTTCCTGAGCGTTTGTATGCATAGACGCCTCTATCCGAAACCGCAATAAGCGTTCCGTTGTCACGATACTTCAGCTTCATAACTATACCTTCAAGTTCAGCTATGCACTCAGGCTCTTTGTCAGAACTTGGATCAATCATAATAATTCTGCTGTAAACTTTGTCCTTGTCTGTGGTCAGCTGTGCCACCGCAAGTTTGTTGTTATCCGAAACATCGATGTCCCCTATGTAACCTGTACCGCTATGCCATCTGAACTTCTCGTTTCCATTCTTATTAAACAGCATAACCATACCCTTGTATCCAAGTTCATCCGTTGCAATGGCTACATAACCATTATTATTCATTTTTGCAGACAATATTTCGTTTTCTGTTTCAATTTGTGCAACTAATTTTTCCTTTTCAAAAGTTCTGACCGTCTTACCATTTATGTCAGCAAGCATAAAATAACGCCCATTTACCCAAATTTGAGGTGAAGCTGTGGCAGCCACAACACTCCAGGCTTCTCTGCCTCTTTTATCAATAGCAAAGACCCCCTCATTGTTTACAAGCAACATCTCATTGCCATAATCCACCATATCATATTCCACACCTGTCTGAAAGTTAAGTCTTACAGTTTCAGTTGAGGAAAAGAATTCTCCTACCTCTGGATTGGATACTATCATAACAACAATAACTGCAAAAATTGCAATCACTGCCAATACTCTTTTTTTATTAAATGCGTTTTTTATACTAACTTTCATTAGTCTGCCACTCCAAACTTATGGATTCTTAATATAATACTTTTTTTAGAAAAAGTCCCTCAGGAGGTGCTGTCATTCCCGCCCTCCGTCGGTCACCGCTTTTTATAATTTCCTTTATATCTTCAGGACAAATACGCCCCATACCCACTTCAATCAAAGTGCCTGCAATAATCCGCACCATATTATATAGAAAAGCGTTGGCCTCAACCTCAATTTCAATCTGCTGGGACCATTCTGTGCTTTGCCTTACAATACATTCAGAAATTGTACGCACCGTAGTCTTTTGTGAGCCACCCGCCGCCATAAATGCCGAAAAATCATGAGTTCCCTCAAAAAATTTTGCTGCATCTTTCATCTTTTCCAGTTCAAGCTTGTACGGTACAAACCAACTATATTTTGAAGTAAATGGGTTTTCAATATTAGAATTCCAAATTTTATATATGTACCTTTTACCCGTTGACGAGAATCTCGCATTAAAATCATCATCTGTCTGCCATGCAGACACTGCCGCAATCGAATCCTCGGTAAGATGATTGTTTATGGCATAAGGAAGTCTTTCAACAGGTATTTTGGTATTACTTTTAAAGTTAAAGACAAACTCAAGTGCGTGAACACCTGCATCAGTACGGCTGCAACCGCAAACTGAAACTTCTTCACCTGTAAGTTCAGAAAGAACCGTTTCAATCCGCTCCTGAACAGTTATTCCATTCTTTTGAAACTGCCAACCGTGATATTTGGCACCATCATACATAATTTTTACCGCTATATTAATCATACAAGACCCAACCTACCGCTTAATATATTAGTCAGTATAATGATGGCTGTAAACAAAATTATTGCGCCAAAACCAAAACCATCACGATAAGACATTTTCAGTGCACGAAGTCTTGTGCGGTTTTCACCGCCACGATAACATCTGCATTCCATAGCAACTGCCAGATCATCTGCACGTCTGAAGGCACTAATAAACAGCGGAATCAAAATAGGTATCATCGCCTTTGCTCGGGAAATCAGGTTTCCGCTTTCAAAATCTGCGCCACGTGCGGTCTGTGCTTTTATAATCTTGTCGGTTTCTTCCAAAAGGGTTGGTACAAATCTCAGCGCAATTGTCATCATCATTGCAAGTTCGTGAGCCGGCACGCCGATTCTTTTTAAAGGAGAAAGAAGATTTTCAATACCATCCGTTAATGCAATTGGGGAAGTTGTAAGTGTCAGAAGCGATGTTCCAAGCACTAAGAAAAATAATCTGAGCACCATAAATATCGCCAAGGTTATACCCTCATAAGTAATAGTCAAAAAACCCCACTGCCAAGCAACCCTTCCGTTTGTTAAAAACAAATTAAAAAGAGCAGTTATTGCTACAAACATCATTATTGGTTTAAGTCCTCTAAGTACAAACTTCACAGGAATTTTTGAAGAAAACACACAAAGAGCTGTAAAAATTGCAAGTGCAGCATATCCTAAAAAGCTTTTAATGAGGAATATGACCGTAATATATATCACTATGCAAAGAATCTTAGTTCTTGGGTCTAAATTGTGAATGAATGATTTTCCCGGAAAGTATTGACCAAGTGTTATATCCTTCAGCATTTTATCAACTCTTTTCTGATTTTAGTATTCTTTCAATTTCAGCCCTTGCCATTTCAACGGTATAGATTCCCTCAGCAATAGGGAATCCCGCTTCACTGAGCCGGCTGCAGACTTCCGTAATCTGCGGTACAGAAAGGCCTATTCTTTTTAGTTCTTCTGAATGTTTGAAAATCTCTGCTGTTTTATCAAACATTGCAAGCTCACCGTGATTCATTACAACAATCCTGTCTGTGAGATTTGCCAAATCCTCCATACTGTGCGAAACAAGGATAACCGTGATTCCAAGTCTTTGGTGCATATCCTTGATTTTACACAAAATCTCATCTCTGCCTGCAGGATCAAGTCCTGCTGTTGGCTCATCAAGTATGAGGATCTCCGGTTCCATTGCAAGAACTCCCGCAATTGCTACTCTACGTTTTTGACCGCCTGAAAGTTCAAAGGGTGACTTTTCCAGCAATTCATCCCCAATTCCCACAAGATTCGCCGCAAAAAAAACGCGGCGCTTAATCTCATCCTCTGAAAGTCCCATGTTAGACGGACCAAAGGCAATATCTTTAAACACGGTCTCTTCAAACAACTGATACTCCGGATACTGCATAACAAGACCTGTCTTGAATCGCATTTTCCTCATATCGCAATTCTTTGCGTAAAGTTCCTGCCCGTCTATCGCAATCTTGCCTGAAGTAGGTTTTACTATGCCGGCAATCATCTGAATAAGAGTTGACTTGCCTGAACCTGTATGTCCCATAAGACCTATAAATTCGCCCGAATTCAAAGTGAGATTCACATTCTTTACAGCCGCCTTTTCAAAGGGGCCGTCACTCATATAGGTGTAACATATGTCGCTTAATTTAATCATTTGTTGCACCTCCTTTTGAGTTATACACAGACATTACTTTATTTACGCATTCGTCAATAGTAAGTATATTCGCGTCAAAATCAAGACCCGATTTCTTCAAAAGGAAGCACAACTCAGTAGTCTGAGGTACATCAAGACCTATTTTTTTAAGCTCTTCAACACGGGAAAACACCTCTTTGGGTGCGCCTTCCATTATTGATTTGCCGTGATCCATAACAATAACTCTGTCAGCCTCTGCTGCTTCCTCCATAAAATGGGTAATCATAACAACCGTCATATTTTCTTCACGGTTGAGTTTCTTTACGGTTTCCATTATTTCACGTCTGCCAACAGGGTCAAGCATCGCTGTGGGCTCGTCCATAACAAGAACGTCCGGCTTCATCGCAAGAATACCTGCAATAGCAATTCTCTGTTTTTGACCGCCCGAAAGCATATGGGGTGCGTGTTCTTTATACTCGGTCATATTTACGGCATCAAGAGCATATTCTACCCTCTTTTTGATTTCAGCCTGTGGCACACCTAAATTTTCCGGGGCAAAAGCCACATCTTCCTCAACAATGGTTGCAACCAACTGATTGTCAGGATTCTGAAACACCATGCCTACCCTCTGCCGAATTTTATAAAGCAAATTTTCGTCAGCGGTATCAAACCCCTCAACGGTAACATTTCCTGTTTGGGGAACCAAAATTGCGTTAAGATGTTTCGCAAGAGTTGATTTTCCCGACCCATTATGGCCCAGAACAGCAAGAAACTCCCCTCGTCTTACATTTAGGGTAATCCCCTTTAAGACCTGTGCTGTGTCTGTTTCTTCATACAAAAACTCAACATTATTTACATCAATTACTGTATCTTTTGTATTTGTGTCCAAACTATCACCTGCTCTTACAGTTAATTTTACTTACTTTGCCAACGTCCCGAATATCCGCAAGGAAGTCTTAAATCATTATTGGTAATCGGGAGTCCTACCTCATCCACAGATACACTGCCGCCAAACTTCTTTTTTAGGGTCATTTTCAATATATTATCAAGCACGCCGCCTGAGAGACCTGTTGTGTATGAGTTTATAAGGAAAAACAAAGGATTATCAGACAAAACCTCCATACATAACTTGACTAATCCAAAAAGTTCATCCTCTATTTTCCACACTTCACCTGAGGGCCCTCTGCCATAGGACGGAGGGTCCATAATCACGGCATCATATTTACGACCCCTACGTATTTCACGCTCAGTGAACTTCTTTACATCATCTACAATGTATCTTATAGGTCTTTCCTCAAGTCCTGAAAGTCTGGCATTTTCTTTTGCCCAAGACACCATACCCTTTGATGCGTCAACGTGACAAACCGACGCACCTGCTGCCGATGCAGCCATAGTAGCACCGCCTGTATATGCAAAAAGGTTGAGAACATTTACATCATCGCGGCCTGACTTTTTAATTATGTCAGAAAACCAGTCCCAGTTTGCTGCCTGTTCAGGGAATAGTCCGGTATGCTTAAATCCCATCATTTTGATACCAAAAGTCAAATTGCCGTAATCAATTGTCCAACTGTCAGGAAGACCTTTTCGGCTTTCCCAATGGCCTCCTCCGGTATTACTTCTGAAATAATGGGCATCCGGATTTCTCCAGGCACTATGCATATCTTCCTTTGAAATGTCCCATACAATTTGCGGGTCAGGACGTCTTAAGATAATTTTTCCCCATCTTTCAAGCTTTTCACCATTTTTGGCATCAAGCAACTCATAATCTTTCCATTTATCTGCTAAAAACATAGGTTTCCTCTTTTGTTTTATATTTTAGGCATTTACAATATTCTTTATTTTTTCAATTGCATCACTTAGCCATTCCTTGCCGTCAATATCCTCAATTCTTCCCGCATCGCACTTTGCTGCAATATCAGGGCGCATAGGAATTTTCCCAAGAGCATCAAGTCCTGAATTTGCCGCAATATCATCAAGATGGCTTTCACCAAACATTTTTATCTTTTCGTGACACTCAGGGCACTCAATATAACTCATATTCTCAACAATTCCAAGAATTGGAATATCCATCAACTTTGCCATATTTACCGCTTTTTCCACAATCATTGAAACAAGTTCCTGTGGTGATGTAACAACAATAATTCCATCAACCGGAAGAGATTGAAAAACAGTAAGGGGAACATCACCTGTGCCCGGTGGCATATCCACAAACATACAGTCAACGTCCTCCCAGATAACATCTGTCCAGAATTGCTTTACTGTACCCCCAATAACAGGACCGCGCCATACAACAGGGTCTGTTTCATTTTCCAACAAAAGATTAAGTGATATAATCTTTGTACCTTTTGAACTGATTACCGGTAAAATTCCATAATCATTGCCTGTAGCCTTTTCACTTATACCAAAAAGTTTAGGGATTGATGGTCCTGTAATATCCGCATCAAGCACAGCGCATTTAAGCCCTTCCTTTTGTACGCCTGCCGCCAAAAGTGATGTAACAAGTGACTTGCCTACTCCGCCTTTGCCACTGACAATTCCTATAACCTTTTTTACATTACTCATTGAATTTTGTGGTGCAAGAAGACTTTGCGGCTGTGTTCTTGATGAGCATTCCTCTCCGCAAGATGAACAGTTGTGTGTACAATTTTCGCTCATTTCTTATCATCCTTTCATACTTTAAAATATATCAATCGCTGTCTGAAGTTGGTCATCAACCTCCACTTTTAAGGTCTTAAGTGTATCATACAAATTCATCTGGGTTGTTATATCCAAAACTCCGTATGGGAAAAGACCTTTTACCTTTTGATAGGTGTTTACTGCAATCTTAAGATTTTCATCATAGATTTCATTTACTTCTCCAATGAATAATCCCATTTCTTTCAGCATTCTTTTTGCAAGTTCTACCTCTTTACCGCTATCACCAATACGATAAGTTTTCGCCAACTTAAACATATCAAACTTTGACATATCAATCGGCTCTGTTGAGTTTTTAATCTTTACATCAGGAATTATTCCTTCTTTATGAATATTATTACCCATAGGGGTCAAATAATAAGCAGATGTATATTTTATAATTCCGCCGTTTGCAAGCTGGCTCATTGTTTGAACTGTGCCTTTGCCAAAAGTTTTTTCGCCAACTGATTTTGCAGCGCCATTCTCACACAAAGCTGCAGTCAGCACTTCAGATGCACTGGCGCTCATACCGTTAATGAGAATAACTACCTTAAAATCCCCACCTTTGCCCGATGCTCTGTATTCCTTATTCAAAATATTAACTTTATGGTCCTCGGTTGTTATTACTGCGCCTTTTTTCAAAAACAAATCAGCAATTTCAATAGCCTGATTTAAATATCCGCCGCCATTATCACGAACATCAATTATTATGTTGTTTATTCCCTCAAGTTTTATAGCATTTAGTGCTTCACCAAACTTGTCAGCAGATGTTTCAGTAAAGGAATAAATTCTTATCTTGCCGATTTTTTTGCCCTCATCTTCAATTATTTCATAATCAACAGGATTTAGAACAACCTTTTCACGTTTTATATTGAAACTAAGGGGTTCTGAAATCCCTGAACGCAAAATTTTAATTTTTACCCAGGTACCTTCCTTGCCGCGAACATTATCAAGGGCTGCCTCAAAATCCATACCGCGAAAGTCGATGTTGTCAGCACCGATAATAATGTCCCCAGCTCTGACGCCTGCCTTTTCTGCAGGAGAACCCGGAATCGGCTCCGACACAATAATGGAACCACCGCTGGAAAACACGTTTACGCCTATACCCGTAACTTCCTCATTCAAGTCCTGAAGGAACTTTTTGCCCTCTTCCTCATTATAATATACCGAATTTTCATCAATAGAAGAAAGCATAGCCTTTAAAACATCTTCATAAAGTTCAGGATTGTCCTTAAATACTGCTTCAAATGCTGCTTTGTAAAGGCTCTCTTTATTGACTTCCTGATATCTTGAAAGGATAGTTAAATTATTTATAATCTTTTCAATCTCTTTCGTCAATGCTACATTTTCAGTTTCCGCCGCAGAATTTTCAGCAAAAACTGTGAAGCTCGCAAATGAAATTGTTATTATCAAAAGCCATAAAATCGACTTTTTAACAATATTTCTCATAATTTCAGTCATCTCCTTATGCTTAATTTATCTTAAAAATTCCATACATAAAATCCTATAGCCATATCCGTTTTTACCAACAAGAACCTTGACAGGGCTGTCCAAAAGGTATCCGTTTATTACATTCATTGTAAGTTTCTGCCCTTTTGAACCATATATGTTATTTATATTTAACCCAATGGCACGATACTCAATATCACGGGTCAAATTTATGTTATAGCTTCCGTTTGTTGGTACAACATTAAGCAATATCGCTGCATTGTTTTGTGTATCACAAACATAAATTGTTGCATTATAATATCTTATATCATTAAAAATCATTTTGTAGTCTGCCGCAAAAGCAGAAACACTTTGAAAAGTTATTAAAATCGCCGCAATAATACTAAAAAGCCTTTTCTTCATATTTTTCTCCATTCACTGAATTAAAACTACATTTTTTCAGGAGCTTCAATCTTAAGCATATTAAGTACACCTTCAATAACAATGCGCACACTATCACAAAGCTTAAGACGTGCATCCATAAGTTTTTCATCATCCGCCTTTACTCTGCATGAGTTATAGAAGGTATGGAATGATGATGCAAGATCAATTACATATCTTGTAATCTTTGCAGGCTCACGGCTCTCTGCCGCAGCTCTAATTTCTTCAGGCAGTTCTGAAAGTTTCTTCAAAAGTTCAAGTTCCTCTTCCATTGTAAGGACATCCGCAGAAATCTCACTATACTTCTTAACAGAGATTCCCTCTTCTTTAAGAAGTCTTATAATACTGCAAATTCTTGCGTGAGCATACTGAACATAATAAACAGGGTTCTCGCTATCCTGCTTTACCGCAAGGTCCAAATCAAAGTCAAGATGACTTCCTGCCATACGCATATTAAATAAAAATCTTGCTGCATCCACCGATACGTCATCCAAAAGGTCTGAAAGTGTGATTGCCTTACCTGTACGTTTTGACATTCTTACAGCCTCGCCGTCACGGGTCAGGCGAACAAGCTGCATAATTGAAACCTCAAACTTGTCAGGGTCAATGCCAACTGCAGCAAGAGCCGCTTTCATACGTGCAATATGTCCGTGGTGGTCTGCTCCCCATACATCAATCGCAAGGTCAAATTCACGGGTCTCAAGTTTGTTAATGTGATATGCAATATCTGCCGCAAAATATGTTGGGATACCATTTTGACGGACTAAAACCTCGTTCTTTTCAAGGCCCATTTTTTCACAATTAAGCCAGACTGCACCTTCTTCTTCGTAGGTATAGCCGGCATCAGTCAGGCGGTCAATAGCTTCTTTTACCTTGCCATTTTTATGAAGTTCACTCTCTCTGAACCATACATCATAAAAAATACGATATTTTTCAAGATCACCTTTAAGAGCATCCACATTTTTCTCAAGTGCATAGGCAACCAAGGCTTTTTTTCGACTTTCGGAGTCAGAATCCAGATACTTGTCCCCCTCAATTGCAATAAACGCTTTTGCGTGTTCCCTTATATCATCACCGTGGTAGCCATCCTCAGGGAATTCAACAGCATCTTCACCCTGGAGCTCCTGAATATATCTCGCCTCAAGTGACTTGCCAAACTTTTCAATCTGATTGCCTGCATCGTTAACATAGAACTCACGGCTTACTTCATATCCGGCATATTCCATAACACTTGCCATACAATCCCCCAAAGCACCACCACGTGCATTACCCATATGCATAGGACCTGTTGGATTGGCACTTACAAATTCAATCATTACCTTTTTGCCTTTACCTATATCAATACGACCATAATCCTTGCCCTCTGTTTCAATGGCACGGATAACCTCATACAGTCTGTTATTTGAAAGATAAAAATTTATAAAACCTGCGCCTGCAACCTCAATTTTTTCAATCTCGCCGCCAACAGAAATATTTTCAGCAATAGCCTCGGCAATAGCTCGAGGTGACATACGGAGTGCCTTTGCAAGGAGCATTGCAATATTACACGCAAAGTCGCCGTGTTGCTTGTCCTTTGGCACTTCAAGGTGTACCATTTTGCCAACTTCAATTTTCTCAGCCGAATTAAGCTTTCCCGCATCCTGCGCAGCCTTAAACGCGATTTCAATTGCCGCCGCTATTGTCTTTTTGGAATTTTCAATAATATTCATAAGTTTGTTTCTCCTGTCCTTTTTCGTATAAAGTATATTTAGAGTCTTAATTTGTGGTTTTTGTCACCGTAAGATTAAGACGATTTTTCAAATAATCACGGTTGTCAATATCCAGTATATATTCAATATTGACCTTGCCACCCTGGTCGTCCATCTTACTCTCAAGCAGTGTAGGATTTACGCCAACAGGGATTACCCCATATGGAGTAGCATAACTGCAGAGACACTTTTCGCCACGGCGAAAAACCATCTTGCTGTTATATTTGCCTGTGCGGGTCATACTGACAGAATCCTCTGATACCTTTATGGTTGTAGTGGTATCCTCAAAGCCCGTAAGCTCACTTTCCTGATATATTATATAAAACTTGCCGTTTTTCTCAGCAAACTTGCCTTGGGTTTGAAGTTCTATCTCATTAACCTCTTCATCCCCATCAATATTTTGCAAAGTTTTAAGGGATATCATTGCATTTTCTTTCATTTTAATTTTCATAGCCTTTCTATCTGTAGTAATTGAAAACATATCTATGCACTCTCATATAGGATCCATAAGATGCATAAAAAATTCAGTCACATAAATATTCTCTAATACCTTTCAATATCAATTTTGCCTACATCCTCACATATGGGTTTGCTTAAAAACATACTTCCAAGCTTTGCAAAATCCTCGGTTGAATCACTGACAAAGTACTTGTATTCACCTGTTGTCTTATCATTTAACATACCGGTACTTTTCAAAAACTCATAAGCACTGTGTGCCGCTGTTGCCCCGGAATCTATAAGCAATATCTCGTCTCCCATAATCTTTTGGATTACATCCTTTAAAATCGGATAATGGGTACACCCCAAAATAAGGGTATCTACATCCTTTTTTCTAATTTCTTCAAGATATTCACGGGCAATGATTTCCGTTACTTCAGAATCCATATACCCATTTTCAACAAGGGGTACAAACATAGGACACGCCTTTTGAAAAACCTGAGCATCAGGGTTAAGCTTTTTTATATCCTCAACATACTTGCCATACTTAACGGTTGCAGCAGTTCCAAGTATTCCAATGCGTCCGTTTTTGGTGCTCTCTACCGCTTTTTTTGATGCAGGCTGAACAACCCCCATTATTTTAGTGTCAAGTTCATCCCCTATCCAGGGAAGAACCGCACTGCTGGCTGTTCCACAAGCAATTATTATCATCTTTATATCAAAGCTTCTTAGAAAACGTATGTCTTGTCTAACATACTTCATCAAAGTTTCCTGGCTGCGGCTACCATATGGAACTCTGCCGGTATCACCAAAATATATTACATCTTCGCCCGGCATTATACTCATAATTTCTTTTACACAACTAAGTCCGCCAAGACCTGAATCAAAAACACCAATCGGCCTGTTATCCATTTAAATCTTTCCTCTCATTTAGCATCCATATCAAAATATCTGAAAAACTTGTTTAAATAATATAGTTAACCCGCTAAATTTAGTCCTCTCTCGTAAGCGCAAATTTAATGTGCTTGCTAATTACCTCACTCATCAAAAGTCCCGAATTTTCCCAAAGTTTTGGGTACATACTGATTGGAGTGAAACCGGGGATTGTATTTATCTCATTCAAAATTATCTCCCCTGTTGTTTTTTCTACAAAAAAATCGACTCTTGAATGTCCACGACATTCGCAAATTTTATATGCTTTTATTGCATACTCCTTTATTTTTTCCTCTGTCTCCTTATCCACCGGCGACGGAATCATAAGCTGTGAGTTTTCATCCTCATACTTTGCTTCAAAATCATAAAATTCCTTTGCAGGCTTGATTTCACCAAGTACGTCTGCAGTTCTTGGACTTAAATTGCCCATAACAGCACATTCAACCTCACGTGCATTGATGGCCTCTTCAATCAATACCTTGTAATCGTGTTCCAAAGCAAGTGCGATACCCTTTTCCAATTCTTCTCTGTCTCCGGCCTTTGTTACACCTACTGATGAACCGGCAGATGATGGCTTGATAAACATAGGATAGCCAAGCTTTTTCTCTATCATCTCAAAATCAGGTGTGTCACCGATTTTCAATTCAACCCAATTCGCTTGAGGAATACCCGCTTTTTCGAAGAGTATCTTTGCGATGCACTTATCCATACAAGCAGCACTACCAATAACGCCGCTTCCAACATAAGGAATACCTGCAAGCTCGCAAAGTCCCTGGATTGTGCCATCCTCACCATTTTTGCCGTGGAGAACCGGATATACCACATCTATATCTATCTTTTCAACTTTTTCACCAAGCTTTAAAAGTGCCTTGTGGGTACGGTCAGGGGAAATAATCGCCGGGGTTGTTTTGCCCATTTCCCACTTGTGATTTCTTATGTCATCTGTTTCGCCTTCAAAATAGAGCCACTCGCCCTCATTTGTAATACCAACGGCGTGAACATCATATTTCTCACGGTCGATGTTTTCCAGCACCGCCGATGCTGAAACCTCCGATACGCTATGCTCGGATGAAACGCCGCCAAATAAAACACATACACTTAACTTCTTCATTTTACATCTATCCTTTATATAATTTTAACTCCCATCATTCAAAAAATCAATATGTATAAATATCCTTATTTATGTTAATAATCTCCTCATAAAATATGGAAAGGATTTGAAATAATGAGATATATAAGCAAATCAAAACTATTCTTTTTAATATCTGTACTTACTTTAATTTTTGCACTGACTATAACATATGCCAAAAATGTAGGAAATAACATAAGTAATGCGGTCCTCAGACTTCATATAATTGCAAACAGTAATTCAGCCTGCGACCAGGATTTGAAACTCTGTGTCCGTGACAGAATTATCTCTGAGGCAGGAGAGTTTTTTTCTAACTGTCAAAACCTTGATGATGCAATCCGTATAACAAATGAGCGCTCGCAGGAAATCAAAAAAATCGCCGAAAGTGAAATCCAAGACTATGGTTTTGACTATCCTGTCAAAGTTTCAATAGGGAACTTTGCTTTTCCTACTAAATCTTACGGCGATGTAACCCTGCCAAGCGGAAGATACACAGCTCTTCGCATTGAAATAGGTGAAGCAAAAGGTGAAAACTGGTGGTGTGTTATGTACCCACCCCTTTGCTTTGCCGATGGAGTACTTTCTGTAACAGACGCTGCAAAAACTCAACTTAAGTCTGACTTGGAACAGTCAGAATACAACCTGATAACCCAAAAAGATTCCGGCGCCATTCCTGTTGAACTACGGTTTAAAATAGTGGAAATTTTCCAAAATATATTTTAGCCGAGAGCCAGATTGGCAATTGCATTAAGGGACATATCTGCAAGCTTGCCTGCCCTATACTCATAATATGCCGCGCAACCTATCATTGCCGCATTGTCGGTACAAAGTTTCATTGAAGGGCAAACAAATTCCATATTATTTTCATGTGCCAGCCTTTCACATCTTTCACGGAGCGGTCGGTTGGCCGCAACGCCCCCCGCCAAAGCAATCCGCTTGGTCTTATATTTTTTTGCACATTCAATCAAATGCCCGCTCAAAACATCTATCACCGCATTTTGGAAAGATGCTGCAATATCCGCTTTGTTTATTTCAAGGCCCTTTTGCTCAGCATTGTGGATATAATTTATAACGGCTGTTTTAACACCACTAAAACTAAAGTCAAATCCGCTATCTCCCATATTAACTCTGGGGAACCGAATCGCATCAGGATTTCCGGATTTTGCACATTCTTGAATTGCAGGCCCGCCGGGATATCCAAGGCCAAGGACTCTTGAAACCTTGTCAAAAGCCTCTCCGGCTGCATCATCACCTGTTTTTGCAAGGACTTCGTATGTATTATAATCCTTTACATAAACAATATGGCTGTGGCCGCCTGATGCTACAAGACAAATAAAGGGCGGTTTAAAATCAGGATACTCAATATAATTGGCACAAATATGTCCTTTTATATGATGCACAGGTATAAGGGGCTTTTTGGCGGCAAAGGCCAAAGCTTTTGCTGTTGATACCCCTACAAGCAATGCCCCAACCAGTCCCGGGCCATATGTCACCGCAATAGCATCAACCTCACTTAAGCTAACCTCAGCTTCAGCTAATGCTATGTCTATTACATCGCTTATGTTTTCTATATGCTTTCTTGATGCAACCTCGGGAACAACCCCACCAAAGGCTTTGTGGAGGTCTATCTGTGTGTTGATTACATTTGAAAGTACTTTTGTTCCGTCTTCAACAACAGCTGCCGCTGTCTCATCGCAGGAACTCTCAATTGCAAGTATTTTCATATTTAAGTTATACCTCCTTTTAAATTTTTATCTTCATTAAAATTGCATCTTCCTTATTCTCGTAATACAGCTTTCTTAATCCTACTTCTGAAAAACCCATTTTTTTGTAAAGTTCCCGTGCTGCAAAATTTGAAACCCGGACCTCAAGATTTACTTCAAAGATATTTTCTTTTTTACAAACTTTCAGCATCTCTGAAATTAAACCTTCACCAATACCCTGGCGACGGAAATCTTTGTGAACTGCAACATCAATAATGTCTGCACCGCCGCAAATATTCCAAAGTCCCATATAACCAAGAACGGTCTTGCCATCAACCGCTACAATGTATATAGCAATCTTGTTTTCAAGCTCTTTTAAAAATGTAGTTTTGGCATATCCTGAGTTGAAACACTGTTCTTCAATCTTAACCAACCCTTCAATATGCTCTTCTTTCATAGGTACAAATTCAATCATAATTTTATCTTTTCTATCAATTCTTTAATCTCTCTTGCGCAACTTCTGTAAACTTCCATATCTCCGCCATAAGGGTCCTTGACATCCTTCTCTTCCCCTACAAACCCGGATATGGTAATTACATTTTCAAAGCCCACAAGACTTTTCTTATGGGAATCAGTCATCGTAAGTACAATGTCTGAATTCTCAATTAATTCGGGGGTCAATTGTCTTGGAATATGATTTTTGATATCTGTGCCAAGCTCTGCTGCTGCCTTTACAGCATTTTCTTCAGCACTTGATTGATTTACAAACAATCCTGCAGAAATTGCAACTGCATTTTTGTGTGATATGTTGAAAATCCCCTCAGCCATTGCACTACGACAGGTATTGCCCGTACAGACAAACAGCACGGATTTTGCCGATTTTGCATCAATAATTCTTGCCGCCGCCGCTTTGTAAAGGCGGTTTTTTACAGCTCTCCAAAGTCCCTGTTCCGGAATTTCAGGAGCGTATATTTCTCTTACTCCCAGTGCATCACATTCACGAAGTGCATCAAAAAGCCTGTTTGCAGCAGACTTTGGGTCATCCTTGCCTCCAAGGGAAATCACATTTATACCCTTTGGCATATACTCAATAAATTCATCAAACACAAGTACTGAAACCGAATTCACCTTGCTGCGTTTTTCCAAAAACCCGGCAACATCTGTTACATTACCTTTTAAAATGAATGTTTGACCTTTAGGCGAATAGTGTTTATATTTCATTCCCGGTGCTTTTGGAATGCCGTCGTCTTTTAGTTCACTTGACACCAGCACATCGCCCAAAACTTCACTTAGTTCCTCAACGGATATGCCACCCGGACGCAATACTGTGGGAATATCGGAAGTTAAATCAATGACCGTAGATTCAACCCCTACCCGTGAGTTTTCACCTTTGATAATTCCCGCAACTCTACCATTCATATCTTCAAAAACGTGTTCAAAGTTTGTAGGACTTGGTCTGCCTGAAATATTAGCACTTGGCGCCGCAACAGGCACTCCACACTCCTTCAGAAAATCCCTTGCAATTTTGTTTTCCGGAATTCTGATACCAACAGTATCAAGTCCGGCTGATACTTCAGCAGGGATACAAGCCTTCTTCTTAAGAATCATAGTGATAGGACCTGGACAGAACTTTTCCGCCAGGAGCTTTGCTGTGTGTGGTATATTCTCCACAAATTCCTCTGCTTCTGAAAAATCTGCAATATGAACAATCAACGGATTATCCGACGGTCTTCCCTTGGCTGTAAAAATTTTCTTTACCGCCAGGGAATCAAGGGCGTTTGCGCCCAGTCCATAGACCGTTTCGGTAGGAAAAATCACAGTTTCGCCTGACCTTATCAGTGTGGCTGCCGACTTTATACCCTCTCTTGTGTTTTCAAAAATTCTTGTTTCCAAATGAATACATCTCCGAAAAAATTCTCTAACTTTCTGCCTGTAATTTTAGCTTTTCGCTCTGGTCTGTTGTAATTAGTGCATCAATGACTTCATCAATGTCACCATTCATAATAGCTTCAATCTTGTATAATGTAAGTCCGATACGGTGATCTGAAACACGGCCCTGTGGGAAGTTGTATGTTCTTATTCTTTCACTTCTGTCACCTGTACCAACCTGACTCTTTCTATCTGCCGCAATTGCGTCCTGCTGTTTTTGGAGTTCCGCCTCATAAAGTCTTGAACGCAGCACCTTTAACGCTTTGTCCTTGTTTTTATGTTGTGAACGCTCGTCCTGACATTCAACAATAACACCTGTAGGGATATGTGTAATACGAATTGCAGATTCGGTCTTGTTGATATGCTGACCACCGGCACCACTTGCACGGAATGTATCTATCTGAAGATCTGCAGGATTAATCTCAAAGTCAACTTCTTCGGCTTCAGGCAGCACCGCAACGGTAACTGTTGAAGTGTGAATTCTACCTTGAGATTCGGTTTCAGGCACACGCTGAACACGATGAACACCGCTCTCAAATTTAAGTCGGCTGTAGGCACCCTGTCCCTCAATCATAAACGATACTTCCTTAATTCCGCCTATACCAATTTCGCTAAGATTCATAATTTCTGTCTTCCAGCGTTTTGATTCGGCATACATTGTGTACATTCTGTAAAGGTCAGCTGCAAAAAGTGCCGCCTCATCACCGCCTGCACCACCACGGATTTCAACGATAACGTTTTTGTCATCGTTGGGGTCCTTTGGCAGAAGCAATATCTTTAGTTCTTCCTCTATTCGCTCAATATTCGCCTTTGCCTCTTTGATCTCCTCGTTGAGCATCTCTTTGAACTCTTTATCTGTATCAGGATCATCAAGCATCATCTCGGCGTCGTCAATTGTATTTTTGTTGGTCTTATATTCCTTGTACTTCTCAACAATAGGAGTCATATCTGAATGTTCCTTGCAAAGCTTGCGCCAATTATCCATATCTGCCATAACGGCCGGGTCACTTATCTTTGCTGCAAGCTCCTCGTGTTGTTGTTCTATAAATGATAATTTTTCAAACATATTTTACTTCCTTTCACTTTAACCTTCAAGTTCACCGCGCGAAAGAGCCGTCAAGTATGAATCAATAAATCCATCCAAATCCCCATCCATAACTGCTCCTGTATTTCCTGTTTCAAAATTGGTTCGATGGTCCTTTACCATACTATACGGGTGGAATACGTAGGAACGTATCTGGCTGCCCCAACCAATCTCCATTTGAACACCCTTGAGGTCCTCAATCTTTTCCTTTTGTTCGCGTTCTGCAATCTCCACCAGTTTTGACTTAAGCATCTTCATAGCCATATCACGATTTTTATGTTGCGAACGTTCGTTCTGACAGGTTACCACAACCCCGGTGGGGATATGGGTAATACGTATCGCAGACTCTGTCTTGTTGATATGCTGACCGCCTGCTCCGCTTGCACGATATGTGTCAACTTTTAAGTCCTCAGGGTTTATATTAATTTCGATATCATCATCAATTTCCGGCATAACGTCCAGTGACGCAAAAGATGTATGTCTTCTGCCTGATGAATCAAATGGTGAAATTCGCACTAACCGATGAACACCCTTTTCACACTTAGCATATCCGTAAGCATTAAGACCTTCTATCTGAAAGGTCACACTCTTGATGCCTGCTTCTTCACCATCAAGATAATCAATGGTTTCTGTCTTAAATCCACGGCGTTCTGCCCAGCGTGTGTACATACGGTAAAGCATTTCACACCAATCCTGAGCCTCTGTTCCTCCTGCTCCTGCGTGAAGAGTAAGGATTGCGTTGCTTGAATCATACTTTCCTGAAAGCAAGGTTTCAAGCTTCATTGAGTTTAAATTTTCTGAAAGCTGTTTAAATCCATCCTTAACCTCGTCTAAAACACTTATATCATTTTCCTCAATAGCAAGTGCAACAAGGGTAGTCAAATCCTCCCAGGATGAGTAAAGCATTTCATATCTTTCAAGCTTTGCTTTCAGACCCTTTATCTTTTGCATAGTCTTGCCTGCACTTTCCATATCGCTGTAAAAGTCAGGCGCCATTGTTTTTTGGTCAAGCTCTGAGATTTCTTCCATAGTTTTTTCTATGTTAAAGTGAATCCCTCAAATCTGTAATATCTTTTTTCATTCCATCAAGCTCAAGCTTGTATTCATCAAACTCTATCACATTATCACATCCTTCAAGTTTTAATGTCTTTTAATTTTGGTCTTTTCCAAGACAACAATGTTTATATTTCTTTCCGCTACCGCAAGGACAAAGATCATTTCTGCCAATTTTTTCAGTCTTTACAACAGGCTTTTTCTGGACAGTGCCATCTCCGCCCAGGTTTTCCGCCATAGGCTTTGCAACCTGCTTGCGTTCAATCTTTGATTGCGGAACCACGTGGAACAACATTTTGATTGTTTCTTCCTTGATTGCGGCAATCATCTCATCAAACATATCCATAGCTTCAAACTTATATTCAACAACCGGATCTCTTTGTGCATACGCACGCAAATTGATACCCTGGCGGAGCTGTTCCATACTATCTATGTGATCCATCCACTTTGCATCAACCGTACGGAGAAGAATTATACGTTCAACCTCGCGAATACTGTCTCCAAACAACTCCTCTTGAATTTTATATTTTTCAACGGCCTTTTCCTGAACCATCTCTGTAGCTGACTCAACTGTCATATGATCAATATCGTGAGGATCAAACTCAAGGTCACCTTCTTTAAAAGGTCCAAACTCTTCTGCAAGTTGTTCACGTATTGATTGCCACTGCCATTCCTCTGCCTCTTTATATCCGCCTGTATTACGTGTAATGATATTTTCAATGACGCTGCCCATCATTTTGATGATTGTAGCTTTTAAATCAACACCATCCAAAACTTCATTACGCTGAGTGTAAATCATTTCACGCTGTTGATTGTTTACATCGTCATAATTAAGTACGTGCTTTCTGATACTGAAGTTTCTGCCCTCAACCCTTGACTGCGCTGTCTCAATTGAGCCTGAAACCAGCTTGCTTTCAATAGCTTCATCTTCGCCAAAGCCTACCATTTCCATTATCCGGTTTATCTTATCTGCCGCAAAAAGACGCATAAGATCATCTTCAAGTGACAAAAAGAATCTTGACTTACCTACATCGCCCTGACGACCTGCTCTACCTCTCAGCTGATTGTCTATACGTCTGCTTTCGTGACGTTCGGTGCCTATTATATAAAGGCCTCCCGCTGCCAGAACTTCTGCCTGTTCAGGCTCGATTTGAGCCTTGTATTTGTTGTTTAACTCGGTAAAGGTCTTTCTTGCGTTGATTATCTCTTCATCCTGAGTTTCAGCAAAGCCTGTAGCCTGAACTATAAGCTCAGGGGCAAATCCCAGATTCTCCATTTCTTTTTTTGCCATAAACTCAGCATTACCGCCAAGAACAATATCTGTACCTCGGCCCGCCATATTGGTTGCGATTGTAACCGCTCCCTTCTTGCCGGCCTGAGCAACAATTTCTGCTTCCTTCTCGTGCATCTTTGCGTTAAGAACATTATGCTTGATGCCTTTTTTCTTCAGCATACGGCTTAAGAGTTCCGACTTTTCGATTGAAACCGTACCTATAAGCACAGGCTGACCAATCGCGTGAGCCGACTCAACTTCGGCAATTACCGCATTGAATTTTGCCCGTTCGGTTTTGTAAATGATATCAGGCAGGTCTGTTCTTTGCATAGGTTTGTTGGTTGGAATAACCAAAACATCCAAACGATAAATTTCCTGAAATTCTTCCTCTTCAGTCTGCGCTGTACCTGTCATACCTGAAAGTTTGCCGTAAAGACGGAAGAAATTCTGAAAAGTAATTGTAGCAAGAGTTTTGCTCTCATTTTCAACTTTTACGTGTTCTTTGGCCTCAATTGCCTGATGCAATCCGTCACTATAACGACGGCCAAACATCAAACGGCCTGTAAACTCATCCACAATGATTACCTGTCCGTCCTTGACAACATAATCTTTGTCACGTTTCATAACACCGTTGGCCTTGATTGCCTGATTTATGTGATGTGAAATTGTCATATTTTCAGGGTCTGTTAAATTTTCAATACCAAAAGCCTTTTCCGCCTTTTTCACACCTTCGGGAGTAAGAACTGCGGATTTTGCCTTTTCATCAACAATATAATCTACATCTGCATAAACTTCTTCAGCCTCTTCCTTGCTGTCTGTTTCAACTACACGACGACATTTAAGTCCCTTGGCAAACAAATCCGCCTGCTCGTAAAGTGCAGTTGATTTTTCACCTACACCTGAAATAATCAGCGGTGTTCTTGCCTCATCAACCAGAATACTATCTACTTCGTCCACGATTGCATAATTGTGACCCCTCTGAACCCTGTCCTCTTTGTAGATAGCCATATTGTCACGGAGATAGTCAAACCCCATCTCATTGTTTGTACCATATGTGATGTCGGCATTATACGCTTCACGTCTTTGGGCATTATCCTTTTCGTGAATAATAAGCCCCACTGAAAGACCAAGGAAATTGTAAAGCTTGCCCATCCACTCACTATCACGTTTTGCAAGATAGTCATTTACCGTTACAATATGCACACCTTTGCCGGAAAGTGCGTTCAGGTACGCCGGCAAAGTAGCCACCAAAGTCTTACCTTCACCTGTTCGCATTTCGGCAATTCTGCCCTGATGAAGAACAATACCACCGATAATCTGGACAGGGAAATGCTTCATTCCTAGAACTCTAGCCGATGCCTCTCGGCAAACAGCAAATGCCTCGGGAAGTATATCTTCCAATGTTTCACCTTTGTCTAATCTTTCTTTAAAAATATCTGTCATTTCACGGAGCTGTTCATCTGTCTTTTTTGACATTTCGTCTTCAAAAGCAAGCACCTGCTCCATAACAGGTTTAATTCTCTTTAGTTCGCGGTCGCTGTATGTGCCAACAACCTTTTCAATCAAGCTTTTAAAACTCATCTTTTAGACCTCCAATTTTGCATTCGGGCATACGAATACAATTATAATTAGTATAGCACACTTTTCTGAAAGTTACAAGCCTTGTAACAAAATATTAACAAGAATTTGGAATATATTTCAAATTACAAGCCTATACTATTTTAGATATAACTTTATCCGAAAGGAGAATTTAAAAATATGACACTTGAGCTTGCCCAAAACATTATGTTTTTTCGTTTCAAAACCCAAAAACTCACACAAGAAGATAAACTGCACTTGGAAAAACTCCGCCTACTTCGCGAAGATATCGAAGACAGCAAAAACAAGCTGAAATCTGCACAAGATAACTTCAACAATGTAACCGAGCCCAAGCTCATTGACTTCTATATTTACAAAATCCAGGCAGAACAAAGCAGATTTTCACAATTACTCGCCGAATACCGCAACGAAGAGAAAATCCTCTCCTGCGCCTCGTCTCAATAACACAAATTCAAAAAATTTTAAACTTTTTTCAAAATTCACTTGCATTTTACAAAAATGTGTGCTAGAATATATATTCGTTGGCGGCAGATATTATGTTTGTCAGCTATGCGCCAGTAGCTCAGCTGGATAGAGTGACTGGCTACGAACCAGTAGGTCAGGGGTTCGAGTCCCTTCTGGCGCACCAGAAAAACGGCAATTTTCTATTGAAAGTTGCCGTTTTTTGTTTTTAATCCAATTTCAGATTTTGTTAATATTTTTTTGTTTACAATATTATTTTTTTTTGTTATAATTAGTTTGTTATATTAATTTTAACTACGATTAATTACAGGAGATTTTTGGCTATGAAACTTAAAAGATTTATTTCAGCTTTGACATTATTTATATTTATCCTCACTCCTGTCGGGGCGTCAGCATCAGTGCTTGGCTCATCAAAAATAAATGGATATACCACTCAAATAGGCGAAGGAACTTACTTTACCCATAATGTATTTTACAGCGACCAAAGCGGTGTAGGCAAACAGTCTGAGAATTATATAGTATATACTCCAAACAGTACCGTTCTTCCAACCATCACAAGTGGCGCTGCCCTTTATGGGACCAGTACCATTTCGAATGAAATAAACCGTCTTGAGTCCTTAGGCAATGACATAATCGGCGGCAGTAATGCTGATTTCTTTTCACTCCAGACAGGTGTACCTATGAGCAACGCGATCGTTGATGGCAAAATTCTCACAAAAGATGCATCCGGTCAGGATGCAATAGGCATTATGCCTGACGGAACTGCATTTATATCCTATTTCTCCCTAAACTCTGTTTTGATTAAGAAAGACGGAACCGAAGCAAATATTTATAACATCAACAAATACCGTCAGCCATATGCAATTTATATGATGACAAGTGACTTTGGAACTGAAACCCGAAACACCACTAAAGGTATTGACGTAATTTTAAACCCAATAGACGGCGAAATGAAAATCGGCACAAAAATGACTGCTGTAGTGGAAAAGATAAATGAACAGACCTCTTCTGCCCCTATCCCAAAGGGCAAGATTGTTATCACAATAGATGCAAAAGCTCCCTCTGAATTTCTTGACCCAATTAAATCACTTGAAGTTGGTGAAGAAGTTACTCTTTCATTCAGTGCAAACGGTGACAGCCGCTGGAACGATGTTGCGCTTGGCATGGGCAGTGTTGGAGGCAGACTCTTGATAAACGGCGAGGTAAATCCAAACCTTGAGGCAGGTGCTGCACCCCGTACCGCTATAGGCATAAAAGAGGATGGTGCAATAGTGCTTTACACAATCGATGGCCGCCAATCCGGTCATAGTTATGGTGTTCAACTTAAAACTTTGGCAAAACGTATGCAGGAATTAGGCTGCAAAGAAGCTCTTAACTTGGACGGTGGCGGTTCTACCCAAATATCTGTGCAGCTGCCGGGAAATGATAATCCAAGTCTTGCAAACAAACCATCCGACGGCAAAGAACGCAAGGTTTCAACCTTTTTCTTCTTTAAGAATACTGCCAAAAAAACGGGAACTGCAGAAATGCTACACATTTACCCTAAGAGCAATTATGTGCTGACAGGTGCAAGTCTTGACCTCGAAGTAAAAGCAAGTGACTCAGGTTTTCACAAAACCACTGTTCCGTCAGACACTAAATTCTTTGTAGAGGAAGGCAAAAACAGTACCGTCACAAATTCAGGTAAATTTACCGCGCAGGAAAATGGCGTAGTGAAAGTATTTGCCCAATCAGGTAATATACAGACTTCCATCGACATAACTTGTCTTGAAACACCTACTGACATCATCGTAAAAAACGAATCCAATAACACTCAGGTTAAAACCCTTAACCTTACACCGGGCAGCGCTGTTAATCTTACCGCTGAAGGTTATGGCGGTTATAACAAACTTGCAGCAGAGGATAAGGACTTTATCTGGCAAGCAGATGCAGGGATTGGTGAAATTTCATCTTCAGGCCAGTTTAAGGCATCCGATAAATACGGAGCAACCGGAAACATAACCGTTTCTGCAGGCAATAAGAAAGTAAACATTCCTACCACCCTTGCAAAGCCTGACAAATCTGACAAGAATGCATATCCTGTTATTGACATCAAAACCGACGGCGACAAATTTATCGCAAGAATTTCTTGCGCATATAATATAAATACCGAAAAATCTGGTATCATTGTCAAACTTGACGGAAAAGTCACAGATTTTGAATATAACGAGCAATCAGGCGAAGCTACGGGTAACATTCCTGAAGGTTGCGGAAAAATAACAGTCTTTGCCACTAATATTTTTGGTTATACTTCTTTTAATACCCTTTCTTCCAAATTCGTTATGGAAAAAGCTCCATTTACGGATACAATCGGGCATTGGGCAGAAGATATCCTGGGATATATGTATAACCAAAAAATTATCAATGGTGATGCAACCGACGGCACACTTAAATTCAATCCTCAAAAACCGATGACCCGTTCAGAATTTGCTGTTATGATAACAAATTATCTGAGATTAAATCCGGAGGATTATCAGAATGTAGTTCTCCCATACAGCGACCTTGAAGCAATTCCGTTTTGGGCGCTTAACAGCTTTAAGGCCCTCTATAAAGAAGGAATTGTGAAAGGCAGATATGTTTCTGATACCGAAAGTTGCGCAGACCCCCTCTCCACCATCACCCGTAGTGAAGCCGCAACAATTGTAGCACGAACACAGCCACAAGGTCTTTTTAAAATAACTTTTGACGCATCGGACAAATCCGACATTCCGGCTTGGGCAGAGGATGGTATAACTACCCTCATAACACTTGGGGCAATGAAAGGTTACGAAGATGGTAGTCTTAAGCCCCTTAACACTCTCACCAAGGCTGAAGCTGCAAAAATACTATACTCAGTAATGTAAATTGTTTAAAAGATATAACATTTAAGGAACAGGAGGAAACGCAAAATGATTGATGAGATTTTGGCTTTAATACAGAATAAGGAATTTTTTAAGTTGCGAAGTACTCTGTCCGAAATGAATGCTCCGGATATCGCACTTATTTTTGATGAACTTCCGGAAGACTCCACCATCAAGCTTTTTAGGCTTTTGCCAAAAGAACTTGCAGCCGACACCTTTGTCGAGATGGAGCCTGACACACAGGAACATCTGATAAGTACTTTCAGCGATAAGGAACTCCGTGAAGTGCTTGACGAAATGTACGTGGATGATACTGTTGATATCATCGAGGAGATGCCGGCAAATGTAGTTAAACGTATTTTGAGACAATCTGACCCTGAAACCCGTGGCCATATAAACAAAATACTTAACTATCCGAAAGACAGTGCCGGCAGCATTATGACAATTGAGTATGTCAACCTAAAGGCAGATATGACTGTCAGTCAGGCTTTTGACCGTATCCGTGCCACTGGTGTTGACAAGGAAACAATTTACACCTGCTATGTAACAGACTCAAACCGTCATTTGATTGGTATAACAACCGTGAAAGAGCTTCTTCTTTGTGACCCAAAAGTCACCATTGGCGATATGATGGAAACCAATGTCATTTTTGTTGATACCTTTGAAGATAAGGAAAACGTTGCAAACCTTTTTGACAAGTACGACTTTTTGGCAATGCCTGTAGTCGATAAGGAAACAAGGCTCGTAGGTATTATTACATTCGACGACGTAATCGACGTCATCCAGGAAGAACACACTGAAGATATTGAAAAAATGGCGGCTATTTTGCCATCTGAAAAGCCCTACCTGAAAACCGATATATGGGAACTATTTAAAAACAGAATTCCCTGGCTGCTACTTCTTATGCTGTCCTCTACATTTACCGGCGGTATAATCAGCAGCTTTGAGAACACCCTGTCCGCCTGTGTGATTCTTACTGCATTTATCCCTATGCTGATGGGCACAGGCGGTAACTCAGGCGGTCAAAGTTCTGTTACCATCATTCGCGCGCTCTCTTTAAATGATGTGGAAATGAAAGACATTTTCAAGATTTTAAGAAAAGAGGCCGGCGTTGCGCTTCTTTGCGGAACTACTCTTGCTGTTGTAAATTTCGCAAAGATGATGATTATTGATCAAGGTGCAATTCTTGCCTCAGGTCAGGACCCTATAATGGTGGCACTTGTAGTGTCTTTAACACTTGTTGTTACTGTTGTTTGTGCAAAACTTGCAGGTTGCGCTCTGCCCATCTTGGTTAAACGTATTGGTTTTGACCCTGCAGTTATGGCAAGCCCGTTTGTCACAACAATTGTTGATGCAATATCTTTGCTTATTTATTTTGAAATCGCAATGTCTATTTTGCACTTTTAGTTTTATACAAATAACAAAAGAAGGACGAATTTAAAAATTCGTCCTTCTTTTGTTATTTTAAAATTCTCTTCTGAATATCTTTCTTTTAACAATCAGATAAGCAATAATCATAGCTATAGACGAGCATCCCCAGGAAATTGAATAAGATGTATAGACCATCTCAAGCGTGGGATTAAAAGGATATGCCACAAACATCCAAAGAAGCCTCAATCCACATATGCAAACTGAATTTATTACTGTTGGCACCGTTGCCCTGCCCATCCCTTTAAGCACTCCGTTAAGAACCTGACTTGGCACATACAAAGTATAACTGCAAGCCACAAATGCAAGCTTTATCATTCCCATTCTGACAACCGCTTCCCGTGAGGTATCGTCCGCAAAAAGGCCAAGCATTATCGGCCCTGCTTCTCTCATCACAAACAAGAAAAGTAATGAACTTGCGATTCCTATAATCATTGCAACCTTGGTGACAGATGTAATTCTATCTGGTTTTTTTGCACCCATATTCTGCCCCACAAAGCTGACAGCACCTTGTTCAACGGCTGAAAGAACCAAAAATCCGAAGTTCTCTACATTCGTAGCGGCTACGCTTCCTGCCATAGCCAGCTTGCCAAATGAATTTATTGCCGATTGTATTATTACATTTGACGTACTGAACATAACTCCGTTAAGTCCGGACGGTATGCCCGTTGCAGCGATTTTGCCAAGTTCACGTCTATAAATACGCAGTTTTGAAAACTGAAGTTTGAACTCTGTATCAGTATGAGTCAAAATTCGCACCACAACAATGGCAGAAATCAACTGCGAAGCAACTGTTCCGATTGCTACACCCAAAACCCCAAGTTTCAGTACAAGAACACAAAATAGATTTAATGCCACATTTACAAGGCCTGCACCCAACAAGATGTAGAGGGGTCTCTTTGTATCACCTGCAGCACGCAAAACTGCAGAACCAAAGTTATAAACCATAGATGCAGGTGAACCCATAAAAAACACTTGCATATAAAGTGTTGCAAGATCAATTACGTCATCAGGTGTTTCCATAATTTTCAAAAAGGGCCTGGAACAAAAAAGACCAACCATTGCCAAAAACACACCTGAAATAACAGCAAGGGTAATTGATGTATGTATAGCCCGGTTAAGCCCTTCCCAGTTATTAGCTCCGTAATATCGTGCACAGACCACATTTGTACCAATTGCAAGACCCAAAAACAGATGTAATATGAGATTGGTCAGTGACGAAGTAGAGCCAACTGCCGCAAGTGCCGCATCGCCAACAAACGTCCCAACCACCATAGTATCCGCCGTGTTGTAAAGTTGTTGCAGCCACCCTGAAAGTATTATAGGAACTATAAAAGTAAAATATTTTTTAAAAACCGACCCCTCAGCAAGGTTTGTTCCAAACTTCATTTATTTTCCTCCATAGAATGCTCTAGTTCTTTGGACCAACAAATTCTTTTCTCTTTACAATATAGTATGCTATCCCCATAGCAATCCCCGACGCAGTCCAGGAAAGTGGAAATGAATAATAAACCATTTCCAGCGTTGGATTAAGCGGCCACACTGTGGTAACCCACAAAACGCGAAGAACGCATATGCCTATAATATTAATAACCGTAGGAAGAATAGCCTTTCCCATTCCCCTAAGAGCCCCACCGTATATCACACTTGGAACATACAATGCATAGACGCTAAGGGCATTATAAAACTGAACCAACCCGATTTCTACCACCTTTGCATCCTTAGTAAAGACCCCTATAACCCACTCTGCCTTCCACACCAAGGCGGTTGTGAAAATAATCATCGTAACTGCAGAAAATAAAAGTGCTACATTTACTGTTTTTTTAACTCTGTCATACTTTTGTGCGCCCATATTCTGGCCTACAAAGCTGATAACCCCTTGCTCGCCGGCTGTAATCAAAAGATGACAAAATCCCATAAAAGTCCAGCCTACGCTGTGGGCAGCCACAGTGAGTTTGCCAAAGCTATTGACTGCGCTTTGGGTTAGCGCATTGGAAAGACTAAACAAAATACCATTCAAACCGGAGGGCAATCCTATTGCAAGAATCATAATCAATTCTTTTTTGAAAGTACGTAATTTTGAAAATCTAAACCTTGGCTCTGCAGCTTTCTGCATAAAAATTGCTATTACCGCAATAGCAGAAAGAACTTGAGAAGCAATTGTACCAATAGCAACACCTACCACATCCAATCCAAATCCAATAACACATATAAGGTTGAGTATAACATTTACAATGCCGGCAACCGTCAGTATATAAAGCGGCCGCTTGGTATCCCCCAAGGCCCGCAGTACTGCTGAGCCGAAGTTATAAATCAAAGTGGCAGGCACACCCAGGAAATAAAGTTTCATATAAAGTGCAGCAGGTTTTATGATATCAGACGGGGTCCCCATAAGGCTAAGAAAGTATTCTGAACCAAACCAACCCACAAATGTCAGCGGTATGCCCAGCACTATTCCCAAAACGACAGAAGTGTAGAGGGCGCGTTCAATCCCTTCTTTATTTTCGGATCCAAAAAAACGGGCACAAACAACATTTGTACCAACAGAAAGTCCAATAAAAAGAGTAACTATCAAATTTGTCAAAACGGTGGTTGCACCAACTGCCGCAAGGGCTGTATCCCCTGCAAATCGACCTACCACTATGGTATCTGCCGTATTATAAAGTTGCTGTAAAAACCCTGACAAAATCACAGGGACAACAAACAGACAAAACTTTTTAAAAATAGAGCCTTCCGTAAGGTTTGTACCTAGTTTCAATCCAAATCACGTCCTAAGAAATTTTTCATAGTTATTTTACCTCTTTTACCTCCTTTTGTCAACTCACTAACGGGGTTTTAAAATTTGTTTTTGTAACAATTTGTCGCTTTTTTTCATAAGCTATATTGTAGTTCTAATTTTATGAAAGGAATGGTAAAATTATGGCAAATTTCCCTCAATTTACTCCTGAAGGCTACGCATATGTTCCCATTCAGATTGCCAATGACAGGAACTTATATTCGCCTGAAAACGGGCTTGTTCGGGGAACAATCTTCCCAACCCTCGACTTACCCTTGGGCGTTTACGGAAACCAGGATCTCACACGGGAGGTAGAACTCAATGACTGAACGCGAAAAATTAATGAAACAAATCAGAGAGTATTCATTTGCAGCGCTGGAATGGAATCTTTATCTTGACACCCATCCAAACAGCAAGATGGCTCTAGGTTATTTCAGAGATATGAGCCGTAAGGCGACCGAACTCAAAAAACTATATGCCGAAAAATTTGGACCAATCACAGCATCAGACGTCAACAGCGACACAGAGTGGACCTGGGTAACACAGCCCTGGCCTTGGTCAAATTAAGGAGGTATTAGTTTATGTGGAATTATCAAAAAAGATTGCAATACCCAATAAATATTAAAAATCCAAACCCAAAACTCGCCAGCTTTATCGTGAGCCAATACGGCGGACCACACGGCGAATCCGGTGCAGCTATGCGTTATCTGTCACAACGCTTTTCAATGCCAAACGGCATAACCAAAGCCACATTGACAGATATTGGCACTGAAGAACTTGCTCACTTGGAAATGGTGGGTACACTCATCCATCAGTTAACAAAAAACGCAACAACAACCGAAATCGAAAACAGTCCTATGGCGCCATACTTCATTGACCACGGCAAGGGCGTATATGCTATTTCGGCAGGCGGAAACCCATTCAAAGCCGAAACATTTTCAGTTACCGGCGACCCCATAGCTGACCTTGTTGAAGATTTGGCAGCAGAACAAAAAGCTCGTGCAACCTATGACAATATTTTAAGAGTGTCAAACGACCCCGATGTAAATGACGTAATAAAATTCCTGCGCGAACGTGAAGTTGTTCACTTCCAACGTTTTGGCGAA
>JAFYXL010000031.1 GCA_017546165.1 Clostridia bacterium
GCTGCTGATGCAAGTACAATAACTGCACATTCAAGCTTTTGCTTTAAGTTGTCTCCTGCATTCCGGAGAGCATTCATATCAAGGCCGTCATCAAGTCTGCTTGCAACAACCTTGATTCCGTTAACCTCGGGAGCATTGTCAACAAGGCTTGAAAGTCCACTGTTTGCCATTTTGCTCTTTATGCTTTCAAGTTCACGCTTAAGGTTTTTGTTTTCGTCAACAAGGCTTTGTGCCTTTGTTTCAACCTCATGAACACTTGACTTAATTGTATCTGCAATATTATTCACGGTAGCCTGTGCGGTATTAAGAATTTCAAGCACGCCCTTGCCGGTAACCGCCTCAATTCTTCTTACACCGGCTGCAACGCCGCTTTCGGACACAATTTTGAAAAGTCCCGCCTGCGCAGTATTGGTAAGATGAGTACCACCACAAAATTCAACCGAGTAATCACCCATTGAAACAACTCTTACAACATCGCCGTACTTTTCGCCAAACTGTGCAGTTGCACCAAGCTTTTTGGCTTCTTCAATGTTAAGTTCCTGAACATTTATGGGCATTGCCTCTAAAATTGCTTCATTTACCGACTTTTCAACAGCCTTAAGTTCATCGGCTGTCATTGCCTCAAAGTGCGAAAAGTCAAATCTGAGTCTTTTTGCATTAACCTCAGAGCCGGCTTGTGCAACATGAGTTCCCAAAACATCTTTTAATGCTTTGTGGAGAAGATGTGTGGTTGAGTGGTTGCGGCAAACCGCCATTCTGTTCGCTTTGCAAACTGAAAGCTTCACAATATCACCTTTTGAAAGTGAACCTTCTTCAACCTTTACAATATGGAAATACACATTGTCACCATTCTTTTTGGTGTCAACAACCTTTGCTTTGCCTGTTTTTGAGGTGATTGAACCAACATCGCCTGCCTGACCGCCCATTTCAGCATAGAACGATGATTTTGCAACAATGACAACAGCTTCTTCCCCAGCACCGACAGCATCTACCTCGCCGCCGTCAGCCACAAGTGCAACTATCTCGCTTTCAGCATCCAGGTTGTCATAGCCGACAAATTCGGTAGCATCAGCTTTGACATTGACTGCTGAATCGTCATCCCAGCTTGAACCATCCTTGCGGTTTGCACGGGCAGTATCTTTCTGAATTTTGAGCTGTGCGTCAAAGCCTTCACGGTCAACGCCAAGACCCTGTTCCTCACAGATTTCAACGGTAAGGTCAATAGGGAAGCCGTAAGTGTCGTTCAGCTTAAACGCATTTTCGCCGCTGAGTACAGTTTTGCCGCTATTCTTTGTTTCTTCAATATATGCGCCAAGAATTGCAAGGCCGCCCTCAATGGTCTTTGAGAACTTCTCTTCTTCAATTCTGATAACCTTTTTAATGTAATCTCTCTTTTCATCAAGCTCAGGATATCCCTGCTTTGATTCGTCAATTACAGTGTCTGCCACATTGTAAAGGAATTCTCCCTGGATGCCCAAAAGTCTGCCGTGACGTGCCGCACGTCTGAGAAGTCGTCTTAAAACATAACCCCTGCCCTCGTTTGACGGAATAACCCCGTCAGAAACCATCATAACAGTACTTCTTATGTGGTCAGTAATAACACGAAGTGAAACGTCTGTCTTTTCGTTGTCCTTGTAAGTCACACCTGCAATACGGCAGATGTGCTTCATTGTGTTTTGAACAGTATCAACCTCAAAAAGGTTATTTACACCCTGCATAATGCAGGCAAGTCTTTCAAGACCCATACCTGTATCAATGTTGGGGTTTGCCAGGCGGTTATAGTTGCCCCCTTCATCCTTGTCAAACTGAGTGAATACAAGGTTCCAAACCTCCATAAATCTGTCACAGTCACAACCAAGCTTGCAATCAGGCTTGCCACAGCTGAATTCAGCGCCTCTGTCAACGTGAATTTCAGAACAAGGACCGCAAGGACCTGTTCCGTGTTCCCAGAAGTTGTCCGCCTTGCCCAATTTAACAACACGGTCAGCCTTTACACCTACTTCGTTTATCCAGATATCTCTTGCCTCATCATCTTCTTCATAAACTGTAACCCACAAAACCTCTTCGGGGATTTCCATAACCTTGGTCAAAAACTCCCACGCCCAGGTGATTGCCTCACGTTTGAAGTAGTCACCAAACGAGAAGTTGCCCAGCATCTCAAAAAATGTGCCGTGTCTTGCAGTTTTGCCTACACACTCAATATCAGGAGTTCTGATACACTTCTGACAGGTGGTAACTCTTCTTTTTGGCGGCACTTCTGCCCCTGTGAACCATTTTTTCATAGGCGCCATACCCGAGTTGATAAGAAGCAAACTTGCATCGTTCTTTGGTACAAGAGAAAAGCTGTCAAGTCTTAAACAGCCCTTTGACTCAAAAAATGAAAGATATTTTTCTCTTATTTCGTTAAGTCCTAAATTTTTCATATGTTTTCCGTAGCCTTTCTATGTTTATTGAGAAAATTTTTCACTTTCCCATTTATGTACAATTATCTTTATATTTTAGCATTTTTTTCACAGTTAGTCAATATTTTTAAGTCATCTTTTGTCCCTTGGGGCATACCTTCATACATATTCCGCATACCACACCCCGGCCTATATGCTGAAATTTCTTTTTCATAAAATCGCTACAGGCCTTTGCATCAATAATCCGCTCTCTGTCTTCACCGGGATTCCAATTCTCTCCCCGGATTGCCATTGCCGGGCAAGACACTGTGCAAAGCTTGCAATCGCCGCAGCTAAATGGAACCATTTCTTCGTTACACAAAAATGGATAATCTGTCAAAATTGTTCCAAGTCTGACCCTGGGCCCATTTTGGCTTGAAACAAACAATCCGCTCCGTCCAACGTATCCAAGCCCCGCAAGATATGCTCCGTACTTGTGGGAAAATATACCCTGCAATCCATTTACCGACTGGGACGCCGGAACAGGAACATACTTAAAACCTTCCTTGCCCAAAATTATACCTGCTTTTAAAGAAATATTGTCAATAAGCGTATTAACAGACCGATAATGATGAAAATATGTATGTGTGGGTTCATCCCCAATACTGTCCACAATGGCATCAGACAAAGGGATGGTAAAGGAAATCCCATAAGTCAGTCCAAATGGATTGTCCTCTCCTGCCTTGAAAAAACCTACCTGCCCTGCACCGTTTCCAATTAAAAAATTCTTTATTCTTTCCTGCATCTATGATACACTCCATAGTCTTTGGTCAAATTTTTTGTTGGCAGACACACCGTCATCCCAAAGCTCTGACCTTTTTTAAATAATCAAGAGTCTTAAACTCCCGGTCAAGCTGTGCCGAGATATACGCCTCGCTGACCTGACTTAAATACTTTATGGTATTCTCATTTGCATCAAACGAGAATATCTTCTTTCCTTCAGCCAGGGTTATGTATTCAATTATCCTGCACATACCCTCGCTTAGTCTTGCAACCGACCCCTGCTTGTCCTTTGCACAAGCCTCACAAAAAACAGTTCCGTCATAGAGTGCCAAACCAAACACATCCTTGCTTTGGCAACCTGAACAGATTTTCACAGAGGGAGCATATCCCAAAACTGCCGAAAGCCTCCACTCAAAAACCGTCTTTATTTTTTCATAATCGGAGAGACCCCTGTCAACCATATAAAGAGTGTTTAAAACCAGGGACAAAACCTCATCATCAGGTGAATCCTCACTCAGTGCACCATTTGCCACCTCGGCAAAATATGTAGCATATGCCATTTTGTCCAAGGCTCCCCGAACCCCTGAAAAACTCTCCAGAACATTCATCTCATCAAGGTGATAAAGTCCGTTTTTTTGTTTTGCCTTGTACATAACAATCTCACTGTAAGCAAAAAGCTGGAGTCCCGCAAGGAGCCGGGACTTTTTTGTTCTGACGCCGTTTGCAATTGCTGACACCTTGCCAAAATCACGGGTCAGCAAGGTTACAATAAGGCTGGTTTCACCGTACTTGGTTGTCCTCAGCACTATCCCCGACGTTTTTATCAAAGCCAAAGTCGTCACCTGCCTCCATCTTCATTTTCTCCGCTTCAAACAGCTTGAATTTTAAGTATCCCCGCACACTGCCTGTCCGCTCAAAAGCCGCCCACAAAATTTCAGTATAAACGCTCATTTTTTTCTGACCTCCATCCATACTTTCTGAATTTAGTATAGAAAAAAGTCCAAAATCATATACTGTTACTTTTCGCCGTTACTGCCAAAAATTACAATTTACTCAAAGCCGATGTTGTTCATAAAGGCTTCCTTGTTCCGCCAGTCTTCCTTCACCTTTACCCAAAGTTCAAGATAAACCTTTGCACCTAAAAATCTTTCAATATCCTGTCTTGCACGGCTGCCTATATCCTTTAACTTCTCACCTTTTTTGCCTATAATAATAGCCTTGTGACTCTGTCTCTCGCAGTAAATTGCCGCCAGAATCTCATAGGTTCCGCTTTCTTTTTTTCGCATTTTTTCTATTTCAACCGCAACACCGTGTGGGATTTCCTGATTAAGCAGTCTCAGGGCTTTTTCACGGATATATTCCGCCACAATCTGTCGTTCCGGCTGGTCGGTGATGAGGTCCCCAGGGAAGAACTGCGGGCCTTCCTCAAGGTATTTCTCAATTTCATCAACCAAAGCATCTACATTGTCCCCCATTCGTGCGGACAAAGGAACTATCCCTGCAAAGTTGTAAAGGCCGGAGAGTCTGTCAATAACCGGCAACACCTTTACCTTTTCAACAGTATCCACCTTGTTTACCACCAAAATCACAGGCACATCGGATTTTTTAAGACCCTCAAGGGCTGCCTGTTCCTTGGCATACTCGTTTTCGTGGAGATTGCAATCCACCACATAGAGCAATACATCTATCTCCTGGGTTGCAGTGTAGATATATTTTTCCATTCTCTCCCCAAGCTTGTTGTGGGGTTTGTGGATGCCTGGGGTGTCAATAAACACAATCTGGCTGTCCTCTGTTGTATGAACACCTACAATCTTCGTACGGGTTGTCTGTGGTTTGTTTGACACAATGGCAACCTTCTCGCCGATTATCCTGTTCATAAGTGTCGATTTTCCCGCATTGGGTCTGCCTGTAATTGCAACAAATCCTGATTTCATAATCTCAAACTCGCTTTCATTTGTATGTAATTCCCGTCTATGCACAGGGGCGTTTTTATCTTGTCAATCCCATCTCTTCCAGGATTTCTCTTTGGTAATCAAACATCTCTTCCTCATCCTCAGGGGTCATATGGTCAAACCCAAAAAGATGCAGCATAGAGTGAACCGTCAAAAATCCGATTTCCCGCTCAAAGGAATGTCCGTATTCCTCTGCCTGCTCCATAGCCCTCTCAAGGGATATTACAATATCCCCAAGCAGCATCTCACCTTCAGGATTAAAGTCAAGCTCGTCCTCTATTATCTCACCGTCTTCGTCATATTCAAAAAGAGGGAAGGACAAAACATCCGTGGCACGGTCAATCCCTCTGTGTTCATTATTCAGAACACGGATTTCCTCATTATCAACAAACATAAGGCTGATTTCCGACTTCAAGGGAAAGTCCATATAGCAAAGGGAGGTCTTGACAGCAAGCCTTACCAGGTCACGGATTTCTTTGGTTACTTTAAATTTCTTCTGATTGTTTCTGAATGCTACCTTCATTTTTTGCTCCTGTTTCTGCTCTGGGCGATGCGCTCACGCTCTATATTCTTTCGTTCATAAGCCTTTACAATCTTTTGCACCAACGGGTGGCGGACAACGTCCTTCTCGCTGAGGTACATAAACTCAATACCCTCAACATTTTTCAGCACAATCTCCGCATCCCGAAGCCCTGACTTTTTATTGGAGGGCAGGTCAATCTGGGTAATATCCCCCGTCACCACAATTTTTGAGGAAAATCCCATACGGGTAAGAAACATCTTCATTTGTTCAGGAGTGGTGTTTTGCGCCTCGTCAAGTATGATAAAGGCATCATCCAAAGTTCTGCCACGCATATAGGCAAGTGGCGCAACTTCAATAAGCCCCCGTTCAATGTTTTTGTGAAAAGCCTCTCCCCCAAGCATATCAGAAAGAGCGTCGTAAAGAGGTCTTAAGTATGGGTCAACCTTGTCCTGCATATCCCCGGGCAAAAATCCCAGGCTCTCCCCTGCTTCCACAGCAGGTCTGGTAAGGATGATTTTGTTCACCTCTTTGTTTTTAAAAGCCTTAACCGCCATAGCCACCGCAAGATATGTTTTGCCGGTTCCGGCAGGGCCAATGCCGAATACGATTGAATTCTTCTCAATGGTATTGATGTAGTCCCTCTGTCCCAGGGTTTTGGCACGGATAGGTACACCACGGGAGGTAATGCAAACACAGTCCGTCCCCAATGTCTCAAGCTCCTTGTCCTTGTCGTCCTTTATCTGGGAAATCACATACCGAACTTCCTGTTCGCCGAGAACAGTTCCTTTATGGGCCATCCCTACAAGGTTTTGTATGACACGGATAGCCTTGTCAACATCCTCAGGCTCGCCTCCCACCTTTATTTCTGTGCCACGGTTGATAACCGCCACATCAAACTCCTTTTCAATCAGCCTGATGTTTTCATCAAAACTACCGAAAAGGTTTATTAAAACTTCCATTTTTTCAACTTCAATATGTCGCTCCATATAAGCTAAAGCTCCTTCTTATCTTGCGGAATATATAAATTTATTACTCATTTATTTTAACCGAATTTTTAGCGAAAACATATACTTCTCCACTATGTACTTATTTTAATCTATATTTTCCGTTTTGTCAATTGCAGATTGCCTTGCAATGTCCTCTCTGCACACAATTTCTACTGTAACCTCTACCTTTTTTTTGTCTGTTTCCTGATAGGTGACATTTTTGCTTAATATTTCTGCCCTGTCCCCGACTTCTCTCGCTATCTCTCCTGAAAGCTCCTGCCTGCCAAGCTCCACCGCCTGCTTAACAGTTCGGGTCCTTTTTTCGGGGATATACTCCTTATAAACATCCGTGGTCATACCCACCGACAATCCCCCCGGCTTCCCAAAACAAAATTCCGCCTTTTGGTTGTCCTGATCAAAATATTCAAAAGGTTGCCCTGCCTTTAGATAAAGATTTATTTTTTGCCCAAAAACTTCTATACTTCGCCTTTTCTTCTCTTGTCCTGTATATACCTTTTCCGTAAACTCAAGAGGATATTCACGCACTTTTTTGTAAATGGTTTCCGCATAGACCGCTCCGTCAGAATGTGCATAACGTATCCCCGCAACCTGACTGTCCATTGCCCCGCTGACAAGTAGGTCACCCTCTTCAACCATATCATTTATCTTGACCATAGTCTGGCCTGAACGCACTTCCAAAGCCTTTATCACGCCGTCACGGTCTGCAATGATATTGCAGGGTACATCCTCATCAAAACTTTGTTTTGTGTCAAGCCTCTCCCTCACCTCGATATAGGCTCTTGAGCCTTTAATGTTTATTCCAATCCAGGCAATTTCATCAAAGGTTGTCATCATTTTATTCTGTATAAGTCTTCTGTCGATTTTTGACACAAGAGTCCCCCGATAAAGACCAAAATTTTTCAGTTGACTTTCGATTTCTGCGGTTTTAATCCGCTCATTCCCTACTATGTCAATGCCCATAATATGACTTGACAAATACCATAAAATCCCCAAAAACAGGGCAACGCCCACAATCACAGCACGGCGCTTTTTGTAACGATGAATCAAAAACGGCATCCCCTCACGGGCCTTTATCCGCACACGGGTTTTTGTCTTTTTGGCAATAGGCCGAACCTCCTTAAAACCTCCAATCCCGATTCTTGCGCAAATTTTTTCATCGCTGATTCGCTTTACATCGCTCAAAAAAATCCCACGCCGCATACAAATATTCAAAAATCGTTCCAAAAACAACCCCTCTGCCTCAATTTCCACACTCCCCTTGAAAAATGCCAATATGTTGGTAAATGCCACCTCTACACCTCCCTTTTGAATTCCACTGCCGAAACTTTTCCTGTAATATAAATCAGTTCCCGTGCGATGCTTTTGATTTCCAGCTCCGTACCTTTTATTTTCAGCTGGTGGGGATTTGTTTCAAGGACAATCAGGTTGTCACTGTATTCGCCTATGCTTTTGTAGTTTTCAACCGTAAGTTCACGGTTGCCTATAAAAATAATCCTTGGTGCATCCAGTATTACCTCCTTGGACGCCCCCAAAGACTCCGCCACCTTTTCCTTAAGGCTCGGTTTTTCTGCCGGTTTTGATTTCCGTTTTGACATTTCCTCTCACCCACTCTTTTTGTTAAATAAATTTTATGCGTAAATAGATTTTTTGATGAATATATATTTTAAAAAAACTCGTCTTCTCTGAGGTGATATTTATGCAAAAACTTTCCCGGCTAATCCTCTTTTTTGCCATAGTCTATTTAAGCACCTGCCTTATCCTCTTCCCCAAAGAGGCTATTGAGGTAGGCAAGGACGCAGTTTCCCTGTGCCTCAATTCAGTTATTCCTACTCTCTTCCCATATCTGGTTGCAAGCGGCTACCTCTCAGCGTCCGGGATAGCCTCTTCTTTCAGCCGATACCTGTCCCCCTTTATGCGTCCTTTGTTTGGCGTTTCAGGAAGTGGCTCTATCGCCCTTGTTCTTGGCACTGTCAGCGGATATCCTATAGGCGCGGTCTGCGCATCGGACCTTTACCAATCAGGAGAATGTACCAAATCCGAAGCTGAAAAACTGCTGGCGTTTTGCAACAATTCAGGGCCCCTTTTTATTATGTCCGTGGTAGGATGCGGATTTCTTAACAGCCCCCATCTGGGCCGCATCCTCTATGTTTCTCACGTGTTTGCAGCCATACTTACAGGCATAATCCTCCGCAGCTATAACCCCTCGTCCGGTCAGGTGCAAAAGGCTTTGCCAAAGCCCCTCTCCCTTAACACAAAAAACACCCTCCAAATATTTGGGGGTGTTATGGACAACTCAGTTTTTACAATACTTAAAATCTGCGGATTTATTATATTCTTTACCGTCTTCTCCAAAAGTCTGCCCGTGTGCAGCCTTTCGCCCATCTTCCACGCATTCCTTGAAATCACCGGAGGAATACGGGATATTGTGTCACTTGAAATAAACTTCGACACAAAGCTGTGTCTTATATCGTTTTTTATAGCCTTTTCAGGCATTTCAGTGCTTTTTCAGGTAGGGGCCATAGCATCAAAATCCGGCCTGTCCCTGAAACCTTACATATTAGGCAAGCTCCTGCAGGGGGTATTTTCCGCCTTGCTCACAAAAATTCTGATATCAAAGCTCCCTCAGACAGTTGACGTATTTACAAAAAACGCTGTAGGGACAGAGTCCATTCTTCCCTACAGCGAATTTCTCTCTTCAGTTTCAATGCTTTGCTTTGGTCTTATTTTGCTGAGCATCCTCCTGGTCTGTGCCATTTTCAGACAAAGACATCGCAACTAATATCTTGGCGGATTGTATCTGTTCATCCGGCGTTTTTTGCGTTTACTCTTTTTGATGGCTCTTGAAAAACCAATGACAACAAGTGCCACAAAAGCAAATACAAGTGCAAGTGCTGTATATACAATAAACTTTATCAGCCTGAAGCTCCACAGCCACTCGCCAAAGGTTGCAAAAAAGCCGAGGAAGTGCCTCTTGATTTCCACTGTAGAGCAAAGTTCTACCTGTCCTACTTCCTTGCCCTCATACAAGAATTTTGCCTTGCCGATTATCTGCCCTGCCGTTATAGGTGCGTAAACCTTTTCGGGAATTTCGCACTCTACTTCAATCTTGTCAAGGTCACCGCCATTTGGAAACAGTGCATCAAGATTAGCTGCTGCCGAAAGCAGAATGTGGTCCGTTCCGTCAGCCGCTTGTTTTACCTTTACCTCACCAAAAATATCATCACGTTTTGCGAGGGTCTTAAGTGTAAAATCTGCAAGCCCGTGTTCAAGCACAGCTTTTGACTCATTGTGGGAAACAGAGATATCCTCTGCATTAAACACAACCGCAATTACAGACTTACCCCTGTCCTCAGCAGATGACACAAGGCAATATCCCGCCTGGTCTGTTGAGCCGGTCTTGATACCTGTCGCTTTTTCATAAAAATAGTATGGGTATCTCATTCTCGATACCAGATTGTTGGTGTTAATAAAGTACCTTTGGTCCGACATATTGGTAGCGGGAAGGTAGATGTGAGCACACTCCACAATCTGCCTGAAAATATCATTCTTCATAGCCTCTTGTGCAAGCTTTGCCATATCCCGGGCTGTGGTAAAGTGTTCTGCGTGGTGAAGTCCGTGAGGATTTACAAAGTGGGTGTCTTTAAGGCCTAAGGCTGCCGCCTTTTCGTTCATTCTTGCAACAAACTGCTCTGATGTCCCCGCAATGCCCTCCGCAATGGTCATTGCCGCATCGTTGCCCGACGCAATAAGCAGACCCTGCAAAAGTCCTTCAAGAGTCATAGCCTCCCCGACCTTAAGAGCAATACTGCTGCCGTCAGGGTCCAATGTCTTATAGGCACCATCACTGAGTGTAAGTGGCTGCGCAAGACTGATTTCCTCGTTCTTCACCGCATCAAGTGCCACCAACGCTGTCATAATCTTGGTGGTGCTGGCAGGATACATCTTCTTTCCGGCATTTTTTTCAAAAAGAACATTTCCCGTCTGAGCATCAATAAGTATCGCCGCCTCAGCAGTAATCTGAGGTTTTTGTGAATATGTAATATTTACACCGCCAAGAATGGTCACTGCAACCAGAATCAGCGCAACAACCCCTTTTTGGAAATTAAAAATCAAAGAAGCTTTGTTTTTCATTTCTTCCTCCAAATGGTTTTCTATTTTCCGTTTTTCGCAAGCAGGTCCCTCTCCGCCTGAGAGAGCCTTACATAGCTTGGCACAAGCTGGCCATAGGTAATGGTTTCACCATTTTTGAACTTTTCTGCGCCAAGCTCCGCTACAGCACCGCCAAGATTCATCATTGTGGTCTTTGGCGCAAAAAAAGCACGGCTGCCAAGGGTATTTTTTATTTCCTCTTCAAACACAAATACTCCGTCACCCATAAAAATTACATCTCTGTCAAGACCCTTTAATTCTTCAAGTAGGTCACCAAGCATCAGCGCACGGTCCTCTGTCATCCTTTTCATAATCCCTTTTTTGCAGTCAAACAGCGCATTATACACCTGGTCACGTCTTGCGTCAAGTATAGGCGCTGCAATCCCGTCAAAATATTTGCTGGAATACGCCAGTGCCTCAAGGGTGGAAATGCCGATGCAAGGCTTATCTACAGCCTGAGCCATTGCCTTTGCTGTTGCAACCCCGATACGCACACCTGTAAATGAGCCTGGGCCCTGTGCCGCCGCAAAAGCATCAATTTCCTGAGGGTCAATCTCTGCAATTTTAAACATTTCTTCAACTTGGGGCATCATTATTTGTGAATGTGTCTTGCCCTGATTCAAAACAGTCTGCGCCACCATTTTTTTGTCATCTACAATTGCTGCCGTCGCTGCCATACAGCAAGTATCTATACCAAATATAAGCATACTCTACTCCTCTATAACTATCTCTCTGTAATCCTGACCAAGGCTAATGTTTTTTTCTATTCTCACAGTTTTGTAACCCCTTGGCAAAATCGCCTCTATGTTTTGCGCCCATTCAATAAGGCACACTCCCTCTGAAAAAAAGTAGTCGTCCAACCAATCACAGTCATCAACGCTGACATTTTCCAGGCGGTAAGCATCAAAGTGATAAAGTGTAATTTCTTCTCCGTCATACTGGTTGACAATGGTAAAGGTTGGGCTGGTCACATCTGCACTTACCCCAAACGCCTGTGCAACACCCTTTGTAAACGCAGTTTTCCCTGCACCCAAATCCCCTGCCAGGGCAACAATGTCCCCCGGTTTCAGGGTTTTTGCAAAGTCTTTTGCAATTTTTACAGTCTCCGCCTCGCTGCGGCTTTCAAAGGTTCTCACAACAACATCCTTAGCCTTTCTGTCAACAAATAATTTATATTTCCTTGCCTTCATATCTTTGTCAAAATTCTGTCACTTCTATTTTACCTATATTTAATCCTAAAGTCAATATAAAACTATTGAAATTTGTTTTAATTTGTTATATACTTTAATTAGAAATCCTGTGAAACGAGGTACATAAATTATGGAACAAAAAAGAGTTGACAAAAATAACTATTATCTTGATATAGCCGAAACCGTTATTGAAAGGGGAACTTGTCTTCGCCGCAACTTTGGTGCAATCATTGTCAAAAACGATGAAATTGTTTCTACAGGCTACACCGGTGCACCAAGAGGTCGTGAAAATTGTTGCAATACGGGTATTTGCATCCGTGAAAAACTGGCTGTCCCCAGAGGCGAGCGTTATGAACTTTGCCGCAGTGTCCACGCAGAAGCAAACTGCATCATCAGCGCTGCACGCAGAGATATGATTGACTCAACCCTCTACCTTGTGGGGAAAGATGCCCGCACAGGGGGGCTGGTGGAAAACACATCAAGCTGTTCAATGTGCAAACGTCTTATTATCAACGCAGGTATCAAGCGTGTTGTTATCCGCAACACCCCAACCGAATATTCAATTGTTGACGTTTATCACGAGTGGGTTCTTAACGACGAGTCTTTGGACGGAACTCTCGGTTACTAAGCCTATCCTTTTAACCAAAGGGTCAGTATAACATTCCTTGGCTTTGCCTCTCTTTATGCAAATAAATATCCCCCCGTATAACGGGGGGTATTTCATTTTCGGGCATAGCCCTACCCTCTACTGGCTGCGCACAAGCGCGCTTCTTATTGGCCTTCCAGCCATGCATCTTTTACTTACTACCCATAAATGGGTTGCTTTTTTGCAGGCTTCCCCTTGAGGGGAAGCTGTCGAGCAAGGCGAGACTGATGAGGTGTTTATTTTCACTTGTTAATGCTGTTACTTTTCCACCTCATCCGAGTTTTGCTACGCAAAACCCACCTTCCCCTCAAGGGGAAGGCTTCCAAATAATTGGTTAGTGCTATACTACAATGTTGAAAAAAATTCACTTCTTCGTAAATTTTACTTAGTTATTTGTTCATCGGTTAACCTCTTTTGAACCACGCGACTATCGCGTGGTTTTCTTTATACAATCAAAAACCCCGCAGATATCTGCGGGGTTTATTTTTTTAATCAGGCAGGCCTGTAAGCCGAGTTCTGTCTTTTAAGACGATCATCTATCTACGCCGTACATCACTGTACGGCTCCAGCCACCTTCTCGAAAGATGCCGGGCCGGCTTAGCCTTTCATTCAGGTGTTGCTCCGAGTGGGGTTTACAGCAAGGGCCAGTCGCCAGACCCCGAGTGAGCTCTTACCTCACTTTTCCACCCTTACCGGCAAAACTGCCGGCGGTATATTTCTGTTGCACTTTCCTTAGAGTTGCCTCCACAAGGTGTTACCTTGCACCCTGCCCTATGGAGCTCGGACTTTCCTCACGCACAGGATTGCTCCTTATGCCCGCAATCGTCCAGCCTGCCTAAGTACAACTCGCCTTTTTTCATAACCTGCCGAGGAAAGGCATCACCGTATTTGGCGATTGCTCCTCTTTGCACAAACCGGCAGATCTTATGGGATTAATTTTCAGTATAAAGTGAAACCCTGATTACCTCTGCAACGGACTTAAGGTCGTCGAGAATGGCGCTGTCAACATTGCTGTGTGTGTCAATCATTGTGTAAGCAAGATCGCCACGACTCTTGTTTGTGAGATTTTCAATATTGATACCGTCTTTTGCAAAAACATCTGTAATCTGGTTAATCATTGCAGGAACATTCTTGTGGGCAATAGCCACGCGTGAACCGCAAACCCTACCCATCTCACAGTTAGGGAAGTTCACTGAATTGGTAATATTACCATTTTCCAAAAAGTCTCTGAGTTCCTTTGCCGCCATAACAGCACAGTTATCTTCACTCTCAGGTGTTGACGCACCAAGGTGTGGCATAACAATAACTTTGTCTGACTTGAGAAGCTCCTCTGTGGCAAAGTCTGTAATGTATTCTGCAACAGTTCCGTCTTCCAATGCTTTTAACACCGCCTCAACATCAACAAGTTCTGCGCGGGAGAAGTTAAGAAGTCTTACGCCCGGTTTCACCTTTCTGAAGAGTTCTGCGTTAAACATACCCTTTGTATCCTTTGTTGCAGGAACGTGGATTGAAATATAATCACTCTTTGCCAATACATCATCAAGATTTGATGCGTGTTCTGCCGCTCTTGTCATCTTCCAGGCTGCATCAACAGAGAGGTATGGGTCATAGCCGATAACATTCATACCAAGTGCGTGAGCCGCATTTGCAACACGGATACCAATAGCACCAAGGCCGATAATACCAAGGGTCTTGCCCTGAATTTCAGGACCTGCAAATGATGATTTGCCTTTTTCAACTAGCTTTGGAACCTGGTCACCCTCGCCAATCAATGTCTTTGCCCACGCAATACCCTGAACAACTTTTCGTGATGCAAGCAAAAGGCCTGCAATAACAAGCTCCTTTACCGCATTGGCATTTGCACCGGGAGTATTGAATACAACAATACCCTTTTCGCTGCACTTGTCGATAGGAATATTGTTTACACCGGCGCCTGCACGTGCAATGGCTGAGAGACTCTCGGGAAGTTCCATCTCGTGCATATTGAAGCTTCTGAGGATAATACCGTCAGGATTTTCAACTTCGTCACCGTATGTATATTTATCGTCAAATACATCAAGACCGATTTTTGCAATCTTGTTTAATGTTTTTACCTTATACATCTTAAAATCAGACTCCTTAATTAAATTTTAAGCATTTTCTGCTTCAAACTTCTTCATAAATTCAACAAGCGCGCTTACGCCCTCTAAAGGCATTGCGTTGTAGATGCTTGCACGCATACCGCCTACTGATCTGTGGCCCTTAAGGTTTACAAAACCTGCATCAGCTGCTTCCTTGCAGAACTTCTTGTCAAGGTCAGCATCCCCTGTAACAAAGCAAACATTCATCAGTGAACGGCAGCTCTTCTCTGCTGTAGCCTTAAAGAGCTTTGATGAATCAAGGAAATCGTAAAGAATTGCTGCTTTCTTTTCGTTTCTTTCCTTCATAGCAACAAGACCGCCGTTTTTGAGGGCCCACTTATATACCAGACCTGCAACATAAATTGCGTAGCAGGGAGGTGTGTTATACATAGAATCATTGTCTGCCATAGTCTTGTAGTCAAGCATTGTAGGGATATCCTCACGGGCATTTCCCAAAAGGTCCTCGCGAATAATAACTACTGTAAGGCCTGCAGGTGCCATATTCTTCTGTGCACCGGCATAAATAACGCCAAACTTGGTAACATCAACAGGCTCACTTGTGATACAAGATGACATATCGGCAACCAAAACCTTGTCACCAACATTTGGAACTTCAGGGAATTTTGTACCAAAAATGGTGTTGTTGTAGCAAACGTGAACGTAGTCGCTGTCTGCGCGTACCATATCCGGTGTGATTTCAGGTATGTAACTGAATGTCTTATCCTCTGATGTTGCAATACACTTTGCATCGCCGTACTTTTTAGCTTCCTTAAAAGCTTTGCCTGAGAACTGACCTGACACAACATAGTCAGCCTTGCCGGTCTTCATAAGGTTTAAGGGAACTGCAGCAAACTGTGTTGACGCACCGCCCTGAAGGAAAAGCACCTTATAATTGTCAGGTATATTCATAAGAGTTCTGAAATTCGCTTCGGTCTCCTTGATTATTTTATCATAAACAGGGGAACGATGGCTCATCTCCATAACGGACATTCCGGAACCGTTATAATCTGTCATTTCAGCCGCTGCCTGTTCAAGAACTTCAATGGGAAGCATTGAAGGGCCTGCAGAAAAGTTATAAACTCTGCTCACAATAAACACTCCAATCATTTTATAAAAATTAATTTTAAAAAAGTTATATACCATATAGTATATAACTTTTTTCCTGTTACGTCAACAGAAAATTCACTATTTATATTCAAAAAGTGGCTAATTTTTGAGCTTAATCCCCTTATAAATTTCGTATATTCCAACAAGTAATAAAAATCCACCAAACATACGTCTGAGGACGCCGTCACCTACAGCACCTGCAAACAACGACCCCAAAATTGCTCCCGGCACACCGCACAGCCCCAAAATTGCAGCAACCTTAAAATCTATATTCCGGTTTTTGATATGAACAAAAATTGCAATCAGGGCGGTAGGGATAAAGTAGGCAAGGTTTATGCCCTGGGCCGTTTTTTGACTTACCCCCTGGATTAGGGTAAGAGCAGGTATTAAAATAGCTCCGCCACCAATACCCATTCCGCTGATTATTCCGCTCAAAAAACCAACAACCGCATTTAACATAAAAACCCCTCTATTCTCTCCTTATATTTTAAATATCATCTTAACCGCCGTAAAGCAAATTATCACGCCAAACCCTGCCTTCAGCCAGCGCTTTGGTATTTTGTTGAGCAGTTTTGCCCCCACAAATCCCCCCAAAAGTCCGCCAATAGATACAAAAAGCCAGATGTCAAAATCAAAAAAGCCCTGCCTTATATAAAAAAAGGAGCTTATGGCAGACATCACAAGTATAATGGGTATAGTGGTTGCGTGTGCAACCTTGCCCTCCATACCCAAAAACCGTTCCGCAAGCGGCACCAGCAAGGAACCTCCCCCTGCGCCAAAAAGTCCGTTCAAAATCCCCACAGAAAGTCCAATAACAATTTCCTTCCACCGTTTTTTCCACATAAAAAAGACCTCCAAGCATCTGTCCGAACGTTTCCCTTTTCATCTAGTCTTTGAAGGTCTTAATGTTTTTATTCACTTTTAACTACAAAATCCCTGTATTTTCAATTAAATCAAAAAATACGCCCTCACGTACGCCAACATCTGCCACCAGGATTTTTTCAGGGCGTACAGCCTTTATCACTGCCTTTAGGATAACCAGTCCACCCAAAATTATATCTGCCCGTTCCTTGCCTATCCCCGCCATTTTGGAGCGACATTCAATGTCTGCGCTTTCAATTTCCCTGATAATTTCCTCCATACGTGAAAGTGAAACTTCATACCCCTCTATGGCATTTCCGCCAAAATCCTTTAAATCAAACTTTGCCAAAGCACGGAGTGTTCCGCCAATTCCCACCAATGTGCCACCCTTAAAATTATCAATCCAGGAATAATCTTTTAAAATATTATCCAAAAAATTCAGGGCGCATATTACCGCATCTTCTTCCTCGCCATTTTTGAAAAACTCTTCGCAAATCCCACGAGAGCCATAGGGGATACTCACCATAGGTATCTCTTTGCCCTCCTGAATTCCGATAAGCTCAGTGCTGCCTCCGCCTATATCGCAGATTATCCCTTTTTTGCAGTCAAAATATCTGCTGATTGCAAGGCTGTCCAAGGCGGCCTCCTGGCTTCCGTCAATTACCCTTATATCAATTTTTGCCGCATCCCGTACAAGGTCCAAAAACTCCTTTTGATTTTTTGCCTTGCGCACCGCCGCCGTAGCCACTGCACGGACCAAAGATACTCCCTCTTCATCAATTATGGTTTTGTACTCGCAAAGGACTTTGACTGCCCGCATCTGTGCATCTGCCTTAAGGCATAAATCCCCGGTCATACCCTCGCTCAGGCGGATTGTGCTGCGAAAAGACCTTAAAGTCCTGCCCTTTTCGTCAAATATACTCATCCTCACGGAATTTGATCCCAAATCTATAACCGCAATTTTTTTCAAATCACCCAGCTCCTATCGCTTTGATAAGAACATCTTAACATAAACCCAACGGTTTTTCAACCTTGACAAAATAAAATTTGTAGTATATACTTTCATAGTAATCTTTGCTTGTGTAGCACAGTTGGTAGTGCAGCTCATTCGTAATGAGCAGGTCGCAGGTTCGAGTCC
>JAFYXL010000032.1 GCA_017546165.1 Clostridia bacterium
ATTACTCCACAAAAATATTGACAATTTATAAAGTTCATAGTATAATTGGGGTTGGCTGAGAATGGCCAGAAAAACATAAATTTTTTAAATACTGAACAATTCGGGATGTGGCCCAGCTTGGTAGGGCACTTCGTTCGGGACGAAGGAGCCGCAGGTTCAAATCCTGTCATCCCGACCAGAAAAAAGCGACTATTCTGATAGAATGGTCGTTTTTTCATCGATATAAATCTCTGCCGAGATTTTCGATATGTCATAAATGACTCGATATGTGCTAACGCACTCGATATGTTGCCTTGCGGCAACGAGATTTATATCATATCGAGTTTTGAGTGAAACGAAAAACATATCGATTTTACTAAGTAAAAATATCGAGCAAACGAGATTTGCATATCGACTTTTTAGGATAAGTGCTTATTATGACTGTCTAAAAACATTGATTTTACTACATTTAGAAGTAAATCCTATAATAACTTCCGCGCCAGAAAAAAGCGACAAGTTTCAACTTGTCGCTTTTTCATTTATATCATTTACTTTCTTATAAAATTTCCCGGAATATGAGGAATATTTAATTATTTTATAGGCTGATTTAGTCTTCCGTAGCCTGCGTTTTCAACACACACCTGACCTGCTTCTGTGAGCATAAACTCAGCCATCTTTCTTGCCGGAGCGTCTTTGGGGGTATCTTTTCGGAGCACTACATAGGTGTTGTTAGAAAGCGGATACGAACCGTCTGCGATGGTTTCATTAGTTGGCATAACTCCGTCGATAGCAAGGAGTTTTAATTCATCTTCAATAGGATAGAAATAAAACATATTGTGATAGTAATAATAAATGCTGTATCCAAGACCATAGCCTACGGGATTTTCGGTTTTTGCTTTCATAACATCTGTCAGCACATTTGACATTGTGTATGATGTTTCTTTCTGCACTTCGGGATGGATTTCATTTCTATTAAGGAAGTGCTTTTCCATTTGTGCGTGGCTTCCGCTGTCATTATTTCTGCAATAAGGGTACATCAGTGCATTGCTTCCGCCAACCTCAGACCAATTCATATATGCGTTATTCACGTAGATGTTTGTAATCTGCTCTTTGGTAAGTCCTGCTGTGGGATTATCTTTATTTGTAAAGAATATCATGGCATCATATGCAATAGGGATAAGCTCAAGTTCTACGCCCTTTTCTTCTGCCATTTTCAAAATATCACTTGCAGGATAAACAGATGCAAAGAGCATATCCACCTCGCCGTTTATAAGACGTTGATAGGATGCGTGGCTTTTTGAGTGGCTTTGCGGGAACTGCGGATGTGTTTCACCATTACAGAATAGTGCATTATATACCGCCTGAGTGAACGGATATGTAGAGGTAGAACCATCAATAACAGGCATTTGTTTGTCAAAGCCAAACATCTCTGCAAGGTCTGATGCATATATCTGACAATCATCCTGGGCGTTGTTTAAAATATATGCCACATCTGCTCTTGTTGCTGCCTTTTGCGGATTAAGAATACGAACAGGACTTTCGGAATTAGTATCATCATAATCCGATACGATATTTCGACCTATATATTCATAGGCTGTCTTTGCCCAATCGGAAATCTTATCTTCATCGGCATTGTTTGTGACTTGTGACTTTGAACACCTTAAATCTGCATATTGCAAAGCTCTTGCTGTCATAACAGTAATTTCTTCTCTTGTTACATCTCTGTTTGGTGAGAATGTTCTCTCGGAATCACCTTTAACGATACCGCAATTAAATGCGTTCATAACCACAGAGTAAAACCAATCGTCCGATTTCACATCATCAAACCGTAATTTCAGATCCATTTTCTGTGTCTTTTCAAGACCTATAAAGCGCATAACCATAGCAACTGCTTCTGCACGGGTTACGTTGTCATAGAGATTCGCTTCGCCTTTTTCATTACCTTTGATAACACCAACTCTTGAAAGCATTTTAAAATTGTGAAAGTCCGATATTGAAGCATCGTAATCGCTGAATTCTATTTCTTCGGGAACAAAAGCTTCAATCTCACGGTCCTTGTTTTCAACAGGGACCGTGGCATACACATTATCGTGATATGCCATTGACAAAGGAATAGCCTCACCGGTATCCTTGTATCTTGCGCGTGTAAGCCATGAATTTCGGTCTTCAATTGCATCGGGAAACGGAATCTTCACTTTTACAAAGTTTGCCGCCTGAATCTCATCTACATTGTCTGCAAAGGCACAACCTGTAAACGGTATCATCATACAAAAAACTAGAATAATGGATATAAATTTTTTCATAAAAGTTTCAACCCCTTTAATTTACTTTGTTGCTTAATAATATTTTACCTTTCCTCCAAATTATTTGATAATCAATGGAAAAGCCACTCATTCAATACTAAAATACACATGATAGGTTTCTTTATCATAGTCTCCGGCTGCTCTGAAATCCATTATTTCTTTACTGAGACGATAGAAACCGGGTTTTAATTCTCCGTAAGCGTATTGCCAGTCTATTTTCATTTCAGTAATATTGTTCTTTTTAATTCCATAAGCAATACTGTTCCATACCAGAGGCTTGCCGCTTTTTGTCTTTACAGGTTGCCATTCATCATTGACAGTTGTTTCAAGAAGGTATGCTACACCTGTCTGAAGCTCGCCTGAAGGGTGACCGCCGAACTGTTCTATTTTCAATATAATACCCTTGGGAGTTACATCATCGGCCCGGAAAGTAATGCCCCATTTGTCATTGGGTATTCGATTGTGAATCAGGCGGCCGTTATCAGCTCCGGCTGTTGATTGTGAACTGAGCAAAGGTTCATAAACATCATTAAATGTAACATTTTCATCTTGGCTTAGCACGATAATCTCGCTGTCAACGGCAGCATTGTTAAGATGTCCCTTTATGTAATAACAGTATTTTAACCCGTCAAGAGTGTGTCCCAATGTATCATATTTTTTAAAAATTAACCATTTGCCATCAATGCTGACTTCCTTTGTTATGCTTGTTGCGTGCTGATAGCCATCTGCCTCAAAATTTGCTTCGCCTGATTTAAGGGGGATTTCATTTTCGTTTACGGTCTTTGTAAAATGTCCGTCCATTGTTCCGCAACGAGGAGTCATAGCACTTACAAGTCCCAGCTCATAATACAAGTCACCGTCAACGTTGAACATTCTGACAGGTTTCTTTTCATATTGCTCGCCGAACTGACCTTTGATATTTCCGTTGTTTTTGCCGATATATATCGCTGTTGGACCGTCTGCACCGCCTATTAATCCAATGCTTGCGCTTTTACAAGCGGTGAGTAGCAGACTGCACATTATAAGAGATAAGGTTAAAGTTCGTTTCATAGGCGCAAGCCTCCTTTAAAATATTTAAACAAAAGCGAAGGGAGAAGTTTCCTCTATCTGTAATACAATTTAGTCGCCCAAAAAGTTGCATTGGATTTAGCTTAATTATAACATAACAGGATGAAATTTTCAATAATCAGCACCTAAAATCTATTGGAACACAGGAACAAGGGAACTCTTATAATGCGAAAAGCAATCTAAACCCTATCTGGTAAAATTCATATCCGGTGGGGAATACAGAATAAAAATCGTTATGTATAAGATACTTAATATTAGAAATAATAACTAAAAAACCAAAGAAAGGTAGTTGTTATTATGTTTAAACACGAGAAACTATTATTTCAACCGGTTTCGGTAGAAAAACCAAACCCTCAGTATGCTGCTCTTTTGCAGGAACAGTTGGGAGGGGCAAATGGGGAACTTAAGGCAGCCATGCAATATATGTCACAGAGCTTTAGAATAAAGGATCCTGAAATTAAGGATTTGTTTTTGGATATTGCGGCAGAGGAGCTTGGACATATGGAAATGATTGCACAAACCATAAATCTGCTAAATGGGCACGATGTTGATGCAAAGTCTGTTCCTGCGGGGGAGGTGCAAACTCACGTTCTTTTGGGTCTTAATCCGGGATTGATAAATGCATCGGGTTACTCCTGGACAGGTGACTATGTTAGTGTGACAGGAGATTTGTGTGCAGATTTACTTTCCAATATTGCATCGGAACAGCGTGCGAAAGTTGTTTATGAGTATTTGTACCGACAGATTGATGATAAAAATGTTAAAGAGACAATAGATTTTCTGCTCAATCGAGAAGAAGCTCATAACGCAATGTTCAGAGAAGCATTTAATAAGGTTCAAAACACCGGTTCCAACCGTGACTTTGGTACCACGAAGGCGGCAAAGATGTATTTCAGTATGTCCGAGCCCTCACCAAATGGCAATAGTTTTGCAGATACCGAGGTTTCAAAACCGTCATTTGATTAAATGACTTGAATAATAAGGACGATTGTTTATTTTATAAAATCCGCCGTAACTCAATGGCGGATTTTTTATTTTATTATTCCAATAAATCACCGCGGATTTAAGGTTATGTATTGAATTTTATGATGCAATAAGTTATAATTTGATGTGGTAGAATAAATTTTTGCTTTATTTTATATAAGGCGATTGCATTACATACAGTTGTGAAGATACAAGGAGTAAAAAATGAGTATTTTAAATGTTGAACATCTTACCCACGGATTTGGTGATCGTGCAATTTTTGATGACGTTTCCTTTCGTCTGCTTAAAGGAGAGCATATTGGACTTGTAGGGGCCAATGGTGAGGGGAAATCCACTTTTATGAACGTGGTAACGGGAAAGCTCCAACCGGATGAAGGAAAAGTGGAGTGGTCAAAGAACGTTCGTGCGGGATACCTTGACCAGCATACGGTTTTGAATGCGGGAATGACCATTGGGGAGGTGCTGAGGTCTGCTTTTTCGTATTTATTTGAGTTAGAAGAAAAGATGAACAAAATTTGTGATGACCTTGCAACTGCAAATGAAGATGAAATGACCGAAATGCTGGAAGAGTTAGGTGATATTCAGGATATGCTGACTCTTCACGATTTTTATATTATTGATTCAAAGGTGGAGGAGGTAGCCAGAGCACTGGGACTTTTGGATTTGGGACTTGACCGTGATGTAACCGACTTAAGCGGCGGACAGCGCACAAAGGTTCTGCTTGCCAAACTTCTTCTTGAAAAACCGGATATACTTTTGCTGGACGAGCCTACAAACTATCTCGATGAGGAACATATTGTATGGTTGAAACGTTACTTAATTGAATATGAAAATGCCTTTGTTTTAATTTCTCACGATATTCCTTTTTTGAATGAAGTAATAAATATCGTTTATCATATGGAAAATCAAAAATTGAATCGTTATGTAGGGGACTATAATCATTTTGAAGAAGTATATGCGGTGCAAAAATCTCAGCTTGAAGCCGCATACAAACGCCAACAACAGGAAATCCGTGACCTTAAGGATTTTGTTGCAAGGAATAAGGCCCGTGTTGCTACAAGAAATATGGCGATGTCGAGACAGAAGAAACTGGACAAAATGGACATTATTGAACTTGCAGCTGAAAAACCAAAGCCGGAGTTCAATTTCAAGACAGGCCGCACACCCAGCAAGTTTATATTTGAAACAAATGATTTGGTAATAGGATATGAAGAACCCCTTTCAAAACCATTGACCTTGTCAATGGAACGCGGCAAAAAGATTGCGCTTGTGGGGGCAAACGGCATAGGAAAGACCACACTCCTTAAAAGTATTTTAGGGCTAATCAAACCCATTGGCGGAAGCGTCAAGCTGGGGGACAATCTCTTGATTGGATATTTTGAGCAGGAAACTGCAAAGAACAATACAACGACTTGCATTGATGAGATATGGAACGAATTCCCCGGATTTTCGCAGTTTGAAGTCCGTGCGGCTTTGGCAAAGTGTGGACTTACCACCAAACACATTGAAAGCCAGGTAAGGGTGCTAAGCGGTGGCGAACAGGCAAAGGTAAGACTTTGCAAGTTGATAAACAAGGAAACCAACATTCTCCTTTTGGACGAGCCTACAAATCATCTTGATATAGATGCAAAAGAGGAGCTTAAACGGGCACTTATAGAATATAAAGGCAGTGTGCTTTTGATTTGTCACGAACCTGAGTTTTATCGTGATGTGGTAACAGAAGTGTGGGATTGTACAAAATGGACAACAAAAGTTATATAATAAGAAAAGACAAGTTTCAAAATGAAACTTGTCTTTTTTTGATATTAATAAGCAATTAAGAAATACGCTTAGTTAAAAAATTCCCAAACCGCCATAGGTAACAACGACTGATGCAAAAACAATTGATACTATAGACAAGAGTTTGATGAGAATGTTTACTGATGGACCTGAAGTATCCTTGAATGGGTCGCCAACAGTGTCACCAACAACGGCAGCCTTGTGGTTTTCAGAACCCTTGCCGTTTGAGTGACCTGCTTCAATGTACTTTTTGGCATTATCCCAGGCACCGCCGGAATTGGACATCATAACAGCCAGTGCAAAGCCTGATACCAATGCACCTGCAAGCATACCGACAACACCATTACAGCCAAGAACAAGGCCTACAATAATTGGTGAGAGAACTCCCAAAGAAGCAGGAGCAATCATTTCCTTAAGTGATGACTTAGTGCAGATATCAACACATGTTTCATAGTCAGCATCGGCATTACCATCCAAAAGGCCTGCTATTTCTCTGAACTGTCTGCGAACTTCAACTACAATCTTGTGGGCCGCACGGCCAACAGCTTGCATTGTCATTGCGGAGAAGAGGAATGGAAGCATTGCACCAACAAACAAACCAATAAGTGTTGCAGGGTTTGTTATATTCAAATTGAGAGCAGCAGGATTTATTTTTTCAACTGCATCAGTGTATGAAACAATCAAAGCAAGAGCAGTGAGTGCTGCAGAACCGATTGCAAAACCTTTGCCTGTTGCTGCTGTAGTATTACCAAGTGAATCAAGAGCGTCGGTTCTTTCTCGCACTTCTTCAGGAAGACCGCTCATTTCAGCAATACCTCCGGCATTATCTGCCACAGGACCGTAGGCATCTGTAGCAAGCGTGATACCAAGTGTTGCCAGCATACCAACAGCTGAAAGGCCAACACCATAAAGACCGCTCTTAAATGAGTTGATGCCATCTGCAAAGAAGAAACTTAGAATAATTGAAATACCTACAACGATAACAGGAATTGCAGTGGATTTCATACCGAGAGCAATACCGTCGATAATGATTGTCGCTGCGCCTGTTTCTGAAGATTCAGAAAGTTTCTGTGTAGGCTTGTATGAATCAGATGTATAATACTCAGTAAAGTAACCAATCAAAACACCTGCAATCAATCCTGACATAACTGAACCGAAAAGTCCGATATTTTGAGGCATAAGTAATTTAATTGTAATAAAGCTTGCGATTGCGGAAATAACAGCTGCTGTATATGTGCCCTTTCTCAATGAGCCGAGAAGCATTTTTTGAGTTGCACCTTCTTTTGTTGAAACAAAGAATGAAGAAACGATAGATGAAATGATTCCGAGTGCGGCAATTAACATTGGCAGAAGAACACCATTAATGCCAAGTCCTGCTGCAATGGCAAGAGCACCGCAAGAGAGGATAGACCCAACATAAGATTCGTAAAGGTCAGCGCCCATACCCGCAACGTCGCCTACGTTATCACCTACATTATCGGCAATACAAGCCGGGTTTCTTGGATCGTCTTCAGGAATTCCTGCTTCGACTTTACCTACGAGGTCAGCACCAACGTCTGCGGCTTTTGTAAAGATACCGCCGCCAACACGTGCAAAAAGAGCCATTGAGCTTGCGCCCATACCAAACATAATCATAGCTGACATAATTTCGTCAATAGGGAGTTTGAAAACAAATTTTAAAAGTACAAACCAAAGGCTTATATCAAAAAGTCCAAGACCAACAACAGTCATACCCATAACAGTGCCTGATGAAAATGCAATTTTGAGACCCTGATTAAGTCCTTTCATAGCACCGTTTGCAGTGCGTGAGTTTGCGTAAGTTGCAATCTTCATACCAATAAAGCCTGAAAGACCGGAGAAAAATCCGCCTGTAAGAAATGCAACGGGTACGAAGGGTGACAAAAAGCCGAATGTAGCTAAGATAACTAACAAAACAAACATAACCGCAAAGAAAATACCTACAGTTTTGTACTGGCGTTTGAGGTATGCCATTGCACCACTGCGGATTTTTGCAGAGATTGATGCCATTTGTTCTGTTCCTTCGGGGAGCTTGCGTACAGCAAAAAACTTATAAGTTGCAAAAAGCAAAGCAAGGATTGCGGTAAGCAACACAAAGAATGGTATAAAATTTTCCATAAAGTCATATCTCCTTTTGCTTTATTATACTAGAATTACATTCTATCAAAGTTAATATTATTTTTCAAGTGTTTTTATGTATATATTTACTGATTTTTTGTAAATTTGTTGCTTTTACCCAAAAAAGCACGCTGGTATTTTGTACCAATGTGCTTTTTAAATCTGCGTTTTATTGCCAATAGTCAACTTTGTGAGGGAGGGAGATATCTTTTGCGCGGAATACAGGGTCAAGACCTGCTTTTCGCTGCCTGTCATAATCATTTAAAGTTCTGATTGCATATTTGCTTAATATCAGTATAACAGGAATATTGATGACAGTCATGGCTCCCATAGTGACGTCTGCGATATTCCACAGAAGGTCAGCGCTAAGGCCTGCACCTACAAAAATTACCAATGATGCAATTATACGATAGATAAGCATAAATCTTTTACTTGGTTCACGCTTCATTATAAAGCAAAAGGCGTTGTCAACATAATACAGGTTGCCAAGCAGTGTTGTAAATGCAAAGAGTATCATTGCTGCAGTGATAAAAACAGGACCAAAACTGCCAAGAGTATTGCTGAGTGCTGCCTGAACATAGGGAGCACCTGATAATTCCTTGGTTGGTTCGACACCTGATGCCATACACATAAATGCTGTCGCACTGCAAACGAGAAGGGTATCAATAAATACTGATAAAACCTGGACAAGACCTTGTTTTACAGGGTGAGTAACTTCAGCAGAAGCAGATGCATTCGGGGCAGAACCCACACCGGCTTCGTTTGAGAAAAGACCCCGCTTTATACCGTACATAACGCAAGAGCCGCTAAAGCCGCCGAAAATGGCAGTTGCATCAAATGCTTCTGTGAAAACCCTGGATATAATCCCGGGGAGACTTGATATATTCATAATTACTATTCCAATTGATACAAGTATGTAAATTACGCCCATAATTGGAACAAGAAAGCTGGTGACTTTCAGTATGCGTCGGCCCCCGCCGATGAGACAGTAACCTACCAGTGCTGCAACTATAAAGCCGATAACCCAGGGTGTTGTGTTGGCACTGTAGAAGTTATAAGCCGAAAAAGTGGATTGCAGGTTATAAGATGCCAGCATATTAAAACCAATGGCATATGTGATGATTAAAAGGACAGAAAAAACAATAGCCAGGGGGCTGCTGCCAAGTGCAGCTTCGATGTAGTAAGCAGGACCGCCGTAACTTGAGGATTTGCCACGTTTTTTATAGATTTGAGAAAGAGTACTTTCGATAAAAGCGGTTGCTCCGCCAATGATAGCGATTAACCACATCCAAAAGACAGAGCCAAATCCACCAAGGCAAAGTGCGGTTGAAACACCAATGATATTACCTGTTCCAACACGGGAAGCGGTAGATACCATAAGTGCCTGGAAGGAGGATACCCCTTTGTCGTCGCTGGGTTTTTCAGTAACGGACCGTATTTGTTCACCAAGCAGTCTGAACTGTACAAACTTTGTTTTGATAGTAAAATAAATTCCGCCGATCAACAAAATAATAATGAGTATGTACCCGTAGAGGTAGTTGTTGATGTTGCTGATAAGGTTTTCAAACATTAAGAAATTCTCCTTTTATATATAAATCATAGATGATATTGTATCAAATAAATGCTGTATTGTCAAATTAAAAGTTATTTTGGAGATGGAAGAAGAAAGGCATACAAAAAGGACAATCTGCCTTGTGGCAAATTGTCCTTTTGCTTTGGCACCCACAGTAGGAATCGAACCTACAACTAGCCCTTAGGAGGGGCTTGTTATATCCATTTAACTATGTAGGCGGATGGATTTTCACAAGGAAGAGTATAGCACAAAAAAAGTGTTTGTGCAAGTGTTTTAAGAAATGTTTCTACACAAAGTCGGCAAGAATAATGTTGCTGACAAAAAAGCCTTTGTCAGATAATCTGAGATGGTTATTTTTGTGAACCATAAATCCCAAATTGTAATACTTTTTGATTTGAGGGCCAAAGACTTCGTTTATACTTTTTCCAAATCTTATTTCAAATTCGGACAAGGAAATACCTTTTGTGCATCTAAGTCCCAGAAATACAAATTCACTCATTTTTTCAAAGTCAGATATCTCTGTTGTTTCGGATATTGCAAAACCGGATTTAGACACAGAGGATATATAATCGGCTAGAGCGGAGTAGTTTGAAAATCTCTTTCCTTTTAAACAGGAATATGCTCCTGCACCTATCCCCAGGAAGTCATCACAGTGCCAATACTTGAGGTTGTGCCGGGATTCACATCCCGGTTTTGCAAAGTTTGATATTTCATATCTGTTGTAGCCTGAATTTTCAAGTATCTCCACGGATTTTTCATACATATCCGCAAAGAGGTCATCATCAGGCAAATTGAGACTCATATTTGAAAAAGGGGTTCCTTCCTCAATTTTCAGGGCATAGGTTGAAATATGCTCAGGGTCAAACCCCATAGCTTTTTCAAGAGAATATTCCCAGTCGTTCATTGTCATATCGGGAAGACCATACATAAGGTCAAGGGAGATGTTGTCAAAGCCTGCATCCCGTGCAGAAAAGAAACATTTTTTAAATTCTTCAAAGGTATGGATTCTGCCCAAACGCTTAAGCATCTTATCGTCAGCAGATTGAAGGCCCATACTAAGTCGGCTCACCCCAATGTCTTTAAGTGTTTTAAAGCCTGTGAAATCAATAGTTCCGGGGTTACACTCAACTGTTACTTCGGTATTTTTTGCAAGATCAAATATCAGGCGGAACCTTTCAATAGTTTTTGCCAAAAGGTCAGCTTTTACATATGAAGGAGTACCGCCACCAAAGTACAAGGTATCAAAAACCATTTCGTTTTCACGCTTTGCAAAGGCTTCTGCTTCCTTAAGAAGTGCAGAAAAATACGGGGGAATATGTTCATCACAGTTTGCAAATGAATTAAAGTCGCAATAATGGCATTTACTTTTGCAAAATGGTATATGAACATAAAGCCCCGTCATAATTTATTCTCCCTTAAAGTTTCTTTTATATACTCTTATATATGTTTTAGGTATATTTTGAAACAGTGTGAAATTTATATTATTCTAGTCAAGTTTAAGAACAGACATAAATGCTTCCTGCGGCACTTCCACAGAACCAACCTGACGCATACGTTTTTTGCCCTCTTTCTGCTTTTCAAGCAGCTTTTTCTTACGTGTAATATCACCGCCATAACACTTGGCAAGGACGTCTTTTCGCATTGCACGGACAGTTTCACGTGCAATGATTTTACTCCCGATTGCCGCCTGAATAGGAATCTCAAAAAGTTGTCTTGGAATTGATTCCTTTAACTTTTCAGCAATCTTTCTGCCACGGGTGTAGGCGTTTTCCTTGTGAACGATGAATGACAGAGCATCCACCATCTCACCGTTCAAAAGCATATCAAGCTTTACAAGCTCGGATTTCTGATAATTCTTTAGCTCATAGTCAAAGGAAGCATAGCCACGTGTTCTTGATTTGAGAGCGTCAAAAAAGTCATAGATTATCTCGTTAAGAGGAAGCTCATAATTGAGAGTTACACGGTTTGCATCAAGATAAGTCATATCGATGTAATTGCCGCGACGTTCCTGACAAAGTTCCATAATGCTGCCCACAAATTCCTTTGGCGTCATAATGGCTGCCGCAACAACAGGCTCCAACATATGGTCGATTTCCTGCGGTTCGGGAAGGTTGGTTGGGTTTGAAATCCTCAACTCTTCGCCGTCGGTTTTGACAACGATGTATTCAACTGATGGAGCGGTGGTGACCAAATCGAGATTATACTCGCGCTCAAGTCGTTCCTGAATGATTTCCATATGAAGAAGTCCAAGAAAGCCACAACGAAAACCAAAACCAAGTGCTACGGAGTTCTCTGCCTCAAATTGGAGAGCCGCGTCATTGAGCTGAAGTTTTTCAAGTGCATCGCGCAGGTCGTTGTATCGCGCGCCGTCAGCGGGATAAACGCCGGAGTAAACCATAGGTTTAACCTCTTTGTAACCAGGGAGAGGTGCGTCTGCACCTTTATCAACGGTAGTGATGGTATCACCCACGCGAACTTCACGGACGTTTTTGATACTGGCTGCAATAAAGCCAACTTCGCCGGCTTTGATTTCTTTTGAAGGGAGCATACCAAGAGGGTTAAGATAACCAACCTCCACCACGTCAAAGGTACTTCCTGTTGCCATCATTTTGATTGTTTCGCCTGCGCGGATAGAACCGTCCACAACACGGACATATGCAATAACACCTTTGTAGCTGTCATAATATGAATCAAATATCAAGGCTTTAAGGGGAGCAGACTCATCTCCGGTTGGTGCGGGAACTGCTTCTACAATGCGTTCGAGAACAGCCTCGATATTTATGCCGTTTTTTGCAGAAATCTGAGGTGCGGTATCTGCCTCAATACCAATGACATCTTCAATCTCTTGCTTTACAACATCGGGCTGTGCACTGGGAAGGTCAATCTTGTTGATTACAGGCACAAGCTCCAAATCGTGTTCCAAAGCGAGATAGGTATTTGCAAGGGTTTGGGCCTCGATACCTTGTGCTGCATCTACAATCAGGACAGCGCCCTCACAAGCCGCCAAACTTCGCGAAACCTCGTAGTTGAAGTCCACGTGACCGGGTGTGTCGATTAAGTTAAGCACATAGTTCTGACCATCTTTAGCTTTATAAAGCAATCTTACAGCGCGGGCTTTAATTGTGATACCACGTTCGCGTTCCAAGTCCATATTATCAAGGATTTGCGCTTGCATCTCACGGCTGGTAAGAGCGCCTGTCTTTTCAAGCAGACGGTCTGCCAATGTGGACTTACCGTGGTCTATATGTGCAATAATTGAAAAATTGCGTATATTGTTTTGATAATCGTTCATTAAAAAATTCCTTCCAAATCGAATAACCTTTATGTTTATTTATAACCGTTGGGATTTTGTTGTTGCCATCTCCAACCATCGGCACACATATCATCAAGAGTCTTCTTTGCAACAAAGCCGATTTCTTCCTTTGCCTTTTGGGGGTCTGCATAGCAAGTGTCAATATCTCCAGGACGTCTGTCCTCAAGTTTGTAAGGCAAATCTTTTCCGCAAGCTTTGCTGAATGCTTTGATCATATCAAGTACGCTGTAGCCTGTGCCTGTTCCCAGATTATAGGTAACAACACCTGATTTTTGAAAAACTTTTTCAAGGGCGCAAAGGTGACCATCTGCAAGGTCCACTACGTGGATATAATCACGCACGCCTGTGCCGTCGGGCGTATCATAGTCACTTCCAAAAACGTGAATATAATCACGTTTGCCTACAGCAACCTGTGCAATATATGGCATAAGATTGTTGGGGATACCCTGAGGATCTTCGCCGATAAGGCCGCTTTCGTGTGCGCCTACAGGATTAAAGTATCTGAGCAGGGCAATGTCCCAATCAGGATCTGCTACGGCAAGGTCTCTCAAAATTTCTTCAATCATAAGCTTGGTCCTGCCATATGGGTTTGTGCAAGAAAGGGGGAAGTCTTCGCTGATAGGGACTGAATGTGGTTTTCCGTAAACGGTTGCAGAAGAACTGAATACAAGCCTTTTGCAATTAAATTCAGACATAAGTTCGCATAAGTTTATTGTGCTGTATAGGTTGTTGTGGTAGTATGAAAGTGGCATACTTACCGATTCACCAACGGCCTTAAGCCCTGCGAAGTGTATAGCTGCATCAAATTTATTCTCCTCAAAAACAGTGCGCAAAGCGCTTTTGTCAACCATATCTATTTTGTAAAACTTAATAGTTTTTTCTGTGATTTTTTCAACTCTTTTTAAAGCTTCTGCCGAGCTGTTGCAAAGGTTATCAACTACTACTACGTCATAGCCTGCGTCAAGAAGCTGAACACAAGTGTGACTGCCGATATAACCTGCGCCACCTGTAACTAAAATATTCATAAATGTTACAACTCCAATCTAAATTTGAATTAATCTTTATTTTACCATAAATTCGCCATATTTTCAAGTAGTTTTATTTCTTTTAATAGGGTTCTCAAATATTTTAAAAGGAAATCTTAAAAATTTTGGAATTTCTATTGACAAGCATTAAAAATTGTGATATTATAGACGAGCTGTGGCGGTATAGCTCAGTTGGCTAGAGCATACGGTTCATACCCGTAGTGTCACTAGTTCGAATCTAGTTACCGCTACCAAACGAAACCCGCGAAGAAATTCGCGGGTTTATATGGCTCCTTGGTCAAGTGGTTAAGACTCCGCCCTCTCACGGCGGCTACAGGGGTTCGAATCCCCTAGGAGTCACCAAAAAAGAACCGTAATTTTGATACAAAATTACGGTTCTTTTTCTTTATCTAAAACCTTAGTAATAAAGGGATTTATAAAAAAAGAAAAGGTTTTTAGTGGACTATAATAATAGGTTAAAACACAGATTTCTAATCTGTGTTCTGTCGCACAATTCACTAAAAAGCTTTTCTAAACAAAAATGCACCGAGAAAAGTTTCGTAGTGAAACGAGCGGTGCATTTTGTTCGCTGTTAAGATAAATTGGAATTCAATGGGCTAATTACTTTCACAAACCTGTATAATTTTGTCTGCAGCGCCTTTTGCACCTGAACTGTTCTTAAAGCCCTCAGCAATTTTCTTGGCATTTTGCTTATAGGTGTCAACACTTAATATTTTATTTATTGCACTCAAAACGGATGCCCCGTCCGATTTATCAAGTTTTATTCCTGCACCAAGCTGCGAAACTCGCTCGGCAACACCTTTTTGCTCTGATGTTTGTGGTAGCATAACGAGTGGAACTTCAAAATATAAACTTTCATTGACACTGTTCATTCCGCAGTGTGATACAAACACATCAGCTTTTTCCAAAACGGAAATTTGGTCAACATGTGAATAAATTGATATGTTTTCCGGTAGCTCTCCAAAATCCTCGATAGCTACCAAATTACCAACTGACATAATTACCTGATAATCTGTATTTGCTAAAGCAGATATACAAGCTTTGTAAAAAGTCATCATATCATTATTTACAGTTCCCATAGAGATATAAATCAGTTTATCTTTTCTTTTCTCAACCTTTTCGCTTGCAGGGCGAATTGAAGGTCCTACAAATGCGTACTTTACCGAAAATGTCTCTGAACAAGGTTGAAACTCAGGAGATGTATAGACAATAGTATGTGTGTTATCGTCATTGCCGATAATATCAAGAATACTATTTACGGGATATCCCTTATCCTTTAGTCTTTTGACTTGTTTGGATGTCTTTGGCATAGCGAAAAGCATCTTTAACAAATCTCCAAGACCTTGTTTCATAATCTTTGCTGAATGCTGATTAAATGCAAAAGTTGTTGTTGATGAAACAAAAGGAATACCAAGCTTTAGTGCAACTGCTTTTCCCCATAATGCCATAGAATCTGCCACAACACAATCAGGCTTAAGCTCTGCCATATCCCTGCAAACCTTGTCATCAAGAGCCAGTGTGGTATCTACCAATATCTTTGTAGAGAATGCTAAGTCTTTTCCTACACGAGTAGAGTCTTTGGAACTCAAGTTTTGCTGTGTATCATAATCGTCACAGGATATAAAGGTTGCACCTGCCGACTCAATTTTTTCACGCATAATGTTATATGAATAATACCAAACCTTGTGCCCACGAGAAACGAGTTCCTTGACAACACCCAAGGTTGGGTTAGTGTGTCCGTGTGCAGGAATACAAAAGAAAACTATTTTGCTCATATTTTTATTCCTCTATTACAGAAAAAACTTGTTTGATAGTATCTTGTTGTTTTGCTTTGGGAAGAATTGCAATTCCTCGCTGGGTGTCACCGAGAACCAAAATCTCATCTCCCGGCTGAAAATCGAACATTTCTCTTGCTTCTTTCGGAATAACAAACTGTCCCTTTTCACCGATTTTTACCATCCATGCATATTTACCTTCGTGTATATTCATATCTACATCTCCTCTGTACGATTAGTATGAATAATCATACTATATTTTTATAAAAATGTCAATAGGATAAGAAAAGTTCACTGTGAAATAATCTATTGCAATTTGCACCGCAGATTTACTCGTATGAAAAATGTCCGTTAGTGCCAAAAAAAATACACACTCAGTAGAGTGTGTATTTTTTTGTGTTTGTGCCGTAGGGACAACACTATTACGAGCAAAGCGGGTACATTATTTCAAGTATAGATTAAACATCATTCTGCCTTGGCGGACACGAAATGATGTTGCCTTGCGGCACATGAAAAGCATATCTCATATTTTGCAGATGTTTTTTTGTTGAAAAATTGGGATTAAAATAAAAGCAAAAGGTATTGACAATATTTTTTTATTAGTGTATAATGTCATAGTAATTTCGGGGTGTGGCTCAGTTTGGTAGAGTACTTGAATGGGGTTCAAGTGGCCGCTGGTTCGAATCCAGTCACTCCGACCAGAAAAAAGACATTTTTCATTTTTGAAAAATGTCTTTTTTTAGCTAAAATTAAAATATCTTGATAGTTCTGATGCCCAAAAAACAAAAGCACCCTTATGGGTGCTTTTGTTTTTTGCTTGTGTCTTTGCGGACACAACAACATTATTATTTTGTTTTTGTAGGCTTTACAAAAATTACACTAAGAAGAAGTGAAACAATGTAAAGAGCAACAGTTACATAAAGTACATTTTGGTATCCTACTGTTGCATTTGCTGAGCTGTTAACAATCCAGGAGGCAAGCTGGTTGCCTGTAAGACCGGCAAAACCCCAGGCTGACAATGTGATGCCGTGAATTGCACTGATGTTGCTCATACCATAATGGTCGGAAAGCAATGTAGGAACGTTTGAAAAACCGCCGCCATAACCTGCATTTACAATCATAATGAGGACTATTACAAGGCCTGTAAGGAGAATGTTGCCTGCACCGTTTTCAATACCGCGTGTAAATATTACAAGTGCTGTAAATACAATTGAAAGTATAAAAATCAATTTATATATAGTGTTTCTGTCCTTCATCTTGTCTGCCCAGGCAGAAAAACCTAAACGACCACCGGCATTGAAGATTGCTGAAATTGTAGAAATAATACCTACGGATGCTGCAAGTCCCAGACACTTGATGATAGCCTTTTCTTGTGAAATAAGAGCAAGACCGCAAGTGATGTTGAGGTAAAACATAAGCCATATTGCAATGTAGTTCATAATAGGTTTTGTTTTGATAACAGACACAATGCTGTTTGTCTTTTCACCGCTTTGTGGCTCATGCCAAGTATCAGGCTTTTTAAGGAGCAAATGGCCCACAAACATCATTACAAAGTAAACGCAAGCCAAAATCAAAAACATTTTGTAGATGCCGCCATCACCAAGGCCTTCAAGCATCCACTGCATAATAGGACTTGCAATTGCCTTGGCTGCACCAAACCCTGCAACAGCAAGACCGGTAGCAAGGCCCTTTTGGTCATTAAACCAAAGCATCAGGGTTTTTACCGGTGAGAGGTAACCTGTACCAAGACCAATACCCATAATAAGACCATAACAAATATAAATACCAATCAGTGCAACTATGCTGCCATTATGTAATCCGCCATAGTAAATGAAGGCACCTGTGCCTGCCATACCAAGAGCAAAGCAAATGCTTGCGATAAGTGAGGATTTGTGAATGTCTTTTTCAACTACGTTACCTAAAAATGCGGCAGATATTCCCAAAAAGAATATTGCAAAGCTGAATGCCCATTCTGTTGCGCCTTTTGAAAAACCGATATAATCTGCAATTTCCTGACTGAAGATTGACCAACAATAGACAGTACCGATACTGCAATGGAGCAGTAGTGCAGGGATAGCCGCCCTGAACCATCTGTTGTTACGCCAACCGCAGCTTACTTTTTCCTTAGCTTCCACGATTAAATAACACTTCCTCTTTGAAAATTTGTTTATTGATATATTGTTTTGCAACAACCTTTTAATTCTAGCACAAATATTTGGTAAAATCAAGACAAAAATAAAATAATTTTTCAGTCAAATAACCGTGGCATTGCCACGGTTATTTTTGTTAAGCTTCAATTTTATTTCTTTTAATTTTGTTAGATGTAGTTTTAACAAATTCTTCCTGACGGAGCTTTATTTTTGCCACTTGTTTGTAAATTGGCAATGGCTTACATACCATATCAACATCCTTGCGCAAAATTTCCTCAAGGTTTGGAAGTGATGCTTCTTCGGAGTTTGGGTCAACATAAATGTGAGCACACAGACCAACCTCGCTGCCGTCTTCGTCTTTTATAGAGGTAACTGCAGTTTCGGCTACATATGGTATTGACTGAATATATTTTTCAATTTCTTCAGGGAATACATTCTTACCGTTCTTAAGAACAATAAGATTTTTTGCACGGCCTGTAACGTGGATTCTGCCCTGATTGTCAATGAAACCCAAATCTTCTGTATTGAACCAACCATCAACAATAACACGATTGGTTTCTTCTTGGTTTTTATAGTAGCCAAGCATTACATGAGGACCTTTTACACAAATCTCACCAATGCCATTTTGGTCAGGATTTTGTATTTTAACAGATGTGTTGGGAATAGGAACACCCGCAGTATCACAAGCCTCGTAGTGCTCACGGGTTATGCTGATAAGAGGCGAACACTCAGATATGCCATAGCCATTAACAACATCAATTCCGATTGCATCAAAAAAGTCTGCAATTTCAGGTCTTATGGGAGCGCCACCACTGATAAGTTTTTTAAGTTCACCGCCAAATGGTTCTAAAATCATACCGAACATTTTGCGTCTTACGTCAATTCCACATTTGCGAAGTCCGTTGCTGAGTGAAATCATCGCTTTGATAAGAGGCTTTTTGTCACCTATCTTCTTCCATATTTGTTTATAAAATGCCTCCATAAATGCGGGAACAAGATATGCACTCTGCGGTTTGTATGCGGCAAAGTTTTTAAGTATGTTTTTTACATTGTCATTGATGCCGATAGTAACGTGACAAAAAATTTCTGCCAAAATTCCGGCTGCCTCATATACGTGGTTGTAAGGAAGAATTGAGATTGCACTGTCATAAAGACGGGTGAGTTTGAGACCATTATAAACATCCTTCAAAATACTGTTTTCAGACAGCATAACACCTTTTGCCATACCTGTTGTGCCGGATGTGTAAACCAAAACACGCAAAGCATCACGGTCACGGTCACATTTTTCGTATTCCACATAGCCACTGTCTTTCAACTCTTTGCCGCGTGCAATTAAATCATCAAATGAATCATACTCTTCACAGGCAACATCATCAATACAGATGAACTTTTTTACACCGCCGATTTTATCCTTAATACCAAAGATTGTATCTTTGAATTTTTTTGTAAAAAAGATAACTTCTGCATCGCTGTGATTAAGAACTGTTGCAACGTCTTCGGCAGGAAGAAGTCTGTCAATGGGAACAAAAACACCATTTGAGTGAAGCATTGTGAAGAACACAACAACCCAGCGATAACAGTTGTCGCCAATGCAGGCAACGTGCTTATTTAAAAAACCCATTTCTGAAATAGCATTTCCTAGGCATATTGTATCGTTGTAAAATTCGGTGTATTTGACACTATGAATTTTTCCCTTTTCACGATACAAAAAGGCGGGTTTGTCACCTTTTTCAAAAATATTATGTCTTACAGCCTGACGGAAGCTTGAAACTTCCGGTACTTCATAACCTTTAAATTTTTTTTTCATTTTATTTCCCTCTATTTTCTTGAAATTTTGTTGTTATTAAAAAACTTGTTTAAGTTGCTTAGAATTTTTATTACTGTATTTATGTCATCTTCGGCAACGTCAACGGTGATTGTTTCAATCATTTGTTTGTGAAATTGCTCGTGAAGAGCATTGACCTCATGGGCACGATGTGTAGGAACTATTTTTACAACCCGGCGGTCATTTGCTGAAGTTTCTCGTTCGAGAAAGCCTTTCTTAACCAGGCAATTTACAGCGGTTGTAAGCGAACCGGGTGTAATAGCAAGGTATTTTGCAATTTCTGACATACGATTGTTGCCACTTTCAAGAAGCGAATATACTGCTTCAATTACGTGGAGTTCACGCAAAGTTATTTCAGAAATTCCCATATCCTTGAAACTTTGTTCTTCCCAGGACAATATCTGGTTAAATACACGCACAAAGAGGTAATTAAGCTTGTATTTTTTATCATCCGACAAAGAATACACCTCCTAAAATATTTTTAACTTCAAACTATTTTAACATCAAAATATATTTTTGTCAATAGTATTGGAAGATTTTGTTGACACAGGTATTTATTTTAAATATAATTTAGGTATCAAATGATTATTAGTTTTGCCCTGAAGAGGTTAGAGGGTAGAGGAGGGATTCTGGCATGGATATATTAGCAAGATGTAATTTGTGCCCAAGGGGTTGCCTGGTTGACCGCCAATTGAAAACTGGTTTTTGCAAAGCCCCAAAGAATCCCAAAGTCGCAAGGGCTGCCCTTCATTATTGGGAGGAGCCCTGTATAAGCGGAAACAGAGGAAGTGGCACTGTTTTTTTCAGTGGATGTAATCTAAAATGTGTTTATTGTCAGAATTATGATATTAGCGAAAAAGGGTTTGGCAAGGAAATAACCGTCAGTCGGTTGTCGGAGATTTTTCTTGAATTACAGCAAAAAGGGGCACACAACATCAATCTGGTGTCTCCAACGCCTTATGTCCCGCAAATAATTGAAGCCGTTGACATGGTCAGGGGAGAAATAAAAATACCTTTTGTGTATAATACAGGTGGATATGAGAGCCTGAAAACGCTGGATATGATGAAAGACTATATTGATATATTTTTGACAGATATAAAGTATAAGGAAGGCAAGTTGGCAGCCAAGTACAGCCACGCTGAAGATTACTTTGAAGTTGCCCTGTCTGCTGCGCAAAAGATGATAGATATGAAAGGCCTGCCCCGGTTTGATAAGGATGGGATTATGAAATCCGGAGTTATTGTCCGGCATCTCGTTTTGCCTGGATATAGGAAAGACTCCATTGATGTTTTAAATGCTATTTCCCAAAAGCTTCCTGAGGGTGGCTTTTTGATTAGTCTTATGAGCCAATACACGCCCGACCCACAACTCCTTAAAAATTATCCCAAGCTTTGCCGCAAAGTTACTACGTTTGAATATAAATCGGTGGTGGATGAGGCAATCAGGTTGGAGATTACAAAGGGGTATATGCAGCAAAAATCAAGCGCAGAACAAAAATATACTCCGCCCTTTGATTTGAGCGGAGTATAGAATTCATTTATTGCGTATTATTAATTTTCTAAAGATATCCACAGGGATAATAAGAAGAGCCATTGAAATCACCAAAGACCATTCCTTTGGGTCAAGACCTGAGGTGCCTAAAACTGCACCGCCGAAGTATGTCATCAAGACCTGCACAATACAGATAAGGAGAATTATAAAAATAAATGGTTTGTTAAGAGAAATATGCTCTGTTAAATCAATCTCCTCTGTGCGCGCGTTAAAGGCATTGAATATGCAGGAGAATACAAAGTAACTAAAGTAGCCTGTGTAAAAAACGGCATCATTTGCGGATGCGCGGAAGGCATAGTACATATCCTGTGATATAAACATAAACAGGCTTACGGCGGAAATAAAAAGTCCTCCAACAGCAATAGCGCTCCACATTTTTTTGTCAATAATGTTTTCATCACGTCGTTTTGGTTTTTCAAGCATATATCGACCCAGTGCAGCCTCGCCGCCAAAAGCAATTGCGGCAAGGGTGTCCATAACAAGGTTTATCCAAAGCATCTGAGTAATGCCTAAAGGCTTGTCAATACCGACGATTGGCCCAAGGATTGATACCGACACAGCTGCAATATTTATTGTCATCTGAAAAGTAATGAATTTTTTGATACTTTTGTAGATTGTCCGTCCGTATAGGACGGCTTTTTTTATTGATGAAAAATTGTCATCAAGAATTACAATATCACCTGATTCTTTGGCAATATCCGTACCACTGCCCATAGCAAAGCCAACGTCTGACAGCTTTAATGCAGACAAATCATTAACGCCGTCCCCTGTCATTCCTGCCACCATTCCTTCGCTTTGTGCAATACGAACCAAACGACTTTTGTCGCTTGGAAGAGCCCTTGCCACAACCCTTAAATCTTTGATTATTTTTGCAAGGGCATCATCGGACATATCCCTTAATTCATCGGAGGTCAGTATAATATCGGATGAACTTTCTAAGATTCCCGCCTCTTTTGCAATGGCGGCGGCGGTTTCTTTTTTGTCGCCTGTTATCATTACAGTTTGTATTCCGGCACGCTTCATTTCTGCGACAGAGGTGCGGACATCAGGACGCAAATCATCTCGAATTCCCACTAGTCCCAGAAGGGTCATATTTTGGGGAATTTGACCATCATTAAAAGTGTTGCTTGTGGCGATTGCCAAAACTCGTATAGCCCTGTTTGCCATACCCTCGATGGCTTGATTTAATTGATGAATGTTGATTGGCTGTATTACTTTGCCTTGGTTGTTATAATAAGAAGTACAATTTTTAAGGATTTTTTCAGGGGCACCTTTTATAAGAACACCGCTAAAGTCCCCACAAACTTGAGCTTGTGAAAATTTTAAATCACTTGAAAATAGGTTCTCACGCAAAACGGTCAGGGACATATTTTTACCTTTAAAGGGTTTTACAAAATCCATAAGTGCTTTTTCAGTGGCATTTCCGCCCAGAATTTTGTCACCTGAGTATTTAGACGAGGAATTTCCGATTACTGATATGTAGAGAAGCTCTTTTAGCGGGTCACTTAAATCTCTGAAACTTTGCGCCTCGTTTCCGCCGCCGCCGATAAAGCTGATAGCCTTAAGTTTTCCACAGGTTATAGTTCCTGTCTTGTCCGAAAAAAGAATATTTATACTTCCTGCGGTTTCGATGCCTATCAGTTTTCGGACGAGAACATTATTTCTCATCATTTTTTTCATATTAAGGGAACACACAATAGCAATCATAAGAGGCAAACCTTCAGGAACGGCAACTACAATTACAGTAATTCCCACAATGACAGAGCTGATAAGGTCAGAAATTAAGCTCATTGTATCTGCAAAATATGTACCCAACAGACTTAAATCACCGCCAAGCTTATCGCTTATTCGCTCCACCATACATAAGATGGTAACTATAACGGAACCGCCGTATCCAAAGTAGCTGATTTTTTTTGCCAGATTCGAGAGCTTTACCTGAAGAGGGCTTTTGCGGTCCTGCGTTTGAGTTTCACGGTTTAGTCTGCCATAGACGGTTTTGTCGCCCACTTGGGTTACCCTCATTATACACTGGCCAAAGCAGACAACCGTGCCACGGAATAAGCTTTCAAAGTCCCAAAAATCAAGCTCTGTTGATTTTAGAGAATAAGTAGAGACGGCATTTATAGCATACTTTTTCACCTCTTTGCTTTCACCGTTAAGGGCAGACTGGTCAACCGAGATTTTGCCACGATAAATTTCACCGTCAGCAGGCACCAGATCCCCTGCTTCCAAAAGTACATAGTCACCTAAAACAAGTTCGTCACCTGAAATTTCCTGCAAAATTCCGTCACGATAGACCTTGCAACGTATCTTTGACGCTTCCACCTGGATTTTTTGAAAAGTTTCTTCGTTTTTATATTCTGAAACCGTGCCTACAAGAGTAGAAATCAAAACTGATAAGAATATACCAAAGCACTCAAACCAGTCCACTTTGCCGAAAAAAGTGAAGAAAACATTTATACCCAAGGCTATAAGCAGAATTACAATAATGGGGTCATTGAACTTTTCCATATATTTTGTCCAAAAACCGGGAGGCTCCTTTTGTGACAGAGCATTGTTTCCGTATTTCTGTCTGGAAATTTTGACTTCATCTCTACTAAGACCTTTTATACTTTCCATAGACTGTTCCTCCTGGGTTCCTCAAATGATTTTATCTTTAAACCATACTTATGCGGACAAACAGTGGTTTATTACAAAAGATGGGGCCGCATATATAATGCGGCCCTATCTTTTATTTTATATATCAAGTGCATCAATAATTTCATTTTCACTTGCCGAGACTTTACCGCAAAGTGCAATATTCAGCTTGTCCCGTACAAAAATTCTGTCTATAATTTCTGCAACGGAGTCGCGGCTTACACCTTCAATCAAATTTATTGTTTCCTCCATATTGCGGATTTTATTTTCAAAAAGAATACCTTTCCCAAAACTGCTCATACGTGCAGACATTCCCTCAAGGCCCATAATAACCGAGGCTTTAAACTGCTCCTTGGCGGTTTTTATTTCATCTTCTGACAGTTTTTGGGATTTCAAGAGTTTAACTTCATTTCCTATTATATTAAGTGCCTTACAGAGGCTTTCTGCATTTAATCCGGCATAGATAACCATAGAGCCGTTTTTGCGGTAAGTATTTGCATATGAGTAGATTGAGTAGGCAAGGCCTTGTTCTTCACGCACCTTTTGGAATAGCCTTGAACTCATATTGCCACCTAAAATTGCATTCACTACAAGCAGGTCATAAAAATGGTCATCGGATCGTGAAAGTCCCTCAAGACCAAGACAGATATGGCATTGTTCAATGTCTTTTTTTACAATATCTATATTAGGTTTGATATCAATTTTTTTTTGATGATAAATATTTTTATATGCTTGTGGAATTGAGCCAAACCGCTTCTCAAGAGTATCAAGGACCTGTTGTTCATCAAAATTACCCACCACCGAAATAGCCATATTCTCTCCGCAGTAGAAGTTATCTTTATAATCAAGCATAACTTTTTTGTCAATCCCTGCAAGTGTCTTTTCACTGCCGGCAATGGGAAAACCCAGGGCATCGCCCTGCCACATAATATTACTTAGCAGATCGTGAATCAGGTCTTCGGGAGTGTCATCACACATATTTATTTCTTCGCAGATTACACGACGTTCGGTTTCGATATTTTCCTCTGTAAAGGTGGAGTTTATAATCATATCAGACAGTATATCAAAAGCCATATCCATATGTTCTGTCAGTGTTTTGGCATAATAACAAGTGTACTCTTTTGAGGTTACCGCATTAAGCTGACCGCCAACACTGTCCATAGCCTCTGCAATTTCTTTTGCAGACCTTGAGGAGGTACCTTTAAAAAGCATATGCTCGATGTAATGTGAAACACCGTTGCTTTTAACAGTCTCCATGGCCGAACCTGCACCTATCCATACCCCTACCGAAACTGATTTTACATAATTTATATATTCTGTCACAACGCGAATACCGTTGCTGAGTGTTGAAATTTTGTACATTCGATTTCCTCCGTTCGTTATATGTAAGGATAACCTTTTCTGAGGGATTTGTCAACAGCTGACGGATTTTGTATTGAAAATACCATTTTTATGTGATATACTCTTAGATGTTAATTTTTTTGAAATGGTGGACTGTATAATGCAAAAATACGCAGATGTTTTTGTCCTGCTTGCCGGGGTTTTGTGGGGATTGGTTGGTCCTGTTGTGAAAAGTTTAAGGGATTTGGGACTTACCTCAATTCAGATTTCGGCACTTAGATGGATTTTTGCCGGAATTTTGATGATTGCGATTGTCTTTATTCTTGACAAAAAACTTCTTAAAATACATATTAGAGATATATGGTGGTTTTTTTGCACCGGGGTGATTTGCATCCTGCTTAGTTCCACTTTGTATTTTGTAACAATGCCCTTAGCTTCGGTGGCAGTTGCAAATGTACTGATGTACACATCTCCTGTATGGATAATGATTTTTGCGGTAATACTGTTTGGCGAAAAAATAACAAGAAATAAAGTGCTGGCTCTTTTGCTTGCTTTTTTTGGATGTATTCTGATTACGGGAATCTTAAATCCTGGCGGGTTTGCAGTTACTCTCCTTGGCCTTTTTACAGGTCTTGGTTCAGGACTTTTGTATGGACTTTACAGCATTTTTGGCAAGTTTGTGTTAAAGAAGTATGATTCGATAACCGTAACTCTATATACGGCAGCATTTGCAGGCTTTGGGGCGTTGTTTATAATTGATATCCCCCAGACGTTCAATTTGATTTCGGGGAATATTAATATTGTAACAAATCTTGCTTTAATTGTTTTTGTTATGACCATTGCACCATATACGCTTTATACCCTTGGCCTTAAAAACACCCTTGCAACACGGGCGTCTATTTTTTCCTGTATCGAGCCTATGACATCTGCCCTCGTGGGAACAATTTTTATGCAGGAGCCCTTTTCTATTTTTCAATTTGCGGGGATTGTTATGATACTTGCAGCAGGATTGATTACTCAGTTAAAAAAATAAATTTGAAAATCAATTTTTAAAAGCATAATCATACATTTTGTGTATGTTTATGCTTTTTTTGTTTATACTAATCTAAAGAAAAGGGTGTTTTGAAAGAGAGAGAAGATAATGATTGAAATCAATGGAAAAAGTGTTTATAACTCATTGGCAATGGGAAAGCTTTATTTTCTGAACAAGGAAAAAGACCCTGTCAAAAGAGTAAAGATTTCGGATATAAGAAAAGAAGTTCTAAGGGTTGAGGAAGCACGACGAATTGCAAAAAATGAATTGCGGGAACTTTATGAAAAAGCACTTGTAAGTGTGGGCGAGGCCAATGCCCAGGTTTTTCAAATCCATATAATGATGCTGGAGGATGAAGATTTTTTTGGGGCAATAACAAGTATGATTGGTATGCAGAATATAAATGCAGAATTTGCGGTAATCCATACATCGGAAGTTTTTGCCAGGACATTTGGCAATATGGCAGATGAATATATGAGGGCTCGTGCTGCAGATGTTCAGGACATTGCCGACAGACTTTTGAATATACTTTTGGGGAAAGATAAAGATGATGATAAAATTTCACAGAACTCAATTATTGTGGCGTCCGATTTGACTCCAAGTGAGACGGTGCGGCTTGACAAGGACAAAATTGCAGGATTTGTAACCTTTCGTGGTTCACAGACATCCCACACATCAATCCTTGCAAGAACTATGAATCTTCCTGCGATAATTAACACCGGTGTAATTTCTGCAGAATATCATGGCCGCACAGCTATATTGGATGGCTACAGCGGTACACTTTACATTGATCCTGATAATGATAAAATTGAGGATTTTAAGCATCGCAAGAAGTTAGAGGATGAACGGGCCGAACTTTTACGTACACTTCACGGAAAAACCACTGAAACAAAGTCGGGAAGGCGGATTAAACTTTATGCAAACATTTCGTATCCACAGGATTTGAGGGAGGTGCTTGCCAACGATGCAGAAGGTATAGGACTTTTTCGGAGTGAGTTTTTGTACTTGGAAAATCAGGACTTCCCTACGGAGGACCAACAATTTGTAAAGTATAAGGAGGTTGCCGAGGCATTGGGAGGTAAAACCGTTATTATCCGAACACTTGATATAGGTGCTGACAAGAAAATAGGCTATTTCAACCTTCCGCAAGAAGAAAATCCCGCCCTTGGATACAGGGCAATAAGAATTTGTTTGTCGGACATAAAGCTTTTTAAGACCCAACTAAGAGCAATTTTAAGAGCATCTGCTTTTGGCAATATTTCAGTTATGTTTCCTATGATTGTGTCCCAAAGTGAGGTTAGGCGTGCAAAGTCCTGTCTTAAAGAATGCATGCAGGAACTAAAGTCTGAGGGTATTCCCTTTAATCCCAAGATAGAGGTGGGAATAATGATTGAAACCCCTGCTGCGGCAATTATATCAGACCTTCTTGCCGAAGAAGTGGATTTTTTCAGTATTGGGACCAACGATTTGACACAATATACTCTTGCTGCAGACCGACAAAACAGCCGTCTTGAAGACTTTGTTGATGCTCGGCACGAGTCAATTATAAGGCTTATTGAACTGACGGTTAAAAACGCTCATAGGAAAGGAAAATGGGTAGGAATCTGTGGCGAACTTGCAACAGACGAACAACTTTGCAAGAGATTTGTGGATATGGGAGTGGATGAACTTTCGGTTGCACCGTCACAAGTGCTGAAAGTCCGCGAGAAAATACGAAATCTTGATTAAGGATGGAGAAATATATGCTTGATTTATTTAAAAAGGAAAAATGTATGACAGCCATCGCAAATGGGAGCATATTGGATATTTCACTTGTGCCGGACCAGGTATTCTCAAAAAAAATTCTGGGTGATGGTTTTGCAATTATACCGTCAGACGGCAACTTTGTAAGTCCGGTAGCGGGGACTATAGCCGATGTGACCGAAACCCGCCATGCGTATTGCATTACCTCGGATGATGGACTTGATGTACTTGTCCATATTGGCATAGATACAGTTGAATTAAGGGGCAATGGTTTTAAGTCCCTTGTAAACGTTGGTGACAAGGTGGAAAAAGGCACGCCGATTGCTAAAGTGGACTTGGCTTTGGTTGAAAAAGAGGGCTACAACACTACATCAATGGTGGTTGTTACAAACCCGGACAAATTACGCAGCTTAAAGGTTTTTGAAAATCCCACTGTGAAAATCGGGGATAAAGCTATGATATACAAACTTTAAGAAAGGATTTGAAACACAATGAAAAGAAAAGAAAATTCATTTTTCAGCATACTTCAGCGTGTTGGACGTTCGTTTATGTTGCCGATTGCACTTCTGCCAATTGCAGGATTGCTTCTTGGCATAGGTTCCTCGCTGACCAATGCTACCACAATTGAGGCTTACAACCTGGGGGCAATCTTAGGCCCCGGAACATTCCTCAACTCAGTTATGCAAATTCTTGCACAGACTGGTAGTATAGTATTTGCAAACCTGCCCATAATATTTGCAATGGGGGTTGCCCTTGGTATGGCGGAAAAGGAGCACGGCACAGCTGTGCTTTCGGCAGCAATTGCATTTTTTATTATGCACCAGACAATTTCGACACTACTCAAAATCAATGGACAGCTTGAAGAGGGCGCTATGCTATCGGGTACTATTTCAAATGTAGTAGGGATACAGTCACTTGAAATGGGTGTGTTTGGCGGTATAATTGTAGGCCTTGGTGTAGCAGCACTTCATAATCGCTTTTACAAAATTGAATTGCCAACTGTAATTTCGTTTTTTGGCGGTGTTAGATTTGTACCAATCATTTCGACATTTGTATATATCCTGGTGGGTATAGTTATGTACTTTATATGGCCATATATCCAGCGCGGTATTTACTCCCTCGGGGGACTTGTTTTAAACTCGGGATATTTCGGCACATTTATCTACGGAACAATTGAACGTGCTCTCATACCATTTGGATTGCATCACGTGTTCTATATGCCTTTCTGGCAGACAGGTCTTGGCGGCAGTATGGTCATTGACGGACAGACTGTTATGGGTGCACAGAATATCTTTTTTGCACAGCTTGCATCACCCAACACCACACAGTTCTCTGTTGAGGCAACTCGTTTTATGAGCGGCAAATTCCCACTTATGATTTTTGGTTTGCCGGGCGCAGCACTTGCGATGTATAGTGTGGCCAAACCGTCAAAGAGAAAGGTTGTAGGAGGACTTTTGCTTTCGGCAGCGCTAACATCAATCATCACCGGTATAACCGAACCCCTTGAGTTTACATTTTTGTTTGTTGCACCTGTGCTTTACGTAATACACAGTATTTTTGCAGGGCTTGCCTATATGATTATGCATATACTCAATGTGGGTATAGGAATGACTTTCTCTGGAGGTATAATTGACCTGTTTTTATTTGGTATTCTTCAGGGTAACGCCAAAACAAATTGGATAAATGTAATATGGGTTGGTGCTATATATTTTGCGGTTTATTATTTGCTGTTCAGAATACTCATCAAAAAGTTCAATTTTGTCACTCCGGGTCGGGAAGATGATGAGGCGGAAACCAGACTATATACACGCAAAGATGTAAATGCTTCAAAGGAAGATAAGTCGGCTATGATTGTTGAAGGCCTTGGGGGCAAGGAGAATCTTGCCAACGTAGATTGCTGTGCAACCAGATTGCGTGTGACGGTAAAGGACAGTTCCCTTGTAAAAGACGAGCTGTTGAAACAAAGTGGGGCATCGGGAATTATTAAAAGCGGTTCAGGAGTGCAAGTGATTTACGGACCCAGAGTTACTGTAATTAAGAGCAACCTTGAAGATTATTTAGATTCAATTTCCTAAAAAAAGCGGTCGGAACTTTCCGGCCAGTACATATTTCAAAAAAAATAAAAAAATTTGAAAATAGGTATTGACAAATGTCCTAAATGGTATTATAATGTAAAAGCTGTTTGGAAATGCGAGCATGCTGGAATAGGCAGACAGGCACGTTTGAGGGGCGTGTGTCAACCGACGTGTGGGTTCAAGTCCCACTGCTCGCACCAAATTTTTTTATTGCCGGATTGTGTAAAGGTAGCACAGCAGACTCTGACTCTGTTTGTCTGGGTTCGAATCCTAGTCCGGCAGCCAAAGACAAAAGCACTCGTAAGAGTGCTTTTTATTTTTGTGTTTGTGTCCGAGGGGAGGCAACATCATTACCAACGGAGTGATTACATCACTTGTTTGATTGCAGCAGACATTATTGTGCTGAAAGTGGGGACAAAACGAGGTTATGTGATGTATCACATAACCAATTTCTAAATCAAAAACCTATCGGTATATGCCGATAGGTTTTTTAATATTATTTATTATTCATATGCTTTGTTGCCCATTCGTGTTTTATGGTTTGACGTTCCCTTGCAATAGCAAGACTGTTTTCAGGAACATCTTCTGTAATAGTTGAACCTGCTGCGGTGTATGCACCTTTGCCAACTTTAACAGGAGAAACAAGATTGGTATTACAACCGATAAAAGCATTATCCTCAATAACAGTACGATGTTTTGCTTTGCCGTCATAGTTAACAACAACAGTTCCGCAACCAAAGTTTATATTTTTGCCAACATCTGCATCCCCCACATAAGTAAGATGTGAGATTTTTGTTCCGTCATCAATGTTTGAGTTTTTAATTTCAACAAAGTCACCAACCCGGACGCATTTGCCAATATTGCAGTTTGGTCTGATATAAGCAAAAGGACCAACTGTGGTATTATCATCAATAAAACTGTCCATTATCACAGAATGTTTTATTGATACGCCGTTTCCAATGGTGGAGTTTGAAATATCGGAGCAAAAACCGATTCTTGCATTTTCTCCAATAACTGTGCCGTCTTTGAGATAGACATTTGGCTCAATAACAGTGCCTTTGCCAATAGAAACATTACCTTCAATATAAACCGTTTTTTCATCCATGAAGATAACACCGTTATCTTTGTATTTGTTTAAGTCTGTCATTATTTAAAAAATCCTTTCCATTAACCAAGTCTTGCTTCAATGAGTTTTGCAAGATATTTGGCCTTTTGCTCAATAAGAGTTTGCTCAGGACCTTCAATCATGACACGAACAAATGGTTCTGTTCCGGATGGTCTGATAAGCACACGACCGTTTTCTGCAAATTCTTTTTCCAGATTTTTAATTTCAGAAACAATTACTTCGTCATTGAGATAATCGTTCTTTCGTGAATTTTGAACCCTTGCATTAATCATAGTTTGAGGAAGAGCCTGGAAAACTTCTGCAAGTTCTGAAAGTTTTTTGCCGGTCTTCTTCATTATACTAAGAAGTTGAAGAGCCGAAATTAAACCATCACCGGTTGTGTTGTGGTCAAGGAAGATAATATGTCCTGACTGCTCGCCGCCCAAAGAATATCCGCTCTGGAGCATTTCTTCAAGGACGTATCTGTCACCAACTTTTGTCTGTACTATTTTGATTCCCTTTTCCTTTGCGGCAAGAATAAGACCCAGGTTTGTCATAACTGTAGTAACAAGGGTATCTTTGTTGAGTCTGCCACTTTCTTTAAGGTATTCCGCACAGATTAACATAATTTTGTCGCCGTCGATAAGATTACCATTTTCGTCTATTGCAAGCATACGGTCAGCGTCTCCGTCAAAGGCAAGACCAATATCAACATTTATGTTTTTTACATATTCGCTGAAAGATTCAGTATGAGTTGAACCGCAATTAAGATTGATGTTTGTGCCATTGGGGTGGTTTGAGACAGCATATGGTTCCGCACCTAACCCTACAATTACCTTAACTGCTGTTTTGCAGGAAGCACCATTTGCACAATCAATGGCGATTTTAAGGCCGGAGAGGTCGCAGTCAATGGTTTCTTTAGCAAATTTGATATAGTCTGCAACTGCAGTATCGCATTTTGTGATGCTACCCACATCATCACCGGTAGGTAATTTGATTTCGCTCGAATCGTCAAGGATCAAAGATTCTATACGTTCCTCAATAGCATCGTTTAACTTGTAGCCGTTTGCATTGAAGATTTTTATGCCGTTATATTCGGCAGAGTTATGCGATGCAGAGATAACGATACCTGCGTCAGCGTTGTATTTACGAGTGAGATATGCAACAGCAGGGGTTGGAATAACGCCCAAAGACACAACCTGAGCACCAACAGAGCAAAGCCCTGCGCTGAGCGCGGCTTCCAACATATCGCCTGAAATACGGGTGTCCTTTCCAATAAGAATTTTTGGTTTATGCTTAATTTCTGATGTAAGGACATAGGCTGCACATCTTCCAATATTAAATGCCAGTTCGCAGGTGAGCTCCTCATTAGCAACGCCGCGAACGCCGTCTGTTTCAAATAATCTTCCCATAATGATCTATATAACCTTTCTGAAATTACGTAAGAGTTTTAAATTATTCAACTGTAACTGATTTTGCAAGATTACGAGGTTTGTCAATATCGTAGCCACGTTCCTTTGCAACATAGTATGCAAACAACTGAAGCGGAACAATTGAGGCAAGCGGAGCAATAAGCGGAAGAAGTGTAGGAACAACAATCTGTTCGTTGCAATCTTCGTGTGTTGCCTTGGTTGCATCATTTACAAAAGCGATTACAAATGCACCACGGCTAAGAACTTCTTTAATATTGCTTGCCATTTTAGCACACAAGTCCCCGTCTGAACTTATAGCTACAACTACAGTATTGTTTTCAATAAGGGCGATGGGTCCGTGCTTTAATTCGCCTCCGGCAAAAGCTTCGGAGTGGATATAGGAAATTTCCTTAAGTTTGAGTGAGCCTTCCATTGCTGTTGAAAAGTCCAGGCCACGACCCAAATAGTACATATTTTGTTCTTTAAATACTTTTTTACTTAATTCCTTGATTGCATCTTCGGTAGCAAGCGTTTGAGACAACTTTTCGGGAATGTTGAGAAGCTCTGTCTTTACCTTGTCGATTTCTGCCTGAGGTACAACCTTCTTTGATTCTGCTGCAAAAATAGCAAAAAGGAAAAGTGCAACCAGCTGGGTTGTATATGCCTTAGTAGATGCAACTGAAATTTCAGGACCCGCATATGTATAGAATACAAAGTCAGCTTCTCTTGAAACTGTACTTCCAACAACGTTGGTAATAGCAAGAACAGGCACATTCAAAGATTTAGCCATACGCATACTTGCAAGCGTGTCAGCTGTTTCGCCTGACTGGCTGATTACAATAACCAAAGTTTCTTCATCAATAAGTGGACAGTTGTATCTGAATTCAGATGCAAGCTCTACAGAAACAGGAATTTTTGCAAGTTGTTCAATAGCTCGTTTTCCGACTAATCCTGCGTGGTATGCAGTGCCGCAAGCTACGATATGAATCTTCTTTATTTTGCCCATAACCGCACTATCCATCTCTGCAAAGTGAAGCTTAAGAGAAGAATCCAATCTACCGCGAAGGGTATTTGCTGCAGCTTCAGGTTGTTCATGTATTTCTTTAAGCATAAAATGCTCAAAACCGCCTTTTTGCGCTGCATTTTCAGAGAATGTAACCTTAAATACTTCCTTGCTCACAGGGTTTCCTTCAAGGTCAAAAAGTTTTACACTGTCCTTGGTGATAACAGCGATTTCCAAATCTGAAAGAAGATATACATCACGGGTTTCGGAAAGTATTGCAGGGATATCTGAGGCAATATAGTTTTCCCCTTCTCCAAGCCCTACGATAAGAGGACTGTCCTTGCGTACAGCGATGATTTTGTCTTCTTCGTCCTGACACAAAATACCAAGGGCAAAACTGCCTTCAAGCTGAACAATTGCCTGGCTGACTGCCTTAAAAAAGTCACCGCCGTTGTCTTTGTAGCAAGAGTCTATTAAATGAGGGATAACCTCGGTGTCAGTTTCTGAAGCAAATACATATCCTTTGTTTTTAAGATTAGTACGAAGTTCCTCAAAGTTCTCAATAATTCCGTTGTGAACAACGGCAAACTTCCCGGTCATTGAACAATGAGGATGTGAATTTTTTACACTTGGCGCACCGTGTGTCGCCCATCTTGTGTGGCCAATGCCTGTATTTCCGTCAAGGGGATTTTCTTTGAGGGCGTCAACAAGATTTACAAGACGACCCTTTTCCTTTTTTACATTGATTTCTGATCCGGTGAAAACTGCAATACCGGCTGAGTCATATCCTCTGTATTCCAATTTTTCAAGACCGTTTAATAATATTTCGGCAGCACTTCTTTTGCCGACGTAACCAACTATTCCGCACATTATTTATCAATTCCTTTCGATAATATTAAGTATTGTGAGAATTTATCAGCGACAACATTTAAAGACCCAGCTTTGCTGATAAAGGTCTCATGATGTTACCGTATGTTTTGAATCTAGCATACAGAAGACTTTGTTCACAAATCACTTTGTGTTTTTTGTTTTCTGCAAGCGGTGGTGCTTTCCACCGTGGGGCATCCGCCGAATATTTCGATACTCCCCAACCTCGTCAACTGCATATGCCTAAAATACAGTCCTGGCGCTTTTACATTTGTCAGATTTAAAAAAATGACCTCCTTTACATTATATTCAAGGCACAAAACTCCGACATTAGCATTATAACACGTAATTAAGATAATTGCAACAATAAAAATAAATTTACACGATATTACAACACATTAAGATGTTTTTTGTGCAAAAATGCCCTTTTGCCAGGGGAAATGGCAAAAGGGCAAGTGGGTTTTAAAGCGCGTATTTGGCTTTATATTCTTCATAGAGAACCTCAAATGAGTTGTCATTGTTGTTCTTAAGATTTTTGAGATATTCGTGAGTTTCAAACGAGTCATTTGAAATCTCGATAAGGCAAACTGCAATGTTAGAACAATGGTCTGAAATTCTTTCGTAATTTGTAACAAGGTCCGAGAGAATAAATCCAAGTTCCATTGTGCATTCGCCACTCCTGAGACGTGCAATATGACCATTTTTGATTTTACGTTTCAAACGGTCAATAACCTGTTCAAGGGGTTCTACGTTCTTAGCTATCTCAATATCACCGTTTATAAGTGCGGACACTGCAAGGTTAAGAACTTCGAGGGTAGCAGCGGTAATAACCTTTATGTCATTCTGGGCCTGAGGCGAGAATGACACACCCTTTTCGTGGATTTCCTGTGCAGCCTCTGCGATATTTACCGCGTGGTCGGAGATCCTTTCAATATCACCTATGCAGTGAAGGAGCTCGGTTACTGCTTTACTGTCTTTAGATGACATTTGGTTTGCAGCAACTTTGACCAAATAAGTACTTGTTTTATCTTCGTATTTATCTACGGTTTTCTCGGATTCCATAATACTTGTAAACTTCTTTTGATCAAAATTATTTAAAATTTCAGTTGAGCTAACAAAGGCTTCCTGGGCAATTTTTGCCATATCACAAACCAGTTCGCGACATTTTTCAACCGCAAAGGTGGGAATTGAAAGGAATCTGTCATCGAGAGCGGCAAAGTCGTCGGCTTTTTCGGCTAAGCGTTTGCCTTTTACTGACTTCACAGCAAGCTTTTCGATTGGGCCACAGAATGGCATAAGAATAATTGTTGAAATTATGTTAAATACTGTATGGGCAATAGCAATTGAAACAAAGGAAGCATAACCTGCCATAAATTCTACAATAGGTGCAAAGCCCACATAATACAGGAGATAAAAGACAACAGATACAACCACAACACCTATCATCTTAATATAAAGACAGGACAAAGCAACCCTTTTGGATTCAGCATTTCCGCTGATTGCAGAAATTATTGGTGTAATTGTTGTTCCAATATTCATACCCAAAAGAACAGGAAGGGCAGTAGCGTGGGTAATCATACCCGCACCTGCAAGAACCTGCAAAATACCAACAGATGCAGACGAACTTTGGATAATGGCAGTAAAGATTGTACCAACTACAATACCCATAACGGGGTTGTTTGAGAACATTGTAAGGATACCCTGAAAGCTTTCGTTTTCCTTAAACGAGCTTACGGAATCACTCATTGCTTCCATACCAAAAATAAGGACTGAAAAGCCTAAAAGAATGGTAGCAATGTTCTTTTTAGCATCACTTTTGCTGGTCATGGTTATTACCACCCCAATTGCAGCAAGAACAGGGGTAAAGTTCTCGGGTTTGAGCAGGTCAAGGAATTCTGCACCGTCAATATCCTTAAGACTGAGCAACCATGCGGTAACAGTTGTACCAATGTTTGCGCCCATTATTATACTTATGGTCTGACCCAGTTTCATAATGCCGGAGTTAACAAAACCAACAAGCATAACCGTGGTAGCGGAAGAGCTTTGTATAACAGCTGTAACTATAAAACCAAGCAAGAGTCCCATCCATTTATTTGATGTAAGTCTTGCGAGGATGGATTCAAGTTTGCCACCTGCCAATTTTTTGAGGCCGTCGCCCATAAGGTCCATACCAAAAAGGAACAGAGAAAGGCCGCCTACCAGCTGAAGTATTACAATAAGCATAGTTAAAAAATCCATAACTGTTTGTCTCCTTTTTCTTTTGCGTAGTGAGATAAATTTTTTAAATATGTACAAGAAAATCAAAAAAATGAAATTCCTACAAATATTATAATAACACAAACATTGTAAAATTGGAAGAGGAATTTTGAGAAAATGACATAAAATTTGTTTTTTGTGGGCAAAAGTCAAATAGTTTTGGTCTTGACTGGCAAAAATCCTTGGAGTATAATAAAAATTGATTACGATAAGTATTTTAGACAGAAATTTGCAAACTATAAATTATTATAGTTTTATTTTAGAGGTATTGATATGGAGATATTAAAGAAGCTTGCAGACAACAGCGGTATTTCGGGATATGAGAATGAATTCGCCAAATCACTTCAAAAGATGCTTGAAAGTTACTGCAGCCAAGTGGAGATAAACAAAACAGGCAGCGTTGTTGCAAATTTTAGAAATTACGATGATAATAAAAAAACCATTCTTCTTGAGGCACATCTTGATCGCATAGGTCTTGTGGTTTCTGAAATATTGGAGAATGGATTTTTAAAATTTAAAGCTCTTGGCGGAGTAGATGACAGAACACTTCCTGCATCAGAGATTTATGTTTTGGGCAAGGAGAGTATTTTTGGCGTAATTGGTGCACTTCCCCCACACCTTAAAAGCGGTAGTTCGGATGACGGGTTTGTGAAAATTCAGGATATGATGATTGACACCGGATTTTCGAAAGAAGAACTGAAAGACAAAATTTCTGTAGGGGATCCTGTGTTGCTTAAGTGTGAGTTTTGTGAACTTTTGGGAAGCCGGGTTTCTTCTGCTGCACTTGACAATCGTGCAGGTATAGCTGCTATATTGTGTGCACTTGATATGCTAAAAACGGAGGACCTTAAATATAATATCAAGATAGCTTTTACTGTTGGTGAGGAGCTTGGCCTTTTGGGGGCAAGAACCATCGATTGTGAGGATGTTGACCTTGCTATTGTTGTGGATGTGACCCACGGCAAAACGCCTGATGCCAAACCTGAGGGGACATTTGTTCTTGGCTCAGGTGCCATAATCTGTCGCGGACCCAACCTTGACTTTGGCATTACAAAAAAAGTGATTGAAACTGCAGAAAAACAAGGCATTTTACATGACATTGAGGTGTCGGCAGGGAACACAGGCACAAATGCTTGGGTAATACAGACATTGGAACAAGGTATCAGGTGCGTTTTGCTGTCAATTCCGTTGCGATATATGCACACAGCGGTTGAGACTATTGATACTGATGATGTAAAAAGCGTGGCAAAACTGATCGCCGAATGTGTTAAGGGAGGTGACCTTCTTGCTTAAAAAACTAACCGAGAGCTTTGGGGTATCGGGATATGAGATGCCTGTGGCTGATATTATATATGAGGAAGTAAAAAAATTTTGCACTGATATTAAGTTTGACAATATGGGCAATTTGAAGGTGTTTAAAAGGTCAAAGACCGAGCTTCCCCCAAAAGTGTTACTTTCCGCACATATGGACGAGGTTGGGTTGATTATTACCGATGTGACAGAAGAAGGTTATTTCAAATTTGCTTCAGTAGGGGGCATTGATCCCAAGGTCCTGATCGCACAGCGAGTGAATGTTAACGGACTAAAGGGCGTTATTTCTACCAAAGCTGTGCACCTTACTACGGCGGAAGAACGAAAACAAAATCTGTCCGAGGACAAGCTTTATATTGATATTGGCGCAAAAGATAAAAACGAGGCACAAAAAGTAGCAAAGCCCGGGGATTATTGCGTATTTGACAGCAAGTACACAGAGTTTGGAAATCAGATAAAAGCAAAGGCACTTGATGACCGTATAGGCTGTGCTATTATGATTGAAATACTCAAAAAGGATTGGCCGGTTGACCTTTACTGCAACTTTACCGTTCAGGAAGAAGTGGGACTCCGCGGTGCAAGGGTTGCAAGTCGCGGAATAAATCCGGACTATGCAGTTGTTATTGAAGGAACTACCTGCAATGATTTGCCGGGAGTTGAGGCGAATCTGAGAGTTACCAAAATCGGTGCAGGACCGGCTATTTCAATTTTAGATTCTGCAAGCAAAGGCAACGAAGAACTTATAGCTCTGCTTGAAAAGTCTGCAACAAGGCACAATATCCCTTACCAATTCAAAGCATCAACTGCCGGGGGAAACGACGCAGGGACAATTTGTATCACAGACGGCGGAATTAAAACCGCATCTTTGTCGGTGCCATGCAGATATATACATTCGCCTGTATGTGTAATGAATAAATCAGACTTTGAAAATTGCAGAAGATTGATTGAAGTATTTTTGGAAGATATGGGAAAGGATGGCAAAATCAATGATTAGTGAAATTTATAGCGTGTTTTCACCCTCAGGAAGAGAAGAGAAAATGCGTGAGTATATAGCAGATAAAATCAGCGGAATTTTTGATAAGGTTGAAAGCGATAATTTTGGTAATCTGGTGGCAAGATCAGGGAACGGTGATTTTTGTATCGAATGCAGTATGGACAGCTGTGGTATTATGATTGTGCATATTGAGGACGGCAAGGCATACTTTGCCGGAGTTGGAGGTATAAATGCAGAATATTTAATAGGTAAAAAGATTTTATTCTGTGATAACAGCATAGGGATTGTCAGATATGACGGCAAAACCCCAAACGAGGCAAAAGTATCAGATCTTTATCTTGAATGTGATTCAAGCAATTTGAAAATTGGTGATTTTGGAGTGGTAAAGTCTGGTTATTGCGAGACAGGTGACAAAATGTTTGCCAATGGTCTGGGGAGCAAAATAGGACTTGCTGCTGTTCTCGAAACTTTGACAAAGTTTGAAAAAATAGATAACTTGTGTGTATTATTCTCTTCGCAAAAACGATTGGGCGCAAGGGGAATACAGGCATTTTTGGGAGCAAATGAGTTTGATAAGATTATAACTGTTGAAGGTGTAGCGGATAAAAGTATTAAAGCGTGTGCCTTGGTAGTTGCAGACCGGAATGGTGTTTGCAATACAGACTTCAAAGATGAATTAGAAAAAGTAATAGACAACATAGCAGTTACAGACGATGATTTATGTATGGGCAATATTACCGCATCGGGCAAAGGTGCAAAATGTGCAGCACTAGGGATACCTGTTTCTCACAAGGACAAAAATTTTGAATGTGTAAAAAAGACAGACTTTTTCAGCGGAGCGGATTATTTGAAAGAGGTAATTGAAAATTTACAAAACAAAAGATAAAGGAGTAAGTATTATGTTTGTAAAACAAGTTTCGGTGTTTATGGAAAACAAAGCGGGTAAGCTTGGCAATATCACAGGTCTGCTCCGGAAAGGAAATATAGATATCAGAGCGTTCAGTATTGCGGATACTACAGAGTTTGGTATTTTCAGAATTATTGTTAAGGACCCTATGCGTGCGGTTGAAATTTTAAGGGAGAATAATATGACCGCTCAGGTAAATGACGTTATTGTTGCTGTAATGGCAGACAAGGTCGGAGCCTTTGATGAGGTTGTTCAGCCAATTTGTGATGCAGGTATTGATATAAAGTATCTCTATTCGTTTATTGGCGAGAAGGAAGCTACCGGCAGAGTTGCTATATGTGTTGATGATATGAAAAAGGCAATTGCCATACTAAGAGAACGTGGCGTCGAACTTTCGACCCAGGATACCATTTAGAGGAGCAGACTATGAAAAAAGAATGTGTTTTGTATGATCGTGAATGTATGAACTGTGGTGAATGTAATATATGCGACCTGGACCCCAAAAAAGTCTGCGACAACTGTGGCATATGCCTTGAAATGGATGATGATTACAAGATTATCGATGTTGATTTGACCCTTGAAGAAGCTGACGGGCCTGAACTTTTAAGTTACGAAGAAACGTTCCCCGAAAAAGCTTTCATTGGAGAAAAGCCTTGGGACGAGGACGACGATTTTGATGATGACTTTTATGAAGACGAGGAATTTGATGACTATGACGAAGAAGATTCTTTGGATTTTTAAAGTTTTACTTTGCATACTGCTCACAGCTTGCGGAAACGATAGCGGTACAGGAATTATCGGCGGTGCAGACGGACCGACGGCAATATTAGTTTCCGAAAAAGGAGAAAAAGCAATGTATGAACAAATCACGGCAGAGGATGCCAAAAAGATAATGGATTCAGACGAGAAATATATCATACTCGACGTAAGAGAACAGGATGAATATGATAGTGGTCATATATCTGGAGCAATCCTGATTCCATATACCGAAATTGAGAATAAAGCAGAAGAAATGCTACCGGATAAGGATAATCTTATTCTTGTATATTGCAGGTCAGGCAGACGAAGCAAAATTGCAGCCGAGACTCTCACCAAACTCGGTTATACCAATATAAAAGAGTTCGGAGGTATTATCGACTGGCCGTATGAGGTGGAGAAATGAGTAATAAATGTAAAACGGCAATATCTGTTATAGGAATAGTTTTAAGTATCGCATTATTGGCCATAAGCGCGGTGCTGGCAGAAGAGGCGATTATAAGACCTGCCTTAGCAGTTACATTTACCGTGATTTCTGCAATTTTAGTCTTTGTTGCAATCTTCTATGCCGCAAAAATTGACTATGAGACAGGTGTATATGAATGCAGAAAATGCGGACATACCTTTAAACCGACTTTTAAGGCATATACCTTAGGTGCCCATACTCTAAGCACGCGACATCTTAAATGCTCTGGATGCGGAGAAAAATCTTGGTGTAAAAGAAAGAACAGAAGAGTTTGATAAAGCTTTTCCAAAAAGAACAGAAAGTCACAAATTAACTTTTCTAAAACAAATAAAAACATGGAAACAGCCGATGCCATTTCGCATCGGCTGTTTCCGTATCTAAAAATTTTCTTTAGCTGCACTTTTTTGCAGTTTGGATGCAATCGAAAAAAGGGGATTAACGCTTAATTTTGCACACACACTATGGTATCCTATAAATGAATATTCATAGCCAAAACTAGTTTGTGAAATTTTCACTGCCAAGAGAAATCTCGCCTGATTTCAAAACGACCTTTTCTCCGTTTTCAAGTCGTGCAATCAAATTCCCTTCCATATTTATATCAATTGCTGTTCCTGTAAACGTTTCACCGTTTTTAGTAAAGTTTATTCTCTTATTCAAAACAAGAGAGTAGGCTTTGTACTCATCAATTAATTTTTGAATATTATTTTCTATATATATTGTACGAAGTTCGTTTATAATATAAGCAATAATTTCGTTTCTGCTGATATTTTCAGGGAAGACAGAACCTGCAACATTGCCTAATTTCCCGGGAAATACTTGGTCGGGGGTGGTGACATTCAAGCCAATTCCTACAATAATATTATCTATTGTTCCTTTGATGGAGTCGTTCGTGATCTCGGCAAGGATGCCGCAAACCTTTTTTTGGCACATAAAAATATCATTTACCCATTTTATTTCGGCTGGAGTTTTTGAAATGTTGTTCAAAACACGGCAAACGGCAACGCCTGCGGCCACGGTCAAAAACGACATAGGAATTGCGATTTTTTCAGGCTTCAAAAGGATGCTCATATAAATCCCAGTACCTTCCGGCGAAAAAAATTCTCTGCCAAGACGACCACGACCTTCTGTCTGACTGTCGGCTATGACGACGGTTTCGTGAGGAGAACCGGATTTTGCCAGGTATTTTGCGTAGGAATTTGTCGAATTTATTGTTTTTAAGACGATTATATTAAATGAAGATTTTTTATTGACCAGGGAAGTAATTTCTTCCTTTATAATATTGTCGGTCAAATTCTCACCTCCCATAAGTGTATAAAAACAGTATATCACAGCACTAAATTTGCGTCAAGAAAAGGCCGAGGAAAAAAACTTGAAAAAAATCGAAAAAAAGTATTGACAATTGAGAAACGATGTGGTAATATAAACGAGTTGCGCCGTTAAAAGGGTGTGAGCTCAAAAAAGAATTTAAAAAAATTCAAAAAAAGGGTTGACAAAAGCTTGACG
>JAFYXL010000033.1 GCA_017546165.1 Clostridia bacterium
GATTTTGGATAGCGTTAATAATCTTATTGAAAAAAGACGTATAATTTCAGGGGAGATCGTAGCTACAGACAGAGACAAGGAGATTGCCGAGTTAAAGGCTCAAAAGGCACAGCTTGAGCAAAAGTACAGTATTGAGCGAACGGTAGTCCATGCGCCCAAAACAGGGGCGTTCACCTCGCGGATTGACGGGCTTGAGGACAAGCTTTCTTTGGCGGCTTTGGAAAACATAAGCAAAGCATACTTTAAGGAGCTTGACAAACTTTATACCGAAGCCAAAACCAGCGAGAAGGTTGTGGCAGGCGAACCCATAGGAAAGGTTGTAAACAACTTTACCTGGAGCATTGCCGCACAAGTTCCAAAGGATTTAGCAGAAGGGTTAAAAGTGGGTTCCGCCTTGGATATCAGGTTTTCAGATATAGGCGTAGAAACTGTTTCCGGAGTTGTGACAAAGATAACCCCTGAGGAGTCGGGTAAAGTTATTGTAGTGGTTAAATCAAATAAATATGTCGATATGATATATTCGATGTCCCGTGCCAAGGTGGAATTTGTAAAACACAGTTATGAGGGTTTCAGAATACCCGCAAAGAGCCTACGTATGCTTGAAGGACAGATGGGGGTATATGTTATCCGCAGCAACAAGGCAAGGTTTATACCTGTGGAGCTAATGTATAACGGCAAAGATTGGGTAGTTGTGGAGGAACAAATGGAAACTGCCGAAACTCCAAAAGTGCTGAAGCTATATGATGAGTTGATTATAGACGGACAGGATATATATGAAGGTAAGGTTGTGAGATAAGTGTCTTATATAAGCGAGAATTTAGAGAATGTAAGAAATAATATAAAAACCTCCTGCGATGAGGCGAAACGTGAGGAGAATTCGGTAAGTCTGATTGCCGTGACAAAAACTTATGGAGTAGATGTCATAAATGAGGCTATCGACTGCGGTGTTAAGGATATAGGCGAAAACCGTGTTCAGGAGATAATGGAAAAGTACGATTTTGTAAAGCCTGTCAGATGGCACCTCATTGGTCATTTGCAAAAAAACAAGGTTAAGTATATAATAGACAAGGTGGAACTTATACACTCGGTTGACAGTTTTGATTTGGCAACGGAAATAAACAAACAGGCCGGCAAGATAGGCAAAATCCAGAAGATTTTACTTGAAGTCAATGTGTCGGGTGAGGAAAGCAAGTTTGGAATAAAGCCTGAAGAATGCCTGGAACTCTGTCAAAACATATCCGAGGAGTTTGAGAATATAAAGATTGAGGGACTTATGACGGTTGCTCCCTATACAGACGATACAGAACTTTTGGAAAAAGTCTTTACAGACCTTAAAGGGCTCAGTGATGAAATATCCAAAAAGTCCATAAAGAATGTGGATATGAATGAGCTTTCAATGGGAATGACAAATGATTATCCCCTGGCTATAAGATGTGGTGCAACAATGGTAAGAGTTGGCACAGGAATATTTGGAAAACGGGACTATACAAACGGATAAATTTGTGTTATAATCAGTAGTAGAATTAAATTAAATATTATTAAACGTAAAAATATAAAATATCCTTTAGGAGGAAAAACAAATGAGTATAGTTAACAAAATGCTTAATCTGATTGGTTTTGAGACAACAGAGGACTATGAGGATGAATTGCTTGAAAACAACGAATTTACAAGCAGCTCAACTTTTGAGGCAGACGAGAGTGAGACACTTGACAGCGGCAAACGCAACAAAGTGGTTAAAATCCACACAACAGCACAGCTAAAGCTTGTTGTTATGCAGCCCGAGTGCTTTGAGGATGCAAGAGACATTGCAAACCACTTAAAGAGCAAAAAACCGGTTGTTATGAATCTTGAGTCTGTTGACCGTGATGTTGCGCGCAGAATAGTTGATTTTCTCAGCGGTGCCGTTTATGCCCTTGACGGAAACATCCAGAAGGTTTCAAACGGAATTTTCCTTATTGCTCCTTACAATGTTGGTATAATGGGCGATTTTAAGGACGAGCTTCGCAACAAAGGTATTTTTCCCTGGTCAAACTAGTTTATGGACAAGGGTATCGACGAAAAAAAGTTGATTTCCAGAGCAAATGATATTGCCGGAATATGCGAAAGACAATACATTCCAAAGGCGATTGGTTTTCTTACCCCTGCTGAGACTGCAATTTTGAAACGCAACTTTAAAAAGAGTGAATTCTCGCCTGATTTAACATTCTGCTTTTCTGGTGGATTTCCTGATGCAGAGAGACAGATGTTTTTTGCTCTGCCCGAATATGCGGTGGAGGACTTTGCGCAGGAGTTTGTTACCGTACTTGAGATTACAGGACGGGACATAAGCACTCTTAATCATCGTGACTTTTTAGGCAGTCTTTTGGGTCTTGGCATCAAGCGTGAAAAGATAGGCGATATCTTGTGCCTTTCGGGAAAATGTCTTGTGTTTGCAACAGCCGATATTGCGGATTACATAGTTAATAGCCTTGACAAGGTTGGAAGATGCGGCGTTAAAGTCAAAAAGGCGGATCCGCAAAATCTTGAAATACCCAAACGCGCGGTTCAAGAAATCCGTACAACTGTTGCGGCACTCAGGCTTGATTGCATAATAGGTGCAGCACTAAAGACCTCCCGGTCCGGGGCTGCAGACATTATCCGCAGCAAACGGGTTAGTGTCAACTGGCTGGAGACGGACGATTCGGCGTTCAAACTAAAAGGCGGGGATGTTTTTTCGGTCAGGGGAGCCGGACGGTTCAGACTTACTGAGGATATAAACGAGACCCGCAAAGGCAGATTGGGAATATGTATTGAAAAATCAGTTTAGCGAATGATTATTTAAATTTAATGAGGTGATGCTTTATGATGACACCATTGGAGATTGAAAACAGAAAGTTTAAGAAAGAATTGTCAGGGTACAGCAAGGTTGAAGTTCAGGAATTCTTAGGCGTAATTGGAGAGAGCTATGAACTTATCTACAAAGAGAATCTTGCAAACAAAGACAAAATCAATATGCTTTCAAATGCTATAAAACAGTACAAGTCGATGGAAGAAACTCTCCAAAGTGCAATACTTGTTGCACAGAGTGCCGGAGATGAAGTTATTCAGAATGCTAAGAAGAGAGCTGAAAACATCATTGCTGATGCTGAGCAGAAGGCCTCACAGCTTTTGTCAGATGCAGGCCGTGAGGTTACACGTGTAAGCTATGAATATGAAGATATGAAACGAAATGTTGAAGTTTTCAGAACAAGAATCATTTCGCTTCTTACGTCACAGCTTGATATAGTTAAAGAGTTTAATATGCCTGAAAACAAAAACAAGGTTGGGGAAATTAAGCTTGATACAGCTCCTGTAAAGCTTGACCCTGTATCGGAGGAAAAGCCACAAGAGGTTCTTTCTGCTCTTGAAAAGATTGAGAGAGTTACAATGGAACTTCCTAAGATTGTTGAAAATGAAAAAGGCGAATATGTAGCTGTCGAGGCCGAGGAAGAAGACAAACCGGCAGAATAAAGATTTTAAGGTTACAATCTGTTTTTCAGGTGCGACAAGCATTTGAAAAACAGATTTTTGCATTGGAGATTTAAGGTTATGCTGAATTTATTATTGGGGATATGCATAGTGCTGGCGGACGCAGCGACAAAACTGCTGGCAATCAGATATCTTATGCCCGTTGATACCCTTCCTCTTTGGGAGGGTATATTTCACCTTACCTATGTTGAAAACCGGGGCGCAGCTTTTGGTATGATGCAAGGAGGCCGGGTATTTTTTATCGTTATTTCTATTTTGATAATAGGTGCAATGCTTTATGTGGCAAAAAGATATAAAAACCGGTCAAGATTTTTGGACCATGGCATAGTATTTATCACCGCGGGGGCCATTGGAAATATGATTGACCGGATTTTTCGTGGTTTTGTGGTGGATTTTCTTGATTTTTGCCTTATTGATTACCCTGTCTTTAATGTAGCAGATATTTTTGTCTGCATAGGGGCGGGGCTTGTGGCCATATTCATAATCTTCTTTGAAGACAAAAAGGATTGTAAAAAGAATGAAAATTGATGTAAAAAACGGCGGCGAAAGACTTGATGTGTTCCTGACTGAAAACATTGATGAAATGACCCGTTCCAGAATCCAAAAACTGATTTCAGATAAGAATATAACGGTAAACGGCGTGTGGGTTAAGGCGAACTGCAGGTTAAAAGCAGGTGACACTGTTGAAATAACTGTTCCGGAGCCAAAAGAAACACAGCTCGTAGCCGAAGAGATACCTTTGGACATTGTGTATGAAGATGAGCATATGCTTGTTGTAAACAAACCTCAGGGTATGGTTGTACATCCTGCCGCAGGGAATTACAACGGGACTTTGGTAAATGCTCTTATGGCACATTGCGGAAGCAATCTGTCCGGAATAAATGGCGAAATCCGTCCGGGGATATTGCATCGCATTGACAAAGATACCAGCGGTCTTTTGCTTGTTGCAAAGGACGACAAGGCGCATCTGGGTCTGTCTGAACAAATCAAGGAACACAGCCTTACACGTGAATATCTTTGCCTTGTCCACGGCAACATAAAAGAGGACAGCGGAACAATTGATGCGCCCATAGGCAGAGACCCAAAGGACCGCAAAAAAATGACAATAACCCAGAAAAATTCCAAGAATGCAGTTACCCACTTTTTTGTGCTTGAGCGTTTTCAAAAATATACATTTATCAAATGCCGTCTTGAAACAGGAAGAACGCACCAGATAAGAGTTCATATGTCCAAAAACGGACATCCTATTGTGGGGGACAGTGTATATGGCAGAAAGAAAGAGGAATTCAAGCTAAACGGTCAACTTCTTCACGCCTGGAAGGTTGGGTATATCCACCCAACAAATGGCGAATATATGGAGTTTGAGCGAAGTGCTCCCGAATATTTTACACAGGTATTGGCAACCCTTAGGAGGAGAAGCATATGAGTTTGCACGATAAGCATCGTCAAAGACTTGATAAAAAAGTCTGCGAATACGGACTTGAAATGCTTGAACCTCACGAGCAGCTTGAACATCTGTTGTTTGCTGTTATCCCAAGGGGCGATACCAACAAAATTGCACATCGGTTGCTTGAAAAGTTTGTGTCCGTAGGGGCGGTTATAAATGCTGACCCTAAAGAGCTTGAAAAGATAGAGGGCGTAGGTCCCCGTACGGCTATGTTTCTTACAACGCTGCCATCCTTGTTGGGGATAGTTGAGCGCAGCGTAAAGGTTTCAAAACCACCGGAACTTTTTACACAAAATTCCATTATCAAATTTGTAAGAACATATTTCTATGGCAGGCTCAACGAGGCGGTTTACCTGTTCAGCCTTAACTCAGCCTATAAATTAATTGCAGTGAGCAAGGTGTCGGAGGGTATTGCAGGGGCGGCGTATGTATTTCCGGCGCAACTTATGAGACAAGCGATCAGGGATAATGCAAGCGCTGTCATAGTGGCGCACAACCATCCGGGTGGCAAAGTTCAACCGTCGCGAAATGATATAGATTTGTCTCGAAAGCTTGTGGATGCTTTTAAAGCAGTTGATATAGAGTTTAAAGATAGCGTTATTGTGTCAGGTGACAGGTACTTCAGTATGCGTGAAAATGGCTATCTTGAACCTGTTTCAAAGGATTACAAAGGAAGAGAGAAATAGTCAGAAAGGCAAAGTGAATTGCTATGGATTTTAAAGTTGTATCCAAGTACAAACCAAATGGTGATCAGCCTCAGGCAATTGAAAAATTGACCCAAGGTGTACTTCGTGGTGACCGTTTTCAGACCTTGCTTGGTGTTACCGGTTCAGGCAAGACCTTTACTATTTCCAATGTTATACAAAATGTGGGCAAACCAACCCTTGTACTTGCCCACAACAAAACCCTGGCAGCGCAGCTTTGCTCTGAGTTTAAGGAGATATTTCCTGAAAACGCAGTTGAATATTTTGTATCATATTATGACTACTATCAGCCTGAGGCGTACATCCCTCATTCTGATACCTATATTGAAAAGGACGCCCAGACAAATGAGGACATAGATAAGCTCAGACACAGTGCTACTGCGGCTCTTTTTGAACGCAAGGATGTAATAATTGTTGCTAGCGTTTCCTGCATTTACGGCCTTGGAGACCCTATTGACTACAACAACATGGTGGTATCTTTGAGGGTTGGCAAAACAGCTGACCGTGACGAGGTCATACAAAAACTTATTGAAATACAGTATGAGAGAAACGATATAAACTTCACACGCAATAAGTTCCGTGTGAGGGGAGATGTTATTGATGTATTTCCCTCCTATTCCAGCGGAAATGCCATAAGAATTGAATTTTTTGGTGACGAGGTTGACCGGATTGCTGAAATAAGTTCCGTAACCGGCGAGGTGATTTCAAACCTTAAGCATTGTGCTATCTATCCTGCATCCCATTATGTTGCGGGCAAGGAAAAGCTTGACCGCGCTATCCCTGCGATTTTGGCTGAGATGGAGCAACAGGTTGAATTTTTCAAAGCGCAAGAAAAATTTATTGAGGCACAGCGCATCAAGGAACGTACCAATTATGATATGGAAATGCTGAGGGAAACGGGATTTTGCCAAGGTATTGAAAACTATTCAAGACACATAAGCGGAAGAGAACCGGGAAGCCCACCATTTACTTTGCTTGATTATCTGCCAAATGACTTTTTGCTTGTGGTGGACGAGTCCCACGTGACAATCCCTCAGGTGAGAGCAATGTTTGCAGGGGACCGGGCAAGAAAAAACAATCTTGTGGAATATGGCTTTCGTCTGCCCTCTGCATATGACAATAGACCTCTTAATTTTGATGAGTTTTATGACCATATAAATCAGGCGATATTTGTAAGTGCTACTCCCTCGGAGTTTGAGACTGAGCGTTCAACCCAGGTGGTAGAGCAGGTAATAAGGCCAACAGGTCTTCTTGACCCCAAAGTTGATATAAGACCTATAGAAGGACAGGTTGATGACTTGTACGGTGAAATTTGTGAAAGGGTGAAACGCAAGGAAAGAGTGCTTGTTACCACCCTTACAAAAAAGATGGCTGAACGCTTGACGGAATATTTTGAAGAGATGGGAGTCAAGGTCAGATACCTCCATTCCGAGGTTGAAACCATAGAACGTATGGAGATAATCCGTGACCTTCGTCTGGGTGTGTTTGATGTGCTTGTAGGTATCAATTTGCTCCGTGAGGGCCTTGATATCCCGGAGGTGTCCTTGGTTGCGATACTTGATGCGGACAAAGAAGGCTTTTTAAGGTCTGATACATCTCTTATCCAGACAATAGGCAGAGCAGCACGAAATGCAGAAGGTACCGTTATAATGTATGCGGACACAATAACAGGGTCAATGCATCGGGCCATTTCTGAAACTGAGCGTCGTCGAAAGATTCAGGCGGAATATAATAAGGAACACGGCATCATACCCCGGACAATCAAAAAAGATGTCTATGAGATTATTGAAGCAACAGTTAAAGATGACCATAGGCCTGAAAAAGAGACGGGTGCAGAAAAGATTTCGGAAAAAACAATTGCCGAGCTTACGATGGAGATGAAGAAAGCGGCAGAGCTGCTTCAGTTTGAGCTGGCAGCAAAAATTCGTGATGAGATAAACAGATTAAGACAGGACTTAAGTTAAAGACCATATATTACAAAAGGCTTGGCAAGCAAAAATATGAAAGGAGCAGGGAAAAGATGCACAAATATATTGATATCAAAGGCGCAAGAGAGAACAATTTAAAAGATATAGATGTGAAAATCCCAAGAGATAAGCTGGTTGTACTCACAGGTCTTTCAGGCTCAGGCAAATCATCCCTTGCTTTTGAAACCATATATGCAGAGGGCCAGCGCAGATATGTTGAGTCCCTTTCGGCTTATGCCCGTCAATTTTTGGGGCAAATGGAAAAACCCAATGTTGATTCAATTGAGGGTCTTTCTCCTGCAATTTCAATTGATCAAAAGACTACAAGCAAGAACCCTCGTTCAACAGTTGGGACTGTGACGGAAATTTATGATTATGTAAGGCTTTTGTTTGCGAGGATTGGCGTTCCCCATTGTCCCAAATGCGGCAAGGAGATACGTTTTCAATCCATTGACCAGATTGTGGATGAAGTTTTAAAATTGCCTGAAAAGACAAAATTTCAGATTCTTGCTCCGGTAGTCCGTGGCAGAAAGGGCGAATACACTAAAGTTTTTGAAAAGGCGGCAAAGGACGGGTTTGTTCGTGTGCGTGTTGATGGTGAGCAATATGACCCTACATCGGATGAGATAGTGCTTGACAAACAAAAAAAGCACAATATTGAGATTGTGGTAGATAGACTTGTTGTCCGTGACGGTATTGAAAGACGCCTTACAGATTCCCTTGAAACAGCTCTTAAAATGGCACAGGGGCTGGTAGTTGTTCAGCTGCCTGACGAGGATAGAGAACTGCTGTTCAGCCAGAATTATGCCTGTGAAGATTGCGGCATAAGTCTTGAGGAGCTTACTCCAAGAATGTTTTCATTCAATACGCCATATGGCGCCTGCCCTCACTGTATGGGTCTTGGAAGTGTCGAGATACTGGACCCGGACCGTCTTATCCCTGACAAGACAAAAAGTATAAACGAGGGTGCGATTCAGGTATATGGCTGGACAGGGACTGACAGAAACAGTATTTCAGCTATGTATTACCGTGGACTTTCCGAGAAGTATGGTTTTAGCCTTGATACACCCGTTCAGGATTTGCCAAAAGAGATTATGGATATTATTCTCTATGGAACAAAGGGCGAAAAGGTCCGTCTTTCGTATGAACGTAAGTTCGCCAGGGGCGAGCAATATGCACGTTTTGAAGGCGTTTTGCGAAATGTGGAACGCAGATACAAGGAAACAGATTCGGAGTGGGCGAAGGGTGAAATTCGGGAATTTATGTATAGTATGCCTTGCCCTGAATGTGGCGGTACAAGGCTCCGCAAAGAGAGTCTTGCGGTAACAATAAAAGGGCATAATATAGACGAGATTTCAAATCTGTCAATTGCAGAGGGTCTGGAATTCTTTAAAAACCTTGAACTCAGTGAAAGGGAAGCCCTCATAGGCAATCAGATTTTAAAGGAAATACGTGACCGTATGAACTTTTTGGTAAGTGTAGGCCTTGATTATCTCACGTTGTCAAGATCAAGCGGCACCTTGTCCGGTGGAGAGGCGCAGCGTATCCGCCTTGCAAGTCAGATAGGGTCCGGGCTTATGGGTGTACTTTACATTCTGGATGAGCCCAGCATAGGTCTTCACCAGCGTGACAATCACAAGCTGATAGAGATGCTGAAAAGACTTCGTGACCTTGGCAATACTTTGATTGTGGTTGAGCACGACGAGGACACAATGTACGCTGCTGACCATATCGTAGATATTGGTCCCGGTGCAGGCATTCACGGAGGTTACGTTGTGGCTGAGGGTACTGTTGAAGAAATTAAAAAGTGTCCAAAGTCCGAGACAGGACTTTACCTCAGCGGCAAAAAGAAAATCCCTGTACCAACAGAACGACGCAAAGGTAATGGTAACTTTTTGACCCTTACAGGGGCCAGTCAGAATAACCTTAAAAATGTGAATATAAAAATACCCCTTGGCACAGCGACCTGTATCACAGGTGTGTCGGGCAGCGGCAAAAGTTCACTTGTGAATGAGGTTCTTTACAAAGTTCTGGCAAATGAGCTTAATGGTGCAAAGCAAAAGCCGGGGAAGTATAAAAAAATTACAGGTCTTGAATATCTGGACAAGGTTATCAATATTGACCAGTCACCAATCGGCCGAACCCCACGTTCAAACCCGGCAACCTATACAGGACTTTTCGGGGATATCCGCAATTTGTTTGCCCAGACTCCGGATGCAAAGGCACGGGGTTATACTGCGGGGAGATTCAGTTTTAATGTAAAAGGCGGAAGGTGTGAGTCCTGTTCCGGTGACGGCATCATCAAGATAGAGATGCACTTTTTGCCTGATATATATATGCCTTGTGAAGTGTGTGATGGAAGGAGATACAACCGTGAAACGCTGGAGGTAAAATATAAGGGCAAAAGTATATATGATGTGCTTGAAATGACGGTGGAAGAGGGAATAGAGTTTTTTGAGAATATTCCCAAAATCCGTAATCGTCTGCAGACCCTTTTTGATGTGGGACTTGGCTATATCAAAATAGGACAACCCTCAACAACCCTTTCAGGGGGAGAAGCGCAACGGGTCAAGCTTGCTACGGAGCTTAGCCGCCGCAGTACAGGCAAGACTGTCTATATCCTTGACGAACCAACAACGGGACTTCACACAGCAGATGTCCACAAGCTCATCGAGGTACTTCAAAAGCTTGTGGATGCAGGCAACACTGTTATATTGATTGAACATAACCTTGATGTAATAAAGACTGCGGATTATATAATTGATCTTGGCCCTGAAGGGGGCAACCGTGGTGGTGAGATTATTGTAACAGGCACGCCTGAAAAGGTTGCAAAATGCGAGAAGTCCTATACGGGAATGTACCTCAAGGAAGTGCTAAGAAAACCATAAAAAAAGAGATGTGAAATTTTCACATCTCTTTTTTTATATAATAACATCATTTTGTTAAAAGAACAAAAAAGTCATACCGGTTGCCACAAGATAGGATGAAAGGCCCATAATAATAGCGGCGATTACAACGCCCAAAAAGATTGAGGGTATTGCGTCTTTAAGACGCATTTCAAGCATAGCTGCAATCAATGCTCCTGTCCAGGCCCCTGTGCCCGGCAAGGGAATTGCAACAAACAGACAAAGCCCCCAGAATTCATAGCGGGTAACCTTTGCTTTGTGTTTGTCTGCTTTTGCCTCCAGCCGTGAAACAAGCTTATTTAATCTGTCGCTTTTAGACCGCAGCCATTCAAAAATTTTGCGAATAAACAAGATAATAAATGGTGTGGGTATGATGTTTCCGATAATTGCAAGTATAGACACGGTCCATACATCAAGACCAATGCTGACCCCAAAAGGAATTGCACCGCGAAGCTCAATCACAGGCACCATTGATATAAAAAAAGTTGCTATAATTTTGCCTAAATATGTGGAAAAAAAGTTCATTACACTTCTCCTGAGATCGTTAATTATATATAAAAATATTATACAATGTCACAAGGTCAATTGTCAATCAAAAAACTGTTAATTTTTTGTATCCGTTATTGGCTGTCAGATTGTAAAAAGTATAGGTCTGCCCCAAAACTTTCCGCAAGGGCTTCTCCCTGATTTTTTCCCAACACAAAGGTTGCGGTTGCGATGCAGTCTGCAAGGGCAGCACTTGATGAAACCGCTGTTACACTGTCAAAATCCTGACGGGCAGGCCGCCCTGTTTTTGGGTCAATTATATGATGATATTTTGTGCCGTCATACTCAAAATATCGTTGGTAAGTCCCTGATGTAACAACGGCGCAGGACGAGGTTTCTATAATTTTTGAATATTCTCCCGTAGGAGCATATGGCGCCTGCAAGCCGATACGCCACTTTTTGTTATGGGTTTTGGGGTTTTCGCCGATGGTTACAATGTTTCCGCCAAAGTCGATTATAGCACTATCCACCCCAAGGTTTGAGAGAATTTCTGCTGCTTTGTCTGCGGCATAACCTTTGGCGATGCCGCCAAGATCAATTTTTGTTTCGGCAAAGTTTTTTAAAACTGTCATATTGTCTGCATCCAGCATCAGCTTGTCACGCCCAACAAATGGGAGATACGCTTCGATTTGTGCATCCGTTGGCGGAATGGGGGACTCTTCATCAAACTTCCATAATGTTGAAACCGGGGCGATGGTTATGTCAAATGCGCCCTCTGATTTTTCCCTTATTTCCCGGGCCAGCAGTAGCATATCCATGATGTTTGGGTCAACTTTGATTGCCACCTTGGCTTTTGCACTATTTATTCTTGACACATCTGACTGAGGGTCAAAAAAATCTGCAAGGCGATGGATGCGTCCTGCTTCGCTAAACGCAGCGTCAACTGCTGCGTGGTGGGATTTTGAATAGGTGGTTATGGTGCAAAGAGTGTCAAAAAGAAACTCAGTATCTTTCACCGGGTCCTGGCCCCCAAACCCTCTTGCGAAAAGCCCTGCAAAAAGGAAAACAACCAAAACCGCTGTCAGTACGCCCTTTAGCCACTTCATTCAAAAAACCCCCAACATTTAAGATATATACATTTTAGCACAAATATAATTTACCGTCAATTGCTTTACTTTTGAAGATAATTGTGGTACAATATCCCTAAGTAGTTTTAAGGAAGTGATTTCTTGAAAAAGGATTCTTCCGCCAAAACCGTACGGACAATCGGATTTATGGCGGTTATAATATTTTGTGCAAAGTTTATGGGGCTCCTTCGTGAGGTTCTGATTGCAGGAGTTTATGGTCAGGGCTATGCCTCGGATGTTCTAAACACGTCAACTCAAATACCCCTGCTGTTTTTTGATATGACTTTGGGGGTTGCTATTTTATCTACATTTGTTCCTGTTTTCAACAAATGCCTTGAAAGGGAGGGCAGGCCCCGGGCCATAGAGTTTGCCAACAACTTTATGACAGTGGTGACGCTACTTGCCACCATATTCGCAGTTTTGGGTATGGTTTTTGCTGAGCCTGTGGTCGGGTTTATGGTTCCCGGTTACGGTGAGGAAAAAATTGCTGAAACCGCAAAACTTCTCAGAGTACTGTTTCCGTCCATTATTTTCACGGCGGCGGCATACACATCTGTTGGCATACTTCAGTCCTTTGGCGAGTTTAATATTCCATCAATCATTAGTGTAGTATCAAATCTGATAATGATTTTGTACCTGATTGTTTTTGGCAACCGATTTGGTCTTTTGGGGGTAATAGTTTCAATGCTGATTGCCTGGGCGGCTCAGCTTTTTGTGCAGATGCCCCATCTCAAAAAATTCGGATATGCCTTTCGTTTTAAACTGAATTTGCGGGACAATGGTCTTGTGTCTGCTGCAAAACTTGCAGTTCCGGTGCTTATCAGCTCCTGGGTTCAGCCACTTTGCGTGGTTATCAATATGGCTTTCGGGTCAGGATTTGGTGACGGAGCGGTATCAGGCCTTAACTGGGCCAATAAGATTTATATAATAATGGTGGGTGTCTTTGCTTACGCTGTTACAAACTTTATATTTCCCAAACTTGCAAGGCTTGATGCAGGCCGGGACAGCGGTCAGTTTGGCAATGTAACACGGACCTCTGTCGGGTGGACGGTGTGCATTATTGCATATGTTTCGGCAATGTTTATGGTGCTTTGCCAACCCATAATAAAACTGGTTTTTGAACGTGGCGAGTTTACCTCTGAGGATACCATTCTTTGCGCTAATGCACTTTTTCATTATTCAGTAGGTATGATTGGTTATGCTATATGCGAAATACTCAACAAAAGCTTTTATGCAATTGAGGACGGAAAAACCCCAATGTTTACTTCTATGCTTGGTGTTGCGGTAAACTTTGCATCTGCTTTTGTGTTTGTAAGGGTGGCCAATATGGGGGTTGGCGGTCTTGCCCTGGCAAGTGCCACAAGCTCAATTGTTATGGCGCTCGTATTGTTGTTGATGATGAATAAACGCCGCCCTGGCACCTTCGAAAGAGGCTTTTGGCTTAACCTTTCAAAGATAGTGGTAGGGGGGCTACTCTCTGCAGTGGTTGCAGGGGTTATTTACTCAAAATTGGGCAAATTCAGTGATGGTATGCTGTGGGTTTTCATTAAGCTTTGCATTTCAGCAATTCCGGCACTGGTGGTATATATTGGTATTTCGGGAGTTTTAAACACCGAGGAATTTAAACAGGTAAGGAGGTTTCTTTGTGAAAAATAACGGATACATTTTGACATTTTGGTTATTTTTTTGGAACCGATTTATTAAAAACAGTGTGGTTTACCGTATTCTTTGCGGTGTTTACTCGTATATTTCAACCAAGTGGAAAGAGAGCGCAATAACAAACATTTTCCGCAAAGTATTTTTTAGCGAGGAGGCCGTTAGGAAAAGTGTAGTAGGAAAGCTTTGCTTTTTGCCCCTTATACTTGTTGAATGGATACAAAAAAAGTCCGGGACAAAGATTACTTCTCAGACGGAAAACAGCTTCATTGTCCGCAGCTGCAAATATTATCTCCACAATCTGTTGGCGTTTAATCTGAGATTTGTGGGAACACTCCTTCTTTCGGCGGCAACAAGCAGTTTTATTGTATCTGTCATTATGGGTACAGGCATTAAGCTGGAACTTGCAGGGATTATCCTTGGTGCATTTTTGATGCTTTTTGATATCAACGCAACAGACTTTCTCAAGGATTCACTGGTATCAAAATTGATTGAAAAAGCTTTAGATACAGACCTGTCTTTTGATTTTTATTATATTACCAAATGCGGCGGGCTGAAAAGTATAATTTGTGCGGTAGTTTTTGGCACAATTACAGGTTTGATTTCAGGTTTTGCATCTCCCCTTCTTGCAATTTTGTTTGCAGGCGGATTGTGGTTTTTTTTCATGGTCCTTTACAAAGTGGAGTTTGGTGTTTTTGTTACACTATTCTTGGCACCTATCGTACCAACTATGATGGTTGTGGCGTTGTGCCTTTTGTGCCTGTTTTCGCTATTCGTCAGAGCGTTTACCACAAAGAAGTTTGAGTTTAAAACCGAGGGTGTGGGCCTTGTAATAATACTGATGCTTGGGATTTACTTCCTGGCGACCCTTACTTCTTTTGCTCCTTTAAAGGGCGTGCAGATATGGGCGGTTTACTTTGCATTTATGGTATTCTATTTTGTGGTGATTAATACTATAAAAACAAAAAAGCAACTTATGAATCTGCTTACAGTGTTTGCATTGTCAGGATTTGCAGTTTGTCTTTACGGAATACTTCAGTATATTTTTGGCTGGAATGTAACTCAGGCGTGGATTGATGAAGAGATGTTTGAAGATATCAAGATGCGCGTATATTCCACCCTTGAAAATCCGAATGTTTTAGGTGAATACATTTTGCTTGTGCTACCCGTAACAATTGCTCTTATGTGGAAGAAAAAGACCGTATTTTCAAAAATTGTTTACGGCGGCATGGCTGGGGTTATGGGTATAGCCCTTATCCTTACATTCTCACGCGGTTGTTGGATAGGTGTTATAGTTTCGGCAGCAATTTTTATAACATTTGTGGCGGGCAAACTGTGGGGACTTATGCTCCTGGCACTTCCTATTATTCCTATGGTTTTGCCTGAGAGCATAATTAACCGCTTTGCAAGCATTGGGGATATGAAGGATTCCTCAACTTCGTACCGTGTATATATTTGGATGGGAACAATCCATATGCTCAAAGATTTTTGGGTATCGGGAATAGGCCCCGGCACGGAAGCCTTTACTCAAGTTTATCCCTTTTATTCCTACAGTTCAATTGTTGCACCACATTCCCACAACTTGTTTTTGCAGATAATGGTTGAATCAGGAATCTTGGGCATAGTTGCCTTTGCTGTACTGATGTTTGTATTTTTCAAAAAGCTGATGGTGGGCTATCAGGTCCAGGGTAAGTTTGGTGAAATTTCGGTTATGCTGGTTGGTATAGGTTCTGCGGTAATGGGATTTTTAGTTCAGGGACTCTTTGACAACTGTTTCTACAATTACCGTGTATTTATGATATTCTGGTCTGTTATTGCTATCGGCGTAGCGGCTTATAATATTGCAAACAACGAAAAGACGGAGTTGGAGGTAAAGGCAGATGCTTAAGGTTCTTCAGGTATCATCGGATACAAACATAGGTGGTGCAGGCAAATGCATACTCACCTATCTAAAACACTTTGACAGAGAACAGCTTGAGGTTGCAGTGGTGCTGCCTAAAAACAGCTTGTTAAAGCCTGAGGTGGAAGCTCAGGGAGTAAAGATTTTTGAAATAGATGCTATGGCGGACAAGTCCCTTGATATGAAGGCTATTAAAAAGCTCCTTGCAATTTTTAAGGAATTTAAGCCCGATGTTGTCCATACCCACGCAAGTATGTCGGCCAGGATTGCAGCAAGGCTGTTTGGTGCAAAAATTGTTTATACAAGGCACAGCGTGTTCCCGCCAAACCCAAGGCTCACACAGGGCATCGGCAAGGCGCTTTGCGGCCTTATCAACAACAGCACTGCGGATAAAATTATTGCGGTTGCTGAGGCGGCTAAAGAGAATATATGTGCCATCGGTGTGTCTGATAAAAAAATTGATGTTATATTAAACGGGGTTGAGCCACTCAGAAAATTTTCAGAGGAAGAAATTGCCGAGGCAAAGGCAAAGTTTGGTGTACCTGAGGGCTATAAATGTGCTGCCATTGTTGCACGTCTTAATGAGGTCAAAGGACATAAATACTTTGTAGAAGCGGCCAGACTGCTGAAAGAGAAAGGGATAAAGGCAAAACTCCTTATTGCGGGCACAGGGGATATGGAAGAAAAAATAAAACAGCAGATAGAGGAAAGCGGACTTTCGGATGATGTTTTGATGCTGGGCTTTTTGACAGATGTTGAACCTCTTATGAACGTAATCGATGTCCAGGCAAACTGCTCTTTTGGAACAGAAGCAACAAGCCTTTCTCTCCTTGAAGGTATGAGCCTTGGCAAGCCGGCAGTGGTGTCCGACTTCGGCGGCAATCCGGGTGTTATAAAAAATGGCATCAACGGGTTTGTAGTGCCTACGCACAGTGCAGATGCGGTTGCTGAAAAACTGGCAGAACTATTTTGTGATGAGGATTTATACAAAAAAATGTGTGATGAGAGCAAGAAAGTATTTGAAAGTACATTTACTGCAAAGAAGTATGCTCAAAGCATCGACAATATTTACTTAAATCTTGGAGGTAAAAATAATGGATAAGCCTAAATTTAACATTCTTGACGGACTTATTATATTACTTTTAATTCTTGTAATTGCGGCAGGAGTATTTTTCCTAAAAGGCGCCAATAGTGGAGCATCAGGCGGTGCTGAGACCAAGACGGCAGTGTTTAAGATCCAACTTACCAAGGTGGAAGAATCCCTGTATGATAAATTTCTTGCAGCATTGGAAAATGAAGAGACAGTATGGATTGGGGTAAAGGAACGCTTTGAAGGAAAGATTGAAGAAATAGAATTCGGTCCGGCCGCTAAAGTTTCTACAGATCTTTACACAGGCACAGCAGTTTTAGCCGAGGACCCGACAAGCAGCGATATAACAATTACCGTAAGGTCAGAGGCGGTTGAAACAAAAGATGCAATTTCTGCTTCAGGCACAGCAATTCGTGTAGGCGAGGAAACCGCAATCCGAGGCAAAGAGGTTGCAGGGTATGGTTTCATAATTGACCTGAAAACTGTGAATGAGTAAGGAGGAAGAGACTTATGATTAACAAAGAAGGTAAGCTGTTTGGCAAAATCAGTATTATAGATATAGCTGTTGTCCTTGCAATTGCTGTTGCAGCTCTTGGTATGTATATGAGATTTTTTGTGGGCAATGAAAAGGTTGAAACTGCGTCAAGTCATATTGAATACAAAATGAAAGTTCAAGAGGTTCGGATTGGTACAGCTAAGGCTCTTGAAAATTATCAAAGTGCCATTTATGATTCAACAACCAAAGAATATCTGGGGGATATTGTTGCGGTGGAATATACAAATGCAACAAAAGGCGTCGAAATGGCAAATGGCAAGATGCGTGAGACTACCGTTCCTGAAAGATATGATGTTATTGTGACGGTGAGGGTTGACGGCAAGATAAACAGTTCAGGCTATTACACAGCCACAAATCAGGCATTGGCAGCAGGCTCCTCTTGTTTATTCAACTCCAAGGCAGCAAAGACCACAGGAAGAGTTTTAGAAGTTTATGAAGTAGAATAATTTTACGGCGGTGATAGATTTCTATCACCGCCTATTCTTTTTGAATTTATAAAAATATACCGATAATAATTGTTGCAAGACCGCAAAGCCCAACGGCGATGCCGCTGATGGTCCCTTCAACCTCGCCCATTTCAATGGCTTTGGATGTGCCAAGGATGTGGCTTGATGCACCGATTGCAAGACCGGTAGCCACAGGGTCGTTAACCCTAAACCATTTTACAAAGTAAGGGGCAAGGATTGAACCTGAAACACCGGTAACACAAACCCCCGCCACAGTGATAGGAACAATGCCGCCAAGCTGAACAGCCAATTTTGTGGCAAATGCGTTGGTGATTGATTTTGGGATAAGGCTGGCAGTAACTTCAGGGGTAAGGTTGAAAAGTCGGCACAAAAGGATGATGCTGGCAATTGAAGAAGCAGCCCCAACAACAGAACCGACAAGGATAGGAATAAAGTTCCTTTTTATTGCACCCAACTGATGATACATTGAAACTGCTAGAGCTGCTGTTGCAGGGGTCAGGAACATTGCTATAAAATTTCCGCCTGCCATAAAATTTTTAAGAGGAATCTTAAAAGCCAGGAGAATTACTATAATCATAAGCGCTGAAAGGAGCATGGGGTTTAGGATAGTATAATTAAACCGTCTTTTTATTGCAGCGGCGAGGCTATATGTGCCTATACAAAGGGCAAAACCAAATATGGGGTCACCTGTCAATTCAAGCATTTTTTTCGTCTCCTTTCAATTTGTTTAAGAGATATATGGTCAGCTTTACCGAATATGCGGTCAGGACAAATGTTATAACAGTTGTGACTATACATATAAAAAAGAATTGCCAGAGTATGTCCCTTAAGGTGCCAATATATGATATAATTGATACTGTAGGGGGAACAAGAGTAAGAGACATATTATTAAGCAAAAAGTCTGACACAGGCTCAACCTGAGGGGATTTGATCACACCGCAGGTGAGACATACAAATAGAAGTATCATAGCAAGAACACTGCCCGGAAAGGGAAATGGCAGAAATTCTGATATTATATCACCGATAAAACAAAAAAGAAAAAGCACAAAGACTTTTTTAAGGATTTCCATTTTCTCACCTCGCAAGATGTTATATTGTAAAATTAAGTATATCATATTGTGTAGTTGTTTGCAAATCAAACATTGACAAAAAATGCCGGATTGTGATAGACTATCTTGGAAAACATTAAAAAGGACGAATATTAAAATGCAATCACATTATAAAAGAGAAACAACTTGCTGCTTTACAGGGCACAGGTTTGTTCCTCCGGAAAGTAGTTCAAAACTAAACAAAGCCCTGCAAAATGCAATTACAGAGCTTATGGAGGCAGGCGTTTCGACATTTATTTCAGGAGGAGCGTTGGGCTTTGATACTTTAGCGGCGCAAGGCGTTCTGGACTTAAAAAGAAGTGGCGCCGATATCAATCTGGTGATGATTTTGCCTTGTCGTGACCAGTATATTAAATGGAGCAGCAGAGACCGAAGTGCATATGAAGAAATTTTAAAGGTAGCAGATGACGTAATTTTTCTGAACGACAAATACGTAACAGGCTGTATGCACCAAAGAAACCGTGTTATGGTCAGTCAAAGCGGACATTGTATTGCTTACTATGATGGAAGATCCGGAGGTACTGCCCATACAATTGGTTTGGCAAAAGAGCAGGAGTTGAATATTTTAAATATTTTTGAAGACCTTTAACCAAGAATATGAAAAACAGTAGCACAAAGTCCCACGCAGATGATTCCCAATGCTGAGAGCATCCAGAGAAGAAGCGTCGGTGACTTTGTTTTTCTTTGCTTCCCGGAAATATTAGAAGGGTATCCGACTTTTATGCGTTCCACCTGGCGGATATAGTTGTCAATTATGCTCTGTGCCTCTTTTGCGATATTTGAATCAACAAATTTGGCGGGTTTCACAGGGTCGGATTTGAGTATAAAAATTGCCTGGTCTATATTATCTGAGTCTATGTTATTTATTATTACTACTCTTCTTGATTTTTTGTCTGTCATATTTTTTGTGGTCCTCCCATATTTTTGTGTATCTTATGGAAGTATTTGCAAAAAATCAGAAACTTATACAAAGAAAAGGCTGAGCGGAGTTATTCGTTCAACCTCTTATAAAAAATAAGGTGGGGCAAAAATGCCCCACCTTTAAAATATCTGATTACTGAAGAACAATTACGCTTGCTTCAAGTACTCCGGATGCGTTCGAACCTGTAACAGAAACTGTACGATTCTTTTCTACGTTTTTAAGAAGAACTGTGCGGCCGGTAACGCTGTCAATAATTTTTGTATTGCTGTTTACAAATACGTTGTATTCAACACCGCCTTCTTCCACAATCATAAGTCCGTAGGTTGCGTTTATGCTCTTTACAAGGCCGGAAAGCTGAGTTTTTGCAACCTGGCTTGCAGCTTCAATTCGGATTATTTCCTGACTTTCAAGGCTAATTTCTATATCTGTACCGGGGCGAAGGTCATAGACTGTAGCATTCTCGAATGAATCAACAATAACCTTAACGCTCTTGTTAACTTTATATTCCTTAACTTCGTCCCCTATTGTGATGCCTAATGTTGTGCCATTGACTGAGTGTGTAATAAAGTTGATTGAACCTGAATTGTTTTTCTTTTGGCTGCTTGCCTGAACTTTTGTAACCTTGTTATAGGTCATACGGAGAGAAACAGTGTCGCCTGACATAAGGTCACCGAGCGAAGCTGACAGGCTATTGCGTGATACCTGTACGCCATCAGCCGCAACTTCATAATCCTTAATGTTTCCGCCAGCATCTTTTACACTGAGGATTGTGTATGTTCCTGAAGCATCCACTGCAATCAAAGTTCCATAGGCAGATGTTGTTTTTTCAACTACTTCCAAAACGGCAACCAAACCGTCTTCAATTGTGAGGGCAACATAGTCGTTAGCCTTTACTTTTGAGAAGAGGTCAATGGCGCCGCTAACTCTGATTTTTGCACCATCTGCAAGGATGTAGGTTTCCTTCTTTGCGGTGTCATTTGCATCGGCAATGACAACTGTTTGGGTTCCTGCAGAATCCTTTGTAGATACAACCACGCCATAGAGAACAGTGTCTTCAATTGTTGCCTGGTTTTCGATCATAGCAACTTTGCCTGCGATATAAGTAACCTTAACGTGCATACCCTTCTTAAGCTTTGCAAGAGTAACATCTGAACCGTTAATTTTGTACTTGGTTGCATCGCTTATGTTGTTAACGATGTCATTTCCGTTGATTGTAACAGTAATTGTCTCGTTGAATGAGTCGGTTGAAACAACAGTGCCTACCTCGGTTGAAAGGTCGATAATATCAATAAGGCAGCAAAGCATTTTTGCCATCTGTGAACGTGTAACAGATGTGTTTGGTGAGAATATGGGAGAGCCTGCGGCGTTGTTGCCCATACCCTGCATAATGCCTTGTTCTTTTACATATTCAACATATGCACGTGCTGAGTCAGGGATTTCTACTGTGTCGGCATATGAAGAAGACACAAATGCATTGGTTTCAACTTCTTCTTCAGCGCCAAGGAGCTTTGTAAGGAGAATTGCTGCCTCATATCTTTTGAGGGCTGAATTTTTGTTTGAGTTTGAGATGTATGTATCAAGCTCATCTTCATCCAGAATGCCTGCATAAAGAAGGAACGAAATTTCCTTTGCGTAGTTGGTGGAATATTTGCTCAAAGTAGCAGAATATTCATCAACGGCAAACTCAACTGAATCTGCAAAACTGTCGTCGTTGACGCCGATCATTCGTGAAAGGAGAATAAGAGCTTCGGTTTTTGAGATAGTGTTGTTTGGCTTAAAAGTACCATCCTCATATCCCTTGATGTAACCTTTCTCACTCATTTCGTTGATGTAAGGTACAGCCCATGCGACAGTAGGGTCATTTTCTACATCAGAAAAGCTTGCGGCTGCTACAGACACGGTTGAGAAGAGCATAACCGCACTTAAAATACCGCTAAGGATTTTTTTGTTGAACATTTTTAGTTCCCCCTTTTGTATTCATACCATTTTATTATTGAAAATTAATAATATTTAAATAAAAAAATGTTTTTATATGTTCTATTTTACCATATAAAAAACAAGATTTCAACTATATTTGTATAAAAAAGTTTTACAGATTTATTACAAATTTAAAACTGTAATTTTTTTCAAGCAAATCCAAAAAGTTAAGGTTGTAAATTCTTTTACTCGGCACACAATAAATTCGAACCATTTTCAATTTTTAAATGAGGAGGAATAAAAATGACAAAAAGATTTATTGCCCTATGCCTTTCAGTATTAATGGTTTTGGGTGTGGGCGTAAATGTTTTTGCTGCTACAACCGAAGCAGTGCCCGTATCGGGTGAAAGTGCTGCGGATTTGGGCGGCAACGGTGCAGGGACAAACACTGCTGTACCAAACACAACCGGTCAGACCACACAAGGTAATAGTAGTACTGATGTAGCACCGGGAACAACTACAACAAATAATAGTCAGGCTGCACAAGGTAACGATAGTACAAATGCAGCACAGGGAACAACTACAACAAACAATGGTCAGACGGCACAAGGCAACAGCGACGGTGTAGCGCCAAGAGTAACCACAACAACCGATAATAGTGAAGCCACAGTAGAGGAAAACAGAACAAAGAACAATTCAATGATGGAACGTGGCTTGTACGAGGGTATGGGCCTGTCACGTTACAGTGATGCAAGAGTGGCTCTTGCTCCCGATATTGCAGACACAAAATATGCTGAGGCTGCAAGAATACTCGGCGCACTTGGCATAATGGTAGGCGATGCGGAAACAGGAAACTTCAGACCAAATGACAACATTCTGCGTTCAGAAATGGCAAAGGTTTCAGTATATTCAGTAGGTCTTGAGGAAGTGGCAAAGAGTGCTGTTCACAAAACACGTTTCCCTGATGTTGTTTCAAATCACTGGGCAAACGGTCCTATCAATGTTGCTGATCAGCAGGGAATGGTGATAGGCGATGATGTAGGCACATTCCGTCCTGATGACCCTGTTCTTTTTCAGGAAGCGGTAACAATTATGGTGCGAGCACTTGGATATGAGCCAAGGGCAGCAACAGTTGGTGGATATCCAACAGGCTATATGGTAGTAGCATCAGAAAACCAGATGCTCAAAGGTATAACTGCAACTGCAGCAGCACCTGCAACACGTGGAGATATTGCACAGCTCGTATTTAACAGTCTTACAGTAAACCTTATGGAACAGACAGGTTTTGGTGCAAATGCAAGTTATGAAGTAGTTGACAAGACTTTGCTTTATGACAGACTTAACGTTGAAAAAGCCTATGGCCAGATTACAGGCACTCCTGAGACAACACTCACAGGCGGTAGTACAACAGCAGAGGACAAAATAACAATCAATGACAAAACATTTGGCGAGGGTGACACAATGGCAAGCCAGCTTCTTGGCTACAATGTGGTATATTATGCCCGTATAGACAGAACAACTGATGAAAAGACTCTTATTGCAGTAATTCCACAGGATAGCAAAAACAATGTTCTTGAGATTGCGGCAAGCAATCTGGAATCAGTTACAGGCGATGCAGATACAAATAAAACCGTGACTTATTGGCGTGAGAATGGAAATGACAAAACTACAAGAACTGCAACAGTAGTTGCAAAGCCAACCTATATTTACAACGGCAAGTATGCAGAAACTCTCACAAACGAACAGCTTAAGCCTGCGACAGGCAACCTTATCCTGCTTGACACAGATGTAAACAACGTATATGACATTGTGTTTGTAAATCACTTTACAAACCTCGTTGTAGAGACAGTTTCATCAGCTACAGGCAGAGTAACAGACAAATACAACAACAGCTCACTCCTCCTGGATGAGAACAGCACAACAGTTGATTTTGTTCTTATCAAAAATGGAGAAGAAATTTCACCAGCTGAACTTAAAGAATGGGATGTAATTTCTTACACCATCAGCCAGGATAAACAGCTTATAAAAGGCTATGTTTCAACCGAAAGTGTCCTTGGTACAGTAACACAGATTTCAAAAGACGGATTCAGAATTGATAACTCAGAGCAAGTTTACAAAAAGGCAGCAAATTATCCAAACGAAATCAACCTCCGCGACAGTGGTAGATTCTACCTTGATATGGAAGGTAATGTTGCCGCGGTTGACCCAACAGCAACTACAACAGGTACAGCAATCAGGGGAACTTACGGTTACCTTGTAGATGCTGCCAAGGAAGGCACATTTGAGGAAACAGCAAGATTCAGAATTTTCACAGTAAATGGTGACACACAAATATTTGAAGGCACAACAAAAATCCGACTCAACGACAAGTATGGACTGACACCTGACGAAGTGCTCGCTGCATTTGGCAAGGATGGCGCAGTAACACCACAGCTTATCACTTATGAAACCAATTCAAGCGGTCAGATAACAGGCATTGACATCGCTGTTGACAAAACCGAGACCGGTGCAGTTAACAGAGGCGTATTCACAAAGAATATAACAGCCGCAGAGCAGATTTACAAGAGCGCATCAAACACATTGGGAAGTGTAAAGGTTGATGAACAGACAGTAGTATTTGATATTCCTACAGATGCAGGTACAGATACAACAAGATATGCGGTTCGCAATATTTCCATGTTCAGAAACAACACACCTTATGATATCGTAGTATATGACCTTCAGGAGGACTTCTCAGCAGGAGCAATTATTGTGACAAATACAACAGGTATTACCGAGGCACAGTCGCCAATCGTATTGGTGGATGAAGTAGCTGAGGGTCAAAACGAGAACTTTGACGCAGTTGACATTGTTTACGGTATTGAAAACGGAAAGCGCGTAGAACTTATGTCAAGTGACAGAACAGTATTTACAAAGGGCGGCGACAAGAAAGTTGCTCAGGGTGATATCTTCCAGTACAGTACAAACTCCAAGGGCGAAGTTGACAAAATCACTCTTCTCTTTAATGCTGAAAACAAAACAACAGAGTTCTCCAATACTGTTTCAACAGAGCTTCGTACCGTTTACGGAAAGGTTACCAAAAAGTTTGCTGATTCGGTAAACGTAAGTGTAAACGGCACTGTGCAGAACTATTCAACTCGCGATGTAATGGTTTATGAGTATAATTCAGGACTCAGAAATAACAATGTAAGCGTTGTGACATCAGGCGATATTGAAGTGTTTGAAGAGGGTAACGAAGTAAGACTCTTCATCAAGATAAGCGAAGACAGACCTACCGAAATGGTAATAGTAAGATAATTTTGGGCGGACCTATGTCCGCTCTACATATTAAATCATATTTCTATTGCTTTTTTTCAGAAAAAATGTTAGAATGATAAAAAGTCTTAGAAATGGAGTTGGTGATAATGGCAAATAATATATGGCACGACATTTCTCCCAAAAGAATTTCCTCGGAGGATTTTATTTGTGTGATTGAAATTTCAAAGGGGAGCAAAAAGAAGTACGAGTTGGATAAAGAAACGGGATATATTATTCTTGACCGAATCTTATATACATCAACCCACTATCCTGCAAATTATGGATTTATCCCAAGGACTTATGGGGACGACAATGACCCACTTGATGTTTTGCTTGTATGCTCTGAGCCGCTTGAACCAATGTCCTTGGTTCGTGCTTATCCTATAGGGGTAATCACAATGGTGGACAACGGCAGAAATGATGAAAAAATCATTGCAATACCATTCAATGACCCAAATTACAATCACTACACGGATATTGACCAACTTCCTCAGCATATTTTCAATGAAATGAAGCACTTCTTCTCGGTGTATAAGAATTTGGAAAACAAGGACACCGCAGTAGATGAAGTAAAAGGTAGGGAAGAGGCCATAAAGGTTATTAAAGACGCGCTAAACAACTATGTAGAAAAATTTTGCAAATAAAAAACAAGGAGATGCTTTTTTAAAAGCATCTCCTTTGTCTTAATTAAGAATTCCGTTTTCACTGACCTCCGAAAATCGGGAATGTATTTTATTCTTCAGTAACTGATTTTCGGGAAGATTTAATTTTGGGTCAGCTGAAAGCAGCTTCTCTGCAGCGTCTTTTGCATGTGATAAAAGCTGCATATCCAAGGACAGGTTTGCAACCTTAAGCTCAGGTAAACCGTGTTGCCGGACTCCAAAAAATTCGCCGGGACCACGTAGTTCCAAATCTTTTTCTGAAATTTTGAATCCGTCATTTGTGTCACACATGATTTTCATTCGTTCTTCTGCAATTTTGCCGCCTTCAGAAAACATAATGCAATAAGACTCATATTCCCCTCGTCCGATTCGGCCTCTGAGCTGATGGAGCTGGGAAAGCCCGAAACGCTCGGCGTTTTCGATAAGCATTACACTTGCATTTGCCACGTCAACACCAACCTCAATAACGGTGGTTGAAACCAAAATATCTATTTCGCCTGCGGTGAACTTATCCATAATTTCTTTTCGCTGAGCCGCCTTAATCCGTCCGTGAAGAACCTCAATACGAAAATTTTTTAAGGCGGTTTTCTTTAGATTTTCTGCATATTCAATGGCAGATTTTGCAATTAATGCCTCAGACTCTTCGATTAAAGGGCATATAATGTAAACCTGCCTGCCCTGGTGGATTTTGTTGGCAACAAAGTCAAAGACCCTTTTCCGCATTTTTTCGTTTGCTGTGTAAGTTTCTATAGGTTTTCTCCCGGGGGGAAGCTCGTCAATTACCGAAATATCCAAATCTCCATAGAGAATCAGGGATAAGGTGCGTGGTATTGGTGTTGCGGTCATCACAAGAGTGTGTGCCCCTAAGCCTTTTTCGGTAAGGGTAGTGCGTTGCCGTACTCCAAAACGGTGTTGTTCGTCTGTGATTACAAGGGCGGGATTGCTAAATTCTACGCCCTCTGAGATAAGTGCGTGAGTTCCCACTATAATTTTTGCCTCTCCAGATTTGATTTTTGAGATTGATTCCCGCTTTTCTTTGGCGGACATTCCTCCACTTAAAAGCACTGTTTCAAAACCAAAGGAAGAGAAAAGTTTTTTGAGATTTTTGAAATGCTGCATAGCCAGAATTTCGGTGGGTGCCATAAGAATTGCCTGATACCCTGAATTGGCTGCGGCATACATTGCGGCGGCTGCGACCATTGTTTTGCCCGAGCCAACGTCGCCCTGGACAAGACGGTTCATAGGAGTGGTTTTGGTAAGGTCGGCGGAAATCTCATTTATAACCCGCTTCTGCGCCTTTGTCAATTCAAATGGCAGTGCCTTTGCAAATTCTGCAATACATTTAACGTTTTTTATTGGGGTTGCGGAATAGTTTTTCCGTTCTTCACCCATTATGCGGATACCTGTCTGTAATACCAAAAGCTCCTCAAATGCAAGCCGCTGCCGAGCTGCCTCAAAGGCGTCGGCGGATTGAGGACAGTGCAAATTCTTAAGCGCCGGGAAGAGGGGCAGAAGATTATTTTCCGCAGCCAAAGAATTTGGGATAATGTCTTTAGGAAATTCCTCAAGATTGTCTAAAATATTTTCAACGGCATTTCTGAGGTTGGTTTGCCCAAGTCCTGCGGTGGATGGGTAAACGGGTAAAAGCCTGCCTGTCTTTTTAATACCCGATTCACTTTCTGTTACAGGGTTTATCATTTCGAATACCTGACCACGGTAAATAGCCCTGCCGTAAAAGGTGAATTCGCCGCCTGATTTTAGCGTATTTGCAATATAAGGAGCATTGAACCAGGTGACTTTCATAATGTTTGCCCCATCACTGACAAAGGTTTGGGTGACAGTGACCCTGCCTCTTGTGCGGTAAGTCTTTACCCCTTGCGCCAAAGCGGCACGGACACAGACTGTTTCGCCGTCTATAAGGTCTGCGATTGCTTTGACCTCAGAGCGGTCCTCAAGACTACGTGGAAGATGAAACAACATATCCTGCACGGTAAAAATACCAAGCTTTGCAAAAAGCTTGGCCCTTGCCTCACCTATTCCTTTTACGTATTTGATGCTGTCGCTTAGTTTCATATGTTTCACCAATTAAAAAATGTAGGGGTCGATTCTATACCAACCCGAAGCTACGGGCGGATATGGAATCCGCCCCTACGGATTATGTCATATCGCATACAGTTGTTTTGAATTACTCAACTGACATTATATAAAAATATACAGGCTGTCCACCCTGAATCACCGATACATCAAGTTCAGGGAACTTTTCTTCAAGGGATGCACCAAGATTTTCCGCTACATCGGATTCAATATCTTCGCCATAGTAGATGGTAATAACCCCGGACTCGTCATCCACCAATTTTTCACAAAGCTTTAGGACAGCTTCCTCGGGAGTTGCGGTTACCGCATCAATGTCCTTACCACTTACAGCAAGACAATCGCCCAGCTTTATCTCCATACCGTCGAGGTTTGTATCTCTTGCCGCAAAGGTAACCTGACCGCATTTTACACTGTTTTTAAAATCCTTCATCGCCTCAAAATTCTCTTCGGGTGAGGCTGATTCGTCAAATGCTGTCAGTGCGGTTATACCCTCAGGAATGTTTACTGTAGGGACAACAAAAACTGTTTTTTCGGTCAGGGCATCCACCTGGTCTGCCGCAAGAATGATATTCTTGTTGTTTGGAAAAATATATACAATCTCGGCGGGAATCTTTTCCACTGCAGAAAGCAGGTCCTGAGTACTTGGGTTCATTGTCTGGCCGCCTTCAATAATCTCGTCAACATTTAGAGAACGGAAGATTTCGGATAGGCCGTCGCCTACTGAAACTGCAGCAAAACCATATTTTTTGAGAGGTTCTGCTGACTTTTGTGTATCGGGTTCCTGTTTCTCTGGCTGTGGGACTGCTTCTTCAAGGTTTTCCTCGTGTTGATATTTCATATTATCAATTTTAAGGTTGGTAAGTTCACCAAGCTTGATCGCCTGTTCAAGCACAAAACCGGGATGATTGGTGTGGATATGAACTTTTACGATATCCTCATCATCAATCACCAGCATACAATCGCCCTTTTCCGCTATTGCGGCACGGAACTGACTTATCTGACGTTCCTGAGTTTTGTTTATGATAAATTCAGTGCAGTAAAGAAACTTGATGTCAACATCGGTATCTGCTGCCTTTACTGTGGTTTTAACTGCAAAAGTTTTGTCGATAGGTGCAATTGCCTTGCCTTCCTTAAGTGCGGTATATGCACCTTCAATCAAGGTCATAAGGCCCTTGCCACCTGCATCAACCACACCGGCTTTTTTGAGGGCAGGAAGAAGGTTTGGAGTATTGTCAAGACTTTTATTGCCTGCGTCAACTATTGCTGACAAAAAGTCTGTTACAGACTCAAATTCATTAAAATGCCCATCCGCAAATTCTGAGATTTCACGTATAACAGTAAGGATTGTACCCTCGGTTGGCTTCATAACCGCGCGGTAAGCGGTAGCCTTTGCAGATAGTAAACCGTCTTTGATATCAGCTACAGAAAAAACTTCTTTTGCCTCTACCCCTTTGGAGAAACCTCGTATAATCTGTGAGAGTATAACACCGGAGTTGCCCCTTGCGTTGCGAAGGGATGCAGAAGCCAGCTTTGAAATAAGCTTGCCTGCGTGAGGTATATCTTCTGCGAGAGTCATATCTGCCGCACCGCTGAAGGTAAGACTCATATTTGTACCTGTATCACCGTCGGGTACAGGGAATACATTAAGGTCATCAACCGCCTTGCGGTTATTTTTAAGATTAGCTGAGGCGGATTCAATCATAATTCTCAGCATTGATGTATCTAAATTATTCACATTATCACCTCGATAGTCTGAAAATTATTAATCAACACGGACGCTTTCTACGTTAACCTGAACGCTTGAAACCTCCATACCGGTAAACTTCTCCACGTTGTACTTAACATGACTGCGAATGGTTTCACCGATGGTGCCGATGTTAAGACCATATTCAACTATTATAAAAAGGGAGATGTCGATAACGTTGTTATCTGTTTTCACCTTTATGCCCTTATCCATATTTTCCTTTTTAAGAAGTCCGGCGATACCGTCCTTGCTGGTTTTTGCACACATGCCAACTACGCCGTAACACTGGGTTGCGGTGTAACCTGCCAGCTTTGCAATAACCGTATTTGAGATACTAATAGTACCGCGTTCGTTTTTGATTTCAGCACTCATAATTTTGCCTCCACTCAATAAAGAATTGGAATTAAGCATATTAATCTACTTTAATTCACTTTATATAATACAATATTTTTTGTCTGTGGTCAAGTGTAATAAAACAAAATAATATGTCGTCCGGTGAATAGTTTTGAAAAATTCCGAAAAAATACTACCTAAAATAAAGGCTATGGACAAATTTTTATTGCCTTTTCGAAGGGTTTATGTTAAAATTATTATGTGTAATTTTGTGAATTTTTAAAAGTGGTGAAACATTATGGATGATAGAATTTTTGGTACAAACCCTGTTTATGAAGCACTTAACTCAGGCAGGGAAATAGACAAGATATTTATACTTGAAGGGGCAAGACACAGCCGATTGGCACAAATCACTTCTCTTGCAAAAAAACGTGGCATACACTACACCTTGGTAAACCGCAAAAAGCTTGACGAACTTTCAGAAGGCGGCAATCACCAGGGGGTCCTTGCCTTTGCTGCAATGCACAGCTATGCTGAGGTGGAGGATATACTTGCTCTCGCCAAAGCGAAAAATGAGCCGCCCTTTATATTGATTGCCGAAGGGTTAAAAGACCCGCACAATCTTGGCAGTATTATAAGATGTGCAAATGCTGCCGGGGCACACGGCGTTATTATCCCCAAAAACCGCAGCGTGGGACTTAATTCAACCGTTGCAAAGGTTTCAGCCGGGGCGGTAGAATATACGCCTGTTGCAAGAGTTACCAATATAGGTGCGGTGATAGACAAGCTCAAGGATGCCGGACTTTGGATTGCAGGCACTGCCCTTGAGGGCAGCACTTTTCATACCGAAGCGGACCTGACAGGGGCTTTGGCCATTGTTATAGGCAGTGAGGGTGAGGGCCTTAGCCGTTTGGTTCGTGAAAAGTGTGACTTTTTGGTAAAAATCCCTATGCTGGGCCAGGCAGAATCTTTAAATGCATCTGTAGCAGCAGGAATACTGTTATATGAGTCAGTTCGTCAACGTCAGGCAAAAGCTAAATAAAACTGCTGTTTGGAGAGATGAAACCACAATCTAGCGAAAGGACGGATATTTATGATTGCACAGGTAAACAGCGCTGCACTCTTTGGAATAGACGGATTTATCGTAGATGTTGAGACGGACATATCAAACGGCCTTCCGGCTTTTGATATTGTAGGTCTTCCTGACGCTGCGGTTAAGGAGTCAAAGGAACGTATCCGTGCTGCCATAAAAAATTCGGGGCTTACTATGCCATCAAAACGGATTACCCTTAATCTTGCACCGGCAGATATCAAAAAAGAGGGCACACACTTTGATTTGTCCATTGCAGTTGGCATCCTTATAGCGTCTGAACAACTAAAGCAACCAACGCCGGATTCAGTATTTATGGGTGAGCTTTCACTGAACGGTGATTTAAGACGCATAAACGGAGTTTTGCCAATGGCAATTTCCGCTTACCAAAGGGGGATAAAGGCCATATACCTGCCTGAGGAAAATGCTCGTGAAGCTGCGGTCATTGAAGGACTTAAGGTTTATGGAGCAAAGTCTCTTAGAGATATTGTAATGCACTTTACAGGTGAGAAAAAGCTTTCGCCATACCGTGAAGAGAGAAACTTTTCAAAACCTGATGAAAATGAATATAAATATGATTTCAGGGATGTAAAAGGGCAGGTCTTTGTAAAACGTGCACTTGAGATAGCGGCAGCGGGAGGCCACAACATACTGATGATTGGCCCGCCGGGGTCGGGCAAGACCATGATTGCGCAACGAATTCCCGGAATTTTGCCTGATATGAGCTTTGACGAGGCCCTGGAGGTAACAAAAGTCCATAGTATAGCAGGACTTGTATCGGACAATCAGCCTCTTGTAAAGACAAGACCATTCAGACATCCACATCATACAATTTCGTCGGTGGGACTGTCCGGAGGCGGAACAAATCCGCGACCGGGAGAAATCAGCCTTTCCCACAACGGCGTATTGTTTTTGGATGAATTACCTGAGTTCAGACGAGATGCTCTGGAGGCTATGCGTCAGCCACTGGAGGATGGGGAAGTTACAATCACAAGAGCAAGCGGCACTGTTACATACCCGTGCAGCGTAATGCTTGTGGCATCAATGAATCCTTGCCCCTGTGGTTATTATGGAGATCCTACCAGGGAGTGTAGCTGTACACAGACTCAGATTATGAAGTATATGAGCAAAATCAGCGGCCCCCTTCTTGACAGAATTGACCTGCACATTGAGGTTCCGGCAGTAAAATATGAGGAGCTTGAAAAAAAGCAGGAGGGCGAATCTTCACAGGGTATAAAAACCAGGGTGGATTTGGCCCGTCAGGTGCAGCTTGAACGTTACAAATGCCGAGGGGTATATTCAAACAGTCAGCTCACACCTGAACTGATGAAGCTACATTGTGAACTGGATAAAGAAACCAATGAACTTTTGCGTGAAGCGTACAATACGCTTGGACTCAGTGCAAGAGCCCACAATCGAATTTTAAAAGTGGCAAGAACCATTGCGGACCTTGCCGGAGAAGAAAAAATCAAAATGGAACACATAGCTGAGGCGATACAGTATCGGGCCCTGGACAAAAAGTTTTTTAACTAAAAAAGGGTATCCATATTGCCTTGATAAAGAAAGGACAAGAAGACCTATGCGACTTAATATTGTGCTTGTTGAACCTGAAATCCCTGCCAATACAGGCAATATTTCAAGGACCTGTTCGGTGATTGATGCGCAGCTCCATCTTGTGCATCCCCTTGGGTTTGATATAAGTGAAAAGGCTGTCAAGAGAGCAGGACTTGATTACTGGGATGAACTGAAACTTTACGAATACCAGAGCTTTGATGAGGTAAGGTCAAAATATCCGGATGGTGAATTTTATTTTTGTACAACAAAGGCATCCAATACCTACAGCAGAGTGAAATTTCCCGTTGACAGTGACAAGGATATCTTTTTGGTATTTGGCAAGGAGACAAAAGGGTTGCCGGAGGAATTGCTCCGGGAGAATATGGAAAATTGCATAAGGATTCCTATGAAAATTAATAAGCGGTCTTTGAATTTGTCAAATTCTGTTGCCGTTGTTGCATATGAAGTTTTGAGACAAAATGATTTTAAAAATTTGGAAGAGAAAGGACATTTACACAATGATTAAAATAATGACAGATTTATCAGCAGATATCCCAAGAGAGTTAGTGGATGAACTTGATATTGCGGTTTTGCCTTTTTATATTAACTTTGGTGAGGAGAGTATCCTTGCGGATATGGATTATACGGCAGATATGTTTTACGAAAAATTCAAAAGCCTGGAAGAGATGCCTACAACAAGTCAGGCCACGCCGGGAATTTTGGAGGATATGTATCGTGATTTGGGCAAGGACAACCAGATTATTCACATCACAATCCCTGCAAATGGAAGCGGTATTGTAAACACCGCAAGAAACATCTCAAATCAGCTTATTGAAGAAGAGGGATTTGATATTACAATTGTAGATTCAAGTATGTATAGTCTGGGTATTGGTGCAAATGTTGTTGAAGCTGCACGTATGGCCCAAAAGGGTGCCACGAGGGATGAAATCATTGCATACTTGAATGAGAGATTCGAAAAAGACAGGGTCTATTTCATAGTAGATGACCTTAAGTACCTTCAAAAAGGCGGCAGAATAAAAGCTACAACAATGGTTGTGTCAAAGGTGCTTGACATCAAGCCGATCCTTTGGTCAAACGATGGTATGGTTGAGGCTTTTGACAAGGTAAAGGGCCTTAAACGTGCTATTTCAAAAATGGTTGATATTGCGGCTGAAAAGATTGACGATGCTGAGAATGCAACGGTTTACGTTCTGCACGCGGATGCACTTAAATCGGCTGAGATTACTGCCGAAATGATAAAAAACAAAATCAATCCCAAGGAAGTAGTAATTAGAAAGGTTGGACCTGTCATTACTTGCCACGCAGGGGTTGGAGTATTTGGTATTTATTTTAAGCATAAGGGTTGATAAAGATGTATCTCGAAAAGGAAGAAATGAAGTTTGCGGCACTTTATGCCATAAGGCAGTACAAGGCTCCTATGAGTGAAAGCCGTATTTTTGAAATTTTTACCTGGGACAAGGAGATAATGGAATATTTTGACTTGTCGGGAGTTCTTGCAGAGCTCATTGAGGATGGGTATATTCTGAAAAAATATTACCGGAACGAGGAGGCTCTTTGCCTTACTGAACTTGGCGAACAGGCGGATTTGTTTTTCAAGAGCCGTGTCCCATACAGCATAAGGGAGAGAATTGATTCTGCAATTGGTCACATAAAGTACAATGAGCTTGCAGACCCCAATGCTGTAAAGAGCGAAGTGGTTCTTGCGGCGGCGGAGCGCTATATGGCAAAATGCAGTATATGTGAAAACAAGGTCCCTGTTCTTGAACTTTCCCTGACAATGGGCAAAAAGGTTCAGGCCCAAAAGGTTGCAGATTACTTTAAAAAACACGCAGACGAAATTTATGAAGGCATACTCAAGCTTTGCACCGAGGAGGAATAATCGGGCAGGGTGAGCGATTTGGTTTTATGATTTGGAGGAAGAAAATTGTTTACAGCAGGTAGTTATGATGTAGTGGTAGTTGGTGGCGGTCACGCAGGTGTTGAGGCATCTTTTGCGGCAGCGAGGCTTGGTATGAGCACCTGCCTTTTTTCAATCAGTCTTGACAGCATTGCAAACCTTCCCTGTAATCCAAGTATAGGTGGTACAGCAAAAGGCCATCTTGTGCGTGAGATTGATGCTCTTGGTGGCGAAATGGGTAAGGCTGCGGATTCCACACTTTTACAGTCCAGAATACTTAACCGGGGCAAAGGCCCTGCGGTTTATTCGCTTCGTGCGCAAATCGACAGACGTGCTTATCAGAACGAGATGAAGCATCGTCTTGAAATGTGCCACAACCTCCACATCAAGCAAGGAGAAATTGTAAAAGTTAATCTGGATGAAGAAGGCAAAGTTGAATCTGTTGAAACCCGAATGGGGGCAAAGTACCTCTGCCGCGCAGTTATTATCTCGACAGGAACATATTTAAAATCCAGAATAATAATCGGCGAGTTCAGTCAGGAAAGCGGCCCTGACGGGGTATTCCCTGCAACAGAACTTTCGCAGAATTTAAGGGATATAGGCGTGGAGCTTGTAAGGTTCAAAACCGGAACTCCCCCCAGAGTAAATCGTCGTTCAATTGACTTTTCAAACCTTGAAGAACAACAGGGCGATGAGGAAATCACCCCATTTTCTTTTGAAACCACAAAGGAATTACAAAACACGGTCAGTTGTTTTGTGACTTATACAAACGAAAAGACCCACAAGGTGATTCTGGACAACATTCACCGTTCCCCTTTGTATGGCGGTGGCATAAAGGGCATAGGACCCAGGTATTGCCCGTCAATTGAGGACAAGATTGTAAGGTTCAAGGACAAGGAACGTCACCAGCTGTTTATTGAGCCTATGGGCGAGGACACTGAAGAGATGTATATTCAGGGATTTTCAAGCAGTCTGCCGGAAGATGTGCAACTTGAAATGCTAAAGACCCTTCCCGGTCTTGAGAACGCACAGGTTACACGCAACGCCTATGCTATTGAGTATGATTGTTGCAACCCGCTTCAGCTTGCTGCCACATTGGAATTCAAAAACATCAGCGGTCTTTACGGCGCAGGCCAGTTCAACGGCACTTCAGGGTATGAAGAGGCTGCAGCCCAAGGCCTTATAGCAGGGATTAATGCGGCACTGAAGTTAAAAGGCAGAGAGCCTTTTATACTGGACCGCAGTGATGCTTATATCGGCACCCTGATTGACGATTTGGTTACAAAGGGCACAAATGAGCCATACCGGATGATGACATCCCGCTCGGAATACAGGCTTGTTTTAAGACAGGATAATGCAGATTTAAGACTTACAGAGTTTGGACACAGAATTGGGCTTATCTCGGATGAGAGATATAATAAATTTTTAGAAAAAAAGCGCCTTATTGATGAGGAGATTGAAAGATTAAAGAAGATAGTCTATCCCCCCTCAAAAGAAGTGAATGACTTTTTGGAAGAGCTTTCAGCAACACCTATATCCACAGGCCTTCACGCAAGTGATATGTTAAAACGACCTGAGGTTACATATGCGGCTATGGCAAAGCTTGACCCAGATAGACCGGACCTTCCCAGAGAGGTGCAGGAGCAGGTAGAAATCAGCCTGAAGTATGAGGGGTATATAAACCGCCAGATTGCTCAGGCAAACAAGTTCAAAAAGATGGAAAACAAGAAAATTCCTGAAAATATTGACTACAGCACAATTGAAGGCCTCAGGCTTGAGGCAAGACAAAAGCTTGAAAAGTTAAGACCGCACTCTATCGGCCAGGCGTCACGTATTTCAGGAGTTTCGCCTGCGGATATTGCTGTTCTTGTGGTTTACCTGAAGCAAAGACGAGGAAATGAAGATTAAAGGTTGATATATTTATGAAAAAGTTTACAGTTGGCGAAAACGATGCAGGACAACGTCTTGACAAGTTTTTGGCAAAGCTTTTTAAGGATGCCCCAATGGGGTTAATTTACAAATGGATTCGCAAAAAGAGGGTTAAGGTCAACGGCAAAAAACAGGAGATTTCATATATGCTTCAAAGAGATGACCTTTTGGAGCTTTACATCAATGATGAATTTTTTGCGGAAGATAAGAAGGTTGTAAAAAAGAGCCTCCCCCTTGATGTGGTGTATGAGGATAAGAACCTTTTGATTGCAGACAAACCCTCAGGTATTGCCGCTCACGGCGAGGCTGATTGCCTGCTTGACAGAGTTCAAAGTTACCTTTTTGAAAAAGGTGAGTACAACCCGGACCAGGAGCATACCTTTGCTCCGTCTCTTTGTAACCGTATTGATAAAAACACATCAGGACTGGTTATTGCGGCAAAGAATGCTGCTACACTCCGCACCATTAATGAAAAGCTGAGAAGTCGTGAAATTGATAAGTTTTATGTAGCAAAGGTGGAGGGAAAGTTAACTCCCGACAGGGGAATTATTGAAGGCTATACAAAAAAGAACGAGGGCGAACGTAAGGTTTATTTTTTCAAGACCCAGGTTCCCGGTTCGAAATATTGTAAGACAATCTACAGAGTTTTATCAGAGGGAATGGTTGAAGTGCAGCTTGTCACGGGAAGAACTCACCAGATACGTGCAAGTTTTGCAGCCATTGGACATCCCCTTGTGGGGGACGTAAAGTATGGGGCACCAAAAAATAATGGGAAAGACTTCCAGATGCTCCGTGCATATAAGATAGAATTTAACTTTAAGACTCCCGCAGATGGCTTGGAATATTTAAATGGCAAGACCATAAGTACAGATTACAAATTTTAGTGAAAGGGTGGGGCTGATGGCTGTTAAGTGGACACCGGAACAACGTGAAGCAATTGAATACAGCGGCAAAAATATTTTGCTTGCAGCAGCAGCAGGCTCCGGCAAAACTGCGGTTTTGGTTCAGCGTATAATTGAACTCATATGCCGCAAGGATGACCCAGTAAATATAAACGAACTCCTTGTGCTGACCTATACCGATGCGGCAGCAAAGGAGATGCGTGAAAAGATTTCGGATGCGGTGGAAAAGGCTTTGGAGGAAAACCCTGAAGATGAGCATCTTCAAAGACAAAGACTGCTTATACATTCCGCAAGCATATCTACCATACACTCCTTTTGCCTTAATGTATTAAAGAATAATATACATATGACTACACTGCCTGTAAACTTTTCCCTGATTTCCGAAACGGAAAACAAAATGATGATTGCAGAAAGTCTTGACAGGGTGCTTGAACGTTTTTATGGACAGATGGGCAGGGACAGCTCTGTTGCAAACCTGGTTATGGGTTATGGCGGAATTAAAAACGACAATACCCTGCGGGAGACGGTGCTTTCACTTTTTCACTTCAGCAAGAGTATGGCATACCCTGCAAAATGGCTCAACAGTGCAGTGAGAGAATTCAAGGATGTTGCCCAAACAAGAACCATCAAGGGCACAGTCTGGCTTAAATGGCTAAAAAGAAAAACCGACCAAAGCTTTTTTGAATTGGTGGATATTTACAGAGATATAGAAAGTGAGATTGATACAAAGCTGGGGACACAGCATCGTTACAGTAGCTTTTTTGCAGAGGAAGAGGCTTCAATAAGGAGAGTTTTTGACCATATGGATATGGGAGATTACACTTCGGTAAGAGAAGCTCTTTTGTCGTTTAAATTTGCCACTTTGCCAACAGGAGTCAAAGGGGCTACAGGTGAAACTTTAGCGTCCCAGGAAAAGGTCAAGGCACTTCGCACCCTTGCAAAGAGTGTGATTTCGGATTTGTGGGAATTTTACAAAATCCCGGAGGACGAAATGATTAGCCGCATTACAGAACTCTATCCTATATTGAGGACTCTTAAAAATATAGTATTGATTACCGACAGAAGTTACACAAAACAAAAGAGGGGAAAAAACTATCTTGACTTTTCTGACCTTGAACACGAAGTTTTGAAACTTCTTGACAGTAATGACGGACAGAATTCCATTACAGAATCACTCAGAAGTAAATACAAAGAGATATTGATTGACGAGTATCAGGACACCAACCATATCCAGGACACTATCTTTCGCACGGTGTCAAGAGACAACAATAATATATTTATGGTAGGTGATTTAAAGCAGAGCATTTATGCCTTTCGTAATGCAGTACCCAAGCTGTTTGCCGATAAGTATTTTGAGTATGGTGAGCAAGACGGCAGGGGCCACCTTATAAGGCTTTTCAAAAACTTTCGTAGCCGCAGCCAGGTGGTGGATACGGTAAACTTCATTTTCCGAAGTGTGATGAATCCTGAAGTAGGGGATGTGGATTACACTGAGGAAGAATATCTTGTTCAGGGTGCTCCATACCCAAACACGGATGATGGGAAGAACTTTATTCCTGAATTTCACTTTGCTTGCAGCAACAGTGAGGTAGCTGAGGGGGATGAAGAGCTTTCAAGACAGGAGATAGAGGCATACATCTCTGCCGGCCGAATTCGTGAAATGATAGACAGCGGAATGGAAATTTTCGATAAGAATCTGCAGAAAATGAGACCTGTAGAATATCGGGATATTGTAGTTCTTATGCGTAACACCAAGACCACAGCCCCCATCTTTGAACAGATTTTTGAAGAAAGCTCAATTCCTGTATATACAGAGGTGGGCAAAAGTTACTTAAACTCACGAGAAGTGCAAACTGTATTGAGCTTCTTGCAGATTATAGACAATCCAAGGCAGGACATACCGTTGATTGCGGTTATGCGTTCACCTATCTGGGGTTTTACTGCGGAGGAACTGGCTCAAATCCGGGCGGCAATGCGCACAGGATGTTTTTTTGATGCGGTTATCTTTGCTGCTGAGAATGGCGACACAAAGGCAAAAGGCTTTTTGACAGAACTTGAAAAGCTTCGTCAAAGGGCTGAAACAGAAGGTACTGAACGCTTGATATGGCGTATATATTATGAATATGGGTATTTTGCATATTCAGGGGCACAGAGCCACGGCGCTATGCGTCAGGCAAATTTGAGGCTTCTTTTTGAGCGTGCTGCAGAATTTGAACACACAGCGCTAAGTGGTTTGTTCAGCTTTATGAATTATATTGAAACCATAAGGAGTCAGGGCGATGATCTTACCCCTGCCAAGGCTTTAGGTGAGGGTGACAATGTGGTTCGAATAATGACAATCCACAAGTCCAAAGGTCTTGAGTTCCCTGTGGTTGTTCTTGCGGATACAGCCCATGAATTCAATATGATGGATTTAAACAAAAATATCATATGGAACAACGAAGTGGGACTTGGATGCGACTTCGTTGACACAAAAATAAGGGTCAGGTATCCAACTCTTCCGAGGAATATAGTTGTAGCAAAGTCAAAAAGTGAACTATTCTCTGAGGAAATGCGCCTTCTTTACGTGGCACTTACAAGAGCCCGTGAAAAACTTATAGTGACATCAACTTTCAAACAGACAAAATCAGGGCCGGGACTGCCCCTTTATGACAGCGAGAAGAGGGTAAAAGGCGCATATGTGAGAAGTAAAAGATGTTTTAGGGATTGGATGCTTGCGGCTATAGCTACCCATCCTGACGCAGAAAATCTGCGTGAGTATTTTGGCTTTGAGGGTTTGGTTCCCGTTGCTGATAGTGATTTTGGTATAAGGACCTTTATTTACGAAAATCAGTCAGATATACCAAGGTCTTGCTGTGAGGCAAAAGAGGTTTTGGATACGGCTGCTCAAAAATCGGTGGGTGTTGATGAAGAGATAAGGAATAGATTGGAATATGTATATAAAAACTCCAACCTTGGCAAAATACCAACCAAACTTTCGGTAAGTGAGGTCAAGCGTATGCAAGCGGAGAGTGATGAGCATATACCTTTGCTTGAAGAGTTAAAAGTGTCCGGCATAAATCCTTTAGAAAGAGTTACAGGGGCTATGCGCGGAACGGTTGTGCATTTTGTGATGCAGAGCATGGAGCCACAAAAAATAAAGACACACCAGGATGTCAAGGACTTGATTGCAAGACTTACCCGGGAAAAAATCATTACAAGTGCTCAGGCAGAGGCAGTGGATACAAAAAAAATATTTGCCTTTTTTGAAAGCGAAATGGGCAGGCGGCTCAAAAACAGCAAACGTCTTGAACGTGAGTTCAGTTTTTATACAAAGGCAAAAATTGATGAGATTTATAAAAACGGGATTGATGGCGACATTTTGCTTCAGGGTACAATGGATTGCTTTTTTGAGGAAGAGGATGGCAAGGTTGTTCTTCTTGACTTCAAAACCGACAGAGCAAAGACCCTTGATGATGCAAAACGCATTTCGCAAAAGTATAAGGTACAGATGAAGTATTACAAGCAGGCACTGAGGGAGATTTTAGAGAAAGACGTGGATGAGTGTTATCTCTATTTTCTTGATTGCGGCGAAATGATAGAGATGTAGGCTTAAAGGAAGGATATGGATGATGTGATGAAAGTTCTGATTTTGACAATAACAACAGGACAAGGACACAACCAGGCAGCAAAGACCATAAGTGAATATCTTGAGAAAAATGAGGGTGTAAAAGCCACCACCCTTGATGCGTTTGAATATATAAACCAGGGACTTAAGGAGATTGTTTCAAGGGGTTATCTTATGTCCGCCAAAAGACTCCCCAAGGTCTATGGCAAGGCGTATCGTATGGCTGAAAAGCGGGATTCGGAGAATGGTTATATTATGCGTGCCACCAGCAGCATTATGGCAAAAAAACTCATTAAGTTTGTGGAGGAATATGATGCAGATGTTATAGTCTGCACTCACGTTTTTGCTGCAATGCTGGTGACGGATATCGAAAAAAAGTTCAAAAGAGATATAAAGACAGTAGGTATTGTTACAGACTTTACCATACATCCCTATTGGGAGGAAACAGACCTTGATTACTACATAACGGCAAATGAATTTTTAATCAATCAGGCAGTCAAAAAAGGGATTGACCAAGAAAAGGTGGTACCTCTTGGCATACCAATTGACCCCAAGTTTGCCACAATGTGTGAAAAAGAGCAGGCGAGAAAGAGTCTGGGAATTGAAAACAAAAATACCGTTCTGGTTATGAGTGGAAGTATGGGTTACGGCAAGGTGGCGCGTATGGTCAAAAGACTTGATAGCTCGGATATGGATTTTCAGATAATTTCAGTTTGCGGAAACAACCAAAAACTTAAAAAACAGATAGACAAGATGAATGGAAAGCACAAAATATACAATTTTGGTTTTACAGACAAGGTTGACCTTATGATGGATGCGGCAGATTGCATTGTGACAAAACCGGGGGGCATCACTTCAAGTGAGGCTTTGGCAAAGGAATTGCCTATGATAATAGCAAACCCCATACCAGGACAAGAGGACAGAAATGTAGAGTTTTTAATGAACAACGGGGCAGCATTTAAGGTCAGCAGCACATTCCCGGTTGATGAGGCTATATATCAGATGTTTACAAATAAGATAAGAATGCGGGAGCTTAAGGAAATTGCAGGGGTACTGGGCAAGCCTGACTCTACGCTTAAAATAGTTGAATTTGTTCTTAAAGTGGGAGGGCATACAAATGAAGCTTAGCGATGGATTGATAGGCAGCAGTTATGCAGTAAAGGAAATTTCCCTTGAGTTGCCTGCCAAAAGACGTCTTGAGATACTTGGTATGACAAGTGATGCAAAAGTAACGGTGCTCAACTCCAAAAAATCCGGAACAAAAATAATCAAAGTGCGAGGAACAAGATTTGCCATTGGATGCAAATTTGCACAACAGATTGAAGTTGAGGAAGTTGACAAAAGGGGCGATATGATATGAACAATGAGATAAATGTTGCCTTTATAGGCAACCCCAACTGTGGCAAGACAACCCTTTTTAACGCCTACACAGGGGCCAACCTTAAGGTTGCAAATTGGCCCGGTGTCACGGTGGAAAAAAAGGAAGGGCAGATGTCCTACCACAACAAAAAATATAAACTGGTGGATTTACCCGGTACATATTCCCTTACTTCATATACAATGGAGGAACGTGTTTCAAGGCATTATATTCTTGAAGATGAGGTGGATGTAATCATTGACGTGGTGGATGCGTCAGCATTGGAACGCAATTTATATCTGGCAATACAACTGATAGAACTTGGCAAACCTGTTGTACTTGCACTAAATATGATGGATATTGTTGAAGAACGTGGTATGGAAATTGACCTGCACCGTTTGCCTGAGATGCTTGGCGTGCCGGTTGTGCCGGTGTGTGCAAGAAAAAGGACAGGGTTAAATGTGCTGATGCACGCAGTGGCACATCATCAAAACAAAACCTCGGACCGATTTGAGCATCATCACACAGCAGGAAGTCACGAACACTCCCACCACGATGAATATGCTATGGTGTATAGTGATGATATTGAAGACAAGATTGACAAGATATCAGAACTTCTCTCGGTGAAATATCCGAACCTGAAAAATTACAGATGGCACGCAATAAAGTTTTTAGAGGCGGACCAGGAGATTTGCAAAAAGTATCCTCTCAATCTTTCAGGTATAGCTGACAGAAGTTATGAAGAGGATATTATAAATCAAAGGTATGACTTTATTGAAGAGATAGTCAGCGAGGTTCTGGTTAACAAAGAAGAAAAATCTCAAAACACTGACAAAGTGGACAGAATTGCCACCCACAGCATCTGGGGAATGCCTGTGTTTTTTGGGATAATGGCACTTGTGTTCTTTTTTACCTTTACAATAGGTGATTGGATAAAAGGCTATTTTGAAATGGCGCTGGAGTGGTTTTCAGGCGCTTCTTCAGAGTTCCTTGTAGGGCTTGATGCCGGAAGGGTTTTGACATCACTGATTGTTGATGGAATTATTGCAGGTGTTGGCGGCGTGCTGACATTTTTGCCAAATATCTTTATCCTGTTCCTTGCCCTTGCGATTTTAGAGGACAGCGGTTATATGGCCCGGGTTGCTTATGTGATGGACGGCATAATGTCTAAAATAGGGCTCTCCGGCAGGGCCTTTATACCGATGCTGCTTGGCTTTGGCTGTACGGTACCTGCAGTTATGGCATCCCGCACCCTGGAAAACAAAGGTGACAGATTAAGGACTATTCTTGTGACGCCATTTATGTCTTGCAGTGCAAGACTTCCAATTTACGTATTGTTGTCCCAAATGTTTTTTGGAGATGGTGCTATGATCGCGGCATACTCAATGTATGTTATTGGGGTGATTATGGCAATCGTAGTAGCAAAGCTTTTGTCTGTGTTTGCAAAAAACAAGGAAGAAAACACTCTTTTAATAGAGCTTCCGGAATACAAATCGCCCAATGCCCGCACAATTATCATTTATGTGTGGGACAAGGTTCGTGACTATCTGACCAAAGCGGGTACTACTATTTTTGTTGCATCCATTATACTGTGGGCATTACTGAACTTTGGCAGTACCGGAATGGTGACAGATATGTCCCAAAGCTTTGCTGCAGAAGTCGGCAGATTTTTAGAGCCTGTTATGAAAACAGCGGGGCTTGGTTATTGGCAGATTATTGTGGCGCTCATTTCAGGCATCGCCGCAAAAGAAGTTGTGGTATCAAGTATGAGTGTTCTTTACGGCATAGGGAATATTGCATCTCAAGGTGGTATGGCAAGCCTTACCGCTGTTTTGGCGGCAAGTGGATTTACTGCAGTAAATGCTTACTCTATGATGCTTTTTTGTCTTATGTATGTACCTTGCGTTGCAACGATTGCAACAATTCATCGGGAGACAAAATCTTTAAAGTGGACGCTTTTTGCTATTTTACTTCAGCTTGGTACGGCGTGGCTGTGTTCATCTGTTTTTTATACAATTGCAACAATGTTTTAAGGAGTAGAAAATGAAAGTTATCTTGTGGATATTAATAATCTTTGCAGTTTTAATGATTGTTGTAAGGAAAGTTCGTGACTTTAAAGCGGGGAAGTTTTGTGATTGTGGCTGCAGCGATTGCCCTTCAAAATGCAAGAAGGCAAAGGAATTTAAGGATTAGGAAAGAGGTATAGTAAAAATGCTTGGCACGGTTGTGAACTGCCTTGCTGTGGTTGTGGGCAGCACTCTGGGAATTATCTTAAAAAAAGGTTTACCTGAACGGATAAGCGCCGCTATTATGCAGGGGCTTGCACTTTGTGTCATGTATATTGGCATAAGTGGCGCCCTTGAAGGCAAAAATGTGCTGGTAGCAATATTGTCTATCGCCATTGGCGTATCAATTGGTGAAGCAATTGACCTTGATAAGCGCCTGGAGAATTTGGGGAAAAGGCTTGAGTCGGCTGTCAGCAAAAACAGCGACGGAATGATTGCAAAGGGTTTTGTTGCGGCAAGTCTTTTGTTCTGTGTGGGAGCGATGACTATTGTTGGGTCGCTTCAAAGTGGTTTGACAGGCAACCACGAAACCATTTTTGCAAAATCCCTTATTGATGGAATTGCCGCAATAGTTCTTGCATCAACTATGGGAATAGGTGTTATGTTTTCGGCAGTATTTATTCTTGTTTATCAGGGCGCAATTACACTGTGTGCAGGGTTTTTGGCACCATTACTTACAGAAACAATTATTGCGGAAATGACCTGCGTGGGTTCACTCCTCATTATTGGTCTTTCCTTTAATATGTTAAAAATCACCAGTATTAAGGTTATGAACTTCGTTCCGGCAGTTCTTATGCCTATAGTAATATATTGGATAATGAATGTATCCTAGAGAAAAACACAATCAGTGTTTTTCTCTGTCAAAACAAGGCTTGACAGAGAAATTGTGAAACAATTTCTCGATACTTCATTTGAACTAGGTTCTCAAAAAGTATTTTTACAAAATACTTTTTATAGCTGCAATTAAGCAGCTACGAAACATTGATATAATCAATGTTTCGACAAAGAATCGTCGTTATAATTGGTGTTTTTGAAAAAATTTGATGGAGGATAGAGAAAATGAAAAGAATAGCAAAGTTTGAAAAGGTAAGCCTTGAACAGTTTGTTTTGGGCTGGGCGGATATCGGCGGCGGTACGGGAATGTATGACTTATACAAGGAAATAAAATTGCCAAAACGTGCCACAAAAGGTTCGGCGGGCTATGATTTTTATGCGGTAAAGGACATAACTTTATCTCCCGGTGAAACTATAAAGATACCAACAGGGATACGTGCGAAGATTGAAGATGGTTGGGTGCTTAAAATCTATCCCAGGAGCGGTCTTGGATTTAAATACAGGCTTCAGCTTGACAATACTGTTGGCATAATCGACAGCGATTACTATTACTCAAGCAACGAGGGACATATTATGATAAAAATGACAAACAATTCTCTTGAAGGCAAGTCGGTATTTATTGGGAAAGGCACTGCTTTCGCTCAAGGTATATTCTTAGAGTATGGTATAACCGTTGATGATGATGCAGACGGCATCCGTGACGGAGGTTTTGGAAGTACCACAAAGTAATTTTTGCGGCAGTAGATATAAATTTAAATAAAAAAAAGACCTGTGCAATTTTTTGCACAGGTCTTTTGGATATTATTAGTTCTTTTTAGCAATAGCTTCTTTAACTTTTTCTGCGATAGTCTTTGCGTCAAGACCATATATCTCAAAGAGTTTTGCAGGGGCGCCTGAACGGCCGAACTCGTCGCGTGTACCTACTCTGAGCATAGGAACAGGACATTCTTCGCAAAGAACTTCCGCTACGGCAGAACCAAGACCGCCGATGATGTTATGCTCTTCAGCGGTTACAATTGCGCCGGTTTCCTTTGCGGCTTTAACAATGATTTCGCGGTCGATTGGCTTGATAGTATGTATATTGATAATTCTTGCTGAAATTCCCTGTTCTTCAAGAATTGTCTTTGCCTCCAATGCGTGGGCAACCATAAGACCTGTTGCGATAATTGTAACGTCTTTTCCCTCAGAAAGCTGTACACCTTTGCCGATTTCAAATTTATAATCTTCGCCAAAGATTGTAGGAACAGCAAGTCTTCCAAAACGAAGATATACAGGACCTGTATAATCAATTGCAGCCTTTACTGCAAGGCGTGCTTCGGCTGCGTCAGCAGGGTTTAAAATAACCATATTGGGGATTGTACGCATCAAACCTATATCCTCAAGGCACTGATGCGTTGCGCCGTCTTCACCAACAGAAATACCTGCGTGTGTTGCACCAATCTTTACGTTGAGCTTTGGATAACCGATGGAATTGCGGATTTGTTCAAATGAACGGCCTGCCGCAAACATAGCAAAGGAGCTTGCAAATACTATCTTGCCGCAAGTTGACATACCTGCTGCAACAGACATCATATTACCCTCAGCAATACCGCAGTTGAAAAATCTTTCCGGGTGTTCCTTCTTAAAGGTTCCGGTTTTTGTAGCAGGAGAAAGGTCAGCGTCAAAAACTACAACTCTTTCATCACAACCAAATTCTGCAAGGGCTGCACCGTAAGCCTCACGGGTAGCCTTTTTTTCACCGATCATATACATTAGCACGCACCTCCCAAAAGTTTGATTTCCTCATCAATTTCGGCAATAGCCTGAGCGTACTGCTCATCATTTGGAGCACTTCCGTGCCAGCTTGCCTGATTTTCCATAAATGAAACGCCCTTACCTTTAACTGTATTTGCAATGATGATAGTTGGCATTCCCTTTGTAGCCTTGGCCTTAGCTAAAGCTGCTTCGATTTCTTCGAAATTGTGTCCGTCAATGGTTATTACATTCCACTGGAATGCCTCGAATTTCTTGTCAAATGGTGTAGGATTCATAACTTCTGTTATGTCACCGTCTATCTGAAGGCCGTTAAAGTCGAGGAATACGCACAGGTTGTCAAGATTGTAATGAGCGGCAAGCATTGCTGCCTCCCAAACCTGACCTTCTTCACATTCGCCATCACCAAGAATTGCATATACACGGTAGTCCTTGTTGTCGATTTTGCCGGCGAGAGCCATACCGCAAGCCGCACTGATGCCCTGACCCAAAGAACCTGTTGACATATCAACGCCGTTTGTACCCTTCATATCAGGATGTCCCTGAAGATAGCTGTCTGCCTTACGCAAGGTTTTGATATCTTCCTTTGGTATGTAACCGCATTCTGCCAAAACTGCATAGAGTAAAGGCGCCGCGTGACCTTTTGAGAGGACAAATCTGTCACGGTCAGGGTCCTTTGGATTTTTGGGGTCAACATTCATTTCTGCCTTGTAGAGGTAAGTGAGAATGTCTGTGGCAGATAATGAACCGCCCGGGTGACCTGACTTTGCACTGTGAACTGCTTCAAGTGCCATTTTGCGCACATTTGCAGCAGAAAGCTTCAGTGAAGTTAAAGTTTCTGTGTTCATAAGATAGAACCTCCGTTTTATATAATAATTTATTTTTAACAAAATTAGTGATTGTCAAAACCATTACCCAAAACCTGACGGGCATCAGTAAATATGACAAATGCGTTTTCGTCCACTTCCTTGATGATGTTTTTAAGTGAAGATATCTGGTGCTTTCTGACTACACACAAAAGGATTCCCTTTTTTGAGTTGGTGTAAAATGATGAACCGTGAAGCAGGGTTGTCCCTCGGCCAAGCTGTTTTGAAATGCAATCTGAAATTGTCTCCTGAAGATCAGAGATTATATAAACCGCTTTTGCCGCATCCCCGCCTTCTACTATTATATCAATTATAAAAGTGCTGATATAGATTGCAATTGCAGAGTACAGGATAACTTCCCATTTGCCAAAGATTATACCTGCCAGGGTAATAATAAAGGCGTCAATAATAAGAACAAACCGACCCACAGAAATGGCAGGGAACTTCTTTTTCAGTATTTGAGCTGCGATATCGGTGCCACCGGTGGTGCAACCTGAAGAAAACACCAATCCAACGCCGATGCCCAAAAGCAGTCCGCCGTAAATTGCTGAAAGCAGAACATCCTCTGTTATACGGGGAATCCCTGCCAACAAATCGGTAAATAAGGAAAGCAAAAACATTCCAAGCAATGAATACAGCAGAAACTTGTGACTAAAGTGTCTAAGGCCCCAGATAAATATGGGTATATTAAGAACAAGTATCAAAAAGCCCAAAGGGATGTCCGCCAGATGATTTATCACTATTGCAAGTCCGCTGATACCGCCGGGGGCAATGTCCGCCGGGGCGAGGAACGCATCAAGAGCTATTGCTACCACAATTGTACCAAGCAGAACTGTAAGAAAGTTTTTGATTTTTGCACGCATTTTTACATTCTCCTAAAAAGTTAGTATGATATGTAAAAATGCTATGAAGATTTAATCAATCAGATTGCGAAGAATTTCTAAAATTCTTTCACTGTTATTGGTTAAGTAAAGGTAGCCAATCAGTGCCTCCATACCTGTGGCGGATTTGTAATCCACCATACTGGCATTTTTGGGAGGACGGGAATTTGTGTTGCGGCCACGCTTGTAAACAGCCATTTCTTCCTCCGAAAGGCTGCCTTTAACTTTTTGAAAAAGGTCGGATTGTGCCTTTGCGTTGACCATTTTTATTGCGGACTTGTGGAGCTTTTGGACAGGGAAGTTTGCATCCCTTAAAAGATATGTCCTGACAAAAAGCTCATACACAGCATCGCCAACATATGCAAGGGTCAATGCTGAATATTGGGAGGGAGGGACCTTGTCTCCCAGATTAAAGTGTTTCGTAAATGTATCAAGCATATATCCTTATACCCCGATTAAGCTTTTGTTATCTGCTGACCCTGAGGTGTGTCTTTTACTATTATCCCCATTTCACGCAAACGATCACGGATTTCATCAGATTTTGCCCAATTCTTGTCGGCGCGAGCCTGAGCTCTTTCCTCAATGAGACTTTTTACCTCATCTGACAGAGCCTCGTCTTTCTCGGCAAGGAGACCTAAAACACCGCCAAGCTCCCGAATCAGCCCGGAAGTATATGAGATAATTTCCCTTGAGAAGTTGCCGCCTCCGGTAATGTGCTTGTTTGCCTCGGATACAATTTCAAAGATAACGGAAATTGCGTCCGCTGTGTTAAGGTCATCGTCCATAGCGGCAATATATTTTTCTCTGAGCTTGTTAATAGATTCCTTATATGCTTTTTCAGTGTCATTAAGTTCTGCACGTGAGTCTGCATTTTCTGCGGCAAACTTCATATCATCCAGGCAGTTGTAAATTCTCTCAAGGCTTGACTTTGCAGATTCCATCAGGGATTTGCTGAAGTTGATTGGACTTCTGTAATGTGCTGACAGCATAAAGAAACGAATAACTTCGTAGTCGAATTCTTCGGAAATTTCACGTACAGTAAAGAAGTTGCCCAAAGACTTTGACATTTTGCGGTTGTCAATATTGATGTAACCATTGTGCATCCAGTAGTTTGAGAATGTAACATCGTGAGCACACTCGCTCTGAGCAATTTCGTTTTCGTGGTGGGGGAAGATAAGGTCCTGACCGCCACTGTGTATGTCGATTGTTTTAGCCAAAAACTTGTTCGCCATAGCACTACATTCAATATGCCAGCCGGGACGGCCCAAACCCCAAGGACTTTTCCAAGCGGGTTCACCTGGCTTTTGTGCTTTCCAAAGAGCAAAGTCCATTGGGTCGTTTTTATCTTCGTTTATATTAATTCTTGCACCACTTTCAAGGTCTTCAAGGGGCTGATGTGAAAGTTTGCCGTATTCTTTAAACTTTTTAGCAGCAAAGTAAACATCGCCGTTTACGTTATAGGCATAACCTTTTTCTTCAAGGGTTTTTACAATTTCAATGATAGCATCTATATTGTCTGTAGCACGCGGATGCCAGGTGGCACGCTTAATACCCAGGCCGTCTGCGTCCTTAAAGTATTCCTCGATGTATTGGTCAGCCAGCTCCTTGACGGTGATGCCCATTTCGTTGGCTTTGTTAATCATTTTATCATCAATGTCAGTAAAGTTCTGAACAAAGTAAACGGTGTAACCGCTGTATTCAAGATAACGGCGCAAAGTGTCAAAAATAATAAATGGTCTTGCGTTACCTATATGAAAGTAGTTGTAAACGGTGGGGCCGCAGGAGTACATACGGACAACACCTTTCTCAACAGGGATAAACTCTTCCTTTTTACGGTTAAGGGTATTAAAAATTTTCATAATATGATAGTTCCTTTCTCGGAATTATTGGTTAAGGTTTTCGGATTTTTCTAGTTGTTTTTTTAGTTGTTCAAGTTCAACACGCAATTTGCAAAGTTCCATTGACACAGGATCGGGAATGTGTATCTGGTCAAGGTCAATTTTTGCAGGTGCGATTTTTACATTATCACGTTTTACTATATGCGCCGGAACACCCACGCAAGTGCTGTTGGCAGGGATTTCGTTAAGCACCACTGCGTTTGCGGCAATTTTGCTGTTGTCACCAACGGTAAAAGGCCCCAGCACTTTTGCACCGCTGCCAATTGTAACGTTGTTGCCAATTGTTGGGTGGCGCTTGCCCTTATCCTTGCCTGTACCGCCCAGGGTAACACCCTGATAGATTGTACAGTTGTCACCTATAACGGTTGTTTCGCCAATCACGACGCCCATACCGTGGTCAATAAAAAGACCTTTGCCAATTTGAGCCGCAGGATGAATTTCGATACCTGTCTTGCGACGGGTACGCTTGGATATCCAATCGGCGATAAAGTAAAGCTTCAAATTATATAGTTTGTGAGCGATACGGTAATTTAAAATTGCCTTGACACCGGGATACAAAAACAAAACCTGCATTCTGCTTTTTGCAGCAGGGTCACGTTCAAATACAAGATTAATTTCTTCGGTTAAGAGTTTTAAAAAAGACATAGACAAAACCTCGCTATTATACTCAATATATTATACACCAAACTTTGGTTATAGTAAAGTAATTTCTTAAAAAATAATCCAAATTTATGAATTTTTAAAAGCTTGATATACTTTAGTTAACAATATATGGAAATAATTTGAAATTCGTGACGGCTAAAGCCTTCAAAATGTGACAGTCCCTTTAAAAACTTTACAAAATCTATTGAAATTATCAGGCGGTTGATGTATAATCGTAGATGTATAGGTATGTATATTATGCACCGCTCGGAATAAATATATTAAAAGGTATTCGTTGCGGTTTTGAAAAGGTGGAAAGCAAAATTGTTTTTTAAATACTTATTGAATTTACTGCAGATTATTTTGTTTTTAATAGGTTGTTATTACTTTGCTGTAGCGCTGTTTTCACTTGCAATTTCTGAAAAAAAACATCGTAGTGCAAAGGAAAATACTTTTGCGCTCATTGTTGCGGCACATAATGAAGAAAGTGTAATAGCTGAACTTGTGAGTAGCCTGAAGGCCCTTGATTACCCCGGTGATAAGTTCGAAATTTTTGTGGTGGCAGACAATTGCACCGACAAAACTGCCGAACTTGCAAAAGAACAGGGTGCCATAGTTCTGGAAAGGTTTGATACCCAAAGGCGGGGTAAGGGATATGCTATGGAGTTTGCGTTTGAGCATATTTTTTCCTTAGACCGTGAATATGAATATATTTGCATATTTGATGCAGACAACATTGTAAAAAATGACTTTTTAAGACAGATGAACAACAAAATAAATGAGGGATATCGTGCAGTTCAAGGCTATCTTGACAGCAAAAACCCCACTGACAACTGGCTGACCTTTTCATATTCGCTTTGGTATTGGATAAACAATCGTATGTCGCAGCTTGCCCGTGAAAACCTGGACATTGGTTGCCGACTTGGTGGCACAGGCTTTGCTGTTGAGTCTGCCCTTATTAAAAAATACGGCTGGGGCGCAACCTGCCTTGCTGAAGATACTGAGTTTACATTAAAGCTGGCATTGAACGATATAAAGGTTGGCTGGGCACACGGTGCGGTAGTCTATGATGAAAAACCTACTCTTTTGGGGACATCAATTCATCAGCGAAAGAGGTGGATGCAGGGCTTATCTGAAGTTGCAACCAGGTACGTAAAGCCTCTGCTTCAAAAGGGGTTCAAGGAAAAATCTCCCGATGCATTTCATATGCTGATGAACTTTTGGGGTGATAGTCTTTACCCAATATCGGTAGGCTTCTTTTGGGGAATTTATATATTGGCCCTGTTTTTAAGCAAGAGCTCACCTGTGTTCAGTACCTTGTGCGGTATGTGGGACGGCGCTTCAGGGATGCTTATTTTGTCGGTATTCACCTGGGGTAATCTGTTTTTGATGCTTGCCGGACTTTACAGTGACCACAAGCTTGATAAGAATATTATGAAAAATTCGCTGGGATTTTTGGTTTATATACTATCCTGGATTCCGATTGGCATAATGGGATTTTTGAAAAAGGATGAGAAGGAGTGGTTTCACACACCCCATTCGGGAAAGAGAAACTAGACCTTCTATTTGGGGGTTAAATTATGGACGTGTTCATAGAGGAAATAGTGAGAAAGAAAAAGACCCAAGGGGACTTTTTGCTTGTGCTGGGGGTTTTGCTTTTAGGCTCTTTGATTTCTGCAGTTTTGCTTGCTATAGTTCTTCCTGTATTTATTAAGTATGGAACGTTTGTGCTGGCCTTGGTCATAGCTGTGATTTATGGGGTATATTATGTAGTTACTTCGGTAAATGTGGAGTATGAGTATGCCCTGGTAAATGCGGAACTTGATGTTGACAAAATTATAAACAAAACCAGACGCAAACGCCTTGCTACACCCAATATACGTGAAATTGAAGACTTTGGGACAAAGAAAGAGCCTGGGTTTGGCAGATACTTGAAGAATTCGTCTATCACAAAGGTTTATGCCTGCCGGGATAAAAAGGCGGAGGATATATTCTTTTTGGTTTATAACCAAGGGGATACAAAGATGATGTTGATTTTCAATCCGAGCGCGGAGATAATAGACCAGATTGCAAAGCGCAATCCTCAAAAGAGATATATATGAAGAACTGTGGAATTGATATAATAGAAATATCGCGTATTGAAGATGCGATTAAAAAGAATCCTGCTTTTTTGGAAAAGGTCTTTTCCCGAGAGGAAATAGAATATTTCAATGAAAAGGGCAGAAACTTTCAGTCCTTAGCCGGCTTTTTTGCGGCAAAAGAGGCTTTTTCAAAGTATATGGGGACGGGAATTTCGGGCTTCAAACTCTGCGAAATTTCGGTTGGACATAAAGAGTCCGGCGAGCCGTTTTTATCATTTAGGGGCAAGAAGATGGACGTGTCACTTAGTATTTCTCACAATAAGACTACGGCAGTTGCGGTGGTGTGTGGGACTGATGACTTTATTGAAACACCTTTGAAAGATGAAATGAAGAAGCTTTTGCCTAAACGGGAGAAGAATTCAAACAAAGGCGATTTTGGCAGGGTCTTAGTTATTGCAGGTTCTTGTGGTATGACAGGGGCAGCCGTGCTTTCTGCATATTCAGCCCTAAGGACGGGCAGTGGTCTTGTGACATTAGCAACGGCGGATAGCGAAAGAAGTATTGCAGCCGGTTTTCACCCCGAAATTATGACATATGGACTATGCTGTGAAAATGGTATAATCAAGGCATGCGCATTAAGGGATATATTAAAGTTAAGCAGGGATAAGGATGCAGTTGTGTTTGGGCCCGGCATAGGTCAAAGCAATGAGTTGATTGTTGTCCTTGAAGAACTGATGAAAAATTATACAGGCAAGCTCCTTGTTGATGCTGACGGACTCAATATTCTTGCCAAGCGGCTTGAAATGCTTAGCGAAAAGACCTGCAAGATTGTGCTTACACCGCATCCCGGCGAGATGTCACGGCTTACAGGATTATCCGTAGATGAAATTCAAAAAAACCGAAAAGCGGTGGCTTGGGATTTTGCCAAAAGGTATGGTGTTTGCCTTGTTCTCAAAGGGTATGAAACAGTTGTGGCAGAAAAAGACAGAGAAGTATATATAAACCAAACAGGCAACCCGGGAATGGCCACTGCCGGAACGGGAGATGTTTTGTCAGGTGTTATTGCTTCCCTTATGGGGCAGGGACTTGAATGCTTTGATGCGTCCAGGTTAGGCGTGTATATCCACGGCCTTGCAGGGGATTTAGCCAAGAACTGTTTTGGAGAGTACGGGATGGTTGCCTCTGATGTGATGAGCAAAATACCTGAGGTCATAAGATATATTTCAAAGTGATTGGACTTACAATAGTGGTTTTAAAAAATATTGAGAAGTTGCTTTGTAACTTCTCTGCAATATATTTATGAAAAGGGGCAGAAAATGAAAAAAAGTATAATTGCAACAATGTTTGCACTTGTACTTACGACAAGCCTTTTTGGTTGTGGTGAGAAGTCTCAGCATGACATATACAAGGAGATATACAAAAGATACAGCAATATGGAGTCATTTTATGCTGCAGCAACCGTTACGGTAAGAAGTGATAAGTCAGAAAGTGTGTATTCAGTAAGGCAATTTTATGAGCAACCTGACAAATTTGCGTTTTTCGTGGATTCCCCCGAAGAAGTGGCCGGAAGCGGCTACGTGGCAAGGGGTGGCGAGTTCAAACTGAAGTCAGGCACAGGCAGTGACTTTGATACAAAAGTTGCCTTCCCTGACAGTAAAAATTATATGTTCCTCTGTGACTTTTTTGAGGAATACTACAAGAGCGAGGAAACATCTGTAGTGGCGGATAATGGCATAGGCACAGACAAAACGGTGATGAGCTGCTTTATGTCAGACAAAAACCCAAAAAGGTTTATGCAAAGCCTGACAGTTGATAGCCAAACATATATCCCCCTTACTTTGACCACTTATGACATTGACAAAAATCCTGTGATTGAGGTCAGTTTCAATGACTTCAAACGCAATGCGAAGATTGACCAAAGAATATTTAATTAATAGGAGTTAAAGGGTAATATGAACAACACGCAAAGGGCCTGGGCAGAAATCGATCTGGATAATATAGCCCAAAATGTGAGGGAAATAAAAAAACGCCTTAAATCCGGAGTGAGATTTATGGGCGTGGTAAAAGCCGATGCCTATGGGCACGGGGTGAGAGAAACCGCGAAGACTATTTTGGAAAACGGCGCGGATTGTCTTGCTGTTGCCTTTATCGATGAGGCGGTCCAACTCCGCAAAACGGGTATAACAGTTCCGATACTGATACTTGGCAACTCGGCAGAATCTTCTGTTGATGAATTGCTTGAATACCAAATTACTCCTGCAGTTTTTACCCAAGACTTTGCCAAAGCTCTTTCAAGACGTGCAAGTGAGCTTGGCAAAACCGCAAAGATACACATCAAGGTAGATACCGGAATGCATAGAATTGGATTTTTATATGGTTCCAGTGATGAGGAAAAGACGGCTACAGTTAAAAAAATAATTGAAATTTCCAAACTTCCCAATATCGAAATTGAGGGACTGTTTACACATCTTTCAACCTCTGATGAGGCAGATACAGAGTACACATATGACCAGTATAATCGGTTTATGGAACTTAATCAAAGACTTTTGGACGGGGGCCTTTCGGTACATATCAGGCATATTGCAAACAGCGCTGCCCTTGTGAGATTTCCGGAACTTCAGCTTGATATGGTTCGCGCCGGCGTGATTATGTACGGTATGTATCCGTCAAGGGATGTGGATTATAATGACCTTAAACTAAAACCTGCAATGAAGTTTAAGACCCGTGTCATAAATGTAAAAGATGTTAAACCCGGGGCAGGGATAAGCTATGGAAGAAGCTATGTTACCGACAGTGTGAAAAAGATTGCAACCATTGCTGTTGGTTATGCCGATGGATATTCCCGGATACTTTCGGGCAAGGCTGATATCATAGTAGATGGAGTCAAGGTAAGGCAGCTAGGAAGAATTTGTATGGATCAATGTATGATTGATGTAACAACTGTCAATAATATAAATATCGGTGACGAAGTTACCTTGTTTGGCGAAAGCTGTGGATGCAATATCCCAATTGAGGATGTTGCGGACAAAATGGGTACTATTAATTATGAGATTGCCTGCATTGTGGGCAAACGCATTCCCCGTATTTATATCAAAGACGGCAAACCGGCAAAGAGTGTGAATTATCTTTTGCCGGAAGAAGGCGAGTAAATACTACATAGGAAATTTAGTAAAAGAGGTATTTAACATTCGCCAAAATCACAAACTCTGCGTAAGATGTTAGTAGGTTGATATTGGGGAGGTGCACAATATGAATTCAAAAGTTTTGGAAAAGGCAGAAATGGATTCATATGAGAGAGATAATGGTCTCAAAAAGTGCCTTGAATCCGGTTACAAGGAAATGTCCCGAATCAATCTGAGTTTGGCAGAGGAGGCCGTGGCTTCGGACAATGAGGCTCAGCTCCTTGCAGAACAAAACTTGCGGAGCGTGAATTTAAGTGATAGTTAAAAGAGGAGACATTTATTATGCAGATTTAAGCCCTGTGGTAGGTTCGGAACAGGGCGGCGTGAGGCCGGTACTTATAATCCAAAATGATATAGGCAATAAGTATAGTCCTACGGTTATTGCAACAGCCATTACTTCCCAGATAAATAAGGCAAAAATGCCCACCCATATTGAACTTGATGCCAATGAATATGGACTTTCAAAGGATTCGGTGGTGCTTGCTGAACAGATACGAACCATTGACAAACGGAGATTAAAAGAAAAAATAGGGCATCTCGATGACAATTTGATGAATCGTGTCAATGAGGCTCTTGAAATAAGTTTTGGACTTTTGTGAAAAATTTGTAAGAGGTGAACTTTATGAAAAAGAGAATAAGCAAGACAAAGATTGTGGCGGCGGTTTTGTGCTTGGCATCAGCTTTCACTGTTGTGTTGGCAGAACCGGGCGGAACTGATGATCCGCTGATTTCAAAGTCATATATTGAAAATGTGCTTATGCCGCAGATTAAGGAGTATGTTGAAACAAAGATAAGCCAGGTGAATTCCGGCGGAGGAACACAAACTGCTTCAAGTTTCAAGGTTGTAAATATGACATCAGGACAGAAGCTGATTTGCGATGCGGGAGCAGAGCTTATTTTGAGAATGGGCAGTGCAGACATAATTGCCACTGAAAAAGGAGGTCTTGCAGACACTACTGCAGGATTTGACCTGGCAAACGGCACACAAATGCCATCAAATCATCTGCTTATTGTTCCTGTTGCCGATGGCAGAGGAATGGTTGCAAAAAATGATGTAATCGTTATGGTAAAAGGCGGATACACAATAAAGTAGCGCGGTTAAAATTAAATGGGTTGCAACATATGTTGCAACCCATTTTTTGCTTTTATCAGGCAAGATATACCTGGCGTGTGAGTTTTTTAAGTTCCTTTGCAGCAGAGCCTGCCAAGACTTTATCCATAAATACACCAAATACTGATGAGCCGCTTCCGCTCATTAGTGAATATACCGCACCGTGTTTCTTCATTATTTCTTTATACTGATTGATTTCGGGATATTTGTCCACAACCACAGTTTCAAGCACATTTTTGCAGGACTTTGCAATAAGTTCGAGGTTCCCTGTTTTGATTCCCTCAATTACCGACTTGGTATCAGGGTGAGGCGTTTTTTCGTCAAGAAGCAGATTCTTATAAACAAAGGGTGTTGAAATGCCATATTTAGGCTTTGCAATAAGAATAGTTACGTTCTTAAGGGTGGGTAAAGGTGAGAGGATTTCCCCAATACCTGTAGCAAGCATACAGCCACCATAAAGGAAGAAAGGTACATCTGCGCCGATTTTCGCGGCAAGATTGGACAGTTCTTTTGAAGACAAAGGGTTTAAGGTCAGTTTATTAAGTGCAAGAAGTGTACCTGCCGCGTCTGAAGAGCCGCCGCCAAGACCGGCACCTACAGGAATATTCTTTTTAATACAGATTTCAACTTTACCGGTGATATTCGCTTTTTCCAGAAAAAGCCTGGTGGCTTTCGCGCAGAGATTGCGATCATCTGTGGGGATAAATCCGCTGTCGGTTGAAATTGTCAACTTGTTTTCAGGGACGGATTCAAAGCTTATATCAAGAATATCAAAGAGTTTTACTGTGTGCATAATCATTTCAAGATTATGGTAGCCGTCCTCCCTGCGATTAACCACATCAAGGGAGAGATTAATTTTTGCGGGACACTTGATTTTGAGTGATTTTTTCATAAAAATTCAATCCTTGATTTTATAAAAATGCGGGGAGATATCAAAACTCTGATTCCCCTCTGAAATTTATTTCCCTAATTTTTTGAGAGCACAGTTTGTCCATATGGTCGCAACTGTGGCTGCAAGCACATCAGATACAGGCTGTGCATAGAAAATACCGTTAAGACCGAAATAGTGTGACATTATAAACAAGGCAGGGATAAGAAACAGACATTGTCGTGAAAGACTCAAGAAAGTAGCTGCTTTTGGTTTGTTTATATATTGGAAGTAGTTTGAGTATATTATCTGTGCACCCACCACGGGCAGAGCAAGGGAGTTGACGTTAAGTGCCTGTTTGCCAAGCTTGATAAGCTCAGGTGATGAATTGAAGGCACGGACAATCTGCTCCGGGAACCTATGAATAAGGATAAAGCTAAGTACCACCAAAACGGTGGCTGAAAGCACACCGTACTTCATAGTTTTTCGGACACGGTCATATTTCCTTGCCCCATAGTTATAGCCCACAATTGGCTGGACACCTTGGTTTATACCAAAGATTGGCATAATGGCAATGGTCATTGCGCTGTTATATACAGAAAAAGCCGAAACAGCTATGTCTCCCCCATAAGCCATTAAAAGATTGTTGTAGATAATGTTAACACTTGCCATAGCAAGCTGAACAAGGGCAGGGGAGAGCCCAATGAACATAGTCTTTGCCATAAGCGAAAAGTCGGGGCGGTAGCCTTTGAAGTTAAGGCGGATATTACTTTTTTGGGTAAAGTAATAAAGGACCCATACCATTGTAGCAAGTTGCCCCAAAACTGTAGCAATAGCAACACCCGATACCCCAAGGCGAACAATCATTGTTAAAAGCCAGTCAAGAACTATGTTGGTAATAGCACCTGCAAGCATTGTTATCATTGCCATTTTGGGACTGCCGTCGGAACGGATTATGGCATTAAGAGCAAAGCCGATACCCTGAAAAACAGAGCCCAAAAGAACGATGCTCATATATTCCCGGGCATAGTCCATAATCTGACCGTAAGGGGTTCCAAACATTTTAAGGAGCGGTTCTAAAAATATGTAGCTTAATACTGCAACGATAATTTCAAGTACTCCTGCAAAAACGCACACGTTGGCAAGTATTTTTTCGGCTCTTTGTTTGTTGCCTTCGCCAAGGCTGATTGCAACCAGAGATGTGCCACCAAGACCTACCAGCATAGCCACGGCCATAATGGCGGTCATAAAAGGGAATGCAAAGGACAGGGCAGCAAGGGCTTTGTCCCCTACTGCCTGACCTACAAAGATTCTATCAACTATATTATAAATAGCATTTACTATCATACCCAGGATAGCCGGCGCGGAGAAACTCCAAAGAAGCTTTCCGATTGACTCTTCCCCAAGTCTTTTTGTTCTGTCGTCCATCTGAAAAATTCCTTAATCTGTAGTGATTTCTATATTTTTGGATTCCTCTGTTGATGTGCTAATATCAACACTTTCGGCAAACAATGTTTCAAATTCTTCGGCATCAACTTTTTCCTTTTCGAGCAGAAGCTCTGCTGTTGCCTTAACCTTGTCACTTTGTGCAGACAATATCTTTGAACAATCCTCATAAGCCTTATCGATAATGTTTTTGATTTCAGCGTCAATTTTTGCGGCAACCGCCTCACTGTAATCTTTTGTGTGACCAAAGTCGCGGCCGATAAATACTTCATCGTTGCTGCTGCCAAAAGTACGGGTTCCAAGCTCATCACTCATACCATATTTGACAACCATATTTTTGGCAATGGCAGTTGCACGTTCGATATCGTTTGATGCACCTGTGCTGATGTCGTCCAGGAAGAGTTTTTCGGCTACTCTGCCGCCCAAAAGCGAAACGATTTCCTCACACATTTCGGTTTTTGATGTGTATGAGGTATCCTCTTTCGGGAGTGACAATGTGTATCCGCCGGCTCTTCCACGGGGTATAATCGAAATCTGGTGCACACGGTTCTGTGTAGGCAGCATTTTTGATACAACTGCGTGACCTGCCTCGTGATAAGCTGTAAGTTTGCGTTCCTTTTCGGTTACAACACGGGTCTTCTTTTCAGGACCGGCGATAACCTTCATAATAGATTCTTCAAGGTCAAACATTGTGATTTCCTTTTGGCCGTTCTTTGCGGCCCTGAGGGCGGCTTCGTTAACAAGGTTTTCAAGGTCTGCACCGGTGAAACCGACTGTTGTTTTTGCAAGGACATCAAGCTTGACATCTTCTGCCAGGGGCTTGCCTTTTGAGTGGACTTTCAGGATTTCCTCTCTGCCTTTTACATCCGGGGCGTCAACCAGAACCTGACGGTCAAATCGACCGGGACGAAGAAGCGCACTGTCCAGTATATCGGGGCGGTTTGTTGCAGCGATTACTATTACGCCTTCGTTAATTGAAAAGCCGTCCATTTCTACAAGCAATTGGTTGAGGGTTTGCTCTCTTTCATCGTGGCCACCGCCAAGGCCTGCGCCACGCTGACGGCCTACGGCATCAATTTCGTCTATAAAGATAATGCAGGGTGATGATTTTTTAGCCTGTTCAAAAAGGTCACGCACACGTGATGCACCCACACCTACAAACATTTCCACAAAGTCTGAACCGGAAATAGAGAAGAATGGCACACCGGCCTCTCCTGCAACTGCTTTTGCAAGCAATGTCTTACCTGTTCCCGGAGGGCCCACAAGAAGGAATCCTTTTGGAATTCTTGCGCCCAGTTCACGGAATTTTTGAGGGTTTTTAAGGAATTCAACAATTTCCTGAAGCTCTTCCTTTTCCTCGTCTTCGCCTGCTACATCAGCGAAGGTTTTCTTGTTTTTGTCATCAACTGAAAGTCTTGCGCGGCTTTTTCCAAAGGACATAGCCCCACCCGGACCGCCGCCTTGAGCCTGTTTCATAAAGAATATCCAAAAGACAACCATTATGAGAATAAGTCCAATGGTTGGCAAAAAGCTGAGCCACCAGGGCGGTGAGGCCGGCTCAGGTGTTGACAAACGCAATGTACCCAGGGCGACCTGACGTTCTATATCCTCACCTACGCTTGCATAAATAGCGCCGTAACCCGGGGTCACAACCACAATCTTTGTGCCGTCGCTCAAAGTCGCGGTGGCCTCCGCCTCTACAATTTGAAGGTCTGTAACCTTGCCCTCTTTAATCATATTAATAAGGTCTGAATACACGTAGTTTACGGGAGTTTCAGGCGTAGAAGTAAGTACAAAAATGGTAAGTATTATTAAAAATAATACTAAATAAAAACCTAGTCCTCGCAAATATTTTTTCAATGCAATGTCCTCCATCTAACAAAATTTCAAACCCGTAATATATACGGAAGAATTTTACAAAAAATGCTACATCTTAATATATCATATTTTAAATTTAAAAACAATAGCAAAAGTGAAAAATTCACAAAATTGAAACATTCTTAGTATTGACAAAATATTGAATAACAATTACAATTAAATATGTTAGAATTCTTGCGAAAATGAGAGGACAAGCGATTAAAATGAAAAATAATAAAAATTCAAATAAAAAAGCCGCACAAAAGAAAAAGAATATGTCGTTTAATCAAATATGCGGCAGTATTATTGTGCCGATTGCTGTAGTTGTATTGGCAGCAGGGCTGATAATATTTGGAACAAACAGCGGCAAGGAGGACAAAAATATGACAGAAGAAAATGTAAAAGTTTTGGTTGAAATGGAAAACGGTGAGGATTTTGTGCTTGAACTTTATCCTGAGTATGCACCTCAGACAGTTCAAAACTTTGTAGATCTTGTAACAGACGGCTTTTATGACGGTGTTGGCTTTCATAGAGTGGTTGATGGCTTTATGGCCCAAGGTGGTGACCCTGAGGGAACCGGTATGGGCGGTAGCGGCGTAAATATTCCCGGGGAATTTGCGGCAAACGGTTTTACTCAAAACACACTTTCGCATACAAGAGGTGTGATTTCTATGGCTCGTTCACAGGACCCTGACAGTGCATCGAGTCAGTTCTTTATTTGCTACGATGACGCATCATTCCTGGACGGACAGTATGCAGCCTTTGGCAAAGTGGTTGAGGGTATGGATACAGTTGATGGATTTTTGGATGTTGAAAGAAGCTACAATGCAATGGGAGAGGAAGCGGTTCCTACTCAGCCTATAACAATGAAGAAAGTGACTATTATTGAATAGTCTTGGGTGAATGATATGAAAAGAATAATTTCTCTGATACTTGCGTTGGCCCTTGTTGGCACCACGGCTGTATTTGCACATCCTTTCAGTGATGTTTCAGGTCACTGGGCTGAGGCGGAGATTGAAAAAGGATATAACAACAAGGCAATAAACGGTGACCCGGATGGCAGATTCAGACCTGATGACATAGTTACCAGGGGCGAATTCATGAAGATGCTTACGACTATGGTTTGTAAAGTAATTGAGTTTGAAATCCCTGAGGATTGGAGTAGCGGCAACCATTGGGCGTCAAAGTATTACTCATTTGCCAGAATGTTCCTTTTCCCCCCTGTAGCCCAAGAGGTTGACGGAGTTAAAGGCGGAGCAATGGAAAATGACGAAGATTATGACCTGCCTATCTCAAGATGGGAAATGGCTTATATGTCCAGCTATTCCGTAATCAGTGCTTTGGGTTATGAAATGTCAGAAAAAGCTGCAGAATTTGCAGATAAAGACGAAATAGACCAATACCCTGTTGCGATTGTTGAAACAATTGCAACAAGTAATGAACTTGGAATAATGAAGGGTGATGAGAACAGCAACTTTGTGCCAAAAGCCAACGGCACCCGCGCAGAGGCGGTTACCGTAATCAACAGGGTCAATAGTTTAATTAATAAGGCTATTGGGGAATATACGGAAGAGACACAGTCACAGCAAGAGTCTTATTACAAAGATATTGATGAGAACCGTGTTACATATGACAAGATTCCAACCGGGCACCCTAAAGTAACAATTCTTATGGCAAACAACAAAAAGATTGTGGTGGAACTTTATCCTGAGTATGCGCCTCAAACCGTTGCCAATTTTATAAAACTTGCAAAAGACGGATTTTATAACGGCACCACATTTCACAGAGTTGTAAAAGGCTTTATGGCACAGGGCGGTGACCCCAATGGTGATGGCACAGGGGGTAGCGGCAAGTATATCCTGGGCGAGTTTTCATCAAACAGTTTTAGCAAGAACACACTTTCCCACACAAAAGGTGTGATTTCAATGGCTCGGTCACAGCATCCGGATAGTGCGTCAAGTCAGTTTTTTATATGCCTGGAAGATGCACCACACCTGGATGGACAATATGCCGCATTTGGCAAGGTTATCCAAGGGATGGATGTAGTAGAGGAATTTGCCGAAGTTGAAATGACAATAAACAGCACAGGCGAACTTGCATCACCTGTTAAACCTATCACAATAAAATCAATAACAGTAAAATAAAATCAGTTAAACATTAAAGCCCTTGCAACGAATTGCGTTGCAAGGGCTTTTTGTATTGATTCAAAGTTATTTTTGGTATAGTCTTCCGGTTTCATATCTTGGCTCAAAACTTACGTTTATGCCAAGGCGCTTGAGGATTTTTTCGTCCTCTTCACTTAAAATAACGGTAAAGTGTGCGTCGCTGCCACGCAGGAATTCCAACCTTTCCTTTGCGGAACTTGAAACAGGATTTGTCATTGCTGAAATTGTCAGTGCAAGGAGTACCTCGTCTGTATGGAGTCTTGGATTTTTGTGTTTAAGGTACCTTGTCTTAAGGTCGCAGATAGGCTCCAGGACTTTTGCGTCAATCAGGTCAAGATCATCCTCAATGCCCCCAAGGACTTTCAAGGCATTAAGCAAAAGTGCGGATGCTGCGCCAAGAGTACTTGAAGTTTTGCCAGTAACAATCTGACCATCAGGAAGGATCATTGCTCCTGCCGGGGCCCCTGTTTCTTCCGCTTTTTTAAGGGATGCAGGAACGGCAGGGCAGTATTCAGGCGTAATACCTGCCTGATTCATCAAAAGCTCAATCTTGCGGGTTTGACTTTCGTCGCATCTGCCACGAAAGGCATTTGCAGCAACATTATAGTATCTTCGGATAATTTCATATTTTGACGCCTCACAGCAGGCATCATCATCAAAAATACAATTACCAACCATATTTACACCCATATCTGTAGGTGATTTGTAGGGTGAAAAACCCTGTATCCTTTCAAAAATAGTATTAAGAACAGGGAATATTTCCACATCACGGTTGTAGTTTACGGCAGTTTCGCCATATGCCTCCAGGTGGAAGGGGTCAATCATATTTACATCATCAAGGTCAGCGGTAGCCGCCTCGTATGCAAGGTTTACCGGGTGTTTGAGAGGAAGATTCCAGATAGGGAAGGTCTCAAACTTTGCATAGCCGGCACATATTCCCCTTTTGTGATCGTGATAAAGCTGGCTGAGGCAAGTTGCCATTTTGCCGCTTCCCGGTCCGGGTGCAGTGATTACAACAAGTGAACGGGTTGTTTCGATATAATCGTTTTTACCAAGTCCGTCGTCGCTAAGGATGTGAGGGATGTCTGATGGATATCCGGCAATTGTGTAGTGACGGTAGCATTTGATACCAAGAGTGGTAAGATGCTTCAAAAATGCTGCGGCATTGGGTTGGCCGTTGTAACGAGTAAGGACAACTGAACCTACATAAAGCCCCATATCACGGAAGGTATCAATCAAACGAAGAACGTCGCTGTCGTAAGTGATGCCAATATCACTGCGGGTTTTGTTGGATTCAATATCTTCGGCATTGATAGTGATGACAATTTCTACTTCATCCCGAAGTTGCTGAAGCATACGGATTTTGCTGTCAGGAGCAAAGCCCGGGAGAACACGGGAAGCGTGATAATCATCAAAAAGCTTACCACCAAATTCAAGATACAGCTTGCCACCAAACTGAGCGATGCGTGTGCGTATCTGCTCCGATTGTAGTTTTAGATATTTTTGATTGTCAAATCCTATTCTACCCATAATATCAGTTCTCCTTTTAAATCACTAATCTTTAGTATAGCATATTTTTCGACAATATAAAAGGGTAAATTTGAAAAAATTTTAAAATAATTTAAAAAGGGATTGTGGCCGGTGCCACAACCCCTCAGATTTAAGATTCTTCCGGTTCAAAAGAACCGTTATAAAGCTGGTAGTATTTACCCTTCTTTGCCAGTAACTCTTCGTGGCTGCCGCGCTCTATGATTCTGCCCTGATCCATAACCATTATGACATCAGAGTTTTGAATGGTTGAAAGGCGGTGAGCGATAACAAATACCGTTCTGCCCTTCATAAGTGAGTCCATACCTTTTTGCACAATGCGTTCAGTGCGGGTGTCTATGCTTGAGGTTGCCTCGTCCAAAATCATTACAGGCGGGTCAGAGACCGCTGCCCGTGCAATTGCAAGAAGTTGTCGCTGTCCCTGTGAAAGGCCGGAACCGCTGCCCCTGAGAATAGTGTTATATCCCTCAGGGAGCATTTTTATAAATCCGTCTGCATTGGCGAGTTTTGCGGCAGCAAAAACTTCTTCGTCACTTGCATCAAGCCTGCCGTAACGTATGTTTTCCATAACAGTTCCGGTAAAAAGATGAGTGTCCTGAAGAACCATACCAAGTGATGCGCGCAAGTCACTTTTTTTGATTTTGTTTATGTTGATACCATCGTAACGTACCTTTCCATCGGCAATATCATAAAAACGGGTAAGAAGATTTGTTATGGTGGTTTTCCCTGCACCGGTTGCTCCAACGAGAGCGATTTTTTGACCGGGCTTTGCAAAAATTGAAATATCGTGAAGCACGGTCTTTTCAGGAACATATCCAAAATCTACGTTTTCAAGCAGTATGTCGCCCTCAAGCTTTGTGTAGGTAATACTTCCGTCTCCGTGGGGGTGTTTCCATGCCCAGACACCTGTTCTTTCGGAGGCTTCTTTAAGTTCGCCATCTGTGAGTTTTGCGTTTACTAATTTTACATAACCGGAATCTTCTTCCGGTTTTTCGTCGATAAGTTCAAAAATACGTTCTGCACCTGCCAATGCCATAATGATAGAGTTGACCTGTTGCGACATTTGGCTGATTGGCATAGTAAAGCTTTTGCTGAGCTGGAGAAATGCAGCGATAACACCAACGGTGATGCCGGGAACACCCCAAATCGCCATCAATCCGCCGGACATTGCAAGAAGTACATATTGGACGTGACCCATATTTCCCATAATGGGCATCAGGATGTTCGCAAGAATATTTGCGTGGGTTGTGTTGTAGCAAAGCTCGTCATTGATTTCGTCAAATTCTGCCTTTATTTTTTCTTCGTGGCAGAATACTTTTACCACTTTTTGACCGTTTATGTGTTCTTCAATAAAGCCGTTGGCTCTGCCCAATGATTTTTGCTGGTCAATAAAGAATTTTGAACTTTTTCCTGTTATATTTTTGCTTATAATGAGTATAAGACCTACCACCAAAAGCACTACAATTGACAGTGGAATACTGGTTGTAAGCATTGCAATCAGTACTGAAATTATAGTGATTAGTGAAGAAAATGTTTGAGGCACGCCTTGTGTAATCATCTGCCTTAAGGTGTCGGTATCGTTGGTATAACGGCTCATTGTGTCGCCGTGAGAATGGGTATCAAAGTAAGAGACAGGTAGTTTTTGCATTACAGAAAACATATCGTCGCGGATTTGCTTTAACACACCCTGACCTACTAAAATCATAATGCGGTTGTAAAGAAAAGCGGATATGACACCTGCCGCATAAATCCCAATCATAACAAGGATTGCATTTATAAGAGGAGTAAAGTCTCTTGACCCTGTAGCCAGCATAGGCGCAAGATAATCGTCGATGACAGTCTGGATAAACATTGAACCCTTGACACCTGCAACGGAGCTGATAACAATAAACAAAACAACTGCCGCAAAATGAAACTTATAATCCCGAAAAGTGTAACCAAGAAGTCGCTTTAGTGTTTTGCCGGTGTTTTTTGGCCGCCTTGAAATGTGCATGCTGCCGTGCCTACTCATCTCCAACCACCTCCCTTTGTTGTGAATCATAAATCTCACGGTATATAGTGCTTGTTTTGAGTAATTCATCGTGAGTTCCGCAGTCAGAAATTTCACCGTTTTCCATAACAATGATGCGGTCTGCGTTTTGAACAGAAGATATCCGTTGAGCAATTATTATTTTTGTTGTATCGGGAATTTCTTCTGCAAATGCTTTGCGGATAAGACTGTCAGTATGTGTATCTACAGCACTGGTTGAGTCATCAAGTATAAGGATTTTTGGTTTTTTAAGCAGAGCCCTCGCTATACAAAGACGCTGTTTTTGCCCGCCTGAAACATTCTTTCCCCCTTGCTCGATAAAGGTGTCATACTTCTTTGGAAAGGTCTGGATAAACTCATCTGCTTGCGCAAGACGACAAGCGTGGATAATTTCCTCATCGGTTGCTGTTTCTTTTCCCCAGCGCAGATTATCAGAAATGGTGCCTGAAAACAGCTCGTTTTTCTGCAACACCATAGCTACCTCGCCTCGAAGAGCCTTGAGGTTGTAGTCGCATACATTTTCGCCGCCTACCAACACCTGGCCTGAGGTTATATCATAAAGACGGGGGATAAGCTGAACAAGAGAAGTTTTTGCACTGCCGGTACCGCCGATTATGCCGATTGTTTCACCGGAATGTATGAGTAGATTAATGTTTTTCAGACAGTATGAATCGGGTTTTCCTGAATAGCTGAAGTAAACATTTTTAAATTCAATTGAACCATCCTTTACGAATGAAATATTTTTCTCTCCGTCGCTCATATCGGGAGCTTCACCCAAAACTTCTGAGATACGTTCAGCTGAAGCCCGTGATATGATTACCATAACAAATATCATTGAAAAATTCATCAGGCTCATAAGAATTTGGGATGCATAAGTTATCATACCTATAAGCTCGCCCTGGGTCATACGGCTTGATATAATAAGATTTGCCCCCACCCAGGCAATAAGAAGCATACAAATATACATAGAGCTTTGCATAAGCGGTGAGTTAAAGGCAAGAATCCTTTCAGCGGCGCTGAATTGGTCATAAATTTCGCCGGATACGGTCTTGAATTTTTTCTCTTCAAAGTCTTCACGGACAAAGGCTTTTACCACTCGGATGCCACGAAGATTTTCCTGAACCACACGGTTCAAACGGTCATAGGTTTTGAAAACCTTTTCAAATATCGGGTGCGCTTTGGATGCGATAAGAATAAGCCCGCCGCCGAGAAAGGGCACAATGAGAAAGAAAATAAGGGCAATTTGAGAGTTTACAAAAAATGCCATTGAAAGTGAAAAGGCAAGCATTGCGGGGCAACGGACAGCTATGCGGATTATCATCTGATAAGCCATCTGGAGGTATGCTACGTCGGTGGTAAGTCTTGTGACAAGGCCTGAGGTTGAAAACTTGTTAATGTTGGTAAATGAAAAATCCTGCACCGAATAAAACATACGCTTGCGCAGATTTTTTGCAAAGCCTGAGGATGCGATTGCAGCGTATTTACCCGACATGGCTCCACAAAACATAGAAAGTCCTACCAAAAACAAGAGAACAATGCCTATGCCAATAACAATATTCATATCGCTTTTTTCAATTCCGTGGTCTATGATATATGACATAAGCCAGGGTATAAGAACTTCAAGCAGCACCTCGCAAGTAACAAACAATGGTGCAAGAAGAGAAGCTTTTTTATATTCACCTATACAGGCAGAAAGCCTTTTAAGCATTTTTGTCAACCCTTTCGTTGGAAATTTATGAATATTATAAAATAACTGAATTTTTTTGTCAATGAAGCAAATGGAAAAGACATAAATTGTTTACAGATTAACAGCTTATGTCTTTTCGGGTATTTTTATTTATACCGCCAATCAAGTATCCTCCCTGCAAATATTACTGTAGGGACAATATTTGCAAGGGTCAAAACCTTTGATTTTTGGTGGCTGGGGGATTATATTACCCTCCAGTATTTTATCTGCAGCTTCGGATACGCACTTTTCGGCATTTTTCAGGCGTGCTTCAAAAAGCTCGCTTATAAGACGTGATTTTTTGTCGCAGTTTATATAGTGCACAGCTTTTTTGTCATCAATGTCAGGGTCCAGTGCTAAAAGAACATCGGGCTCATCAAGAAACAATCCGTGGGCTTTAAGACCATCGCTCATTCCCGCCTCCCATTCTGCATCTGTGGGGACGGAATCGAACTTCAAAATGGGGTCATTCATCTGCAGATAGACCATAGCCGCAGGCTTTGCACCACCGTGACCTTTTGATACCGCATTGGCATAGATGAGAGGCTGCAGTGTAACGCCGGCATCAATCATCTCGGGGTCAATTCGTTTTTCTGAGGACTTGTAATCTGTAATTGAGATATACTCGGTTTCATTTATCTTTGCGCTGTCAACACGGTCGATAAATCCCTGAAGCTGAACTTTTCCTTCCTTGGTGGGTATTTCATATGGAGGCAAAATTCCGCCTTTGCCAAAGCTTACCTCAAAGCCTGCAGGACGAAAAGTGCTTTTTGAATAAAAGCCAACAAGCTTCCAGGCTGTGGTGGTGGCGATGCTTTTGAGGCGCATAAGCATATAGGCATAGTAGTTTGATGATACGAAAAGACTGTTGCTTGAGTTTTGAGCAAAGTCATTGACAAGGCCGGTTATCTCGCCAAAACATTCATCCCGTGTAATTTTGCTGTAATCCGCATTTTTGTCGGATTTATCTTTAAAGTAACGGCAAAGCACATCGTGAAGGATAGTTCCGGTATCTGTTGCTTTGAGTCCTCCTAAAAGACGTTCCTCTGCAAAAAGACCGTATTTCATAAAAAATGAAAATGCGCAGGAATTGTATTTCTCAAGCTTGGACACACTGAGCATTAAAGGTGTGCCGTAAAGTTTTTTTGCCATAGCTTTTGAAATTGCAGGCGGTTTATCCGACAGGTCATACATATGGTGAAAGGTTGAGATTTTGTTTGAATATTCACTGTCTTTTTCAAAGCAGGAATATACTGATTTCCATATGGGGTCAAGCTTTGAAGGGTCAAAACCACATTCAAAAAGTCTTGCACAAAGTTCAAAAAAAGTATAGTTGCGTCCTTCTATTAGGTCAAGCCCTGATATTTCGTTTTCAAATGTTATCTCAGGAAAGACGGCGCGTTTTATACGCTTTAAAACCTCTGATGAACCAAGGCTTTTTCCCTCTTTGTCGCTTAAGGGGGAAAGAAGATACAGTTCATCTTCAGGGGTTGAAAATACGGAGTATATAAGGAATTGCTCTTCTTTTTGTTTTGCAAATGAGTCCGGAGCAAGCAACAGCCCTGCATCACAAAGCTTGTTGCGTTCAACATCCGATAATATGCCTTCAGTGTTATGGCTTTTGGGGAAGATTTTGTCTGACACTCCAAGGACAATAACAACTTTTACACCCGTACTGCGGAAGTGCTGAACCTCGCTGATGATGACTTTATCCTGTGTGGGCGGTACAATGCCGATGTTAAGCTCGCTGCAGCAAGAGGTAAAGAACTCATAAAAATCGTTGTAGGTAGCAGGTGTACTGCCCAGACAATCTGAAATCTGATTTATAACAGACACAAAGCTGCTCCATACACGGCTAAGTTGTTCTGCTTGTTCAATATCATAGCTTTGCCTATATGATTCAATTTTTTCTTCTACAACCCGGTATATTGAAAGTGAATTCAGCCAGGTGCAAAGATTATCGCAGATTTTACCAACGGTTTTTCTGCCGTGGAACATATCAAAAAGATTCAAAACAGGGTTAATGACATTGGCTTTTATTCTGTTTATTTCGCTCAGATCAAAGAGCCTGGGTTGTGGATTATATACCCATTCGTTGAGGGAGTTCCAATGCTTGTGAGTGATATCTGCTGCTAGAATATAGTTTTCAAACATATCTGCATCGTCTTTTGAAATATTCCAGAAACCTGAACGCAGAATGGTCATAACTCTCTCGTATGAAAAACCAAAAGCAAGGATTTCAAAAATCGCAAGTATCATTCGCATAAACGGACTTTCAGTAAGTTTGACTTTTTGGTCAAAAAAGTAGTTGATATCAAATTCTTCAAATATTGAGGGAATGATAAGTTCATAGTTTTCCAAAGAACCTGTCAGGATCAAAAAGTCATTAAGGCTATAGCCTTTGGTTCGGCATAATTTTTTTATGATCCGGGCAGCGCTTGATACTTCGCTGTAAAAATTCTGAGGCCTTATGATATGAATATGTTTGGGTTTCTCTGTAAATGCAATAGGCCTGGACTGAAAATAGTTGTGCTTAAGATGTTTGAGCTCAGGTTGTTGAGAAAATGAGTCAGGGGCATTGAAAAACTCAGGGGTTTTGCAGGACACACCCATTTTGCGGGCAATTTCCGACAGGCGACGAAAGGTTGCAACCTGGGATGAAAACAGCAGATTATCTTCCAAAGTGTCGCTGCACAGGGAAACACATATATTCATTTTGGGTAAAAGGGCCTCCAGGACATCATATTCAACAGGGGTAAAGCTTCTGAAGTAGTTGATGTATAGTGAGCCGCACAGAAAGTCTGCCTGAGGAATTTTCAAAAGAGCAAGAGCCAGATTATCTTCGGCGTTTGAATAGTTTTCTTCAACCAACTCATTAAATTTTTCGTAAATTAATGCAAGGTCCAAAAGTTTGGCTGAAAGCACGGGAGAATCAACTCTGTCTGATGCGCTGCGCAAGGATGATGGAGTGGCGCCGTAACGCTTGAATTCCGAAATCAAGGATACTATCAGGGATGCAAAACCTGCCTGACCTGTGTTTTTACCAAAGAATAAAAGCTTGCCTTTGCAAAGCTGCATACTGCGACAGGCAAGGAGGTATTTGCCTGCTTTGTCGATGTATCCGGTTCGAAGGGGACCGAGCTTTGAAAAAATTATATTGCTGAGCCGTGAAAAGGTAAGTATCTGAATTTTGTTTTGTGCGGAAAGGCCAAGGGCGTCAATGAGTTCCTGCTCGGCATACATTGAGTACTGTTCGGGCACAAGAATAAAGACCGGTCTGCCAAGTGCGGCATCGGCTTTTGCACGGGCGTATATCTCTTTTGTTTTAGCCCGGTCTTCTGTTCCTAACAAAAATTCAAGCATAATCAAAAGTCACCTTTCGTCAGATTAAATCGAGGATTTCCAAAATGTCGTCGCCCACGAAGTCGGCGCCGCCTTTGGTGAGAGTATCCTTGTTAAAGGAAGTCGAAACTCCAAAGCAACGTGCACCGGCGTCCTTTGCGGAAGTTATGCCGGACAGGGCATCTTCTACTATCAGGCAATTTTGTGGGTGTGCGCATAAAGTGTTTATTGCGGACATATATATTTCAGGAGATGGTTTTTTGAAAGTTACATCATCACCTGTAATGATTGTTTTAAACCAGTCCTTTGGAATGTGTGCGGCGTTTAAAGAAGAAAGGACCTTTGCCTTTGCTGAACTGCTTGCAATTGCAAGTTTCAGACCTTTTTGTCGCAGGGTTTCAAGGAGGGGGAGAACCGAAGGGTAGGCAACAAGCTCCTTTGCTGCAAGTTCGTCAAAAATTTTGTAAAATCTGTTGATTGCAGATTCTGCCAATGGTTCTTTTTTGAAAATTTTGCAGGGCCCCAATATAAAGTTCTTTTCTCCTGTGCCGATATATGGAGTAAAGTCGAGATTGTTTGGCTCTATTCCAATTTCAGCAAGGGCGATTTTAACCGCTTTTTTTGTAATGGGAACAGAATCAATCAACACCCCGTCCATATCGAAAATTATGTATTTTATGGCATTATCAGTAAACTTAATATTTTGCATTTACGTTTTATCCTTTTTGTGTTATACTTAACTCAAGTATAACATTTTAAGTTCTATAATGCAACAAAAATATAGATTTTTAGTTTCACTAAAAGTACAAAAGAGGCAATCGGGAGAGGGGTAAAAATGCAGATTTATCATAATTCGCAGAATGAAAAATTCAGAACACCACTGGGTGCGGCAGAAACAGAGAGCAAAATTAAATTGTCGATATTTGTGAAAACCAACAAAGTGCCTGAACGTGTAATGACAAGACTCTGGAATGGGACGGAAAGTTTTGTACCAATGTCAATTTCAGAGACGGTAGAGGATGGTTTTTGGTATAGCTGTGAGATTGGAGCCCCTGATGTTCCTGGTCTTCTGTGGTATTATTTTGTAGTGGAGTCAAATGGAGCGACTGTATATTACTCAAACAACCCCCAGCGTCTTGGCGGTGAAGGGGTTATGGAATACAGCCCCTCTGATATATCCTATCAGATAACCGTTTATGACAAGGCTTTCAAAACACCGGACTGGTTTAAGAATGCTATTATGTACCAGATTTTCCCGGACAGGTTTTTTAAAATGGGGGAAAAAGAGGACTTCCCTGAGCGAAAAAGCGGATACAAAATACACAAGGATTGGTATGAAGATTTTTATTTTGACCAGCATCCTTATGAAAACGGCCCGGCTTGCAATGACTTTTATGGTGGAAATCTTAAAGGCATAATGTCAAAACTTGATTATCTTAAGGACTTGGGTATAAGTGTTATTTATCTGAATCCCATATTTGAAAGTTATTCAAACCACCGGTATGATACAGGTGACTACAGCAAAATTGACCCGATTTTAGGTGACGAATCGGACTTCAAAGAACTCTGTGATGAAGCTATGAAAAAGGGAATCAGGATTATATTGGATGGCGTATTCAGCCATACCGGAAGCGATAGCGTTTATTTTAACAAATACGGAAATTACGGCCAGCACACAGGGGCAAGTCGTGACTACAATTCTCCGTACGGAAAGTGGTATCAGTGGAACCAGGACGGCACATACAACAGCTGGTGGGGTTGTTCAAATCTCCCCAATGTAAATGAAATGGAGCCGACATATATCGACTATATTTTAAAGGACAATGATGCTATAATAAAAAAATGGCTTCGCCTTGGCGCATCGGGTTGGCGACTTGATGTTGCCGATGAGCTCCCTGATGAATTCATAAAAATTCTTAGAAGAGAAGCAAAGTCTGAAAAAGGTGATACAGTTGTTATAGGTGAAGTATGGGAAGATGCGTCCAACAAAGTGAGTTACAGCAAGCAGAGGGAATATTTATACGGCGACGAGCTTGACAGTGTTATGAACTATCCTTTTAAGGACGGAGTTTTAGCTTTTCTGACCGGCGGGGTTTCTGCTACGGATTTTGCAAAAAAAATGCTTTCTATAATGGAAAACTATCCAAAGGAAGCCTTATATACAACAATGAATTTAATAGGAACTCACGATACAGTAAGAATTAAAACCCTTCTTGGGGGACAGCATATAGATGGCGATATGTCATTATATGACAGACAAAACTACCATCTTAATGCGCAGAATGAAACAATGGCAATAAATCGCTTAAGACTTGCGGCGTTTATGCAGATGACATTTGTTGGTGTTCCCTGCATATATTACGGCGATGAAATCGGAATGCAAGGCCTTGCGGACCCGTTTAACCGTAGGCCATACACCTGGCGGTGTGTAGATGTTGGGCTGTTTGATTGGTATAAAAAAATCACAAAATTGAGGAACGAAACAGATTGCCTAAGGACAGGTGATTTTGAGGTTCTTTACGCAAAAGATGATGTTCTTATATACAAGCGTGAAATTCGCAACAAAATGGATGTTTTTGGAAACAAATCTGAAAACGGCACGGCAATTTGTTGCATTAACCGAGGCTGCGAAAAGCGTGTTGTTGAGTTTGCGTTTCCTGCAAATATTAAAAAAGAATTAACAGGACAATTTGGGGGAAAGAAATTGTCTGGTCGGGTTGGAGTTGCAAAAATCGAGCTTGCAGGCTATGAGGCAGAGGTGTTTATGGGATAAAACCCTTGAAAATTCGGCTTTTCGGCTAAAAATACGGTAAAAGTTTATGCAATTTGGTCATAGACAAAACTTTCGGGATGTGATACAATTTAATTGTGAAAAATATACGGAAAAAAGGTTATTTCCAAAATATTTTTTGGGATATTTCACAAAAGAAATGCTTTGATATGGAAGGGACTGGTTCAAATGGGAAAATTAGGTTTAGACAAAAATAAAAAGACGGACATATCGAGTGAACTGATGTTTCTGTTTAATGAAGGAAAAAACTTCCAGAGCTATAATATACTTGGGGCACATAAGGTTGACGGCGGTTGCGATTTTGCAGTGTGGGCGCCAAATGCTGTTTCGGTTTCGGTGGTTTGTGATTTAAATGGCTGGGACAGAAATATAAACAAGATGCAAAAGTATGATGACCACGGCATATGGCATTGCTTTGTTCCTGATGTAAATGCAGGTGAAAAGTATAAATACAGTATTGAAACAGCCGGCGGAGAAATAATATTAAAGGCCGACCCCTTTGCTTTTGAAAGTGAAGTAAGGCCTTCAACCGCATCTGTTGTGGCGGATATGGATTATGAGTGGAAAGATTCAAAGTGGATTAAAAAGCGTGAGGCAACTCAGCCATATGACCAGCCTATAAATATATATGAACTTCATTTCGGTTCCTGGCGGCAGCACGAGGACGGCAGCCTTTATACTTACAGTGAGATGGCAAAGGAACTTATCCCTTACGTAAAGGAAATGGGTTATACTCACATTGAGCTTATGCCTATTTGTGAGTATCCCTTTGATGGGTCCTGGGGGTATCAGGTAAGCGGATATTTTTCAGCCAACAGCAGATACGGAAAGCCAGGTGAACTTAAGGCTTTTATTGATAAGTGCCATACATCCGGCATTGGAGTAATTATGGATTGGGTCCCCGCACACTTCCCAAAAGATGCCCATGGTCTTGCGAAATTTGACGGAGAGTGCCTTTTTGAGCATCCTGATTCAAGACTGGGTGAGCATAAGGAATGGGGTACACTTGTTTTCAATTGGGACAAGTGCGAGGTGCATTCGTTTTTGATATCAAATGCTTTGTTCTGGCTTTTGGAATATCATATGGATGGGCTTCGTGTGGATGCAGTTTCGAGCATGCTTTATCTTGACTACAACCGTCGGGATGGCGAGTGGGTTGCAAACAAGTATGGAGGCAAGGAAAACCTGGCAGCTATTGAGTTTTTGCAAAAGCTTAATATTGAAGTATTCAAAATGTTACCTAATGCCCTGATGATTGCAGAAGAATCAACTGCCTGGGGCGGTGTGACTCTTCCTGTATATGAGGGTGGACTGGGATTTAACTTTAAGTGGAATATGGGTTGGATGAATGATATTTTAAGATATATGTCTATGGATCCGTATTTCCGTGGTTCAAATCACAATATGCTTACATTTTCAATGATGTATGCTTTTTCGGAAAATTATATCCTTCCGCTTTCCCACGATGAGGTGGTACACGGCAAGGCATCACTTATAAACAAAATGTACGGAACTTACGAGCAAAAGTTCAAAAGCCTTAAATTGCTTTACTCGTTTATGTATGCACATCCCGGGAAAAAACTGCTTTTTATGGGTGGAGAGTTTGGTCAGTTTGTTGAATGGCGATTTGCAGAAGGATTGGATTGGTTGCTTCTTGACTATGAAAGCCACAGGAAGCTTAAAACCTTTACAGCGGATCTCAACGCGTATTACAGCAAAAACCGCTCAATGTATGAGAATGACGATGATTGGGACGGCTTTGAATGGATAAATGCAGAGGACGGCGAGAACAGCGTTATATCCTTTATAAGGTACAGCAGAAGCAAGCGTGATAAAACTATTGTTGTTTTAAATTTTGCGGCTACAGAGCACAAAAAATATCAGATAGGGGTTCCTGCGGCAGGGGAATATGAGGTTGTCCTGGGCAGTGACAATGAAATTTACGGAGGGGATTGCAAAAAGTTTAAAAAACTTAAAGCAAAGAAACAAAAATATGGAAGATTTAATTATGTAATCGAGCTTGATCTTCCTGAACTTTCGGCGTTTTATATAAAAAAGGCGAAAGCAAAAAGCAAAGCCGATTGAGAACATCATAATTGATGGTTAATTTCAGAACGGAGGTTTTTAGGGTATGAAATCAAAAGAATGTGTTGCGATGATACTTGCAGGAGGCCAGGGAAGCAGACTTGGAATACTCACCAAGGATGTTGCAAAACCTGCGGTACCTTTTGGCGGAAAGTATCGCATTATAGATTTCCCTCTCAGCAACTGCACTCATTCAGGCATAACAACAGTGGGGGTGTTGACACAGTATCAGCCCCTTGAGTTAAATACCTATATAGGAAACGGTCAGCCGTGGGATTTGGACAGAAATGACGGCGGTGTTTATGTTCTTCCGCCTTACGTATCAGCAGAAAAGGGTGAATGGTATAAAGGTACCGCCAATGCCATTTACCAGAACATCGGTTTTATCAGCAAGTTTGATCCTGAGTATGTTGTAATTCTGTCAGGGGACCACATCTACAAAATGGATTACTCTCTTATGATCAAAGCACATAAAGAAGCAAATGCGGCTGCTACTATTGCTGTAATAGAAGTGCCCTGGGATGAGGCTTCAAGATTTGGTATTATGAATACTGATGCGGATTTAAACATCGTTGAGTTTGAGGAAAAACCGGCAAATCCAAAGAGCAACCTTGCATCAATGGGTGTATATGTATTTACCTGGTCCATACTCAAGAAGTATCTTATCGCAGATGAGAATGACCCACAATCCGATAACGATTTTGGTAAAAATATTATCCCCAAAATGCTTGGCGACGGCAACAGACTTCTTGCCTACAAGTTTGATGGGTACTGGAAGGACGTTGGTACCATTCAGAGTCTTTGGGAGGCAAATATGAACTTGCTCTCTGAAAATCCGGGATACTTGCTGGATGATGATGACTGGAAAATTTTCAGCCGCACTCCGGCTATGCCGCCCCATTACTTAGCACCTACATCAAGAGTTAAAAATTGTTATATTACAGCCGGATGTGAAATTGAAGGAGATGTGGAGAACTCTGTTATTTTTGAAGGTGTAAAGATTGAAGAAGGTGCGGTTATTAGAGATTCAGTGCTCTTCCCTTGCTGCGTTGTGAAAAAAGGTGCTACAGTGAACAAGGCGATGATTGGCACAAATGCTTACATCGGTCAAAAGGCGGTTATCGGCTCAGACGATGAAGATGCAATAGCAGATTTTTACAACAGCAAGATTTGTTCGGATGATATAACACTCATTGGCCCTGATGTAGTGGTTGAGGAAGGCGTGAAACTTGGCAAGTGTGCGATGGTTACACGTAATGTTAAAAACAAGGTCGAAGAAAAGTCTGCAGTGGACGAAACTTCAGCAGACATAATAACAGCGTAGCTTTCGGAGGAGGGAAAACATTATGGAAAATAATAATACATTAGGATTGATTTTCTCCGGGAACCCGGAAGTTAACCTGGGGGAACTTATGAAAGTGCGTTCCCTTGCGGCAGTTCCTGTTGGCGGCAGATACCGCATAGTGGATTTTATGCTTTCGAATATGGTGAATTCAGGGATAGTAAATGTGGGTATCACTACAGGAACCAAGCATCGTTCTCTCAGTGACCATGTGGGAAGCGGTAAAGCTTGGGATATGGCACGAAAGACAAATGGCCTGTTCCTCATCCCACCCCCTGAGACCCTTGATAACAATACAAGAACTCTTGAAAGTATTGATTTTGTTAATTCTGCAATGAGCTTTCTTACCCGAAGCCGTCAGGATTATGTGATTCTTAGCGACTGTAACACCATATGCAGTATCAATTTTGAAGATGTAATTGACAAACACTTTAAAAATGACGCAGACATTACTGTTGTATATACAGAAGTTGGAGAGCTGACACCAAAGGAGCTTGGACATCATATTATGCTTGATGCTAATGCGGATGGCAGCATTTCCGACATTCAGGTTTATCCTCAAAGACAGAAAACAAATCTGGCTTATATGAATATGATGTTTATCAAAAAAGATTTACTTATTGAGCTTGTAGGCGATTGCCTTGCCCACGATAAACATTCAATCGCAAAGGATATTTTGCTTGCTAATTTGCATAAACTCAGGATTTTTGGATATAAGTTTGATGGATACAAAAAGACCATTGACAGCATTAAATCCTTTTTTGGGTTCAATCTTGACCTGCTTGACCCCAATATCCGCCACGAACTTTTTGGAACGAACGATGCACGTTCAATCCATACAAAGGTTAAGGACAGTGTCCCCACAAAGTACGGCCGTGAGGCAGAGGTTAAGAATTCGGTTATTGCTGACGGTTGCACAATCGAAGGCAGGGTTGAAAATTGCATTATATTCCGTGGTGTCAAGATAGGGAAGAACTCAGTGGTAAAGGATGCTATTATAATGCAGAACTCACGGATAATGGATGATTGCCGTGTTGAAAATGCAATTTTCGATAAAGAAGTAATCTTATGTAATGGCAAAAAACTTATCGGTCAGGGAACATACCCGCTTGTAATCGGAAAACGGACTATTGTATAATTTAGCAGAATTGTTTTGTAAAATTGATTAGATAGACGTACCGCTGTAGTGAAACGGCAAAATTGCTGTTTCACTACTCCTGTTATATTACAACATCAGAAAGGAGTGCAAATGTTTTGAGTAATATATTAATGCTTTCATCAGAGGTAGCACCTTATGCCAAAAGCGGAGGCTTGGGCGATGTATTAGGAGCTCTTCCTCAGGCACTTAAAAAGCTTGGCCACGATGTGAGAGTTGTACTTCCCAAGTACGGATTAATTGACGAGAAGTACGTATCGGAAATGAAGTTTTTGTTCTATATGTATATTCCTCTTGGTTGGCGCAACAAGTATTGTGGAGTATTTTCATTGGAACGCAAAGGCGTTACTTATTATTTTATAGATAATGAATATTATTTCGGTGACAGTGTTCTTTATCGATGGGATGATTTGGAGAGGTTTGCATTTTTTGACAAGGCGTGTCTTGAAATTCTGACTCGCATTGATTTCAAACCGGATGTTATCCACTGCAACGATTGGCAGACCGGTATGGTTCCCGTTGTATTAAAGGCATATTATGATCGGGGCGAATTTTATCAAGGAATAAAGACCGTATTTACCATTCACAACCTTAAGTATCAGGGCATATATTCGATTGATACGGTAGCGGATTTCTTTTCCCTCGAACCCTCGTTCTTCACCGATGACAAACTTGAGTTCCACGGTTGTGCAAATCTCCTCAAGGCGGGAATTGTGTATTCAGATGTAGTGACAACTGTGAGCCCCACTTACGCAGAGGAGATAAAAACACCATTGGGGGGCGAACGCCTTGACGGACTTCTCCGTGCCCGTGACAATTCATTGGTAGGAATTTTAAATGGCATAGATTATGAAGAATATAATCCCAAAACCGACCCGTATATTGCAATGAATTATTCCTTGCGCAATGTGGTAGAGGGCAAAAAACAGTGCAAAATGGCACTTCAGACCGAACTTGGTCTTCCTGTTGACGGAGACAAACCCATGATAGGCTTGGTTTCAAGACTTGTTGACCAAAAGGGCCTTGATATTGTTGCTGCGGCAATGGAGGAGCTTATGGGATTTGACATTCAGCTTGTCATCCTTGGCACAGGTGAAGAGAAGTATGAAAATATGTTCCGCCACTATGCCTGGTGCAACAGCGGCAAGGTTTCGGCAAACATTACTTTCAGCAATGAGCTGGCACACAAGATTTATGCAGCCAGCGACTTTTTCCTTATGCCGTCACTGTTTGAGCCTTGCGGCCTTGGACAGATTATTGCGATGGCATACGGAACAATCCCCATTGTCCGTGAGACAGGGGGACTTAAAGACACCGTACGTCCTTATAATGAGTACACAGGCGAGGGAAATGGATTCAGTTTCTATCCTGCTGACGCTCACGATCTCTTATTTACATTAAGAAGAGCGCTGCATTTTTATTCGGACAAAACGGTTTGGACAAAATTGGTTAAAAATGCTCTTAAGGAGGACTTCTCCTGGAAAGAATCTGCAAAAAAATATGAGCAGATTTA
>JAFYXL010000002.1 GCA_017546165.1 Clostridia bacterium
ATTCCCAGGTCCTCAAATATACCAAAATTTACATTCATTGGCTGAAAGTCCTCAACTGCAGGATTGGATATATAATTAGCAAGCGCACCTATGGCAGTTTTTGACGTAAGATGCGGACAAGACTTGTCCGCAACACGGTGTGCCACGCAAATGCCTGCCCACATACCCGAAGACGCAGATTCAATATACCCCTCAACACCTGTTATCTGTCCCGCAAAGTAAATGTTGGGGAATTTCTTCATATTATAATTATCACTCAGAAGTTTGGGAGAGTTGATGTAGGTATTTCGATGCATCACGCCATACCGGACAAATTCAGCATTTTGGAGGCCTGGTATCATACCAAAAACCCTCTTTTGTTCTCCAAATTTGAGATGAGTCTGAAAACCTACTATATTATACATACTTGCAGAAGCATTATCCTGACGAAGCTGTACCACAGCATAGGGTCTGCTGTCATCGTGGGGGTTGGTAAGCCCAACCGGTTTAAGAGGGCCAAACCGCATAGTGTCCTCGCCTCTTGCCGCCATAACTTCAATAGGCATACAACCTTCAAAAACCTTGGGGTTTTCAACGCCTTGGTGGACCTGTGCACACTCAGCAGTGATAAGTGCATTGCGGAATGCCACATATTCTTCCTTTGTCATAGGGCAGTTGATATAATCATCCCCGCCTTTGCCATAGCGTGCCGCCTTGAAAGCTTTGGCCATATCTATGCTTTCAAAGGTAACAATAGGTGCCGCTGCATCAAAAAAGTGCAGACCCTCGCCGCCTGTCAGGCGCTGAATGCTTTCTGTTATAGCGTCAGAGGCGAGTGGTCCTGCAGCAATTATAGTATATTCGTCCGTGTTGATTTTTGTGACTTCTTCAGTTATCACTTCTATATTTTTATGGCCATTGATTTTGTCGGTAACCATTTTTGAAAAGGCATCCCGGTCAACAGCCAAGGCCCCACCTGCCGGCACACGGGTTTTGTCTGCACATTCCATAATAAGCGAACCCAGGCTGCGCATTTCTTCCTTGAGCACACCTACTGCATTGTGGATTCCGTCAGCACGGAATGAATTGCTGCATACAAGTTCAGCAAAATTTTCACTCTTGTGGGCAGGGGATATTTTTTTTGGCTTCATTTCGTAAAGTTTTACTTTGATGCCCCTCTCTGCTATTTGCCAGGCAGCCTCACATCCGGCAAGACCTGCTCCAATTATCTTAACTGTTTTCTCGTTTGTCATATATTCTATCCTTTCGGGAAAATTTCCTTTTTATATATAATACCACAAAAACCAAGCCGGTGCAAGAGGCAGCTTGCTATACAGTAAGTGCGCCAAGGAGAATTGGGAGGGTCTCAGAATATATTTGCGGGAGATTGGATATAGGCAGAGGATTTTGCCCAAGACCAACTTCCACAGTATATCCGGGCTTATTGAATTTATCTACAAACCAATCTTTATATCCGCCAAAAGATGCAATCCCCTCGGCAGAATCAAGCTGATAAGGTGAGATTTTTGTAAATGCACGGGCAATATTGTATGACCGTGGCGGATTTTTGTCCATAAATCCGTGATAGATAACCTTGCCCTGACTGTGAAAGGCAATAGTCAATGCAAAATCATGTTTTCGGGTAAATTCTGCAAGGGCGTGGCTTTCAGGCTCGGATTCCGCACGGGGGCCTGAGAACCGCGTAGGGCCGGGGGAGTAAATTCCGTATTCCGCCTCCATCTCCTTTGACTTTTGCCACAAGGCATCATAGTTGTGATTAAGATCAATCCCATTTGCGTTGGCTTGCCACTTGGTAAAATCCTCAGAGCCGTTCATCCTTAGCAGCCGTTGTTTTTCCCGAATAGGTAACCGGTTGGGGAGTCCAAGAGCTGACAGCCTGACTCCGTCCGGGTTTAACATAGGAACAATATAAAGAGTTGCCCGCCTTGCAAGTGCTTTGGCATTAAATCCACCAAATGCCTTGCTCTCCTTACTACTCCTTAAAAAGTCAAAGGCGAATTTCATCAGCATCGCCGAGGTTATCCACTCCATTCCGTGATGTGCGCCGTTATACATAACCTTCAAGTTGCCGCTACCTAACTTTATGTAATACAAATCCTTGCCCCATACGGATTTTCCGATTGTCCCCACTTCTGTTTCAGGAAAGTCTGACTTCAGTTTTAATATATCATCCTTTAAATCTTCATAAGTGTACGCCTTTATTTGCTTTTTCATTTTTATCCACCTTTCCTCCTGTGATTTCATTCTCATTCAATATATGAAAAACAGGGTCTCAATATGCGTATAACTTGGGTGGACATAACAAGTTCTCCCCCTTTTTTTAAATCGCCAACCACAGAGATGGTCTGATTTAAAAAGGGGGAGTATTTAGTTTAGTATAAGTTATTTTATTTCGTTTAAGAACTTTGCCACTTCTTCTGCACCATAAGTTGCACCACGGATTGCCTCCGCCAGAGTGTTTCCGCTGCTGCCCACTTCTATTATCATACTTCCCGGGGTGGCGTGTCCGTTAAACCTCTCTTTTCGCAAGTTTACGCCTCGCATCAAATTGGGGTACTCGTCAATTATGGCATTTTGCAGTTTTAATGCAAGTTTCATATTTTCACGCCAGTTGGGGTGGTCAAGTCCGCCGGCATTTGTTCCCACCACCAGCATAAGCTGTGCGGTCTTTTGCCCGTTAATCTCTGTTACAAATTTTGCCTTGCTGCCATTTTCATATACAAAGGCGTCACGGTGGATATCAAGAACAATCCGTATAGACGGATATTTAGCAAGATATTGGTTTACCGTTTTAAGGGAGTTTGCGTAGGATGTATTGAAGCTTGGTTTGTCGTGCAAGGTTTTGTCGTGAATGACGTCAATGCCGTAGTTTTTAAAGACCCCTGACATAGCATCTCCCACAGCAATCATATTTTTTGCAGAGTCTTCGCTTCTGTCACCCTTGTCTGCCGAATATGTAGAAGCCCCATCCGGGGAGTAGCTCTCTGTCGCGTGGGTATGAACAATCAGGATTTTGGGACCATCGCCATTCATATTGAAAGATAGTGGAGATTTTAACATTTCATCTATGTTTATACCAAATTCCGTTTCGTTGCGAATGAGTATTTTATTTTTTGACTTTCCCAGAGCCTTTGCCTGTCCCGAATCTACCTCCGTGATGGGATATACCCCTGCATTAGGTCCGGGAGCATCTGCCTCACCCTTGCCTTGGTCTGCATCCTTTGGGTTGAACACCTGGGCAACTTCAGTATTTGCCGACGACGCAAGGTAGCCTGCGCTCACTTGTCTGACCAGCGGAATATGACCAAATATTACCGTTCGTGGGTCAAATGGGTCAAAGGTCAATACAAAAGAAGTCGCCTTTTTGAAAAATGCCTTTGTCTTTTCAAATATATCCGTGCCACCGGTTGCCCCTATAGCTGGCAGGCTTTCATTGATTATCTGCTCCGCAAAACCGTCCTTGTCCATAGAAATTTCTACATCGGCTATGTTTATATTCAAAATGCCTGTAGCAACAACTGCTGCGACAATCCCCATTGCAACAATGTGCCTTAACACCTTTTTTGCGTCTATTACTACCGCTCTATATCTTCTCATTTTTCCCTTACCTTTCATATGTATATTACTTAATTATATTAGGGAAAAAACTTTTTTATGCAAAGCGGAGTTTTTCAAAATAATCTGCGCAGCGATTTTTATCTTCACAATAAAAGACAGCCC
>JAFYXL010000034.1 GCA_017546165.1 Clostridia bacterium
ATATGACAGTATTTGAAAATATGGCTTTTGGTTTGAAACTCAGAAAAGTTCCAAAGGCTGTTATTAAAGAAAAGGTACACGAAGCTGCAAAGATTCTTGACATCGAGCATCTCCTCGACCGTAAGCCAAAGGCTCTTTCAGGCGGTCAGAGACAGCGTGTTGCGCTTGGCCGTGCTATTGTTCGTGAGCCAAAGGTATTCTTGATGGATGAGCCGCTTTCAAACCTTGATGCAAAGCTCAGAGTTCAGATGAGAGCTGAAATCGGTAAGCTTCACAAAAAGTTGGGTACTACTGTAATTTACGTTACACATGACCAGACAGAGGCTATGACAATGGGTTCAAGAATCGCTGTTATGAAGGATGGTTACCTCCAGCAGTGTGATACACCTACAACTCTTTATGATGAACCTGTTAACGTATTTGTTGCCGGATTTATTGGAAGCCCACAGATGAACTTTATCAACGCTACACTTGAAAAGGGTGAAAAGGGTGTTGTTATTAAGGGTAATGGTTTCAGCGTTAATCTTCCTGAGGGCAAGAGCGCAAGACCTGAGCTTGAAGCCTACATCGGCAAGGAAGTTATAGTTGGTATCAGACCTGAAAATATATATGATGATGAAGTACATATTTCATCAATGGAAGGTTCTGTTGTTGATGTTGATGTTGAACTTACTGAAATGATGGGTTCCGAGACATACCTTTACCTCAAGCTTGCAGGCACAGCAATTGTTTCAAGAGTAAATCGTCGTTCAACTGCTAAGGCAGGCGATTCAATTAAGGTTGCAATGGATGCAAACAAAATCCATATCTTTGACAAGGAAACAGAAAAGGCAATTATTCACTAATTGTAACTGCTGAAAATTTTACCCCCAGAGGTTTTCCTCTGGGGGTTTTTATATTTTTAAGATTCAGACGGCGCCTTATTTACTTTCCCGATAGGATACATACAGGTTAACAATGAGAAGCATTATTATGGGCGCCAGGAGCATACCTATTATGCCAAAATACCTAAGTCCGATATACACGCTTACAAGGGTAAGTATGGGGTGTATTCCTATTTGTTTGCTGACAACTTTTGGCTCGGCAAGTTGTCGCACCAAAAAGACCAACCCTTGAATGACCAGGAGGGATATAAATGAATACCAGTCCCCGAAAACAAGGGAGGCAAGAGCCCAGGGGACAATGATTACTGCTGTGCCCAAAAAGGGTAATGCGTCAATTGCGCCACAGATAATTCCCCAAAGAAGCGGGTATTCCTTGCCGATAATCCAAAGGCAGACCGTTATGAGTGCCGAGGTCATAGCCATCAATATAAGCTGCGCCTTTAAATAGGAAGAAAAAGCGGTTATGGTAAAGGCTTTAACTCGGCCAAGATAGTATATAATCTTTTGGGGTAAAAGTTCCTTGAAAAAATTTATGATTAAGGGATAGTCTTTTGTGAAGAAAAATGTGCTTAAGATGAACATTGTGAGAAAAAGGACAAACCCCGGAAGTTTTGCGGCCAATCCCCCTGCGGCGGTGATGGCATTGGAGGTGGCACGGTGAGAAAACTCCTGGGCGTAATCTTTGAAGTTTAGTGCAATATTATCAAGAACTTGATTCAATTCAACAGGAAGATTGTGCTTGAATATGTTGAAACTTTCGCTAAGACTGTTGAGCTGTCCCCGGAACGAGTCTATGGTAGCGGGAAGTGCGGTTACAAGATTTTTTGCCTGGGTATAAAGCTGAAAGGAAAGAAAAATTACAATCAAAGTAGCAACGCCTACAATAGCTGTTGAGATTATTGCAGAGCTGATTCCACGGTTCAGGTGAATTTTGGTTTCAAGCTTATCCACAATCCGCTGCGCAGGTGTGGCGACTATAAAGGCTGCAACGAATGGTGAAAAACTGCGGATAAAAAAAGGAAACAGGAATAGCCCTGCGACTATTCCTGCTGTTAAAGACAGATACTTTAATATTTTTTCAAATTCCATCGCAAACACTCCCTATCTGGCGTGATGCGGCAGGTGGTGGTTATTTACCCAAGAGCTTGTTCATCAAAGTGTAACCATGCTCGGTGACAATTCCGGTATTCTTTGCGTTTTCCTCGGTATATGAGGTTGGTGACGCCTCGCCGCACACATCGCTTTTATATAGTATATACGGCACAGGGTCAGAAGTATGCGTCCTGATTGCAAGTGGTGTTGGGTGGTCAGGCATAAGAAGCATTGAAAATTCTTCCCCTGAACCCTCCAGATATGCAAGGATTGGTGCAACTATTTTTTCGTCAATAAGCTCAATTGCCTTAACTTTGTTATCAATCTCGTGCCTGTGTCCTGCTTCATCAGGGGCTTCAAGATGAACGTATATAAAGTCAGCACCATTTTTGAGCTCGGAGATAGCAGCTTCTGCCTTGCCGTCAAAGTTAGTATGCACATTTCCTGTGGCTCCTATAACATCAACTACATTAAGTCCTGCACCGGTACCTATACCTTTGATAAGGTCAACGGCTGAAATAACAGAACCGCGAACTCCGTAAAGCTCGTCAAAGGTAGCAAGGTTTGGCTTTGTGCCGTTTCCCCAAATCCAGATTGAGTTTGCGGGGCGAAGCCCACGTTCCTTGCGGGCAATGTTTACAGGATGGTCTTTTAGGATTTCATAACTCTTTTTCATAAGGTCAAGGAGAACCCTATCCTCAGGCAGATATTCTGTCACCTTGCGGTCAGAAATATCGTGGGGAGGGGTGAGCTTAAAATTGTTTTCCTTGTTGTGCCATACCATAAGATGGCGATAGCTTATGCCACTGAAAAATTCATATTCGTCAGTTTTGAGCGCCTCGTTTACTGCGGCGATGAGCTGAGTTGATTCCTCGGTTGTGATTTCGTCAGAGCTGTAGTCTATCATTGTCTTTTCTTCATAAGGCTCATCTTCAGACAGGGTAACCACGTTTGTTCTGAAAGTGGTGTCTGAAAGTTCAAGGTGAACGCCCATTGAAAGAGCTTCAAGAGGTGAACGGCCTGTGTAGTATTTCATAGGGTCATAGCCGAAAACTGCCAGATTTGCAACGTCGCTGCCGGGAGGGAGATTGCCCGGAACGGTTGTTGCCATGCCCATTTCCCCAAGACCTGCCAACTTGTCAATATTTGGCTTGTTTGCAACTTCAAGGGGGGTTTTGTTGCCCAGTTCTGCTACAGGTGTATCTGCAGCACCGTCAAGAAGTATAACTATATGTTTCATTTATATCAACTGCCTTCCTTGGTTTAAAAGTAAGTTATTACCTATTATATATATAGGAAAGAATTTTGTCAAG
>JAFYXL010000035.1 GCA_017546165.1 Clostridia bacterium
AATGTATCCAATGAAATGGCTTTATAAATATTTGGGGCTTCTATTTGCCCTATAAAAGAAACTCCGCAATCTAATATTTCAGCAAGCTGTTCTTGTGTTAGAGACTTTAACTTTCGGTAATAAGAAATTTTTAACCCGATTTTTATATAATCTTCTTTGAATTCCATATTCATTTTCATCACCCAATATAATTTTAATATATTGACAAATAAATAATAATTTTTTGAACGAGATTATAGAACACTCCCTAAAGTTTTACATCAACTTTGGGGCAAATATCCCTGACGGGACATTCCCCGCATTGGGGACGTCTTGCATCACAGTACTTCCTGCCGTGAAACACAAGCTGATGACAAAACATTGATTGCTGCTCTGTTGGAATAATCTTCAGCAAATCAAGTTCCACTTTGTAGGGGTCGGTATTTTTTGTAAAACCCATTCTGCGTGCCAGCCTACCCGCGTGGGTATCTACTACAATTCCCGGAATACCAAAGCAATCTCCAAGAACAAGATTTGCCGTCTTTCTGCCCACTCCGGGAAGGCTCAAAAGTTCCTCCATTGTTTTGGGTACCTCTGAGTCAAAGTCTGCAACCAATTTTTTGCCGCAGGCTATTATATTTTTTGTCTTGTTGCGATAAAACCCGGTTGAACGGATAAGTGCAGAGAGTTCAGCCTCGTCAGCCTCTGCAAAGTCACGTGCAGTTTTGTACTTTTCAAAAAGAGCAGGGGTTACCAGATTGACACGGGCATCGGTGCACTGAGCAGCAAGCTGTGTTGCAATTAACAGTTGAAGCGGATCTTGGTAGTCTAGTGTGCAGTCCGCATCACCATACTCCGCACTGAATATTTTTATAACTTCCAAAGCTCTTGCTTTTTTTTGTGTAAGATTTTCAGCCATTTTGTCTCTTCCCCCTTGTAAAATTTGCTATTTATTGATATAATAGAATAAATTATTCATTTTGACTTATTATACAACAAAAGAGATTTCTTGTAAACACAATAGGAGGAAAAATATATGTTTGAACTTGAAAATGTAAAGAAGGTTGATCCCGAAATTGCCGCTGCCATCAGCAAAGAAATTGGCAGACAGAGAAGCAAAATCGAGCTTATCGCATCAGAAAATTTTGTAAGCCCTGCTGTTATGGAGGCTATGGGTACACCCCTCACTAATAAATACGCCGAGGGTTACCCGGGCAAGCGTTACTATGGCGGTTGCGAATATGTTGATATTGTAGAGGATTTGGCAAGAGAAAGAGCTAAAGAACTTTTTGGCGCTGAGTTTGCAAATGTTCAGCCACACTCAGGCGCTCAGGCAAACTTTGCAGTATTCTTTGCAATTATGGAGCCCGGCGACACCTACCTTGGTATGAACCTTGCCCACGGCGGACACTTGAGCCACGGTTCACCTGTTAATGTTTCAGGCAAATACTTCAACGTTGTTCCTTACGGAGTTGACGAAAAAACTCACCGAATAGACTACGACGAACTTCGTCGCCTTGCAATCGAAAACAAGCCTAAGATGATTCTGGCAGGAGCAAGTGCTTACGCAAGAGAAATCGACTTTAAGAAGTTCCGCGAAATTGCGGACGAGGTTGGGGCATACCTGATGGTAGATATGGCTCATATTGCAGGCCTTGTGGCTGCCGGCCTTCACGAAAGTCCTGTGCCTTATGCCGATTTTGTTACAACCACAACCCACAAAACACTCCGTGGTCCTCGTGGCGGTCTTATCCTCTGCAAGGAAAAATATGCTCAAATGATTAACAAGGCTGTTTTCCCAGGTGCTCAGGGTGGCCCGCTTATGCACGTAATCGCTGCCAAGGCAATTTGCTTTAAGGAAGCACTGTCACCTGAGTTTAAGGAGTATCAGACACAAATAAAGAAAAACGCCGCCGCACTTTGCGACGAACTGATGAGTCTTGGAATCGACATTGTTTCAGGCGGAACAGACAACCACCTTATGTTGGTTGACCTTTCCAAAAAGGGTCTTACCGGCAAGGAGGTTGAGCATAACCTTGACGAAATTGGAATCACCGCCAACAAAAACACAATCCCCAACGACCCACAGAGTCCATTTGTAACAAGCGGTCTCCGTCTTGGTGCTCCGGCTGTTACATCACGTGGCTTCAAGGAAGACGATATGCGTGAGGTTGCACAGATTATCGCACTTGTAATCGATGATTTTGAAGCAAACCGCGAGATAGCTGCAAAGCGTGTAGATGCACTTTGCAAAAAGTATCCACTTTATGAATAAGCCACTTGCGGACAAATTGAGGCCTGAAAAACTGGCGGATGTAGTGGGTCAAACTCACATTATAGGCAAGGGAAAGGTCCTGACAGAGATTGCAGAGTCAGGGACTGTCCCTAATATGATATTTTACGGCCCGTCAGGCACAGGAAAAACAACCGTTGCAAACATATTAGCAAAGGTCAGTGGCAAAAGCCTATTTAAGCTTAATGCCACAACTGCCTCTGTATCAGATATCAGGGATGTTTGCGCAAGATGTGAAACCTTTGAGGGTCAAAACGGAATTCTCCTCTATCTGGACGAAATACAGAACTTTAACAAAAAGCAGCAGCAATCCCTGCTTGAATATACCGAAAACGGCAAGATTACACTGATTGCCAGCACTACCGAAAACCCGTATTTTTACGTGTATAACGCTGTACTCAGCCGCAGTGTGGTTTTTGAATTTAAACCTGTTTCGCCAAAGGATATAACAAAGGCACTGCTCCGTGGCATAGACCTTGTCAAAGAGGATTTCGGTAGCAAAATCCTTGCCAAGGAGGATGCACTTTTGCACATTGCGGAAATGTCAAACGGTGATGTGAGAAAGGCACTTAACGCCCTCGAGCTTGCGGTCATCTACGCAAAACCCGACTCCTCAGGAACGCTTTTGATTGATATGAACGCAGCAGAACAATGCACCCAGAAAAAGGCCTTCCGTTACGACAAGGCGGGAGATAGCCAATACGATGTAATGAGCGCTCTTCAAAAATCAATCCGAGGTTCCGACCCCGATGCAGCGGTCCATTATCTGGCACGTCTTATTGCAGCAGAGGATTTGCAAACAGCTTGCCGTCGGCTTATGGTCATTGCAGCTGAAGATATAGGTCTTGCGTATCCTATGGCGATTCCCATTGTCAAGGCCTGCGTTGACAGTGCATTGATGCTTGGGCTCCCTGAGGCCCGCATTCCCTTGGGTGATGCAGCAATACTCCTTGCCACAGCGCCAAAGTCCAACTCCGGGCACATTGCCCTTGACAAAGCACTTTGGGATATTGAAAATATGGACACAGGTGAAATCCCAAGGCAGCTGCAAAACAAGCACTACGATGGTGAGGGCGATGTAAAAAAGGGACAAGGCTATCTTTACCCCCACGACTTTCCCAACCATTATGTAAAGCAGCAATATCTGCCCGACAAAATAAAGGACAAAAAATACTACGAATATGGCGAAAACAAAACCGAACAGACAGCAAAAGAGTATTGGGAGAAAATAAAGAACCTTTAAGAGGTGAATATATGGAAAAGACAAATGTTATGAGAGTGCTTGACCAAAAGAAGGTTAAGTACACGCCTCACTACTACGGCACAGAGGAGGCTATCGGCGGGATGGAGCTTGCCGAAACCCTGGGCCAGGACCCAAACCACGTTTTTAAAACCTTGGTCACTGTGGGCTCACCCAATAAATATTACGTATTTGACATACCTGTCAACCGCGAGCTGAACCTCAAAAAGGCGGCAAAGGTTGTTGGCGAGAAAAAGATTGAAATGCTGAAATCTAAAGACTTACTCCCTCTCACAGGGTACATTCACGGCGGATGCTCGCCGGTTGGAATGAAAAAGTTTTTCCCCACCACCTTTCACCAGACCGCAGAGGATTTTGACACCATCATCTTCAGCGCCGGAAAAATCGGGTATCAGGTGGAACTGGCATTTGAAGATTTAAAAAAAGTTATACGCCTTCAAACTGCTGATATTTGTGATGATTAATGAAAAAGACGGAAAATTATTTCCGTCTTTTTTGTTTATTTGTTTTTGGATTTATCCTTCAGGCGAAGCTGGGTATTTAGAATTCTCTTTCTCAAACGAAGACTCTTTGGTGTAACCTCCAAAAGTTCGTCATCCGCCAGAAATTCAATACACATTTCAAGGCTGAGCTTTATTGGCGGTACAAGCTTCAAGGCTTCGTCGCTGCCTGATGCACGGGTGTTGGTAAGCTGTTTCTTTTTGCATACATTAACAGCCATGTCTTCAAGCTTTGGATTAAGCCCAACAATCATACCTTCATACACAGGCGTTCCCGGTCCGATAAATAATGAACCTCTGTCCTGAATTTTAAAGAGGCCGTAGCCTACCGCTTCACCTGTGTCAAATGATACGAGGGAGCCTGTATATCTGCGTGTAATATCACCCTTGTATGGCTGATATTCATAAAATACCGAGTTTAAAATTCCTTCTCCCTTGGTGTCGGTCAAAAATTCGTTACGATATCCTAAAAGTCCACGGGCAGGAATGAGATACTCAAGGCGCATACGGTCATCACCCTGTGGTGCCATCTGCATAAGTTCGCCCTTTCGTGAGCCCATCTTCTCCATTACCGCACCCATTGATACTTCAGGTACGTCTATTACAAGCTTTTCAATAGGTTCGCAAAGGACCCCGTCAATTTCCTTAAACAATACCTTTGGCGTACTTACAGAAAACTCATAACCCTCTCTGCGCATGGTTTCAATCAAAATTGAAATATGCATCTCGCCTCTGCCTGCAACACGGAATGTATCGGTAGTATCACCGTCCTCAACCCTTAATGACACATCCTTTAACAGTTCCTTTTGCAGACGTTCACGGATTTGTCTTGATGTGACAAACTTACCTTCCTTGCCGGCAAAGGGGCTGTCATTTACAGCAAATGTCATTTCGATTGTAGGTTCGCCGATTTTTACAAAAGGCAGTGGTGTAGGGTCCACAGTTGAGGCAACGGTATCACCGATTGAAATATCGGTAATGCCCGAAATACATACGATATCCCCAACCTTGGCGGTGTCAACGGCAGTTCTGACAAGGCCGTCAATCTGATAAATATTTGTGATTTTCGCCTTGTAAGGTGCGTGTTTTTGGTGGTAGTCACAAACAGTAACTTCCTGGTTTTGACGGATAGACCCTCTTTCAATTCTGCCGATTGCCATTCGTCCAACGTAATCATTGTAGTCAATCGATGAAACAAGCATCTGCAGTTCACCCTCGTCATCTCCCTCAGGACAAGGGATATGCTCCACAATGGTTTTGAACAAAAGCTCCAGATTTTCGCCTTGAACATAGGGATTTAAAGTTGCCGTGCCGGCTCTGCCTGAACAGAATATGATGGGACTGTCCAGCTGGTCGTCACTTGCATTAAGATCCATCAAAAGCTCCAGCACTTCGTCAGGGATTTCATCAAGACGGGCGTCAGGCCGGTCAATTTTGTTTACAACAACTATAATTCTGTGTTGCATTTCAAGTGCCTTTTGCAACACAAATCGGGTCTGTGGCATAGGACCCTCGGCTGCATCAACCAAAAGAATTACACCGTTCACCATTTTTAATATACGCTCAACCTCACCGCTGAAGTCTGCGTGGCCCGGGGTGTCTATAATATTCATTTTTATATCTTTGTATTGAACCGAAGTGTTTTTTGCAAGTATAGTAATACCACGTTCCTTTTCAAGGTCGCCATTATCCATAACGCGGTCTTCTACAACCTGATTTTCACGATACACTCCGCCCTGTTTGAGCATCTCATCAACGAGGGTTGTTTTGCCGTGGTCAACGTGGGCAATAATTGCAATATTTCTTAAGTCTTCTCTTTTCATAAATCTGCTCCTTAATATAATAAACCTGAGGTTATTTTCTCTATCTTATCTCACAATTTTTCATTATACACCTTTTTTTGCTGTTTGTCTATGGCAAGTGTAACAAATTTTCGTCAAGGATTGACAAAATATTCATATCTTGATATACTTAAATAAATAAATTTTCTGCAAAGCAGAGAAAGGCTGTTGATTTTATTATGTGGAATGAATTTAAAAAATTTGCATTTAAGGGCAACCTTATTGATATGGCTGTCGGCGTTGTTGTGGGTGGTGCCTTCGGCACAATTGTTACTTCTTTGGTTAACGACATTATTATGCCAATCTTCGGTAAACTCACCGCGGGAATGGATTTTAAATCACTTAAAGTCGTTCTTTCCGCTGCGACCGAAACAACCCCCGAAGCTGCAATTATGTATGGAAACTTTATCCAAAACATTGTAAGCTTTTTGATCATCGCTTTTTCAATGTTTTTGGTTATCTCCGGCATAAGCAAGGCTAAGGATAGACTCTCAAAGAAGGAAGAGCCTGCACCGGAAGCGCCAAAAGCTCCAACCGAAGCAGAATTGCTTGCAGAAATCCGCGATCTTATGAAGGATGCTGCTACAAAAGCTGAATAATCAAGGCTTGTTTATAAATATCAACAAAAAATAGGAGATGTATTTTATCACATCTCCTATTTTATTAGTTTGCCAGTTCCTTTGCCAGGTCTTCAATCTCTTTAATGTTTTTGTCGTTTGGTGCAGATTTAATTGAAACCTCAGTCTGTGCAAATTCAAGATTTTTAGAACTTTCAAAAAGGGCCTTCATTGTCTTGATTGCTGTAGGTGCCCAAGTCCCGTTTTCAATAAAGGCAACCTTTCTGTTTTGAAAATTCCTCTCAGTTAAATGATGAATAAAGTCATACATAAATGGGAATATGCTGCCATTGTAAGTAGTAGTTGCAAAAACCGCCTTGCTGTAACGGAATGTATCTTCAATGGCTTCGTGTATGTCGCATCTTGCAAGGTCATTGACCACTACTTTGCTGCAACCTGATTCTTTCAACTTCTCAGCAAGCATCTCAACCGCTTTGCCTGTGTTGCCGTAAACCGAGGTATAGTTGATAACAACCCCCTCTTCCTCAACACGGTACGAAGACCAAATGTCGTAAAGATTAAGATAATAGGAAAGATTCTCCGACAAAACCGGACCGTGCAAAGGGCAAATAGTTTGAATTTCAAGGCCTGCCGCCTTTTTGAGAAGCGCCTGAACCTGTACTCCAAACTTGCCTACAATTCCAAAATAATACCTACGCGCCTCACAAGCCCAATCGGCCTCAACATCAAGAGCGCCAAACTTACCAAAAGCATCTGCTGAGAAAAGAACTTTGCTGTAGCCTTCATATGTCAACATAACTTCGGGCCAGTGGACCATAGGCGCTGTGACAAATGTAAAACTGTGTTTTCCCAAAGTTAAGGTATCTCCGTCTTTTACAGCCATGGTCAAGGGTGCAAAGTCTTCCCCAAAGAACTGCGGCATCATTGTTATTGCCTTTTGTGTTGCAACCACTGTGGCAGAGGGATATTCCTCCATAAATCTTGCAATGTTTGCCGAGTGATCAGGTTCCATATGTTGAACAATCAGGTAATCTACTGTTCTTTCCCCAAGAACATCTTTTATGTTTTTGAGCCATTCCTCACCAAAACGTTGGTCAACTGTATCAAAAACCGCCACCTTCTCATCAATAACTACATAGGAATTGTATGCCATCCCCTCAGGAACCTTAAACTGCCCTTCAAACAAATCTATATTGTGGTCGTTTACACCAACATATTTTATGTCATTTGTGATTTTCATTTCAAAAACCCCTTTATTTGATAAATATATACAAATTAAGTATATCACATTATCAAAAAAAATTCAATAACTATATTTTGGTTAGTCTTGGCTAACCCAGTGTCAAAAAATCAGCCCTTTGCCGTTTGGCAAGGGGCTGTAATTTTACTCTAAGTAATCTTTTAATTTTTTACTGCGGCTTGGATGTCTCAGCTTGCGAAGAGCCTTTGCCTCAATTTGACGGATTCTCTCACGGGTAACGTTAAACTCCTTACCTACCTCTTCAAGGGTTCTGGCTCTGCCGTTGTCAAGGCCGAAACGAAGTCTTAAAACCTTTTCCTCTCTTGGAGTCAAAGTACTCAAAACATCAACCAACTGTTCCTTCAGGAGTCTGAATGTTGCTGCATCCTGAGGCGCCGGAGTTTCGTTGTCCTGAATAAAGTCACCAAGGTGGCTGTCTTCCTCTTCGCCAATTGGGGTTTCAAGGGAAACAGGTTCTTGTGCGATTTTCATTATTTCTCCAACCTTGTCAATTGGCATATTGAGTTCTTTTGCAATTTCTTCAGGCAACGGATCACGGCCAAGTTCCTGAACAAGCTGACGGGTAACACGTATAAGCTTGTTTATGGTTTCAACCATATGGACGGGGATACGGATTGTTCTTGCCTGGTCAGCAATAGCACGGGTTATCGCCTGACGAATCCACCAGGTGGCATAGGTTGAAAACTTGTAACCTTTTGTGTAGTCAAACTTCTCAACGGCCTTGATAAGACCCAGGTTTCCTTCCTGAATAAGGTCAAGGAAGAGCATACCGCGACCAACATATCTTTTTGCTATACTTACAACCAAACGCAAGTTAGCCTCAGCTAATCTTTGTTTTGCTTCCAAATCGCCCTCAGACATTTTCTGGGCGAGATCAGCCTCTTCTACATTTGAGAGAAGGGGGACTTTACCGATTTCTTTGAGGTACATACGCACAGGGTCATCAATACTTACGTTGTCAGGGACGCTCAGGTCAACAAGTTCGTCCTCTGTGATTGTAAAGTCATCGTCTTCTTCAAGTTCAGGAAGTTCCTCACCAAAGTTGCCGATGATTTCGATTCCCTGTTTTTCAAGGAACTCATAGATAAGCTCAATTTGTTCCGCATCCATTTCAACGGCCTCAAGCTTTGCAGTAATGTCGCCATAGGAAAGCTCGCCATTTTTCTTACCCAACTCAACAAGCTCCTGAAGGGCCTGTTTTTGTACGTCCTTTGATACTGTCTTTTTAGTTTCTTTTACCTCGGCGTTTGTTTCTTTTGCCTGGGTTTTGGCTTTGCTGTTACTCATACTTTCTCGCCTTTCTACATTTTATCCTTTTTCAGTTTGTTCATAATCTCCTGAAGCTTTTGTGTGTCGCCATGATCTGTCAGGGTCTTTTCCTCTTGCTTCAGTCTGTATGATTTTATTATCTTAAGAGGCAGTGCTATGGCCTCCTTTTTGTTATCAACATTTTTATCGTCAGAGAGTATCTCCGATATTCTTCCTGCATCTTCTTCAGGGAACTCCGAGATAACCAACATAGGATTTATTTTTCTGTTTTCGGTGTGACTTTTAAAAATTATCTCTGCAAGCCGTCGATGCAGACCCTCCGTAAAGTCTTGAGGGGTAAGCGTTTTCACTACATTTTGGAATACGTCCTTTTCGCAAATCAGGTTAAGCATCAGCTTTTCCGCATTATACAGCCGCATTTTTTCAAGGTCATCCCTGCCCCCTGTGCGTGCCTCGTAGGTTCGCCTGTCACTACTTATATCCTTTCTGATGTTTGCCTTTTTGTTTTTCAAAATAACATTTTGTACCTGTGCGGCAATACTCTCGGGAGAAATGTCGGTTTTTCGTGCAGTGTTCTTTATATAAACCTCTCGTTCGACCTGGTTTTTTATATTGGCAAGAATTTTTGCAATTTGCTCAATAAATTCTATTTTTTCAACAGTATCTTCAAGGTTATATTGTTTCTCAATTTTGCCAAGTTTATACTCAATAAAGCTCTCTGCGTTGTCAACAAGGAGTTTAAACATCTCCCCGCCCTTGGCATTTATATACTCATCAGGGTCTTTGCCGTCGGTTATGGTCAAAACACGGGTTTTTATGTCAGCTTCTCTGAGGATTGTGCCTGCCCGGTCCGCAGCCTTTTGTCCAGCCTCATCCGCATCGTAACAAAGAACCGCCTTGTCTGCATATCTTTTCAAAACTGCCGCCTGCTGGGGAGTAAACGCAGTGCCAAGTGACGCCACCGCATTGTCAAAACCGTTCTGGTGTAAGGACACAACATCCATATACCCTTCCATAAGTAAAAACTGTCCCGCCTTGCTGTTTTTTGCAATATTCATACCAAAGAGGTTGTCCTTTTTTTTGTAAACCAAGGTTTCAGGTGAGTTTAAGTACTTTGCCTGGTTATCGTTTAAAGTTCTTCCGCCAAAAGCAATCACATTGCCTCTCACGTCCAGTATGGGGAACATAATCCTGTCACGGAATACGTCATAATAAGTACCGCCATCACGTTTTTTTGCAAGACCGCCTTCTAAAAGCTCCTCCAATGTGTAGCCTTTCGACTTCATAAAGTCAATCAATGCAGACCACTTGTCCGGAGCATAGCCAATGCCAAAAGATTTGATTGTGCTGTTTGAAAGGCCGCGTCCCCGCAAATATTCAAGAGCTTTTTCGTTGCCCTTTGCGGTAAGGCAAGAGAAGAAAAATCTTGCCGCTTCTGAGTTCATTTCGTACATTCTCTTTTTTTTGTTATGGATAGCAGCGCTGCGGTCGCGCTCGCCCTGACTGCGTGGGTCAGGAATCGGCACACCTGCCTTTTCGGCGAGAAGCTTAACGGCTTCCATAAAATCAAGATTTTCCTTTGCCATAACAAAATGAATAACCGTGCCGCCTGCGCCACAGCCGAAACAATGAAAAAGTTGTTTGTCCGGCGAAACAGAGAATGACGGCGTTTTTTGGTCGTTATGCAGAGGGCAAAGGGCCTGATAGCGGTTGCCTACTCTTTTTAACGTTGTGTATCGGGAAATCAAGTCCACGATATCATTTTTTGCAATAACTTCATCTACAAAGTCCTGAAAATCTACAGACTCTTTCACCAATATCACCTCTTATCTTAATTATTCGACAAAAAACAAAAAGTTCCTTGCAAAAGTTTTATTTTGCTTGATTCTAAATATCTGCTGTTTTGTAATTTTGTGCAAAAGTAAAGTTATTCGCCCGAGACGGGCAATTTTAATCTGCCTCAGTTTATCGTTTTGGCAGAAACCTTAACCCCACCTCTGTCTTAAGGCAGAAGAAAAATTGTTTGTATTGTGCGAATGGCCGATTGCCGCGTACTGTTTTGTACGCAAATGAGGTTATTCGCCCGAGACAGGCAATTTTAATCTGCCTTATATTATATGTTCCAGGCTTTTGGCACAAATATCTCCTCAAATAAAGACACTGCATAACGGTCGGTCATACCTGCTATGTAGTCACGGACAATAAGCATTGTGTCTTCTGTTCCGCTTGCTTTGCGTACATTTTGCGGAATAAGTTCAGGGTTTTGCATTAATTTTTCAAACAGGGCTTCAACTACTGCATAGAATTTAGATTCCTCACTTTTGGCATAAGGATTTTTATATACATTTTCAAACATAAACTGTCTGAGACCCATCATAGCCTGGTGAGCTGTGTCTTCCATTGTGATACAGGGTTTGCCCTCACTTGAAGTAATAATGCTTCGGATAAGGGAATTAATCCTTTGCGTATGTCCTATACCTAAAATGTCTGAGTACTCTTTTGGGATATCTTCCTCCGACAAAACGCCGGCTCTTACCGCATCATCAATATCGTGGTTTATATAAGCAATCCTGTCCGCAATACGGACAATCTCCCCCTCCGGAGTTTGAGGGGACTTGGAGCCTGTATGACATAAAATTCCGTCCCGGACCGCCTGAGTCAAATTAAGACCACCCTTGCGTTCCAAAACGTTTACCACCCTAAGACTTTGCTCGTTGTGATGAAAGCCTTGAGGGCAAAGAGTGTTTAATGCCCGCTCCCCTGTGTGACCAAAGGGAGTATGCCCTAAATCGTGGCCAAGGGCAATTGCTTCGGTTAAATCCTCATTCAAAAAAAGTGCCCTTGCAATGGTTCTTGCAATTTGGGATACCTCCAGAGTGTGCGTAAGCCGGGTCCTGTAATGGTCACCCTCAGGTGCCAGAAACACTTGAGTCTTATGCTTCAGGCGGCGAAACGCCTTGGAATGTATGACTCTGTCACGGTCACGCTGAAACGCCGTACGTAAATCACAAGGTTCCTCCTCACGGCACCTGTCACCGCCTTGAGTACTTAACGTAGCATAAGGACTAAGTATAGATTTTTCCCGTTCTTCAAACTTTTCACGCAGGGTCATATGTAACACTTCTTTCCACAAAAGTAGCTTTAAGGATAAATTTCTACATTTACACCAAAAATCCTTTTTTTAGTTGACAAAGGCATATAAAAGAATATATAATTATTATATATTTTCTATGGGGAGGCGGCAAAAATGATAACAGATGACAATAAAAAAAAGTTACGTCTGAACCCCCGTCTTCTTAAGATTGCCCAGCTTATACCGGATTGTAAAAGTCTTGCTGATATAGGCACAGACCACGCATATGTCCCTATCTTCGCCCTTCTTGAAGGCAAGGTTTCCTCAGCTATTGCGTCGGACATCAACCGGGGACCTGTTCAGCGCGCAAAGGAAAACGCCAAAGCCTTCGGCCTTGAGGACAAGCTGTCACTCCGGCTTGGTCCCGGACTTGAAACCGTCAAGCCAAATGAGGCTGAAACCATTATTGTGGCAGGTATGGGCGGTATTCTTATCTCAGAAATCCTTGAAAATTCAAAAGAAGTGGTGAAATCTGCAAAACATCTCATTCTCCAGCCAATGACAGCAGCAAAGGAGCTGAGAGAATATCTCATTGGCCATAGTTTTACCATTCAAAAGGAAGTGTTGGTTTCAGAAGATGATAAGATATATAATATTCTATGCGTGGATGTTGGCGGCAGATCAGAATACTCCCAAAAGGAACTGATTTTAGGGAAAGGCCTTGAGGACACTGCCCCTGAATTATATAGCAGATACTTTAAAAACATTGAACGGAAACTAAAAATCAGGATTGCCGGGCTGAAGTCATCCGGCCTTAAAGAAAATCAGGATTTGGCAAAAGAGGCAGAGGCCTTGCTTGATTTGATAAATAGCTAGCAAAAATCCATATTTTTTATTTTGGATAATTAAAATTTCAGGAAAGGTGTGAGATTATGGTCAGACTTTCAAAAATTATTGAGGAGCTTGAACTCATTGCCCCCTCGGAAGCGAAATGCTCCTGGGACAATGTGGGTCTTCTTGTAGGGGATGAAAGTCAACGGATAAGCCGTGTTTTTGTGTGTCTTGATATTACAAGTGAAAACGTGAAGTCGGCTGTTGATTTTGGCGCAGACTTGATTATTTCTCACCACCCCCTTATTTTTGAACCCCTTAAAAACATTACCGAAAGCACTGTCACGGGAAGTATTGTCAGGACCCTTGTAAAACACAACATCTCCGCCTTTTGTATGCATACCAACTTTGACGTTGCCGACGGCGGAATGAACGACCTGCTTGCAGCAAAGCTGGGTCTTGAAAATGTCCGCAAATTTACCCCTGACGAATGCATGGGCGAATGTGGTGAAGTTCTTGACGGCATCGGCAGGGTGGGAGTTTTGGAGCGGCCTATGCCCCTGTCTGACTTTTTGCTTCATATAAAGTCTGTTCTTGGCTCCAAGGCACTCAAATATGCCGGCAACTTAAACGAAACAGTCCAGACAGTTGCACTTTGTTCGGGCAGCGGCGGTACAGAAATGTATGCGGCATACCACTCAGGTGCAGATGTTTATGTTACAGCTGATTTAAAACACGACCATGGCAGAATTGCGGAAGAAATTGGACTTAATATAATAGACGCCGGACATTTTGAAACGGAAAACATCATTTGCGACTTCCTGTCTGAATTCTTCTTGCACCGTTTCCCCCAGCTTGAGGTCGTAACGTCATTTGCCAAACCTTATTTCAAGAGTATATAAATTTTACCAAAGAGGGTGAAAGTATGAATCAACAACGAACCGAAAGACGCAGGGAGTTTATTATTAATACAATATACTTTGCAATTATCGCTCTGATTCTTTTTGCTTGTTTTAAATATGTTGCAAAGTGGGTTATGCCGTTTATTATCGGCTTTGTTATTGCCCTTATGATTCAGCCTGCAGCTTTGGGCCTGTCAAAACTCACAAAAATGAACCGCAAATTTTCAAGTGTGATTGTCCTGGCTTTGGCCTACGCACTTGTCATATTTGTCGTGTGGATAGTTGGATCAAAAATTGTTGGGTCCTTGCAAGACCTTTTTACAAAGCTTCCTTCATACTACGACCGTAACATCCTGCCGTTTTTGAATAACACAGTTGCTATGATTGAAAATCTTGCGGCACGGATTTCGCCCCAGACGCTTAATCAGATTTATGAAATGGTTGAAAACGCATCAGACACCGCAAGAAGCTATATTATTAAATTTTCATCCAGTATGCTTTCTGCTCTTGCGGGAACCACCACCAGAATCCCCTTTTACTTTATTTCTTTTATCTTTACAATTCTGGCATCAGTGTTCATCAGTATGGATTACAAAAACATAGTCGGCTTTATCACAAGGCAGCTTAGCCCAAAAACCAGAGAGTTTTTAAGTGACACAAAGCGGCATATAGGGAAAACAGCTTTGGGATATCTCCGTGCTTATGCTATAATATGGGTTATGACATTCACCGAACTTTCAATCGGTCTATCACTTTTGAGGATTGAAAATGCAATTGGTATTGCAGCCCTTGTGGCAATTGCAGATATTTTACCTGTTCTTGGCACGGGAACTGTTGTTATCCCCTGGGCGATAATAGCGCTTTTCACTCAAAACTACTTTGTTGCAATCGGACTTGCTGTAATTTACATTGTTGTCCTTGTGGTGCGCAACTTTGCCGAGCCAAAAATTATAGGGGACCAGCTTGGGCTTCATCCTCTTGTAACCCTTATGGCAATATACCTGGGTTACCTGCTTTTGGGTGTTTTGGGTATGATAGTGCTGCCGGTTGTCACCAACATTGTTGTGGGTCTTCACAGAATGGGTAAAATAAAAATTTGGAACGATTAACAAAATCTTACACTAGAGGCAATCTCTTTTTAAAAGGGTTTGCCTTGTTTTTTGTTTTTAATTATATTTTTCCGGTTTTGTGGGTATAATAACGATGTAAAATTTTTTGGAGGTGAAAGTATAATGGAAAACAATGGTGTAAGCTGCAATGTTTCTGAATGTATGTATCACGCAGAGGGCAATAAGTGCCGTCTTGACAGAATTGAAGTAAGTCACGAAAAGACAAGTGCTGATTCTATTGCAATTCCTCACTTCTGCAAGAGCTACGAAAAGAAATAGTAAAACATACCCCCTGAAATCAGGGGGTTACATATTCCAATAAAACATCAAAAACCTTCCTTTTTCAAAAAAGGAAGGTTTTTTAATCATAATTACGTACCTGAGATTAATCTCATTATATCATTCCATGTAGCCATCACCATAACGCCCATAAGCAATACCAGTCCCACAAAATGAACCATCCCCTCTTTTTCCGGTGGGATTGGCTTTCTTCTTATTGCTTCCACAAGAACAAAGAATATTCTGCCTCCGTCAAGTGCAGGGATAGGAAGAAGATTCATAATGCCAATATTTACTGAAATAAATCCTGCCAGATATAAAAGCGCCACGAACCCGCCCGCTTGCGCTTGGGTATTCATTGCATCCACTACTCCAACAGGGCCTGACACATCCGACACACTTGCCTGACCGCTAATCAGCATCCCGATTGATACAAATACTATTTTGCCCATCCATACGGTCTGGAAAAAGCCTTCCCGCAGAACATTAAACACCGTAGGTTTAGACATCACCGGTACAAATCCTATCATATATGCAGGCGTACCGTCTGTGTATTTTGCAGCAAGAGGGGTAAATGTCCTTTTGAGTTTTTCGCCCCCTCGGTCTATGGTTATTTCACAAACCTTGCCGCCGCTTTGCTGCATAGCAAAATCAATATCCTTTTTGATGTGCACTGATTTTTGGTTAAGTTCAATCACCTTGTCCTCCGGCTGTAAAAAATCAGAAAGAGGCGACTGCTCCATTACGCTGTCAACAATAAGCGAAGGAATACCTATATCCTTTGTGTTGACCGTCACAAATACTGTGGTAATAACAAAGCCCAGCAAAACATTCATCAAAGCTCCTGCAGCAAGGATGATAAGTTTTTTCCACCACGACTTTGAAGAAAGTGCGCCCTCCTCGGACGAAGCCTCATCCTCACCTTCCATACTGCAAAAACCTCCTATAGGAATAAGGCGGAGGGAATATTTTGTTCCGTTCTTTTCTTTTGAAAATATCTTTGGCCCCATACCAAGAGCAAACTCGTGAACCGTAACACCGAATATCCGCGCCGTGATAAAGTGCCCCAGTTCGTGGACAAATATTATAAGTGAAAATATCAGAAGTGCAAAAAGCACTGTCCAAATCATAGCAAGCATCCTTTCAGTCTGTAAAATTAAATCGTCAAAAGGGGCAAATCCCCTAACCTTTGTTTCTTATCTCCCTGTCAACCTCTATTATATCCAAAAGAGTAGGATTTAAGTTGTTTTTATAATCCGACATAGCCTTTTCCACAATTTCAGGAATTTCTAGGAATGTTATTTCATCTTTAAGGAATTTAGCCACCGCTACTTCGTTTGCGGCATTTAAGACAGTGGGCATAATCCCGCCCATCTCCCCTGCGTTTTTTGCCAGAGCAAGGCAGCGGAAGGTTTCCTCGTCAGGTTTTGCAAATGTCATTGACCCAAGAGTGGGAAAATCCACCGACTCGTCAGGGGACAAAAGCCTGTCAGGATAAGTAAATGCGTATTGTATTGGGTGCTTCATCGAGGGCAAAGATAGCTGTGCAATTATGCTCTTGTCACAAAACTCTACCATTGAATGAATTATACTTTCACGGTGCACAACAACCTCAATATCTGAAAGTTCCACTCCAAAAAGCCATTTTGCCTCAATCACTTCAAGGCCCTTGTTCATAAGTGTGGCACTGTCTATTGTAATTTTTGCACCCATTGACCAGTTGGGGTGCTTTAAAGCCTGTTCCTTTTTTATATTTTGGAGATCCTCCCTGGATTTACCAAAAAACGGCCCTCCGGATGCGGTAAGGAGAATTTTGCGAAGTTCTCCCTTCTTACCCCCCTGAAGGGATTGGAAAATTGCAGAGTGTTCGCTGTCAACAGGGATGAGAGGCACATCGTTCTTTTTGATTGCCTCCATAAATATTGACCCTGCGGTAACCAGGGTTTCCTTGTTGGCAAGGGCGATTGCTTTGCCTGCCTCAATAGCCTTCATAGTGGGCACAAGTCCTGCAAACCCCACGATTGACGAAAGGACCATATCTGTATCTTTTGCTGTTGCCGCCGCACAAAGCCCCTCTTCACCGCACAGGACCTCAATGTCTGTATCATTGAGCCTTGTTTTAATGTCAGTATATTTGCTCTCGTCTGCCACAACCACCATTTGGGGCGAGTATCTTCTTGCCTGCATCTCAAGGAGCGAAATATTTGAATTGCCTGTTATTGCAACAACATTTATATCTTTTATGCCTTTTAAATCATCAACCACCTGTAAACTTTGGGTGCCGATTGACCCGGTTGATCCCAATATTGATATATTCATCCGATTTCGCCTTTCTTAAGTAAATTTAAGCCCCGATTGTTGTCAGGTAAATATACACCAGCGGTGCTGTAGCTATAATGCTGTCTAATCTATCCAAAATTCCGCCGTGGCCGGGGAAGAGTGTTCCGTAATCTTTTACTCCGTATTTGCGCTTGATAATCGACGCCGTAAGGTCACCAATCTGGGAGATTATTGCAATTAACAATCCCAAAATTCCAAGTTTTATATAATTTACGTTAAGTCCAAACTGCTTTTCAAGAAGGAGTCCATACAAAAGAACTATCGCCACGCAACCAAGAGACCCGCCTATGGAACCCTCAATTGTCTTTTTGGGACTGATATCAGGGCAAAGCTTGTGTTTGCCAAAAAAGCATCCGCTGAAGTATGCACAGGTGTCTGTCATAAAGGCACCGATGAATACCAACCATAAAAAGTATATTCCATTTTGGAGATTGTATATGCCTGTAAGTGTTGACAAAAATAATGGAATGTAAATTATACTGAAAATAACAAGGCCTGCTTCCGTAACGGAAATCTTTTTGTGGTCCTTCAGCATTATCACAAAAAGACACAGCATAAAGGCATAAATGGCAAGCATATACTTGTCAGAAGGTGTGTACTGTCTGAGCACTACAAAAAGACCTGCCACATACCCTAAAGTGCAAAGGCCTATATGATCTTTTATGCCTGTAGCTTTGTAAAATTCATAAAGTCCCATAATTGCAATCACCGCAACTGCGCCTGTAATAACATAAACATTTGAAAGTAAAACCAGCACCAACAACAGCGCAAGTACCAATCCTGTTATAATTCTTGTTTTCATAAAGGTTTGCCTCCTTCAACGGCAAAAATTCACTAATTAAAAATCAGGGCGGATTTGGTGTATCCGCCCTTTAATTTACACTTTGCCAAATCTGCGATTGCGCTTTTGGTATGCAAGAATCGCTCTTTCCATATCCTTTTCCGAAAAGTCAGGCCAATTTATGTCATCAAACCAAAACTCCGCATAGGCCGCCTGCCAGAGCAAAAAGTTTGAAAGCCGCAGCTCACCGCTTGGTCTTATAATAAGATCTACCTCCGGCACGTCCTTTGTGTACATAAGAGATGACATATAGTCTTCTGTGATGTCCTCTTCTGTTACACTGCCGTTTTTAAAGTTAGCCACAGCTAACTTTGTTGCTTCTACAATTTCAGCTCTTCCGCCGTAGTTGAGTGCAACATTCAAAACGATGCCTGTATTATCCTTTGTATATTCCTCTGCATAGAGGATGGCATCTTTGATTTTGTCAGACAGAGGGGTTCGGTCGCCGATTACTTTAAGAATTACATTGGTGCCGGCAAACTGTTCCTCCACCTGCTGAAGATAGGTGTAAAGGAGTTCCATAAGGGCATCAACCTCTTTTTGAGGTCTGTTCCAATTTTCGGTTGAAAATGCATATGCAGTAATACTTTTTACACCAATCTTGTTGCAATATTTAACTATTCTCTTCAAAGTCTCCGCTCCCGCACGGTGGCCCGCACTTCGGGGAAGACCTCTTTTTGCCGCCCAACGCCCGTTTCCGTCCATAATTATACCGATATGTGCAGGGATATTGTTTGGGTCAATCGTGGCATTTGCCTGTTTCTTTTTGAAGAACATCTGGCTACACCTCTAAGATTTCCTTTTCCTTTGCGCTGATGATAGTATCGATTGATGCAACATACTTATCTGTCAGCTTCTGAATTTTTGTCTCCAGTTCTTTTAAATCATCTTCAGTGATCTCACCATCTTTCTTCTGCTTTTTAAAGCCTTCAATTGCATCTCTACGGATGTTGCGGATTGCAACCTTTGACTCCTCGCCGCGTTTTGCAATACCTTTTACCAGGTCTTTTCTTCTTTCCTCGGTGAGTGGCGGGAAGTTGAGTCTTATCATCTTGCCGTCATTGTTTGGCGTGATGCCGATATCTGACTTTAATATTGCTTTTTCAATTTCGCCAAGGATTGATGAGTCCCAAGGCTGGATTGTAATGGTTCTTGCCTCAGGTATAGCAACAGTACCTACCTGCTGAATTGGGGTTGGAACACCATAGTATTCAACCGTAACTTTGTCCAAAATTGCAGGGTTTGCACGGCCTGCACGGATTGTTGCCAGATCATTTTCAAGTGCGTTAATTGCCTTATCCATTCTTGTTTCTGCGTTTTTCATAAGATATCTTACCTTTCAAAAAATATTTATTTTACGATTGTTCCAATTTTCTCGCCCATAACTGCGCGTTTTATATTCTCGGGGTCATCAAGGCCAAATACCAGGATGGGGATGTTGTTGTCCATACAAAGGGATGTTGCTGTTGAATCCATAACACCAAGGCCACGATTGAGAACATCAATGTAGCTGAGTTCGTCAAACTTGACAGCATTTGGATTTATATTTGGGTCGCTGTCATATACAGCATCAACCTTTTTAGCAAGCAAAATGACTTCTGCATCAATTTCAGCTGCACGAAGTGCCGCTGCTGTGTCGGTTGAGAAAAACGGATTGCCTGTTCCGCAAGCAAAGATAACAACCCTGCCTTTGTCCAGATGACGCATCGCCTTGAGTCTGATGTAAGGCTCTGCGATCTGACGCATTTCTATCGCTGTCTGAACACGAGCCTGAACGCCCTGCTGTTCAAGTGCATCAAGAAGTGCCAGGGAGTTAATTACTGTTGCAAGCATACCCATATGGTCGGCACGGCTTCTGTCCATACCTTCGCCTGTTCTGCCGCGCCAGAAATTGCCGCCGCCTACAACGATTGCAATTTCACAGCCCAGTTCTGCGCACTCCTTAATCTTTGATGCAATACTGGAAATGGTTGGGTTGTCAAGACCAAAGCCTTTGCCGCCCGCCAATGCTTCACCGCTGATTTTCAGCATTACTCTTTTGTATTTTATAGACATACCTTTATCCTCCGATATATTTAAATTTATAAATTAGACTCTAAAATTATTCCGAGATGTCAATAACCGTTATAGGTTCTTCAACGTCCTCGGGGGTTCCTTGGTCGGTACTGGTCACCGTGTCAGGGGTAAAATCATTGCCGTCTGTTTCACTTTCAGCAGCGCCGCTATTTTCAGAGGTTTGAGTGCCTTCGCTATTTGAGGTCTGGGGCCCGGAAGCAGTATCAGTTGTTTGGGTTGAGGGTTGTTCCTCAGGAGTGGTAACAGTGGCAGGAGCGCTGCCGGATGCCTTATACTTGTCAACCGTTGTGTTGAGAATTTCAACCTCGTCGGTAAGAGACTGGACCTTTTCCTTTAACTGCTCATTTTCCTTAAGCGTATCCGCATCACTGACAGTAAAGAAATTTATAGGATTTACAATAAGGCTGAACGCTAAAATAAATGAGATAAGAAAAACCATAACTGTCCCAAAGGATATCCCTATCCCTGTCAGAATTTTCTTTGTTTTAAGCGACACACGTGGTTTGTCGGACATAAATTATCCACCAACCTTTCGATATTTTTAACACAGGAATGACCTGTCTATTTTGCTACCTTAAAGTATAACATATCTCTCTCAACTATTCAAGAGTTTTGGAGCAAAATCAATCAATTTTACCTTCAATTGACTTCTTGTGTTTTAAGTTGAGTTCTGTAAGTCTGTCCACAACCGACATTTTGTCAATTATGGTCTTTACAATCATATCAAGTTCACGGCCTTCGGAGTAGTTCGCCTCGGTAATAAAGTTGACTCTGCCCTCAGCCAGCAATTTTGCCGCAGTTCTCTTGCTTCGCCTTTTAAATACCGCAATAGACTGGCCTCCGCTTTCCTTTACCAGCTTCATACAAGGCACATCCGTCATTCCGTCGCCTATGTAAATCATATTACGGAACGGTATTCTCCGCTCCTCCATAGGGATATAAGTATTAAGATTCTTGACCTCGGAAATGTCAAGTTCTCCTTTGTTTATACGGAAAAGAAACTGGGTTTTTGTGGTGAAGTTTACAACATTCTTGGCCCAGATTGCAACCCCGTTTATATCATACAAAAACTCACAGGCATATGTTTTTTTGAAGTTTTTGTAGATGGCCGAGCCTTCAATTATTTCCTGAAGTCCTGAGGAAATAACATAGTGTTCTATGGTGACGCCCTTTTCCTCGCCGTATTTATTGATGCGGTCAAACCATTCCAGGACGCCGGGGAAGTACTCGATTTTGTCGCCAAGCTTAACAAAATCCTCTCTGCGGATTGGGATGTCACGGCTTCCTGCCTTTTTAAGCATCATATACATATAGCAAAGCAAGCCGTCCATACCGTTTGATTTTGAAAATTTGTTTACCTCATCCCAAAAATCCTCGGTGGGGATGCCAAGACTTGGTATAAAGCTGTAGTTTTGCATATCATTGGTGCAAAGAGTTTTGTCAAAATCGTACATTAATGCAATAACGGGTTTTTTGCTCATTTAGAGTCATTCCTTTCTCTAATTCATATTTCAACAGGAACATAGTCTTTTATATTAAGGGTATCAGGAGTTACATCACAGCAAAGAGCAATAATCTCAACACCCTTGTCTAATGCAGTTTTTAAAACATCCCCAAACTGCGGATGGGTTTTGTTGTTGGGGGTAAAGAACCTTGCATAGTCCGTCTGTATCACAAAGGCAACAGCCGTACGAAAGCCCTCTTCTTTTGCCCTTATCAACTCACTTATATGCTTTACGCCCCTCTCTGTTGGTGCGTCAGGGAAGAGAAGAACCCCGTCCTCCTCCAAGGTGACGCCCTTGACTTCAATCAGGATTTTTTCCGTATTGGTTTCGGCATAAAAGTCAAACCGGGAGTTTTTGAACTTAAACTCAGGCTTTACATAAGTGATATTGCCGAAGTGGTTGCAGGAATCAAGCCATTCGCCAAAGACCTTATTTGGAGCCTGGCTGTCAATATTAAAGAGCCTGCCGGCTTTCCATACTGCCACAAGGTCATACTTTGTTTTGCGGTTTGGGTTTTGGCTTTCTTCCAAAAAAACCTCTGCGCCGGGTATCAAAAGTTCACGGCATCGTCCCGTATTTTTAACGTGACAAATCTGGAGGTCTCCATTTACTTCAACCCGGGCAATAAACCTATTTGGCCTGTCTTTAAAAATCCCCTTTGTTATATTGCTGTACTTCATCTATCCTTCACCCACTTTAAAGGCTGTCAAACAGCGATAATTGACTTGTCTCAGGCAGACCTTTAAGACAGCCGTTTTCTGACAAGGTTTCAATTACGGTTTTGGTTAGTTTTGCACGGGTTTTTAAATCATCTACCGACATAAACTCCCCGTCTTTTCGGGCATCAACGATGTTTTGCGCCGCCGCATCGCCAACCCCCTGAAAGGCATTGAGGGGTAGCCTTATCTTGCCGTCAACCAACTGAAATTTAAAGGCGTCGGACTCATAAAGGTCAGCAGGCAAAAATTCAATACCTCGCTGATACATCTCGTGACAGATTTCACAGATGGTATAAACCGACTTCTCTGTGGCCGACCAATCGTTTTGCCGTTGTTCCAGATTCCGCATTTCAGCCACTAAAATATCATCACCTCGTGCCATAATGGTTGCATCAAACAAATCGGCACGAACAGTATAGTAGGCTGCATAAAATTCCTTTGGGTAATGCACCTTGAAGTATGCCACACGAAAGGCCATCATTACATAGGCAGCCGCGTGTGCTTTGGGGAACATATACTTGATTTTTTTACAGGATTCAATATACCAATCAGGGACGTTATTCTCACGCATAGAAGTTTCAAATTCCTCAGGCATACCCTCTTTTGCAGCACGTCCCTTGCGGACAAACTCCATTATCTTGAAGGCAAGTCCTGGTTCTACACCCTTGTTCATAAGATAGGTCATTATATCATCACGGACACCGATAACCTCTGAAAGGGTTGCAATCCCCGCCTTTATCAATTCCTGTGCATTGCCGAGCCACACGTCTGTTCCGTGGGAAAGACCTGCTATAAGAACCAACTCATAGAAGGTTGTAGGAAGAGTATCAAGGAGCATCTGTCTCGTAAAGGATGTACCAAACTCAGGCACACCAAATGTACCCACTTTGGAATGTATCTGTTCGGGAGTAACTCCGATTGCATCGGTGCTTGAAAAAATACTCATAGTTTCAGGGTCGTCCAACGGTATTTTGGTCGCATCAATCCCTGTAAGGTTTTCGAGCATACGGATTGTTGAGGGGTCGTCGTGTCCAAGAATATCAAGTTTCAGCAAATTGTCGTGGATTGAATGGAAGTCAAAATGGGTTGTTATGATTCCTGAATCCTTCTTCTCCGCAGGATGCTGAACAGGGCAGAATTCGTGTATATCCATAGTTTTGGGGCATACGATAATGCCGCCCGGATGCTGACCCGTTGTATTTTTTATATCAATAAGGCCTTTTGATACACGCTTAAGCTCCGCCTGGGTTGGAACAATACCCTTATTTTCATAATATTTTCTGCCATAAAAACCAATGGCGGTTTTGTCAGCAATCGTGCCTATTGTTCCTGCTTTAAACACAAAGGCATCACCAAAAAGCTCGCCAACATATTTGTGGGCAGTTGCCTGATACTCGCCGGAGAAATTAAGGTCAATATCAGGAACCTTGTCCCCTTTGAATCCCAAAAAGGTTTCAAAAGGAATGTTGAATCCATCCTTGTGCATTTTGCATCCGCAATTGGGGCAGTTTTTGTCCGGCATATCTATACCTATGTTATATTCACCCTTAGTGAAAAACTCCGACGTTTTGCATTGGGGACATATATAGTGGGGCGCAAGGGCATTAACCTCGGTTATTCCCGCAAGATATGCCGCAAAAGACGAACCTACCGAACCACGAGAGCCAACAAGGTACCCTGCCTCATTTGACTTTTTAACTAACTTGTGGGCAATCATATACATAACAGCATAGCCATATCCCAAAATACAACTAAGCTCTCTATCCATCCGCTTTTGTACGATTTCAGGCAGGTTTTCACCATAAACCTTGTGAGCAAATTCGTGACACATATCCGAAAGATCTTGCTCACAGTTTTCAATTGATGGAGGGTATGACCCACCACGCAAAGGTTCAAAGTCTTCTATCATATCCGCTATGAGATTTGTATTTGTTACAACTACCTCATACGCTTTTTCTTTTCCTAAATACGAAAACTCTTCAAGCATCTCCTCAGTTGTCCTGAAGTAAAGGGGCGCTTGCATATCCGCATCTCCATAGCCTTGAGCCCCCTGCAAAACTCTGCGGTAAAGCTCATCCTTCTCATCCATAAAATGCACATCGCAGGTAGCCACAACTAACTTGCCCATTTTTTCGCCCAGCTCAACTACCTTTCGATTGAGGTCCTTCAGCGCTTCTCGGTCAGCAACCTCGCCACCTCGCACAAGAAAGTCATTGTTGCCAAGGGGCTGTATTTCAAAATAGTCATAGAACGCGGCAATCTTTTCAATTTCTTCCTGAGATCTGCCCTGACGTATTGCAAGATATAGTTCCCCTGCCTCACAAGCGCTGCCTATAATAAGACCGTCACGATATTTTGAAAGTATGCTTTTGGGGATTCTTGGACGTTTGTAGAAGTAGTCAAGATTGGACTTTGAAATTAATGTGTACATATTCTTTAATCCCTGCTTATTCTTTGCAAGGAGGATAATATGATTGTAAGGATTTTTAATAAGCTCTTCATTTGTATCAACTGTCCACTCAGGTTTATCTGCAAGAGGATTGTTGCGGCCATCCCGGATTTTTCGCATTTTTATGTAGGCCTCGCAAGTTGCTGTTGCATCATCTAAAGCTCTGTGGTGGTTTTCAAGAGATACCCCAAGTCGCTCACACACAAGGTCAAGCTTGTGGGATTTTTCATCAGGGAACAGTTCCTTTGAAAGAGCCAGCGTATCTTCAATAGGATAATCAAAGTCATATTTGGTTTGTCCGTCCTCAAGCTTTTGGTTGAGCCTGTCAACCTCTGCTCGAATAAAGCCCACGTCAAACTTTGCATTGTGAGCAACCACTATATTACGCACATCATTCTTTGCTCCGCAAAAATCAAGAAATTCCGGCAGAACCTGGTCAATAGCGGGAGCATCTTTGACCATCTCGTTGGTAATTCCTGTAAGCTCAGTTATCTGCGGCGGTATAGGTCGGTTAGGGTTAACTAACCTTGAAAATGTATTTACAATTTCTCCGCCCATAACCTTTACGCCGCCGATTTCGGTAATAGTTTCGGTTTCAGGGGAAAGACCTGTCGTTTCAATATCAAATACCACAAATATATCGTCCTCATATGTTCTTGGTATTTGGTCAACCCCAATGGGCATATCGTTTACAAAATAGCCCTCTGTACCATAAATGAGTTTGAAGTCAATGCCTTTTTTGCGAAGTTTACTTAAAACGCCAAAGGCCTCGGGGAACGCCTGTGCCACACCGTGGTCAGTGATAGCCATAGCCCTGTGCCCCCAGGCTGCTGCACGGTTTATAAGGTCGCTGGGGGATGTGATTGCATCCTTAACACTCATTTTTGTATGTAAGTGCAGCTCAACTCTCTTTTCAGAAGCATTATCTGCGCGCACTCCCGGCTTTTCACACAGTTCAATGGACAAAGCCTTCATCTTTTCGCATCTTGCCCGGTCATCATAGTCATAGTTGCCGCGGACCTTGAGGATATTACCTGTTTTGATTGCGGGGACCGCTTTTTTAACAACATCCGCCTTGCCGAAAATCTCGCAGCTCAGTGCCCAGGTGTCATCACCTATATCAAAATTGACAGCAATATACATCAGTTTGCCGTCTTTGTTTATCTCCCTTACGTCAACGTCAAGGACCTCACCGCAAACAGCACAAATACCCATACCTGACCGAACATCCAGCATTGGGATTATATCTTCGGTTATGGGCTTGCCGAATACCGTGCCAATAGAGGGGACATCCTCTCCCGACGGCGTCTCCGCTTTGGGGATTTCCTTTTTTGCAGGGATTGCCGCCTGGCGGTCAAGCTCTTCCTGACGTTCTTTTTTTCGTTCCTCATAATCCACAATATCCAAATCTGCTGCTTCTATCTCAACATCAATGGTGCGGTCAAGCTCGTAGCTGATAAGCTCTTTCAGTGTACCGCTGCAATTGTTCTTCTCCAGGATTTCCTTTCCGCATTTCACGTTGGAGATTTTGAGAACGTTGTCAGTTAGCGTTGCGTAACTTCCAACAAGAAAAGCCTTGCATATACTGTTTTTTCGAAACAGAGATACAAGGAGGTGCCGATAGTATTCTTCAGAAAACTCAAGATTTCTGTATTTAATTTTTATGTCAAGATTTTTAAGACCATAGGTCTTTTCCACACGGTCTGAAAACTCATAAAGGTCAGGTTTTGGCAAAAGAGTGTCAGCTATCAGTTCTACACGGACACTCATACCCTTTATATCTACAAAAAAATCTAACACCTCTGCTTGTTCAAGCAAAGACGCAAAGGGTTCTACCACCGTAACCTTGTCAAAAATATCTAAAATTCCTGCCAAGTTTAATCAGTTCCCTTCATTTTTTCAATTTCGTTCATTAATGTTTCAATTATTTTGTCCTCGGGGATTTTGCCCACAATTTCACCTTTTTTGAAGAGCAACGCTTCGCCTACGCCTCCTGCAATACCAATGTCCGCATCTCGCGCTTCCCCCGGTCCGTTTACCGCACATCCCATAACTGCAACCTTGATATTGCCTTCCATATTTAAAAGTTTCTCGGTAACTTCTTTTGCAATAGGGATAAGATTAATCCTGCATCTTGCACAGGTAGGACAGGACACAACGGATATGGTGTCCTTTTTGAGTCCAAGGGCACGCAATATATTTTTGCCTGCATCTACTTCAAGTACAGGGTCATCAGTAAGGGATACACGGATTGTCTCTCCAATGCCGTCTGCCAAAAGGGACCCTATACCTATTGCAGATTTTACAATACCGCCCTCATATGTTCCTGCTTCGGTGACACCCAGATGCAAAGGGTAATGAAAGGTATCACGAGCCAAACGGTATGCAGCTATTGTCTTTTTTACATCAGAAGATTTGATGGATATAACCGTATCATAAAAATCATACTTTTCAAGTATTCTCACGTGTTCCATAGCGCTCTCCACCATTGCCTCAGGTGTGGCCGAGCCGTGTTTTGCCAACAGTTTTTTGTCCAAAGAACCGCCGTTGACCCCTATACGGATGGGAATATTTTTGCGTTTCGCCTCTTGGGCAACCCGCTTTGCACGGTCCTCGTCGCCTATGTTTCCCGGATTGATGCGAATTTTATCCACACCGCATTCCATTGCAATAAGTGCCAAGCGATAATCAAAGTGAATATCCGCAACCAAAGGAATGTTTATTTGAGTTTTTATGTCAAAGATTGCACGGGCTGACTCCTCGTCAGGAACTGCCACACGCACAATATCACAGCCGTGGTCTTCAAGAGCCTTTATCTGTGCCACAGTTTTTGAAACGTCACCTGTATATTCAGTTGTCATTGACTGAACTGCTATTTTTTCTCCGCCACCAATAAATATATCCCCAATTTTAACACGTTTTACCCTTGACATAGAAGTCACCTCCCTTTTTGAATCAAAAATTTAATTTTCCAATGCCATTATCTTATCAACTCGTGTCTGATGCCGGTTTCCACCAAATTCTGCATCTATGTAAGCTTTTACAATCTCAACCGCCAAATCACAGCCTGTAATTCTCTCACCAAGGCATATTATATTGGCATTGTTGTGTTCTTTTGCCATTCTTGCACTGTAAGTATCTGTTACGTGTGCTGCACGTATGCCACGCACCTTGTTTGCAGCAATACTCATACCAATCCCTGTTCCGCAAACCAGTATCCCCTTGTCGCATTCACCATTAATAATCCCGTCTGAAACCGCCTTTGCAATGTCAGGATAATCACAGGAATTTTGGTCGTATGTTCCAAAGTCCTTTACCTCAAATCCCTGTCCGGTGAGATAGTTTTTGAGTATTTCCTTCAGATTTATGCCGCCGTGGTCCGAGCCTATCGCTATCATTTTATCAAATTCCCCTTTTTATATTAAAATTTACTATTCTATGATATCAAATATTTAATCAAATATCAATCTTTTTAAATAAAAATCTTGAAATTCATCTTCTATTATAATATAATGATTTTAAGGAAAATAAAACCTCTCAGGAAGGAATTGGTGCAAAATATGAATTACAAAGAAGAGTATAAACTGTGGCTCACCAACGTAACCGAGACCGAACGAGCAGAGCTTGAAAAAATCGCCCAGGACGATGCGGAAATTAAAGACAGATTTTATAAGTCCCTTGAATTTGGCACAGCAGGTCTCCGTGGCGTTATTGGTCTTGGTCTTAACCGTATGAACTCCTATGTGGTTGCCCGGGCAACCCAAGGTCTTGCAAACCAGCTTATAAAGACCAATCCCGGCCGAACTGATTTGAAGGTTACTATTGCATATGACAGTCGCAACAAGTCAGACGAGTTTGCAAAAACTGCCGCACAGGTTCTGGCTGCAAACGGAATAAAGGCATATATCTTCAGCGAGCTTAAACCTGTTCCTGAGCTTTCATTTTCTGTAAGATTTAAAAATGCAGATGCAGGTATTGCTGTCACTGCAAGTCACAACCCTGCAAAGTATAACGGCTACAAAGTCTATGGCAGCGACGGTGCCCAGCTTGGTCCCGACCTTGCAAAAATTGTTCTTGACGAAATTGAAAAAACACCCCTTTTCGGCGGTGCAAAAATGATTGATTTTGAAGAAGGGGTCAAAAACGGCATAATTGAAATTATGGGTGAAGATGTTGAAGACAAATATCTTGACCAGGTTGAGAAACAGTGTATAAACCCTGAATTAATCAAAAAATCAGGAAAGGATATGAAGTTTGTCTATACACCATTCCACGGCTCAGGATTAAAGCCTGTCCTTAAAATTTTCAAGCGGGTTGGCTTTGAAAACGTGCTTGTGGTAAAGGAACAGGAAAAACCCGACGGGGACTTCCCTACTGTGGAATATCCGAACCCTGAATATAAAGAGAGTTTTGCTCTTGCAATTGACCTTGCAAAGGAAAACGGAGCAGACCTCATCATCGGCACTGACCCTGATGCAGACCGTTGCGGCATTATGATTAAAGACGAGGCAGGCGGTTACATAAGTCTGACCGGTAACCAGACAGGTCTTTTGCTTACAGAGTACATCCTCAGTATGAAAAAAGAGCTCGGTAGCCTTCCAAACGACGGATTTGTGGTAAAAACTATTGTTACCACCGATATAATCCGCAAAATTTGTGAATATTACGACGTTGAAATGAAGGAAGTTTTGACCGGCTTTAAGTTTATCGGAGAAAAGATAAAGGAAGCTGAAAGTTCAAACCACGGCACATATCTGTTTGGTTTTGAAGAGAGTTACGGATATCTCGCCGGCACCTATGCCCGTGACAAGGACGCAGTTGTGGCAAGTATGCTTGTTGCCGAAATGGCTCTTTATTACCGCGAGAAGGGGCTCAGCCTTTACGACCAGCTCCAGAACGTTTATAAAAAATACGGATTTTACAACGAATTCGTTGTGTCTGCCACCTTTGAGGGCATTTCAGGGGGCGAAAAAATGGCGGCAATTATGGAGAATATGCGAACAAACACACCACAGACCTTTGGCGGCAAAAAGGTATTGGCTGTCCGTGACTACAAAACGTCAATCCGTACCGATATACAAACAGGCAAAACCGAAAAAATTGACCTGCCTGAATCTGACGTAATTTATCTTGAGTTGGAAGACAGCAACAACTTTGTTATCCGTCCTTCGGGAACGGAGCCAAAAATCAAGCTCTATTGTCTCCTTTGTGGCAAAACCCGTGAAGATTCTGAGAGTATTGCAGAAAACTTTAAGGCAGATATTGAAGAAACCATTAAATAATAAGTTAAACCAAACAGGGCTCGTCCATTCCGGACGGGTCCTGTTTATTAATAACGGAGCGGCAACGAAGCAACTTTGCCCTTGTTGCACCTGTGGAGCAAGGGCATAAAGCGGAGTTTGCCAATTTTTGACCCGCAGAGCCTTGCTGTAAAATTTAATCGGGCAAAACGTGTTTTGGCCGAAGGAGGAGCGGCAACGAAGCAACTTTGCCCTTGTAACACCTGTGGAGCAAGGGCATAAAGCGGAGTTTGCCGCGACGACTTGACAAAGTGTTTTTTTTATAGTATAATGTTACCGTTAATGATTAAAAATCTATTAGCTTTAAAGGAGGATAGCGGAAAACAGAAGATTTTGGAGGTTAATTTATTTTGAATTATTTTAAGAGAT
>JAFYXL010000007.1 GCA_017546165.1 Clostridia bacterium
ATCTTTCTTCAACACTCTTTGCAAGCTTATTTATAGCTCCGTCAATATTCAAAAGTGTTCCTGATATAACACCAAGTACAACAGATGCAATCACAATGAGAACGTTTTCTCCGCAAAGACTTCCCGATATTCCGATATAAAATGTACAAGCCCCCAATCCAATCATTGTAGCCGTGCTTACTTTTTCGGGAATCCCTTTTTTAAATAATAGCCCAATACACGAACCGAGTAGTACAGTTATAACATTTACAATAACTCCTAACAAAATAACACCCCTCTATTAAAGAACATCAGCTAAATCATAAATAAGTTTTTCTGTCTTTTCCCAACCAAGGCAAGGATCGGTAATTGATTTGCCATAAATGCATTCTTCTGCTTTCTGCGCACCATCTTCGATGTAGCTCTCTATCATAAGACCTTTAACAATCTTTTTAACATCATTGCTATGACGGCAACTATGAAGAACTTCTTTTGCAATTCTCGGTTGTTCCATCCATTTCTTACCTGAGTTTGCGTGGTTTGTATCAATAATAACTCCGTGATTTAAAAGGCCTGACTTTTCATAGATTTCTGCAAGGTGAATTAAATCCTCATAATGATAGTTAGGCATTGACTGACCGTGTTTATTTACATATCCTCGAAGTATTGCGTGAGTGAGAGGATTTCCGTGTGTTTCAACCTCCCATCCTCTGTAAATGAATGTATGCGAGTGTTGACCTGCTGTAATTGAATTCATCATTACCGAGATATCGCCTGCAGTTGGATTCTTCATACCGACAGGAATATCAAGTCCGCTTGCAGTTAAGCGATGCTTCTGATTTTCAACAGACCTTGCTCCAATTGCAACATAGGATAAAAGGTCAGAAAGGTATCTGTAATTTTCGGGATAGAGCATTTCGTCAGCGCAGGTAAATCCTGTTTCTTTAATTGCACGAAGGTGCAGATTTCTGATTGCAACAACACCCTTTAACATATCTGATTCCTTGTTTGGATCAGGCTGATGAAGCATACCCTTGTATCCATCACCTGTGGTTCTCGGCTTATTGGTGTAAATTCTTGGAATAATAAGTATTTTATCTGACACCTTTTCCTGAACTGTACGAAGTCTTGAAATGTAATCAATGACGCTGTCATCGTGGTCTGCAGAACAAGGTCCTATGATAAGTACAAGTCTGTCGTCTTTGCCTTCAAATATATCCTTGATTTCTGCATCTCTTTTTGCTTTTATCGTTTCAAGCTCCGGTGTAATCGGATACTGTTCTTTTATTTCCTTCGGGATTGGCAATTTGCGTTTGAATTCCATATTCATTTTAATGTTCCTCCAATATAATTATTTTTTATCAAATAACGCTCTACGGTCTGTGGAATGTCTCATCATTTTTCGCATTCCATCTATATCCTCAGTTTCAAGCATTGTTTTTAATTCTTTAAATTTATCCATAAACATATCCATTTGAGAAAGAAGTGCATCCTTGTTTGCAACAAAAAGCTCACTCCACATCAAATCGTTAATACGGGCAATTCGGGTAAGGTCACGGAATGAATCACCCGTAAACTTTTCCATATTCTCTCTGTCGTTGCAAGTCATAAGTGTAATGGCTATGCAGTGAGTAAGTTGAGAAAGAAAGCCTATCATTTCGTCATGCTCTTCGGGTGAAAGAGTGGTAACATTTGAAAAACCTAAAAGTCTTCCAAGTTCAAGGCAAGTGTTAATTGCTTCAGGCGTGTTTTTATCTGTTGGGGTAACAATATAGTTTGCTCCCTGAAACATTTTGTCAGTACTGTTTTCAACACCCGAAACCTCACGACCTGCCATTGGGTGGGCTGCGATAAACTCCACATCGACTCTTAAAATATCCTGAATTTTATACACAATACTTCTTTTGACACCCGTTACATCTGTTATGATTGCTCCGCTTTTTAGAAGCTTTTGATTCTTTTCAATCCATTCTACAAACACATGAGGATAAAGAGCAAATATCACAAGGTCAGCGTTGCCAATGATTTCTTCATCAAGCTCTGTTGAACCTTCATCAATTATACCTTCGTTTATAGCATAGTCTATTGAACTTTGTTCTTTGGTAATGGCGCTGATGTGAAAGCCAAAGCGTTTTAATACTCTTGCATAGCTACCACCCAAAAGTCCAAGACCGACTATCAATATTTTCTTACTTACATCTACTATCATCTGATCTCCACCTTTGCTCCAATCATTTTTATATCCTCAAAAAATTTAGGATAACTTTTTCTCACTGCCTCGATACCTGAAATCTCTCCGCCGATTTTAGAAAGAACAACAGACATTGCCATAACAATTCTGTGGTCATTGTGTGCGTCTAAAATGCTTCCGTTATAACTTAATTCCTGCTTTGGTACAGTTATCATATTATCACCGAAAACAAGCCCGCCACCGAGTTTTTGGAGTTCTTCGTGCATTGCCATCCCTCTGTCGCTTTCTTTTGCCTTTAGCCTGTCTGTGCCTGTAAAGGTTGCACCGTTTTTAAGTGCGGCAAGTGCAAAAAGTATGGGACCTAAGTCGGGGCAATCAGAAATGTCAAGTGTCGGCACACCTTCAGAAATTTTATCAAAATATTCTTTATACACCTTATCTCCTTGAAGGCTGTCGCTTTTAAGGTTTTGAACTTCTATCTCGGAGCCGATATAGTTAAAAGCATCAAGGAATGCTGCATTTGAATAATCGCCTTCAATTTTCCCTGAATATGTGTGTAGTTTTGAACTTCTGATTGCAATGCTATACTCATTAGTAAACTCCACATTTGCACCAAATGATTTTAGTGCAGAATTTGTAAGGTCAATATATGACCTACTCTCAAAGGGAGGGATAATTTCAATGGATGAATCACCGCCAAGATACACCAGAGCAAAAATAAGTCCCGTAATAAATTGACTGCTTATATCTCCTCGTATTTTATAACTTCCGCTTTTTAGTTTTCCGCAAAGCATTACTGAATTTGCGTTCTTTTGGAATGTAAAACCATTCTCTCTGCATAGTTTTTCATAAACATCGAGTGGTCTTTCAAAAAGGCGTGTACTTCCTTTTAATGTTACTTCTTTTCCCAAGCAA
>JAFYXL010000036.1 GCA_017546165.1 Clostridia bacterium
GGTATTTCCAAGTGATGTAAATCTGACAAAAATCAACGAAGAGGAGTACTCTATAGAACTTAAACAAGGCCCTTCTATTATACCAATTGAGATTAAGAGCAATTCTGCTTGGAAAATCTATTTCTCTTTTGATGATGAGCGTTTTTGTTTTGCATATCCACATGGAGGAGTCGGTGATGCAACTGTGGAGCTTTGTGTGAATAAAAATTTGTCTGATGAGCGTTGTACAGGTAAAATGTATATATCATTCAAGGAAGGTTCAACTAAAAGTAAAATAGTACATCTTAGTCAAAAGGGGAATATAGATAATGACGAAAACTTTGAATATGAGGAATGGGACTATTATCACTTCGAATGCCCCTGGTGCGGCAATGACATACCTATTCTTTGGGATGATCTTTTGGATTCGGAAAAACAGGATTCTATTATAACATGTAATTTGTGCGAACTTTTCGAGAAGACGATACATGAGGTTTTATGGGCAAAGCACGGATGGGATGACCTATGAATTGACAGAAACCAGGGCTAGTCAAAATTCCCCTCGGTTTTGAACTTATTTAATAATTTATGCAAACATATTAAATAACGTGAGTTCGATATAATTTTAGAAAAAAGAAAGTTGCCCGTCGTTGACAAATTCCACGTCAATGGCGGGTTTCTTTTCAAAGAAACAGTACGCAGCAATTGCACCCAAAGCATTTGCGATAAAGTTGTTGAATGAACGGTGTCGCGAATGCTCTATCTGGGCAATATTCTTAAGTTCGTCATTTACCGTTTCTATGAGCGCACGCTTCCTTAAACATATCTTGTCTGCAATGCTCATAAGCGAATTCTTCATATTGTTCTTGACTTTGGTAAACAACTGGATTCCATCGATAAACAAGGTTTCAAAAAGCGTTTTCCCGATATATCCCTTGTCACCGAAAAGTTTTCCCTTGATGTTCTTTAGTAATATACCCTCTTTAAGCGGTTCCCTGTCATACACACCACCTGTCGTAAAAACGAAATTCAAAATTTCGCCTTTGTCATTGATTATCAGGTGTAGTTTGAACCCAAAGAACCAACCCATAGAGCATTTGCCGCGGCTTGCAAGACCATCGAATGTCTTGTGTATAAGTATGCGCTGGTTGCGGCACACACGCAAAGGGGTGCTGTCCACAAAACTTATTCCTGTACACTCTCCAAGCAGAACCTGCTTGATGAATGCCGTCAACTGCAACAGCACTTCCTTTTCCAGTTCCACAAAGCGGTTGTATGATACTGTTCTTGGGAAGAGGTGTTTGCAATGTTTGCAGATATAATGCAGATAATAATGCTTGAAACAACGGAAGCCGCCAGAGTGAAAATGTATGAGGATTACGATTATCTCGGCATCGCTCATGCGGTTGGGCTTGCGACGGTGTCTTTTTCCGTCTTGCGGAGCTTTAAGCATAGATTTTTCTTGCTGCGCATCAAAAAACTTGCAGAATTCGTCTGCCAAACAGAAAATTTCAGTAACTTTATCCTCGGAGAACATAGCGGTAAGGGGTTGTATATTATTTTGTTA
>JAFYXL010000037.1 GCA_017546165.1 Clostridia bacterium
TAATGAGGCTTGAACTCATCGGCGCGCGGAGCGTGTCCGTGCCGGGGAGTTAAGCAAAAAGCTTTGCAACGAAAGTGCAAGGCTTTTGAATTAGCAAAGTATAATTTTTAGTGATTAACATTTATATCGAAGCCCACGTCTTCGAGCTCTACCGTTGCGGTTTCTAATACCTTGGCGCAGTAGCCACAGGCTTCGCAATTTTTGTTGCAGGTCATTACCTGCTTGGCAAATCCTTCAGGGATACGTGAGTTTTCAATTATTTCAGGATAAAACAGGCCGCTGTGGTTTGGTTCAAGAAGGTCTGTAATTGCGCCGCTGTACTTTCCGTTGATATAAGCACGGAGAGTTTTGATAGGGTTGCTGCTTACCCTTGTTGCAAGCTTTGCTGCGATAAAGTATTCATCATACAGGTGAATTTCCTCAGGTCTTACAAAATTGCTGTCTTTCAAAATTGAAAGGCGGTTTTTGGCAAGATGGTCACGGCAAACGCCATTAAATTCGTAAGCATTGTCCATTTTTGCAATGTCTGCCTCGTGGGAAACCAGGTTATCGTGAAAGGTGTGGGCTGAGCAGTTGTTAAGGCAACCGCTGTTTGCCAGCATATAAAGACCTTTGCCGTTATCGTCACACCATTTTTTTGCTGCCTTTATTTTTTTGAGGCTTCTGTTCATTTCCCTCTGGAGATAAAAACTATCAAAGTATTGAGCTACGTATTCCATACCGATTGTGCTGCCGATTTCCATATTGACAGATGCTCTGACGTCAAGGCCGGGGAAGTTTTCGTGAATGAACTTTCCGATAAGGGGCGAAGTGGTTGTGACAGAAGCCAGCCCAAAGTTCTCACCGATATATGCAATTGTTTCGCCTATTTTATAAAAGAAGCTTCTTGCCTGGCTGTTTTCACCGTAACAGTTACCATTCAGCAAAAGATTCAGAGCGATGCCGTTTTGTGAAATGTAAGACAGGTCCTCAATCTGCTTTTGCTGTGCTTCCCAGGGGAGGAGGTCACGATTCATAAGCATACTGTTTCTGCCGTTGGGTATATCTCCCCAGGAAAAGTACATTTCGTTTATATGCTCTTTGTTTTCAACGATATATTCCATAAATGAATTGTTTGTATTGACTTTATAACCAACTGAAAATTTCATAGTTTCTTTCCTTTCGATATTGTTGAGTCTAATAATCCTGACTTTCTGCATTGTGAGGGACTTACCCCAAAATGCTGTTTGAATATTTTGTAAAAATGTGTGGGGTTTTTAAACCCTGTTTCAAAGGCAATTTCTTCAATTGCCTTGTTGGTGTTGAGGATAAGCTTGGAAGCCTCAAGCATCCTGTACCTTGTCAGGTAGGAATGGAGGGTTGTTCCCGTATATTCCTTCATTAAAAGATTTATGTAATGAGGATGATAATTAACAATCTTGCTTAATGCTTGATTGGTAAGTTCCTTGTTGTAATTTGCGTGAATATATGCAAGGATTGGTTCCAATTTTGCATGGGACTGCAGGGACGAATTGTCAAGCCGCACCGTTTTAATAATAAGCTGTTTGAGCATTCCTGACAGGAGCTCCTCAGAATATATGTTCTGAGTATTAAATTCCTGAACCATATCAAGTACATCTCTTTTAAGGACAACCGCTTTGTTTATAAGAATGGGCTCGTTTAAGATGGTTATGTCCTCAAAATCCTCGGTTTCGAGAATATTCACGGAGTTGGATTGGGGGATAAGCCCTTTTTCCTTGTAGGTTTGGGTGTAGTCAAAATTGATTATGGCGATTAAAACTTCCTGTGATTTTGAAAAGTTCCATCGGTACTTGATGCCACTGCGCCATAGACCCAGAAAGTCCTTTTCTACGTGAAAGGTTTCGTTATTAATAGTGAGTTCACCGCTGCCTTCAAGGACGTAAAAAAGTCTGCAATCTGCATTTCTGACAAATTTATTGAAAGGCGGATTGGTGAGAATAAATGCCATTCTAATGAATGGGGCGATATCTGAGGCTTTCACAAATTCACATCTCCCGTTACATAAATGTTTGTTTTTGCAAGGTTTGTGTATATTTTATTAATTGATTATACAGTATTTTTTTGTTAAAGTCAATATGCAACAGAAATTTGGAGGTGTATATATGTTAACTAGTAAAATGGTAAAAGAAGCTGCATTTGCAGCCGGAGCCGACATCTGTGGCATCGGTACTATGGACAGACTTGAAGGTGTTCCTGAAGTATTTGACCCACGTAAGATGTTCCCAAATGCAAAAAGTATGATTTGCTTGGGCTTCCGCATACCAAGAGGTGTACAGCGCGGTATTGAAGAAGGTACACAGTTCTTCCAGTATCCTTCAATGGCATATGGTGGTACAAACCAGATGTTCGGACCTGCTGTTCTTTATGAATTGGGAAGAATGATTGAAGATGCAGGCTACGAAGCTGACATCTACAGAAATACAGGTGCTCGTAGTGTTAACTCAGATATGGACGGTAAACCTGGTCAGACCTACTCACCTGAAGAAAAGGCTTTCAGTATGGAAAATTCAGGTAACGGTATCACAGGTGACAGAAGAACAATGCCTCATACAAAGCCTGCAAGAGAAGGAAATATCCCACCGGATTTGTTTATCCACTTCAGACTTTGTGCGGTAGCTTGCGGTGTTGGTGAAATTGGTTGGAGTAAAATGCTCCTCACACCTGAATTCGGACCAATGCAGAGAGTTATGTTTATGTTCACAGACGCAGAGCTTGAACCAGACCCAATGTATGATGGTGAACCACTTTGTAAGATGTGTATGAAGTGTGCTCGTGAATGTCCTGGCGGATGTATCCCAACAGATCGTTCAAAGGCTATCACAGTAAATGTTGGCGGCAAGGAATGCACTTGGGGTGACCTTGACGTTTGGCGTTGTAACACATACTACACAGCTGCAGGCAAGTACTACAACCCATTTGTTCCTGCTCACGTATTTGATGACAATGCAGACTTCCTTGATGATAAGATCGAAATGACTGCTGAAAACGAAGTTGCTGCTGCAAGAGCTCTTGAAGCATACACACCTTGCTGGGTTGGTTATGCTATGGCTAAGTGTGGTGGTTGTATCAGAGCTTGCGTAAGTATGCTCGAGAAGAACGGTTGCCTTAAAGACAGATTTGTAAATCCGCTTAGAACAGGCAAGGCGTGGAAGCTGGACAGATAGGAGGATTAACGATATGAAATTAACAAGTCAGTACATAAAAGAAAAAGCTTTAGAATATGGTGCTGCAGTATGTGGTATCGCAGGTATCGACAGATTCAGCGATCAGCCACTCGCAAAGGATCCAAAGGCAATTTGCCCTATGGCAAAATCAGTTATCGGTTTTGGTTTTTATGTTCCAAGCGGTCTTTACAGAGCTATGGAGAACGGCAACCAGAACTACCTCTATACATCAGTTGGTGTAAAGTACATTGATGAAGAATTTTCAACAATCTTCCTTTACAAGATGGCAGCAGTTATCGAGAATGAAGGCTACGATGCTTGTATTCAGAGAAGCTGCCCCAATATGAGAGTAAAAGGCGACAAATCAGCTAACCCTGAAATTATTGACGTATTTGAAGTTGTTGCTTCAGAGCCTGTTGCTGAAGGCAGACCTGCTCCTGATGTTATCATTGACTACAACAATGCAGCAGTTCAGTGTGGTCTTGGTACACAGGGTCTCAACGGCAAAGTTATCAACCCTAAGTACGGTCCTTGTATGAGATACGTATTCATCATCACCGATATGGAACTTGAAGAAGATGAAATCGTAAAAGAACAGATGTGTGACAACTGTGGCGAATGTATCAAAGCTTGCCCTGGTCACGCTATTTCTGAAGAGGGTGTTGACACTTGGCAGTGTGCTGTTTACTACAAGGGTGCACACAAGTCAAACCCATTTATGACAGATGACTTCCTCAAAGATCATCCTGAGAGAGAAGCTATCTTGAATGGTGACAAGCACTTCACAGCAGAGGAAGCAAGAGAAGTAATCAAAGAAATCAACTTCCTCCCAATGCACACAGGTTATATGCCTTGTCTTTGCGGTAAGAGCTGCGATTATGTATGCTTTAAGCACTTGAAGGAGGTTGGAAAAATATGATCAACAGAATTAACGAATTAAAGAAAATGTCATTTGGCCCTGATATCATCGGTATTGCACCAGCAAGCCGTTTTGATGCGAATGATCCAATTTTTAAAATTCTCCCTGAGACAAAGTCTGTTATTTGTCTTGCTTACAGAATTCCAAGAGGTACACAGAGAGGTATCGAGGAAGGTACTACATACTACCACTACTCAACAATCGCTGTTGAATGTCTTGAAGAAACAATTATGCCAATGATGACACTTCGTTGTGCAAGAATTCTCGAAGAAGAAGGCTACATCGGTCTTCCACAGAGAAAGACCCAGACAATTATGCAGGAAGAAGACAGCACCAACCCTGAAATTCTTTACAACCACATTCGTCGTGGTATCACTCAGGAATATCAGATGAACTATGTTGAAAGTGCTGCAAAATGTGGTATAGGTGAAATCGGTATGAGTGGTTCACTTCTTACAGATGATTATGGCCCACTTCAGAGATACTGCTTTGTTCTTACAGATGCAGAGCTCGAACCAACACCTGAGTTCAAGCCACATATCTGTGACAACTGTGGCGAATGTATCAAGGCTTGCCCTGGTAACGCTATAAAAGACAAGAAAAAGGATCCTTGGCAGTGTGCTGCATACTATGCAGGTGCAAATATGTCAAAGAACCCATTTATGTCTGACCACGCTCTTCCACACAGAGAAGACAGACTTGAAATTCTTAGTGGTAAGAAACAGCTCACAGCTGAGGATGCAAAGGATGTAATCAACAACATTTCTTACTATCCACCAATTATGCACAGCTACATTTCTTCAATCTGCGGACACGCTTGCGACAGAGCTTGCTATGTTCACCTTGAAGAAAAGGGTGTTCTTAACAAGAAGTTCCACAACAAATTCAGAACACGTGAAGAATGGGTTCTCGAAGTTAAATAAGAACATTAAATAAAAATAAAAACACCTCCCGTTTTGGGAGGTGTTTTTATTATCTGTGAGTGCCCACAATCACACGGTCTATACCGGACAGGTCTTTTATTAACTTGACGTCGTCAAAGTGTTTTTCCATAAGGTCAATGACGGCGTCGGACTGACCAAATCCTATCTCAAGTGCAAGGTACCCCCCTGCATTAAGGGGCGAATTCAGAATTAAAAATCTGTAAAAATCAAGACCGTCAGTTCCCCCATCAAGGGCGGACCTTGGTTCAAAGTCTTTCACCTTTTTGTCAAGGGTAAGAACATCAGCGCTTGGTATATACGGCGGGTTTGAAACTATAATATCCGGAGGACTTTCAAATTCCGGAAAGCCTTTTAATATATTATGCTCAATAAATTTAACCCGATCTGAAACCTTGTTGAATCTGGCGTTTTTTTCTGCAACCGCAAGGGCGTCCTTTGATATATCAGCTGAAAGGACGTGAGCCTCTTGCCAAAAGTGTGCAAGGCTGATTGCGATGCATCCCGATCCTGACCCTACTTCAAAGATTTTTGGAGCAGATTTGGTCTTACAAAATTCAAGAACAGCTTCCACCAAAATTTCAGTGTCGCTACGGGGTATCAAGGTTGCGGGGGTTACATAAAATTCAAGTGACATAAATTCACATTTCCCCACAATATATTGGACAGGTTCGCCTTTTTCAAGGCGGCTGATTGATTCCCAGAAGGCAGTTTCAGCTTCTTCATCAACAACCTTATCACCCAGCAAAAGGTCGGTTTTGCTAAAACCCATATGCTTCAGGATGTAGTCTGTATCCGCAAGGGGACTATCATTTTTACAGGCTTCCAGACGCTTTGCTGCGGAAGTCCGTAGAGTTTTCAAGTTTACCATTTGTCATCATCTCTGTTTTCCGGCATAACAGCCTTAAGGGAGTTTATTGCAACTTCAATTTGAGAGTCGTCAGGCTCATTGGTGGTGATGTATTGGAGCCACTTGCCGGGGGCACTCAGTATTGCGGTAAAGTAGTTGTCATGTCTGCCTGCAAATTTGATTATCTCATATGAAATACCTGCAACCACAGGCAGTAAAGCCAACCTGAGTACAAGTCTGATTAATGGATTGCTCCAGGAAATAAATGAAAATACAATTATACTGATTACCATAACAACAAGGAGAAAACTTGTTCCGCACCGTGGATGAAGCCTTGACTGGCTGCGGACGTTTTCAACGGTGAGGTCAAGACCTTGCTCGTAGCAGTGAATGGTCTTGTGTTCGGCGCCGTGATACATAAACACTCGCTTTATATCTTCCATCCTTGCCACCAGGGCAAGATAGGTGAGGAATATTGCAATCCTTACCACACCTTCGCACAGAGTCAGCAAAATATGGCTTTTTATCACATTATCCAAAAGGCCCACAATGATTGTTGGAAGAAGAATAAAGAGTCCCACGCTCATAACAAGGGAGAGCGCTACTGAAAAATAAATAACCGCATTAAGTGCCTTTTCAGAGCCTAACTTTTCCTCCATCCATTTTTCAAACTTACTCTGTTTATCCTTTGGTGAATCATCTTCTTCAAGGTCAAAGAATGTGGCTGACCACATAAGGGATTTCACGCCAAGTATCATAGAATCAAAAAAGTTTATGCAACCGCGGAGGATGGGTAGATTTAAAAACTTATTCTTGCGGGATTTACCGCAAGGCTTTATATCAATCTCGATTTCTCCGTCAGGTTTTCGGACAGATGTTGCAATTTTGTCCGGCCCTTTCATCATAACACCCTCAATCACTGCCTGACCGCCGATTGAGGTTTTGTGTATATTACTCTTATTACAACTCATTTTCAGTTCACCCTTCCTTTTAAATGAGATAAAATCACTGTACAGAACAGTATATCACATTTTTTTTAGTTACACAACACTGAAATTTTAAGATTATGCAACAAATTAGTTTGATTTGTGCAGGAGTGCGACAAAATCCGTAGAACTTTATTAAAAATATAACCAAAATGCGAATTGGCTATTGATTTTTGCAAAAGAATTTGGTATGATAGATATATTGATTAAGGGTTCAAGGCATGCTGGTTTCCAGGCGGAAACGGCAGATGATTAAGAATCGCAAGGCTTTTAGCCTGTGCGTCAACTGAAAATGAACAAGCCAAGAGGTTTGAAGTGTTAAAACTTCTTAAGTAGGCGATGTATTTGATAGAGGGACAGACCTCTATCTTTAAAGAATTGAAAGGAGGGTACGTTATGCCTTCAAAAAAGAAAGAGGAAGTTTTGACCTATAAGGGCAAGATGCTTCTTCGCAAAGGAAACGAGATTTATTACGGCAACCCCGGTACAAAGTATATGGTGGTTTTCCGTATTACTGAATCAGAAAAGCTGAATGATCTGGACATTGCAACAAAGGTTGTTATTGAGCTCAGAACAAACAGCGAAAACAACTCAACACTTATCAAACAGGCTGAACGTGACGGGCTTTACAAAGCTTTTGATATAGGTTTCTTCTGGCTTGATGACGCACTTGAGAATTACTAAAAAAATAAGGGCGGCTTTGCCGCCCTTATCATTTACACGTGCCCGTAGCTCAGCTGGATAGAGTGTCAGACTCCGACTCTGAAGGTCGTGCGTTCGAATCGCATCGGGCATACCAAAGCGGCAACTCCTTGGGGGTTGCCGTCTGCTTTTTTGTTACCCATACTCACTATTTTAAATTGAAACACACATACGCACTCCAAGGAGTAAAACGCGATGCGTTTTTCTTTTATCAGGCATTGGCTCTCGCCAAAGCCAATCCTTTGCTACAGATATGCCGCCGGCATATCTGCCCAACGCTGCGGCGTGCGTTCGAATCGCATCGGGCATACCAAAGCGGCAACTCCTTGGGGGTTGCCGTCTGCTTTTTTGTTATCCATATTTATTGATTTTAATTTATGTGTACGTGCGGACGCTAGGGCCTGACAAAGAATTAATAATTGCAATATGGGACAGGCTGTGATATACTGTATGCAAACAATTCAACAAGGAGATAAAAAATGAAACCGGAACTTATAGATAGAATAAACTTTCTTGCAAAAAAGTCAAGGAGCGAGGGCCTGACAGAGGCGGAAAAGGCTGAACAGTCAAAACTCAGACAGGAGTATATAAAAGGATTCAGACAGGGTCTTTTAAACACTTTGGAAAACGTGTATATCGTTGACGAGGACGGACAGAAAAAGAAAATTGAGAAAAAGAAATAGGGTACAGCAATGCCGTACCCTATTTTTAAAATTGTTTTTAAAATAACTTCGGTATGTTATTGATAGCCTTTGTTTTTGCAAGTGACTTGATAAGAATTACCGCAATAATATAGTCGATTATGTGGTGGATGATTGTGCCGATACCTGTTGTATAGAAAGCAATCTTTACAAATGAATCAGCAGAGGTTGTCCAACCAAGAGCCAGGAAAACATAAACCACAATAGCTTCGCAAAGTGCGTGAAGAATTGCAGTAACTATACCGATTGAGAGGATGCTCATTTTTTTGTTTATCATAAGCGCGCCCACTATTGCAAAAACTATATGGGATGCAGCTCTGATAACAACCACCATATCAAGGCCTGCCAACAAAAAGCCAAGAGCGGTGCCTATGGCTGTGAAAATAGCGGAGACGGGTGAAATAAACATCGCAACAAAAATCGGAACGTGTGCGGTAATTGTTGCAGTAAATGCAGGCGGAAGAATCACCCGCAAAAAGCCGAATGCTGTGGGGATGATTATACCAAAAGCGATAAGAAGTGCGGTGATAACCATATTTTTTGTGCTAAGCTTGTTTGACATTTTAATATCACTACCTTAATATAAAAATTTGAAATACAGGAATATTTTACAGTATTTGCGGAAAAAAGTCAATAGAAAAAGTAATTTGGCAGGCAAATGGTTGACAGACGCTGAAAAAAATAGTATAATTAGAATGTATGATTTGGTTTAAAAATGGTCCTGCAAACTATGTATATAAGCAAGATCGTTTATGTACTGTTTACATTGGTTTCCCCATAATAGATATTGTATTGGGAGAGAGGATTGTAGCTTTGCACCATCTTGGGGCGCAAACACAAAACCCTATCGCACAAGTCGCATTCTGGAAGTATTGCTAAATTACGAGTGCAGACAAGGAGGTTTCAAACGATGAACTACAAAAAACTATTTACATCTGAATCAGTTACTGAAGGCCATCCGGATAAGATTTCAGACCTTATATCGGATGCTATTTTAGATGCTATCTTAAAAGAAGACCCTATGGCTCGTGTTGCCTGCGAAGTTACCGTCACAACAGGCCTTGTGGTTGTTGTTGGTGAAATTACTACTTCTGCAATCTTTGATGTGGCAGAGATTGTACGTGAAACTGTACGAGGCGTTGGTTACGACAGGGCAAAATATGGTTTTGACTGTGACACTTGTGGTGTTATCTGTGCCCTTGACAAGCAGTCGGGCGATATTGCTATGGGCGTTGACAAGGCTCTTGAATTTAAAGAAGGCGAAGCGGGCGACGGCCACGGCGCGGGGGATCAGGGAATGATGTTTGGCTTTGCTTGTGATGAAACTCCAAGCTATATGCCAATGGCAATACATCTGGCACACAAAATGGCAAGACGTCTTACAGAGGTTCGCAAAAGTGGAGAACTTTCATACCTCAGACCGGATGGCAAGACTCAGGTTACAGTTGAGTACGATGAGGCCGGCGGTGTAAAGAGGATAGATGCAATAGTTGTTTCAACCCAGCACGATGCTGAGGTTGATATGACTCAACTTCGTGCAGACATTTTAAATGCGGTTATTAAACATTCTGTTCCGGCAGAGCTGATAGACTCTGATACAAAAATATTTATCAACCCCACAGGCAGATTTGTGGTGGGCGGACCGCAGGGCGACTCAGGTCATACCGGCCGAAAGATTATAGTTGATACCTATGGCGGTTATGCACGTCACGGCGGTGGTGCCTTCTCAGGCAAGGACCCCACAAAGGTTGACCGCAGCGCAGCATATGCAGCTCGATATGTTGCCAAAAACATTGTTGCAGCAGGTCTTGCAAAATCCTGTGAAGTTCAACTTGCATACGCAATTGGCGTTGCCAAACCTGTATCTGTAAGAATTGATACATTTGGCACAAGTGAAATTTGCGACGAAAAACTTGCAGAGATTGTTGATAAGGTATTTGACCTTACACCTGATGGCATTATAAACACCTTAAATCTCAGACAACCCATCTACAAACAGACAGCAGCTTACGGACACTTTGGAAGAGAAGACGTTTCATTGCCTTGGGAAAGACTTGATAAGGTGGACGAACTTAAAAAGTTGGTATAAAAATTGTAAAAATGCGGATTGCCGCAAAAAAATAGACAAGCGAAAGGCTGGGTTTAAAAATGAAAAAAATAGTTTCAATTATGTTGGTTTTGTGTATGGTATTTTCAATCACAACTGCTTTTGCTGCAAACACAGAGATTATCATCAATGGTGAAAAGGCTACTATTGCTGAAGGCATGGGCAGTATAGTTGAAAAAGATAACAGAACATTTGTTCCGGTAAGATTTTTGATGGAATACTTTGGCTTTGAAGTAACTTGGGAAAATGAAACACAATCCGTTTTAGGAAGACACGAAAACGGTGAAAGTTTTTGTATGCAGGTTGGAAACACCCGCCTCTTCTACTTTGATGCGAACGGCAACAAGAAGGATTTAAAGCCTATGGACACAACACCATTTCTCAACTACAGCGAGGGCAGAACTTACGTTCCTCTTCGTTTTTTGGCTGAGGCAATAGGCTATACTGTTGGCTGGGACGGAGAAACCGAGACAGTTACACTTACACTTGCAAAATAAAACCGGACTGACTGGTGAATTTGCCGCAAATTGTGGGAATCTCAGTTCAATCAATCCCAAACGGGGGTGTTCATCAAAAAACACCTCCGCTTTGTTTAGAAAGGGTTTTAGAAAATGGACTATTATGTTTCACCACTCCAAAACTTAATAGATGAATTTCGCAAACTTCCGGGGATTGGCACAAAAACCGCCCAGAGACTTGCTTATCACGTGCTGAATCTTCCTGAGGAGAAAGCTCTTCGTTTTTCTGATGCCATCATTGAGGCAAAGCGAAAGATTACCTACTGCAAAATCTGTCAAAACTTTTCAGACAGTGACGTTTGCAGTGTTTGCGCAAACCCGGGACGGGACAGCGGTCTTATTTGTGTGGTTGAAAACCCGAAGGACGTAGTCCAGATGGAAAAGACAAATGAGTTTAAAGGCGTATATCATATTCTTCACGGTGCAATCTCTCCAATGGACAATATAGGCCCTGAAGATATCCGAATAAAAGAACTTATGACAAGAGTTACAGGCGGTGAGGTTCGGGAAGTTATAATGGCCACAAACCCCAACTTAGAAGGTGAAACAACAGCTATGTATATATCCAAACTCCTCAAACCCTTTGGGATAAAAGTTACACGAATAGCTCACGGTGTGCCTGTGGGCGGAGAACTTGAATATGCAGACGAAATAACACTTGCAAGGGCTCTCCAAGGCAGAATTGAATTATGATAAAAGATGAAATTAGAGAATATGCCAAAACTTTGGGCATTGAGAAATTAGGATTTTCAAAAAATTCGGTGGTTGCACTTTTCCCCTATTTTGTAAAGGGGGAAGAGGGTAACCTTTCCTTGTATGCACGGAGTATTGACTATCATATTATTGCAGAAGAAAAACTTAAGGTTCTTTCAAAGATATTAACAAAGAATGGCGCTGCAAAAATTGAGATTCAGGTTGATAAAGGTGAATATAACGACCGTCGGGCCGCATATGAAGCGGGGCTTGGCTTTTATGGAATGAATGGAATGCTTATTTGTCAGGAGTACGGTTCATACTTTTTTATTGGTCAGATAATTCACGACCTTTTAATTGACAGCGACCCAATTTGCGAAAGGGATTGCCTTATGTGTGGCAGATGCGAGAGGGAATGCCCCGGGAAGGCGCTAAGCGGTGGCAAGGTGGATGAACAAAAGTGTCTTTCGCAAATAACTCAAAAGCGAGGGGAACTGACTCCAAAAGAAGAATCCCTGATAAAACACGCAAAGCTGTGCTGGGGTTGTGATGTTTGCCAAAGGGTTTGTCCCCACAATGGCGGACTTGAAACTACAGCTATGCAGGAATTTATGGGAGATCGAATCTCACACCTTGCTCTTTCGGATATAGAGGACTTATCTAACAGTGAGTTTAAAAAAAGGTACGGCCAATACGCCTTTAGCTGGAGGGGTAAAGGCGTGCTGCTAAGAAATTTAAAGATACTTTTTTCAGAGGGAAAAAGCGATGAAGAAAAATGACATTTTTGAAATTGAAATAACGGGCACAACCGAAGAGGGCGACGGCGTAGGCCGTGCAGAGGGTTTGGCGGTATTTGTCCCCTACGCCCTTTTGGGAGAAACGGTAAGAGTTTTGATTATAAAGGTTCTTAAAAACTATGCAGTGGGCAAGCTGATAGACATTGTGATTCCGTCACCTGACCGCACAAAATCCCAATGCCGGTATTTTTACAAATGCGGAGGATGTAGGTTCTGGAATGTAGATTATCAGGCAGAACTCCGTTACAAACACCAAAAAGTGGAGGACTGTATCAGGCGAATTTCAGGCCTTGATGTTGAAGTTTCGCCTATTCTTGGAGCGGATAATATTTGCGGTTACCGAAACAAGGGCCAGTTTCCGGTAAGCCGTGACGGTATAGGCATATACGCACAGCACAGCCACAGGGTTATTGATATTGACGGATGCATAATTCAGGACAAGACCAACCCTGAGGTGTTGAAATGTGTGCGTGACTGGATGCAAAAATATAATATAGAACCCTATGATGAAGAAACCGGCAAAGGGTGTATCCGGCACATTTATACCCGATGTGGCGATAGCGGGAAAATGGTTTGCATTGTTACAAATTGTGAAAAACTGCCTGAATCCGAGGCACTGGTAAAAACTCTCAGAGAAAAAGTTGATGGCCTAACCGGGGTTTTGCAAAACCTCAACGACAAAAGGACCAATGTGGTCCTTGGCAGACGGTTCCGCACCCTGTGGGGAGAAGATTATATAATTGATAGTCTGGGAGATTGCAAGTTCAAACTGTCGCCCCTTTCGTTTTATCAGGTCAACAAGGAACAGACTCAGGTGCTTTATTCAGTGGCAAAGGAGTTCGCTGAGCTCTCGGGCAATGAGATTGTTTGGGATTTGTATTGCGGAATTGGTACAATTGGTCAGTTTATGGCAAAGTCCGCAAAAAAGATTGTGGGCATCGAGGTGGTAGAACAAGCTATTGACAACGCAAAAGAAAATGCAAGGATCAATGGCATCACAAATGCCGAGTACTACTGCGGCACTGCCGAGGGGGTTGCCCCAAAGCTAAAAGGCCAGATGCCGGACGTGGTGATTTTGGACCCGCCCCGCAAAGGCTGTGAAGAAAGCCTGCTTAAAACTGTTGCCAAAACAGGGGCGAAAGGGATAGTCTATGTGTCTTGCAAACCATCCACACTGGCGAGGGATTTAAAGATACTGACTCAGCTTGGATATGAAGTGAAAAAAGTTCAGCCGGTGGATTTGTTCCCAAGAACTCCCCA
>JAFYXL010000038.1 GCA_017546165.1 Clostridia bacterium
CGGAAAGCCCGGCATCCCGTCTCGTGAATGTGGCGGGAAATACGTTCCCGCAAAAAACGGCTTCTTATCCCAAGTCATAAAAATACTCATGGGCCATCCGCCGCTGCCCGTAAATTCCTGGCACGCCGCCATATATATACTATCAATGTCGGGACGTTCCTCACGGTCAACCTTTATTGAGACAAAATGCCTGTTCAAAATCTCTGCCGTTTTTTCATCCTCAAAGCTTTCGTGTGCCATAACGTGACACCAATGACAGGTGCTGTAGCCAATGCTCAAAAAAATCGGCTTATTTTCCTCCTTTGCCTTCTCAAATGCCTCCCTACACCACGGATACCAGTCCACAGGGTTTTCTGCATGCTGCAGGAGATAAGGACTGGTTTGATTTTTTAACTGATTACTCATCTTTGCCTCCATATAAAAAATTTATTTTTGTTATTATATACCGCACACACCCAACCTATTTGGCAGTAACAACAAAGATATATCAAAGGCTGACATTTTAGACAAAACACCTACCTCTTTCAATCAACAATTATTAACACAAAAACCCGCTCCGTATAGATTGAGCAGGCTTCTGTCCTAATATTCAGATATAATTTTATCCACATACCGGCTCATTTCCTCTCTCGAGGAAACCGAATGTGTTCCTTTTATAATCTCCTGCTTTTTATCCTCGCTAAGAGATGCAAATTTTTCTAAAGCCTCAGGTCTTTGTGCAAGAGCCATTCCAAGTCCTATCGGCATTTCATAGGGTTCCATATTATATCCTCCTCCCCCAATGATTATAGTAATATATTTCCTCAGATCTGGGAATATATACATACCAAAACTTTAATTATTATATGAAAACTCTTTTCTGTACTAAATCTTGTCACAAGTTCCAAACAAAAAAGCCCATCGAAATCCGATAGGCTTTTACTTTGCTATTTATCCGACAACCCCAAAATATAATCAGTTGTTACCCCGTAAAACTCCGATAACTTTATAAGATATTCAATCGGTATATTCTGAAATCCTCTCTCATACCGAGAATAAACCGTTTGCTGAATGCCAAGAAATTCTGCAATATCGGTTTGCCTTAAATTTCTGTCCTCCCGCAAGTCACGCAGCCGTTTAAAATACATTTCTAATACCTCCAAAGTATCTTTCAGTACTTACATTGACTTTATCATATATTTATGATAATCTTTAAATATAGTATTTATAAGTACTAAAGCCAAAAAAAAGGATACATCACAATGACACTCTTGATGGCTTTGAAATGATTGAAAGGATTGTTTCCGTTTTTGCAGATTGCGGTGTTGATTTTGGCAACTGCCACGATTTTTAAAGGAATTTTATTGAATTAATCCCTCATATATGTTAGAATAACCCTAAAAGGAGGGATTGGAATGAACACAGTAACAATTTCAAACGAATATTTGACAGTTGCGATTTCATCAAAAGGCGCTGAGATGCAAAGCATCAAAAAAGAAGCTAGAGAACATCTTTGGAATGGTGACCCATCAATCTGGTCCGGCCGTGCGCCTTTGCTTTTTCCTGTTTGCGGCGCATTAAAAGACGACAAATTCATTTTTTCGGGCAAGGAATATACCCTTCCCCGTCATGGTTTTGCAAGACAGTCCGAGTTCGAGGTAGAGTCTGCCGAAAAGGAGAAAGCCGTATTTTTGCTCCGTTCAAATGAGGAAACTTTGACAAAATACCCCTTTGAATTTGAGCTGAGGGTAACTTACGCACTGGATAAATCCCGAATAAATATTGAGTATGCCGTAAAAAATCTCTCTAAAGGAGAAATGTACTTTTCCATCGGCTCGCACGAGGCATACGCCTGTCCTGAGGGAATTGAAGCCTACAGTGTTATATTTGACAAATGCGAGGACCTGACAGCAAACAGGCTGGATAATGGCCTTGTAAGTCAAAGAACAATAAATTTGGGAACAAACACCCAGGAGCTACCCTTAAGGCGTGAATATTTTGAAGAGGACTCCCTTAACTTCCTGAACTTAAATTCACGCAAAGTCACTTTGAAAAACCGAAAAACCGGGGAGCAGATTGAAGTGCAGTTTGATGGAGCGGATTACTTCCTCATCTGGCAAAAACCCGGAGCAAATTACATATGCCTTGAGCCTTGGTGCGGCATAGCAGACTTTACAGACAGCGACCCTGACATAACAAAAAAGCGAGGCATTGTTTGCCTTCCTGCCAGCGGCACCTTTACAAAAAATCACAGCATAACATTTTAAATCCTTTGGTAAATAAAAATAACCCCACCTAAATTGGTGGGGTTATTTTTATTTAAAGGTCTTATTATTTGTTAAGGTTCTTTTCAAGAGTATCCATGCTCTCAACGATTTCCTTTGGAAGTTTGTCGCCAAACTGTGCAAAGAATTCTCTCTGGTTTGCAAGGTCTTCCTTCCAAGCATCCTTGTCGATTGAAAGGAGCTCAGTGATTACCTCGTCAGAAAGATCAAGGCCATCAAGCTGGAGGTCTTCTTTGTTTGGAACAAAACCAATTTCAGTTTCGATAGCGTCAACCTTGCCTTCGCAACGGTCAAGAATCCAGTTAAGAACTCTCATATTGTCGCCAAATCCCGGCCACATAAAGTTGCCGTCCTTGTCAAGTCTGAACCAGTTTACATTGAAGATCTGAGGTGGGTTAGAAATCTTTTTGCCCATATCATACCAATGCTGGAAGTAGTCAGCCATGTTGTAACCAACGAATGGACGCATAGCCATTGGGTCACGTCTTACAACGCCAACTGCACCTGCAGCTGCAGCTGTTGTCTCAGATGCCATTGTAGCACCAACAAATACACCGTGATCCCAGTCACGAGCCTGATATACCAGCGGAGCAGTCTTTGCACGACGGCCGCCGAATACGATAGCTGAAATCGGAACACCCTGTGGGTTTTCAAATTCAGGCGAAATGCAAGGACAGTTCTTTGCAGGAGCTGTAAATCTTGAGTTAGGATGAGCAAGCTTGTTGCCGTCAGCAGTATATGCTTTGCCGTCAACCTTTGCACCCTTCCACTCAATTGCATTGGTTGGAGGATTCTTGTCAAGACCTTCCCACCAAACTGTCATATCTTCCTCGTTGATTGCAACGTTTGTGAAGATTGTGTTCTTCTTTGTTGCCTCAAGAGCATTGAAGTTTGATTTTTCTGAAGTACCTGGTGCAACACCAAAGAAACCAGCTTCTGGGTTGATTGCGTAAAGTCTTCCGTCTTCGCCAACTCTGAGCCAAGCGATATCGTCACCTACTGTCCATACCTTGTAACCCTTCTCCTGAAGGAACTTAGGTGGAATAAGCATTGCAAGGTTTGTCTTACCGCAAGCTGATGGGAATGCGGCACAGATGTACTTAACCTCGCCCTGTGGGTTTTCCAAACCAAGGATAAGCATATGTTCAGCCATCCAGCCTTCCTTCATACCCTGGTATGAAGCGATACGGAGAGCAAAGCACTTCTTACCAAGAAGAACGTTACCGCCGTAAGCTGAGTTAACTGACATAATTGTATTGTCCTGTGGGAAGTGAACGATGTATCTTTCGTCAGGATTTACATCCTTCTTTGCGTGGAGACACTTAACAAAGTCACCGTCTTCGCCAAGAGCATCAAGTACATCCTTGCCAACACGTGTCATAATGTCCATGTTAAGAACAACGTAGATACTGTCTGTAAGTTCAACACCGATTTTTGAGAATGGTGAGCCAACAGGACCCATTGAATAAGGAATAACGTACATTGTACGGCCTTCCATTGCACCGTCATAAAGTGCATTTAACTTTGCATACATCTTTTCAGGTGCCATCCAGTTGTTGATAGGACCTGCTTCTTCTTCAGTTTCGGTACAGATGAATGTTCTGTCCTCAACACGAGCAACGTCGTTTTCAGCTGTTCTGTGATAGTAGCAGCCTGGAAGTTTTTCCTGATTAAGCTTAATCATCTCACCTGTAGAAACCGCTTCTTCGCGAAGAGCCTCAAGCTGAGCTTCTGAGCCATCAATCCAAACCACATTTGCAGGTTTGCAGAGGGCTTTCATTTCTTCAAGCCAAGTGAGTACTTTTTTGTTATTTGTCATTTTGTTTACCTCCTTGAGATTAATGTCAATTCTATTCCATTTTAATTATTATTGTTAATATAATAACATAAGTTTTTAAGATTATCAACCATTATTTTGATAAAATTTTAACCAATTTATTTACTTGCCAAAATAAATTTTGTATTTTTTTAACAATTACCTTTTCCTACAAATAATGTTCCTATAGATTTGCCGTCAAAAATATCATAAATACCTTCAGGATGAGCACCGTTTGTGATTATCATATCTATCCCTTTTTCAGTAACAATTTCCGCAGCTTTCAGTTTGGTTATCATCCCCCCTGTGCCCCGGCGGCTTCCTGCCCCGCCGGCAAGGGCTGTAATGCTGTCGTCCAGTTCCCTGACGCAAGGGATAAGCTTGGCGTCGGGATTTTCTGCAGGGTTTTTGTCAAACAGTCCGTCAATATCAGAGAGAATAATCAAAAGTTCCGCCTCAACAAGCTCCGCAATATATGCAGAAAGGGTATCATTATCCCCAAATTCAAGTTCATAAGTTGAAATCACGTCGTTTTCATTCACAATAGGAATAACCCCGTACCTGAACATTGTTTCAAAGGTGTTTTTTGTGTTTTGGTACCTCTCCTCATCCTCAAGAATAAATTTGGTCAACAGGACCTGGGCAGTACTGTGGCCATATTCCGAAAAAAAGCGGTCATAGATAGAAACTAAAGACGCCTGTCCGATTGCTGCAAGGGCCTGCTTCGCACGGATATCATCAGGCTTTTCCGGAAGGTTAAGCTTGCCCACCCCTGCTCCTACAGCACCGCTTGAAACAAGCACAACCTCAACGCCACGGTTACGAAGGTCTGAAATCACACGAACAAGGCTTTCAATTTTTTTTATATTTATCTTTCCGGTCTCATATGTAAGGGAAGACGTCCCCACCTTGATGACAATTCTCTTTAAATCTTTAAGCTTTGAATAATTCATAACTGCGCCATCCTTAATCTTATTATATCAAAAAAACTCTATATTTCTCTCCATTTTGATTAAGTATAATCATTTCCGGAGATATTGTCAAGTTTAAAACTGTAAATATTAAAAAACTGGGGCTTGACCCTTGAAAAATAAAATAACCTGATTTATAATAGTGTAAGAACTTTTTCTTAAAAGGAAACGATAATATGGAATTTGAAACCGCAAAGCAAGCTGCAGAACGCTTAGGCGTCACTGTCCGTGCGGTTCAAAAATGGGCAAAGCAAAATAAACTTGAAGGTGCGGTTATGCACGGCAACTCGTGGCTTATACCAAAAGGCACGGTGCCTTCTGCCAACCATCATGATTCCGTTACCCGGGAAGAAAGTCGCAATACGCGTATGCCGCTGCCCCTTCTCAGTGCGAGTTTTGATGCGGGCAAAATCAAAGATTATATAGATAGTATTGAGGACGCAGATGACAGAAACACTGCTCTTGCTGAATACTTCTATTATACAGGTGATGAAGAAAAAACTCTGGAGCTTTTGGAACCTTATATCAGCAGTGACGACTCGTCGCTTCGCTATTCAGCAGGGATTATGTGTGCTTTTTCCAATATATTTAAAGGACATGTACACATTGCAAATTATATATCCGACCTTGTTACAAAAGACCTTTCGGCTGGTCTTAAGGCTGAATCTCCGCCCGAAATTCACGCACTTGAAATTTTGGCAGCATATATCGGTTCTGTAATTTTTCAGCTGCCGATGCCAAGTGCGCCAAAGCTTGAGGATTACCTTAAATATTTGCCCAACGGCACAAGACTTTACGGTTGCTATGTCTTGGCGTATGAGTCATATAAAAACAAAGATTATGGCCGCGCGGTGGGCATCTGCGATATTGCACACTGGCAATGTGCAACAACCTTTATCCAATAGCCGCTATTTATGTCAACATTGTCGCAGCAGGCAGTTATATGGCTCTTAAGAAAACTGAAGAGGCAAAGAAAGCATTTTTCGAAGCGTGGAACCTCGCACAACCTGACGGATTGGTCAAAATATTCGGAGTCCATCACAAGCTGCTTTCGGACCTGGTTGAGACTTATATAAAAAAGGATTACCCGGTGGAATACAAAAAGATAACGGCGATTATTAAGGAGTTCAATGATGGTTGAAACAAGCTTCATGTTCCAAACGAAAACAATTTATTCCATCTGCTTTCGCCTATGGAGGCGACTATTGCAATACTGTATAACCGGGGCTGGCAGAAAAAGGAAATGTCAGCGCATCTGGGTATATCTCTGGCAACGGTAAAAAAGCATATTCAGGTTATATATGAGTTGCTGAATATCCAAAACAAAAGTGCTCTTAATGAATATTTAAGCAAATAAAAATTTCCACCCGTTCGCAAATGCGAACGGGTGTTTTTTGCTTAAAACCGCATTCTGAAAGCAAAATTTGGAATCGTCCCCAAAAATCTGACAAAAGTCCTCGCAGAAAAATAGCCGTTTTGACCCGCAAAGTGGTATTTTTGGATTTTTGAAAAATTTTATATAATATAAAAAATAACGAGAGGGGGTTGCAAATGAGTTGGATAAAATCACGTAAAATAGAAATTGACGGTGATTCGGTGACAGTAAAATTCAAATACGACAAAAAAAGCAACACATGGCATGGAGATTATCCCGACTTTGAAGAAACTCCAAGGCACACAAAAGACGACAGACCTTGGGTGAATGTAATCTCCGATGCCTGCATACACATGGAAGGGGAATATGAGGACTGTGGTTCCTGTAGGTTTCTTAAAAAAGAACGGCCCTCTGACCTTATCGGTATGTGTATGAACGATAATATGAAAAAACAAACCAAGGAGGCGTTAGAATGACAAACAAAAATAATATTCTAAAGAGGACACTGGTATATTTGCTGACGCTGTGTATGATAGTGGGATTATTCCCCGGAATAACACTGGTGGCAAGTGCCACAGATGTTACAGTTGCGTCTGCGCACCAAAATACCAATCAAGGCGATGGTGTTACACTTATGAAGAAGGCAGAGCCCAAAGCCGATGGCTCGGTTGATATTTCAATCGGAGCTTATACAACGGGTGAGGTTGTTTCGCATACTACATCCACCCCTACCGATATTGTACTTGTACTTGATGTATCGGGCAGTATGGCTGACCCGTATGAGTCTGTATCAATAACAGACTATTATCCTGTTACAGGCGAGGGAAACTGGGTAAGTACCGGTTTTTTGTCGGGATACTACAGATATGGACTTAGCTCAACAACCGGCAACTATTACATCAAAACAAGCGAGGATAAATATGTACCGGTTACCTATGTAGGTATGGATAACAACAACTGCGACTACTACACAGATGGTTCCTCGTATTACTATCCTATTGTAAATTCCCGTTGGAATGATCCCGAGAACAACTACCCGGTGGTGCAGGTTTACTCTTACCATACTCAAAATGTTACAAAAACAAAGATTCAGGAGTTAAAAGAATCTGCCAATGCGTTTATAGATGATATTGCAGCAAGAAATTCAGGAGTTGCGCAAGCATCACAGCACAGAATAGCGATTGTTACATATGCAGGAAGCAGCAGCACGGTCCAGGCACTTACATATGTTAACGGCGACACTGTTGGCGGTTTGAAAACCAGTGTAAACGGTCTTAATGCATCCGGCGCTACAAGAATCGACTACGGTATGGAGCGTGCATTAAATATATTGCAGAATAATTCCACAAATGACGGACAGACCAGAAAAGAAGTTGTTATTGCTTTCACAGACGGCGTTCCTACTGAAAGCAGTGCCTTTAATCAAAATGTTGCAGGAAACGCAGTTCTTGCAGGCGCAGACATTAAATCCGCCAAAGGAACAATCTTTACGATCAGTATGGCACCCGGTGCAGATGCGACTGCAAGCATTGAAGGAGTAACATCTTCAAGCTCGGAAGAAAACAGAACTAACCAGTTTATGCACTTTTTGTCCAGCAACTTCCCCAATTCTTCTTATAGCAACAGTGTATTGTCGGCAGGCACAAGCGGAAGCATAAATAATGGTTACTATATGACCACGGATGATACCACGGGACTTGAGCAGATTTTTGACAAAATCAGTACATCAATTGGTACACCTACTATTGAGCTTGGCAGCGATGCAACTTTGATTGACAGTGTATCGTCGTACTTTAAAATTAATCCGGGTTTGGATTTGATAGTCAACGAGGCTGATGTAAGTGTAAAAACTGTGGCTAAAACAGCAGATGGCTGGGCACAGACGGGCGAAACCGCAACCGGAGTAACTGTGAGCTTTGGACCAGCAGGCAGCAAGAGTATAGTTGTGAGTGGTTTTGACTTTGATGCAAACTATGTATCAGAAACGCCCAGAGATGGAGACAACTATGGGAAAATGCTTTTGATAGAATTTAATGTTCTTCCTGAAGAACTTGCTATTGACAACGCAAACGCAAGTCTGAACGGATTGTTCCCCACAAACAACGGCAACGCTTTAATTCGCGACAGCAATATATCGGTTGCTGAGGTTATTACTCCGGAACTGCAGCTTCCAAAGATTACATATCAGTACACAGTACCGGGGCAAAACCCTGTTACTTACAAAACAATCTATCGTTTGCCGGGTACATCAGACATAGAAATCCTTGGTGATGCTTCGCTGGCAGGATATACCTTCTCAGGCTGGGAGACGCCCGGTAACATCTCTGTTTCCGGCAATAAATTTACTATGCCAAATGAGGATGTTCTTATTACAGGTACATTTACTTTAAATAAGCACAATGTTATATATAAGTACAGTGATGAGGCTCATGCAACAGCCATAGGTGCAACAGACCTTTCGGGTTCAGATTACAATGGCAACGCCGCCAATACGGATGTTCCTTATAATTCGCTCGTAACGGTTGCTCCTATCGCAGAAGCAGAGGGCTATGCATTCAGCGGCTGGTATCCGCAGCAAACAGATGTTCGGATTACCGAAGGTAAGTTTGCAATGCCTGACAAGGACGTTGTTCTTCTTGGCTACTTTACGGCTAAGACAAACACACCATATAAAGTACATCACTACCTTATGAACGAAGACGGAACCTATGACGAGACTTCTCCCGTTGAGGTTGAAACAGGCTATGGTACAACAGGCCAAAAGGTTGTAATTCAGCCGGATACCACTCATGAGGCGAAAGGCTTTAAATATGACCTTGCATACAGCCTTACAAAGAATGCAGACAACCAGCCGGGTGATACGGCGGTAAGCGGAACAATAGCACAAGACGGTTCATTGATAGTCAAGCTGTATTACAGCAGAAATAAATACAATGTAACTTACGAACTTGCCCGCCAGGAGAACCTTAGCGCAAGTGCATTGGCAGCCGCACTGCCCCTTGTTCCTACCGATGCAGACAGCCCTTATTATCACGGTGCAGAGGTAAGTGTAAATGATGATCCCATCAGTCTTCCCGGTTATACATTTGTACCCTGGCACCCACATGCTACCGACGGACAGCTTGATATTGTTGACAACAAGTTTGTAATGCCAAATCGTGATGTTACACTTTATGGCTATTTTGAAGCAAATGACAATACGCCATATACAATTGAACACTATGTTCAGAAGACGGACCTTTCCGGATATGAAACAACCCCGTATAGAACCCGTACAGCAACAGGCATAACAGACTCCAAGGTAACAGTTTCTCCGCTTCCAGAAATCATAAATGAAGGTTTTGTGTATAATCTTACATATAGCCTTACACAGAATGACGGCAATCAGCCAGGTGACGAGGCAGTAAGCGGAATAATATCGGCAGACGGCTTACGTGTAATCAAGCTTTACTATGACAGACCTGCGTTTAATGTAACCTATGAAATCGAAGGTGCTGTTCCTACCGGTTTTGACCATAGCGTTGTTCCTGTAGATGCAGAAAATCCGCGTGTCTTTGGCTCAACAGTTCGGGTAGCAGCTCCGCTTTCCGGTGATGATGTCCCTGATGGATATACTTTTGTAGGCTGGTACAGAGGTGCCGCAACACAGGAAAATATAGTAACAGAATTTGTTATGCCTGCACATCCGGTAACCATTTTGGGTCATTTTGAGCCTAAACAAAACGGAACACCCTATAAGGTTCACCATTATCTGATGGACGAAAACGGCAGCTATCCTGCGACAGACAATCCATCAATAACAGAGACATTTATGGCAACTATTGGCGATGATGTAGAGGCGAAATATCTTACTACATATCTCAGCGAAGGGTATGACCCTGATTCTTCAAGAAGCATTACAAACGGTAGGGTTACAGCAGAAGCAGATGGAATACTTATTCTTGAGCTGTATTATGAAAGAGAAAAGTACGATGTAACCTACGAACTTGCCCGCCAGGAGAACCTGAGCGCAAGTGCATTGGCAGACGCACTGCCCATTGTTCCTACCGATTTAGGCAGTCCTTATTATCATGGTGCAGAGGTAAGTGTGAAAGCTCCCATCAGCCTTCCCGGTTATACATTTGTAACCTGGCACCCACACGCTACCGACAGTTCAGTTGTTATAGATGGCGGAAAGTTTACAATGCCTATGCGTGATGTAACGCTCTATGGTTATTTCACACCAAATCACAATACGCCATATACAATTGAACACTATGTTCAGAAGACGGACCTTTCCGGATATGAAACAACCCCGTATAGAACCCGTACAGCAACAGGCATAACAGACTCCAAGGTAACAGTTTCTCCGCTTCCGGAAATCATAAGTGAAGGTTTTGTGTATAATCTTATATATAGCCTTACACAGAATGACGGCAATCAGCCGGGTGACGAGGCAGTAAGCGGAATAATATCGGCAGACGGCTTACGTGTAATCAAGCTTTATTATGACAGACCTTCGTTTAATGTAACCTATGAAATTGAAGGTGTTATTCCCGAAGATTTTGACACTAACGTTGTTCCTGTGGATACAAACCTTTATCCATATGACTCAACAGTTTGGGTAGAACCTAAACTCTCCGGAGCTTCTGTTCCCATAGGATATACATTTGTTGGTTGGTACAGAGGAACCGATGCAAATCCCGTAGGTGCCTCCCTCAGTATGCCGGCACATAATGTTTTACTTCTTGGTCGGTTTGTTCCCAATGAAAACACTCCTTACTATGTAAAGCACTATCTCCAAAAGCTTGACGCAACAGGCAATCCTACAGACGAATACGAGCTTGATACAAAAACAGCAAGCGAGCGTTTTGGCACAACTGGTACCAGTGTATGGGCACAACCACTTGAATTCGCCGGATATGAATATATTTTAGCAAAAAGCACTCCAAACGGAACTATCGCAGGTGACGGAACAACAGTCCTTGAATTCTACTATGACAGACTTCCGTATAAAGTTAAATATGAATTTACAACGGCAGTTCCTCATGCGGTGACAGATGATGCAGATTGGATTGCGCTTGCAGCCAACAACCCTTCAAACTTCTACTATGGTGCAAATGTCAACTTATACAATGTTGATGCAGAGGATTATGTGGGTTATGCCTGGTCCGGATGGGAAACTGACGATGCAGTGATAAACGGGGCAGCGTTCTCAATGCCTGACAATGATGTTTATCTTACAGGCGGTTTTGCAGCCTTGGAAAGACCGTATATAGTAAGACATTACAAGCAGACGCTTGATGGTGAAAGCGTTGGCATCGGCGGCATAGAAAACAAAACTTTTGCAACCGAGCCCGGAACACCTGCAAGAAACTACAGTCTTGCAGAAGAAAAGTTAATTCCCGGCAAAAAGACCGGCGCAGAGGTTGTTGCAGTACCATTTGAATATGTTGGGTTTACTCAAAACCAATATAATGATGAATGGACGGGCAGAGTAGCAGGAGACGAAAATAATCCGCTTGTTCTTTGTATCTACTATGATAGAAACCTTTATGATATAGAATACAAATATTATAGTGACTGCCGCGCAGCAGACGACATCAACCGTCCCAATCTTAATGCGCATCCGTATAAAGTAGAAAATGTTCCCTTTGGAAAGGCGTTAAATGTTGAAGCAGACTTGACCCTTGCGGGATATACCTTTGACGGATGGTATTCTTCAACAGTAAATCTGAATCAGGATGGCAGCTATGAAATGCCGAATAGCGATGTGGTGTTCCTGGGCAGATTCTTGCCGAATTATACAGTTAAATACAACTTAAACGGCGGAAATGTTGGCGGAAGTACTACAGTTTCTGACAAGACCGGCTTAAAATGGAACGATACAAATCTGCTTTATTCACCAAATCCCACAAGAGCCGGTTATTCATTTGCGGGCTGGAAGTATGGTGACGAAACAGTTACAAACGAACACACATACGGTTCGCTGGCAATTGACACGAACATTGAAACCATTATCTTGGTTGCACAATGGAGCAGTAACACCGGCGGCGGTGTAGGTGGCGGTGTAACACAATACACTCTCACCTACGAGTCAAACGGCGGAACAAAATATTCGCCTGAAAAGTATAACAGCGGTAAAACGGTGGAC
>JAFYXL010000039.1 GCA_017546165.1 Clostridia bacterium
GTTTCCATAAAACTATCACCTCACTATTATTATACTGCGAGAATATAATGCAAACAAGCAACTCGTTGTTGCTATTAATTCAGTAAATTGGAATTAGTCTATTATATACCCCAAATAATTGAGGATATATTATATAAAGTTACAGTCAACAAGAACACTCCTAATAGCAAAAAATAAATTGATGAGCTCTTTTGCTGTTTATCCTTGTATTCTTTAGATGATATAAACATTGTAGCTGACAAGCAAACAAATGTTATCGGCATTGTAATATCTGTTGAAAGAGCCTTTGTTAAGCCCAAAATTGCAAACGCTACTGTTAATGCCGAGAAAAATAGTTTTAGATTTTTCATATATCATACCTCCAAGCAAAATTTATCTTTCAACATCTATCAAAACTGCTCTGCATGGCGAACCGTCCGCACCTGATAAATTCAGCGGTGCGGCATTCAAAAGATAAACACCTTCAGGCACTTTAGACAAACGAATTCCTTCAAGTAGGATAACACCCGCACCCAAAAGTTCAAGATGCACTGCCATCGGGGCGTTTTGCGGGCCGATGGCTTGTGGTTCGTTTCCCAAAAGGCAAATGCACGAAGATGCAAATACCTTTGCCGCCTCCAAGGATACTTCGACATCCCCTTTAATCAGGATTCTCTTTGCCGAATCTATGTTTTGTTTTTTCGCTTTTTTAAGTATTTTTTCAGCATCATCAGCTGTGACAATTCCATTATGTTCTGCCACATAAGCCATTCCCACAACTGCTTCTAAGCATATCTCGTCCACAGTTTTACCGTCTTTAATAAAATGAAATGGTGCATCGATATGCGTGCCGTTGTGTGCACACATATTAAATGCCGTCAAATTATACACTTCGCCTTTTTCCATTGATTTAAGTATCTTCTTTTCTGGTTTCGGGTCGCCGGGATACACCTGACAACTAAAAACTTCCTGTGAAATATCGTAAATTTTCATTTTTCCACCTCATAAGGCCAATCGATAATACCGCCAAACTCTTTTACATTGGTGTAGCCGAGTTTAGAAAGACTTTCTGCTGCAATTTTGCTTCGTCTGCCACTACGGCAATATACAAGTATCTGTGCATCCTTATCGGGCAGCATTTCTTCTGCTTTGTTTTCAATTTCGGTATATGGAATCAAGATTGCATTTGGAATGTGTCCCTCGTCAAACTCGTCCTGTTCTCTGGTGTCTAAAATGATATGTTCTTCGCCTGAATCCATTATCTTTTTGGCTTCTTGGGGTGTAATTTGCTCGTACATTGCTTTTTCTCCTTTTTCTGCAACAATTATAGATGTCGGTCCGTCCGCTCCGCCGATGATTCCTATACTTGTATCATCTCCGCAAGCGGTAAGCAGTATGCAAAGTAAGACGGATATAATACACAATATTTTCTTCATAAAATTCATTCTATTAAATCCCTTTCATATGATAGCTTAGAGCGCCTTTCCACCTGATACCTTTATGACTTGTCCTGTAATCATTCGTGCCTGCTCGCTTGCTAAAAACAAAATCGTTTCGGCAATGTCACAAGGCTCTATCAGTTTACCCATAGGAATCAACGGA
>JAFYXL010000040.1 GCA_017546165.1 Clostridia bacterium
TGATGTTTATATCAACACACACGGTCTGACAGCCGAACAATCAGAATATAATCAGTATGCACCAATTCTTATGACTTCTGTTGACACAGACTCTAAATTGTGTTTGGAAGAAAGAAAAGCAATTATGCAAAGACTTGGTGTCGGTAATTGGCAAATCTTTGGTGCTCATGGATTTAAGAAAGATTATTCAGTTAATTCATAAAAAATAACCAAGGAGAAAGAACTTTATACAGTGCTTTCTCCTTTTGTTTTATAGGGCACAGCAAAAGTTTGTTGACATTTCAACAAGCTTTTGCTATAATGAACTTGTTGAAAATTCAACAAGTTTGCGGAGGTGCAAAAATGGTTGAAAGATTTGAAGTATTTACAATTTTGCTTAACAGATTAAACAGAAATATACGAAAAATCAAAAACAAGGAAATGGCAAATTATGAATTGAGAAGTTCGCACATATCTTGCCTTTATTATTTGTATATTTCGGAAGGCCTTACATCAAAAGACCTTTGTGAGCGATGTGAGGAAGATAAGGCTACCATTTCAAGAAGTCTTGATTATCTTGAAAAAAACGGATATTTAATATGTAAATGTCAGAATAAAAAAAGGTACAATTCTCCTTTTGAACTTACAGAAAGAGGAATTCGTGCAGGTAAAAGAATTGCAGATAAAATTTCTTCAGTTTTGGATGAAATAAGTATTGGTATTTCGGAAGAGGACAGAGAAATATTTTATCGCAGTCTGAGTATAATAAGTGAAAATATTGATAAAGTTGCAAAATCTTATGATAGTGAGGAGTAATTATGTTTTTTATTAAATCAGCGTATTGTCGTATATTTCAGGGAGCCTTCAGAATAGCTCAGCCTTTTTTACCCTACAGAGAACCTGAAATTATACATTCGTGTAAAGAAATCGGTGAAATTTTAAACAAGGAAAAAGCAGCATCTGTGCTTGTTGTTACAGATAAAGGGATTGTTAATAACGGATTATTAACACCTGTTGAAGATGCATTAAAAATAAACAAAATCCCATACTCGATTTATGATGACACCTTGCCGAACCCTACAGTAATAAATGTTGAAGATGCACTTGATGTGTATCATAAAAATAAATGCAACGCAATTATAGCTATCGGTGGAGGCTCTGCTATGGATTGTGCAAAGGCGGTTGGTGTGCGTGTTACATATCCAAAACGAACTGTAAATCAGTTGGGTGGTAAACTAAAAGCCTGGCGTAAATTACCTACATTTATTGCAATTCCTACTACCGCAGGCACGGGAAGTGAAACTACACTTGCATCAATGATTACAGATTCTGTTACTCATCACAAATACGCAATAATGAGCTTTCCTTTGATTCCTCATTATGCAGTTTTAGATGCATCTCTTACATATTCGCTTCCGCCGCACCTTACAGCGTCTACCGGCATGGATGCACTTACTCACGCAGTTGAAGCGTATATCGGGCGTTCTACAACAAAAGAAACAAGAAAACTTTCATTGGAAGCAACAAAGCTGGTTTTTGAGAATGTTCACGTTGCATATTCTGATGGTAAAAATCACACTGCAAGGGAAAATATGCTTCACGCAGCATATAAGGCAGGAATTGCATTTTCGAAATCATATGTTGGATATATTCATGCGCTTGCTCATGCGTTGGGTGCTCTTTACGGAACTCCTCATGGGCTTGCAAACACGGTTATTATGCCTTATGTGTTGGAAGCTTATGGTAAAAGTGCACACAAAAAGCTTTATGAACTGGGAGTATATGCAGGAGTTTGCAGTAAACAGGATACTTATGAGATTGGTGCAAAAAAATTTATTGAAGCTATAAAGAAACTTAATTCTGATATGGGCATTTGCGATAAACTGTCGGGTATAAAAAAAGAAGATATTTTGTATATGTCAAAGCATGCTGAAAAGGAAGCAAATCCTCTTTATCCTGTACCTAAATTGATGACAAGAAAGCAACTTGAAAGCTTTTACTATAAATTTGCAGATTGGAGCAACTAAAATGACAAACGAACAAATAAAAAACCTTCTAGATAAGCAGAGAACATATTATAAAAGTGGTGCAACCATTCCGGTTAAATTCCGTATAGAACAACTTAAGAAACTTTACAAAACAGTAAAAAAATATCAAAACGAAGTAAATGATGCATTAAAATCAGATCTGGGGAAAAGTCATTTTGAAGGCTTTATGTGCGAAAGTGGGCTTGTGCTTTCTGAAATTTCATATATGATCAGACACACAAAGAAATTTGCTAAAAGAAAAACTGTTGCGACTCCTATTACAAATTTTGCATCACATTGTTTTAAACAGCCGGTTCCATATGGTAACACTTTGATTATGAGCCCGTGGAACTATCCATTTCTTCTGACAATTGACCCTCTTGCAGATGCAATTTCAGCGGGTAATACTGCTATCGTTAAGCCAAGTGCATATTCACCGGCAACAAGTAAGATTATTGAAAAAATTGTAACAGAATGTTTTTCTCCTGAATATGTTGCAATTGTAACAGGTGGCAGAGCGGAAAATCAGGCACTTTTGGATCAGAAATTTGATTTTGTATTTTTCACGGGAAGTCAGGCAGTGGGCAAAGAAGTTCTTCGCAAAACTGCAGAGTATTTAACTCCTGCAGTTTTAGAACTTGGTGGTAAAAGTCCGTGCATTGTGGGCAAAAGCGCAAATATTAAACTTGCAGCAAAAAGGATTGTATTTGGTAAATTTTTGAACTGTGGTCAAACTTGCGTTGCACCTGATTATATAATTTGCGACAGTTCCGTTAAGGACAAATTCGTAAGTGAGGTTATAAAACAAATTGAATTACAGTATGGGAAAAATCCTCTCGAAAACGTAAATTATGGAAAAATAATTAACGAAAAACACTTTGAAAGATTAAAAGGACTTATAGATAAATCAAAGGTTGTTGCAGGAGGAGAAGTTAATAATAAAACTCATCAGATTGCACCTACAGTTATGGATAATGTAACAGAAGATGATTTGGTTATGGGAGAAGAAATCTTCGGACCGATTATGCCAATACTTACATTTGATGACTTTGATAAATTGGTTGAAGAACTCAAAAATAAAGATAAACCTCTTGCACTATATTTGTTCTCGTCTGACAAAAAACACGTTGAACGTGTTACAAAAGAGCTTTCATATGGCGGTGGGTGTATTAATGATGTTGTTGTTCACCTTGCTACAAGTGAAATGGGCTTTGGTGGCGTTGGCGAAAGCGGTATGGGAACTTATCACGGAAAAGATGGTTTTGATGCTTTTTCACATTACAAATCTGTTATGGATAAAAAGACCTGGATTGATTTGCCGATGCGTTATCAGCCGTACAACAAATTATATGAAAAACTTTTACATATGTTTTTGAGGTAATTATGATAATTTAAGATTTAATAGTATAAAACGAGGGCATATCTCAAAAGACAAGATATGCCCTTATATGTTTTAGTGTGAAAATTCATTCTCCATTATGTAGTTAAGCAAAGTTTTAAGCGACTTTGACAACCACTTGTTTTTATGATAGATAAGCTGCTTCCAAATTTCTATATTCATATCGTACACATCAAGATAGCAAAGCTTACCTGATTCAACCATTTCTTTCGTAACAAAATCAGGAAGAAAA
>JAFYXL010000041.1 GCA_017546165.1 Clostridia bacterium
AATATTAGCTTTTCGTATTGCTCACAGCTTACGAGTGAAAGTGTTGAAAGCATAGTGGCTGCTTTATCTGGCACAAGCGCAGACAAGACTCTTACACTTCCTGTGGAGACAAAGGTGACTTATTATAATGCACATTCAACCGAGTATGCGAATGAAGATACGGCATGGAACGCATTTGTATCAACAAAACCAAATTGGACAATAGCTTTGAGCTAAAAGGAGTCATATCGTAAAAACAATAGGGAGAATTGTTTTTAGGCGGGCCGGGGCAATTGTGAAAGCAATTACACTTAAAAGAAAATACAGAGCGTTTTAACATAAAAGGAGTCACACCGTAAAAAACAATCCGGTGAATTGTTTTTAGGTGGGATTGAGCAATTGCGAAAGCAATTGCCCTTAAAAGAAAATGCAGAGCGTTTTAACATAAAAGGAGTTATAATATGAAAACAAGAATAGTTTTATACGCAGATGAGGGTAAGGTTTTGACTAATGGCGAGATTTACGGCAAGCAGATTTATCTTGCGGAAGGTCTTGCGGAAGATGGATTTTACGAAATAACAGATGCGGAATATCAGGACATATTAAAGAAGGCGGAGGACCATATAGATGCTGAATATTAAGGCGACGGTGTGTACAGCCTTTGGAATAATAGGTGGAGCAGTGGCAAGGCTTTTTGGTGGGTGGACAGAGGATATAATAACCCTTGTTATATTTATGGCTATTGATTTTGCTATGGGATTAATCCTGGCAGGGGTTTTTAAAAACAGCAGCAAGTCGTCGTCAGGTGCACTTGACAGCCGCGCTGGATGGGAGGGCCTTTGTAAAAAAGGGACAATTCTTCTGTTTGTTTTGATTGCCCATCGTCTTGATTTGCTTCTTGATACGGCTTATATAAAGACCGCGGCTATTATAGGATTTATTATAAATGAGTCAATTTCCATTATTGAAAATGCGGGACTTATGGGGATACCGCTACCTGATGTGGTGGCAAAGGCCATTGAAATGTTAAGAAATATGGAGGGTGATACAGATGAAAATAATTAATGAAACTTTTAAGTGGGCAAGCTCATTAACCCAACGAAATGATACAAAATATATTATTATTCATCACAGGGCAGGGGATGGCGATGTTCAAAGTATTCACCAAGGGCATATTGAGAGAGGTTTTTCAGGAATCGGATATCATTTTTATGTCAGAAAAAATGGTGAAGTCCACAAGGGAAGACCCATCGGCACGGTGGGGGCTCATACATTGGGGAAAAATCAGGACAGCATAGGAGTGTGTTTTGAAGGAAATTTTGAAAAAGAGTTTGCTATGAGTTCGGCACAACAAAAAAGCGGGAAAGAGTTGATTGATTATCTCAAGACCCTTTACCCAATGGCAAAGGTGCACAGGCATAGTGATTTCCAAAGAACAGCTTGTCCGGGCAAGAAATTTCCCTTTGACAAAATAAAAGAGGGGGTGAAGGATATGACCGTAGATGAGGCAGTGGAGATAGTTCAGGCAAAATCGGGTCTGGAAGATGAGACTATTGAGTTTTTACTATGCTATAAGTATGGTGAAGAACTGATTAAAAAAATTGCGGAAGCGATGATATAATTTAAAAAGAACCTCAATTAGGCATCTTCACACAGGGATAAACCAACTTGAAACTTTGTATTTTGGCGCCGTACTGCGGAAAAAGCCTCGCCAATCCATACAGGATTGGCTGCGTTTTTTACTTGTCCGCCATCCAAAATACTGCGTTTCAAGCGACGAAACGGTTTGGATAAATAAAGAAAAACCTTGCAACACAGTGTGTTGCAAGGTTTTTTGATTATATTGTGAAATCCAAATTGATTTCTCCCTATGTGAAGACACCTTTCGGGGTTCTTTTTAAATTGACACAGGTGACATTTAAGAGTATAATATACATATTGAATTAAAGGAAAAGGAGGATGCGAAGTGGAGAAGCTTTGCGGGATAGTTGAAGGTATAATATACGAGAACCCTGCAAATGGTTATACTGTTTGCGACGTGTCCTCTGAGGGCAAACTCTATACACTGACGGGATGTATGCCCGGACTTTCAGAGGGGGAGAGGTTGGAAGCCTATGGCGAATGGAAAAACCATCCTGAATATGGGGAGCAGTTTAATGTTCGTATGTTTGAGAGGATGATGCCTCAGTCTGAGGACGAGATAGAGATGTATTTAGGTTCGGGGATCCTGCCTTATGTGGGAAAAAGCACAGCCCGAAAGATAGTTGAAAAGTTTGGCAAGGATGCACTTGATGTAATTGAATTAGATCCCGACCGCCTGATTGAGATAAAAGGAATAACAAAAGCCAAAGCTACGGAAATATATAAAAGATTTGTGGAGCAGATAGGACTTAAAAAAATAGTAGTATTTTTTCAAAAGTATGGTGTTTCTCCCAATCTTGCCATCAAGGCTTATCGTACATTTGGCGAAAATATTGTCGCCTTGGTCAGAGAAAATCCATTTGTTCTTACGGCTATAGATGGATTCACATTTAAAACCTGCGACCAAATTGCACAGCATATGGAGATTCCTAAAAACTTTTTGCCCAGGATTTACGCAGGCCTTAAAAGTATTTTGATGAATTCTGCATATTTAAATGGACATACCTTTCTGCCCAAAACTATGCTTGTGGGTCAGGCGAAAATGTTTTTGGAGGTTGAGAATGAGCAGATTGAAGATGCTGTTTCTGTTCTTGCAATGCAAGGCGATGTGGTGATTGAGCGCATGGATGAGTTCGATGCGGTTTACCTCAGGCTGTTTTATGATGCAGAGCGAAGTGTTGCTCTGCGGCTCCGGGAAATGAGTGGTATGATTTATGAGGTAGAAAGAACTTGCCTTGATGAGATGATTTCTGTGGCTGAGGGCGAAAGCGAGATAATATTGGCGGATGCGCAAAGGACTGCGATAGATGCGGCAATGCGAAATACTGCAACGGTTATAACAGGCGGGCCCGGTACAGGCAAGACTACAATAATAAACACAATAATCAGAATAATGGAGGCTCAGGGCAAAAAGATTGCGCTTGCAGCACCAACGGGCAGAGCTGCAAAACGAATGACAGAAGTCACTGGAGTGGAAGCTAAAACAATCCACAGACTTCTTGAGAATATGCCCGGAAGTGATGGAGCACAGGTCTGCTTTGCTAAGAATGAACAAAACAAACTCGACTGTGATATACTGATTGTGGATGAGATGTCAATGGTAGATATTTTGCTGATGCACCATTTGCTTCTTGCTTTGCCCCAAAAGACGAGATTAATAATGGTTGGTGACGCAGACCAGCTACCAGCAGTTGGTGCGGGGAATGTACTCAGGGATATTATTGAAAGTGATTCCATCGAATGTATAAAGCTTACAGAGATTTTTCGTCAGGCAAAGGAAAGTATGATAGTTGTAAACGCTCACCGTATAAACAAGGGGAATATGCCCTATTGCAACGATGCGGACAATGACTTTTTTATGGTCAACTGTCAGGATGTGGATTGCCTTTGTGAAACCATTGCGGATTTATGCGAGACCCGTATTCCAAAGGCTTATGGGGTGGATAGTATTTCGCAGATTCAGGTTCTTACCCCTACCAGGAAAAGCCAGATTGGTGTACAGAACTTAAATGAAATATTACAAAAACGTCTGAATCCACCCAAATTAAAAGGCGCAGAAAAGATGTCAGGGGGATGCGTATTTCGTGTGGGTGACAAGGTTATGCAAAACAAGAATAACTACAACCTTGAATGGACACGGGGCGATTCGGAAAAGGGAATGGGTGTGTTTAATGGTGATGTGGGGTTTGTTACCGATATAAACTACCTTGCAAAAAATATGACTGTTACATATGATGATGAAAAGGCAGTCAAGTATGAGTTTGACTTTCTTGAAGAATTGGAACTTGCCTATGCGGTGACGGTACACAAAAGCCAGGGCAGTGAATTTGATGTGGTTATAATGCCTATGTTTGACACCCACAGACTTCTTATGACCCGAAATCTATTATATACTGCCATAACCCGAGCTAAAAAGCTGGTGATACTTGTAGGCAAGGAGGAAATACTAAAAAAGTTTGTAAGCAACGACAATATTCAGCCAAGATATTCGGGACTGAAAGAAAAAATGGTTATAAGATAAGAAAAAAGGACGGCCTTGCCGTCCTTTTTGTAATTATAAAAAACATTTTATTTCTTCTGCCAGATTTTCCTCCAGCTTAATGAGCCTTTTGGTTATATCTTTTGCGGAGTCCGAGGCATCTTTATATTGATTAAGGTAGCGATTAAGCGATTTAATGCCCATATGACAACCGTCAGTAATAAGATCTGAGATGGTTGCGTCGTTTTTATCCATAGCGAGCATTACATTTGTCTTTAGCCAGGACATACTTGATGCCATAATATTTGGTTCCTTATCCTCGTCGTGGGCCTCTTCGATAAGACGATGGGTTTCGCTGCCGAGCTTTTGGTGCTCTTCTTTATTGTTGATTAAAATTTGCTTCAATTTTTCATCTGATACCTTGTCCAGGACCTGATCAATTGAGTTAACCCCCATTTTGATTCCTGAATTACATTCGCGCAAGAGTCTTACGGTATCCTGATTTGCCATAAAAATTCTCCTTTCGTTTTTTAATATTTTGCCCTTTAATGATAAAAATATATATTAATTTTTGAAATATTGGAAATAATAAAGTTAAAATTTAACTTCCGGGAGGAAATAAAATGAAAAGTTATATTGCGATTGAGGGAATAGCGGCAAGAGAAATTTTAGACTCCAGAGGAAACCCCACGGTGGAGGTGGAGGTATATGCAGAGGGGGATTTTGTAGGCCGGGCTGCAGTTCCGTCAGGTGCATCAACGGGGGCGTTTGAAGCCTGTGAACTCCGTGACGGAGACAAGAACCGTTATATGGGACAAGGTGTTTTAAAGGCAGTGGAAAATGTAAATGGCGAGATATCGGATGCACTTTTAGGATTAAATGTCCTTGACCAGCCATATATTGATAAAGTTTTAATTGCACTTGATGGCACAAAGGACAAATCAAGACTTGGCGCCAATGCTTGTCTTGCAGTATCCCTTGCCTGTGCAAAAGCGGCGGCAGCGGCTCTTGGCCAAAGCCTTTACAATTATATAGGGGGCGTTAATGCCAAGACACTTCCTGTGCCTATGATGAATATAATCAATGGGGGAAAACACGCAGACAACTCAATTTCCTGTCAGGAATTTATGATTATGCCTGTTGGAGCAAAAAGCTTTTCAGAGGCACTGCGTTGGTGTAGCGAGGTCTTTCATACCCTTAAAAAGTTGTTAAAGGAAAAGGGTTATTTTACGGCGGTAGGTGATGAGGGAGGATTTGCACCCAATCTTTCAAGCGATGAAGAGGCGGTAAAGATAATCTTAGAAGCCGTAGAACGAGCAGGATTTAAACCCTATGACGATTTCCGTATAGCTCTTGACCCTGCATCTACTGAGATGTACGAGGCGGCAAAGGAAAAAGGAGATGTGGGAAAGTACTATTTCTGGAAAACCGACAAAATGCTGTCCAGAGAAGAAATGGTTGATTTTTGGGCAGATTGGGTGTCAAAGTATCCTATAATCTCAATCGAAGACGGTATGGCAGAAGAAGATTGGGAGGGCTGGGATATGCTTACAAAACGTCTTGGCGGCAAAGTTCAGCTTGTGGGGGACGATTTGTTTGTTACCAATACGGAAAGGTTAAAGAAGGGAATTCGTACAGGGGTTGCAAACTCTATTCTTATAAAGGTTAACCAGATAGGCACATTGACAGAAACTTTGGATGCAATAGAGACTGCCAACCGTGCGGGTTATACAGCGGTGACCTCTCATCGCAGCGGAGAGACAGAGGACACTACGATTGCGGATATCGCAGTTGCCACAAATTCCGGACAGATAAAGACAGGGGCACCATCTCGTACCGACCGCACAGCCAAGTATAACCGCTTGCTCAGAATTGAAGAGGAACTTGATGAGTGTGCAATCTATAAGGGTCTGGATGCCTGGTTTAATCTTGAATAAATGTATATTTTAGGGGCGAGGGCGGCATTTTGTCGTATCCTCGCTTTAACTTTTTTAAACTTTGTTCTAAAAGTCTTCATTTCGACATATAGTGCAATCTTCACTTTGTATAATGAAGTAAATTTACAAAATATGGAAATTTTACAAAGGAGGAAGTCGTGTGGCACAGACAGGAAGTTATACATACGAAAAGGGTATCTGGAAACAGGATTTTTTAAAAAGTATCAGAGCAGGAGTCTCAAAAAGGGAACTTGTTATAATTTGTGTAGGTTTTTTTCTGGCAATGGCAATGCCCCTTCCGGGGATCGCTCCGTTTGGTATTGCGTATCTTGCACAGGAGAAAAAGCTGAGGCTCAGGTCTGTTCTTTTGTTTTTGGTTGTAAGTCTTGGCAGTTTTGTGGCTTGCGGAAGATTGGGCTGTGCCAAGTATGCGTCGGCGGGGCTTATCTATCTTAGTTGCCTGTTTATACTCAAGCGAGGGATAAAAATAAGTGATACAGCCGCTGGGATTATTGCAGCGATTGCAGTTTTTGTGTCGGGATTTGCAGCACTCATTATTGAGGGCATATCACTGCTTGGAGTGATACTTTTGCTTTGCGAGGGTGCGGTGGTGGTTTCAGGAACACTTATGATGGAAAAGAGTATAGAAACCGCCAAACAGCAAAAATTTTTGCCCGAGAACCTTGACAGCGATACCAAACTCAGCCTTGGGGCGGTGGTTTTGATTGCACTTTTAGGATTTAAAGAAGTATATCTTGGCTCGTCCCTTTCTATAATGATGGTTATGGCAACCGTGATGCTGCTTGTGATTTCGGCAGGATGCGGGGCAGGATATTCCACAGGAGCAGGGGTGATTTTAGGAATCGTATGTGGCATAGGCAGTGACTTTTTTATGCCCATACTGGGAGCCTTTAGTTTTTGTGGATTTTTGGCAGGCGTGTTTGCAAAATTTGGGAAGTGTGGTGTGATTGCAGGTGTTGTTCTTGCCAATGGTATTATGGCGGTTTACACAAGTTCCGCTATGGAGGCGGTGCTATCTATTTATGAGGTAGTGGTGGCATCGGTGGTATTTGGATTTGTTCCAAAGTCCTGGACTGATATGGCAGGTGCTATTTTTAGCCTTGACGAGGGCAATCGGGAAAGCATAATAAAGATAAAGTCAGGGTTAAGATCAAGGCTCAACGCTGTTGCTGCAGCATTTGACAATATGGCAAAGACGATGGACAAGCTTTCTTCAAAGGCTCACAATGACGATGCGGATGTGGCGGTTCTTTTTGATGCAACCGCGGACAAGGTTTGCACCAAATGTCGCAAAGCTACTGTTTGTTGGGGCAGGGACTTTGATGATACATATGGCGAAATGTTTAAACTTTTGGAGGTTCTAAAAGCAAAGGGTGTAGTAAAGGCCGAGGATATCCCTAAGCAGTTTGATGCAAAGTGTGTTAATACGGCTAAGTTTTTGGAAGAACTTAATCATCAGTTTGATATATACAGAGTGCGACAGGTATGGCACAGCAAGATTTCAGAGAGTCGCAAGCTGGTTGGAAAACAACTGGGGGGTATGTCTGAGATAATTGAAAAGATTACTGAAGATATAGATGCTGAAACAGGAAAGAGTGCAGTATCTGCGTATCAGATACGTTCGCGACTTGAACTTGCAGGGATAAAGGTAAAGGATATAAATGTTATGCAGGACCGGTATGAAAGGTGCAGGATTGAATTGACTGTAAAAACCGATGACGCAAAGGGCAAGGGCCGACGCAACATTGAAAAGATAATTAAATCGCTTTCAGGATGTAGCAGAATGGATAAAGAAGAAATTCTAGAAAACAAAAAACTGATGCGTCTTGTGTTTTCAGAGGAGGAAAAGTTTATTGTTGAAACCGAACACTCGAGCAGAGCGGCGGATAAGGAAAACGGAGATAACTTCAGGCTACTCCACCTAAAGGGCGGAAAGTTTGTGATTGCTATAAGCGACGGAATGGGTACAGGCAGCCGTGCGGCCAGGGAGAGTGAGGCTATTTTGGAACTATTGGATAGTTTTCTAGATGCAGGATTTGACAGCAGAGTCGCAATAAGACTTATAAACTCTATTATGATAATGAAGTCGGAAAACGAAGCTTTTGTAACACTTGATTTATGTATAATTGACCTTTATACAGGCGAGGTGAGATTTATAAAAACCGGGGCAGAACCAAGTTTTATACTGAATCGTAGCGGCAGAGTAAGGACCGTCAAAGCAACATCGCTGCCTGTTGGCCTTATTGCAGATGCGGAAGCGGAGGTATCTACCACAAAGATTCAAGACGGTGACAGAATAGTTATGATGACAGACGGGATCAGTATGAGCAAAAACGGCGAGCCTTGGCTTGATGAATTTATAAGAGAGGAAAAATACAGAGACGAAAAAATAACAGATGAAATTTTAAACCGTGCCATTGAGAAAAACAACGGCACGGTAAAAGATGATATGACAGTTGTTGCTGTCAGGCTGAAAGCAGTAAGCTAAATCTTTTCGATAAATTCCATACGGATAAAGTATCCACGGTCGTGACGGCAAACGGGGCAAGCCGGGGGAACGGAAGTTCCCTCAAATATAAAACCGCAGTTCAGACACATCCATTTTGTCTTTATGTCGGACACAAAAAGCTTGTCCTCCTTCAAGAGTTGTGCAAATCGGGCAAAGCGGTCGCCGTGGGTCTTTTCTATTTCTGCAATATTACGGAAGAGTCCCGCGATTTCCGAAAAACCTTCCTGTTCGGCAACATCTGCAAAATTTTTGTAGGCGTCGTTGTATTCCTCATATTCGTTATGGTGAGCGGATTCGAGAAGTGAGATAATTGAGTCGCTTAAGTCGATGGGGTATGCGCCGTCTATCTGTATATTTTCACCTGCTACAGATGCAAGCTGATTGTAGAAGACTTCGGCGTGTTCCTTTTCCTGGCCTGCCGTGAAGTTGAAGACGGCTTCAATTACATAAAGATTCTGCTTGCGTGCCTGTGCTGCGGCGAAGGTGTATCGGTTGCGTGCCTGGCTTTCGCCTGCAAAGGCACGGAGTAAATTTTTTTTCGTTTCACTTGTTTTAAAATCCATAATTTGTCTCCTTTGCTTTTTTGTTTAGTATCGCATACTTTTGGGATAATTATTCATTAGCAATATATAAAATGGATATTATACTTGAAGGAATTTCGAAAATGTGGTATATAATATGTATGAAGTATAAAGAGAGGGCTTTGGATTATGGAAAAGAAAAGTCGTGGGTCAGAAAAAAAATATGCAAATGTGATTAAGGAAAAAAAGGCAACCTTTGTTGTTTTTGTTTGCCTGCGTCTTTTTGTGATAGCAGTGGGAGTGTTCTCGTTTATAAACGGCGCTTATGAAAATCTTTTTTATTGCTTACTTACCCTGGTTCTCTTTACCTTGCCTTCCTTTGCGGAAAAGAAGTTTGATATTGACCTTCCTGACGTCCTTGAAATAATAATTTTGTTTTTCATCTTTGCTGCGGAGATTTTAGGCGAACTTGGAGGCTACTATACCAGAGTACCCTATTGGGATAGTATGCTTCATACCTTAAATGGATTTTTATGCGCAGCGATAGGGTTTGCTCTTAGCGATATTTTAAATCGAAATGACAAAATAAAGTTTAAAATGTCACCGCTTTTTTTGGCAATAACGGCGTTTTGCTTTTCAATGACTATCGGCGTATTATGGGAATTTTTTGAGTTTTTTATGGACGTGTTTATGGATACCGATATGCAGAAGGATTTTGTTGTCAAAAACGTGGTATCAACCCTTCTTGGGGACAGCACCCGAGACCCTGTAATGATTGAAAATATAAGAAGCACGGTATTAAACGGCAAAGATATAGGTGTTCACGGGTATTTGGATATAGGGCTGTATGATACAATGAAGGACCTTTTTGTAAACTTTATTGGCGCAGTCACCTTCAGCATAATTGGATACTTCTATGTAAAAACCCGTGGCAAGGGCAAGTTTGCAAAGATGTTTATACCAAAGCTGAAGAAGATTCATAAAACGGAGAAGAAAGATGACAAGGCTTAAAACAAGAGATGGGTTATACACGGCAATGTTTTCAGCATTGATTGCAATTTGTGCCTGGATAGCTGTGCCGGGAGCAGTGCCATTTACAATGCAGACATTTGCGGTGTTCCTGGCGGCGGCATTGCTTGGCGGCAAACGAGCGGCGGTCTCGGTTGCGGTTTATATGTTGGTTGGAATATTGGGTTTGCCTGTGTTTTCGGGCGGGCAAGGGGGCGTAGGCACACTTTTTGGCACAACAGGCGGATACATAATAGGCTTCTTGCCTTGCGCATATATTGCGGGAAAACTGTGCGAGAAAACAAAAAAAAGACCGTTGGCAATGGCGTTTTCAATGCTTGCCGGTCTTTTGTGTGACTATATATTTGGCTTGGCTTGGTTTTGCCTGGTTTATTCCCGGGGTGACTTTAATTCGGGCTTGTGGAATATGGCAATTTCAATCACAGCGCCCTTTGTTTTTCCGGATATTGCTAAGATTATTCTTGCTTGTATAGTTTCCCTTAGATTCCAAAAAATTCGATAGCATTCCTTGTGGTGATGCTGACAACTTCTTCATAGCTGAGGTTTTTTATCTCAGCTATTTTTTCTGCGATATGACAGACAAGGCTGCTGTCGTTTCTGGTCCCGCGATGGGGCTCCGGTGCCATATATGGACAGTCGGTTTCGATGAAAATTCTATCCATAGGTATAACCTTTAGCGCCTCGATTGCACGTTTTGCGTTTTTAAAAGTAATAACGCCGGTAAAAGAAATATTAAGACCCATATTAAGAATTATTTTTGCTGTTTCAGCACTTCCTGAAAAACAGTGAACAACACCTTTATGGATTTCCTTTTCCTGCAGAATTTCAATACATTCGCCTTTTGAGTCTCTGTCGTGGATTACAACAGGCGTATCAAGTTCTTTTGCAAGGTCAAGCTGACGCCTGAACCATTTTTTTTGTAAGACGGGGTCTGTGTCATCGTAGTGGTAGTCGAGACCGATTTCGCCGATTGCAACTACTGATTTGTGGGATGCCATTTTGCGGAGTGCTGCTATATCATCTTCGGTCATATCATAGACCTCGCTTGGATGGACACCAACTACTGCACGGATAAAATCATACCTTTCAGCAAGTTCAATACTTGCATATGAAGATTCCATACTTGCGCCGATGTTGTTAAGCAAGCCTACTCCTGAACTTTTTATTTTTTCAATCACTTCATTTCTGTCGCTGTCAAACATCTCATCATCGAGATGTGCGTGGGTATCATACAAAAAATTCATTATAAAAAACCTCATTGTTGAATTGGGACGATGTGTAAAACATCGTCCCAAACCTTATTTATTCTCTTTTACAAAAGCTTCTATTCTGTTTAGAGCTTCATTTATGCTGTCCAGGGAGTAAGCGTATGAACAGCGAATGTGTCCTTCGCCGGATGCGCCAAAAGCATTGCCCGGCACTACTGCAACCTTTTTGCTGTAAAGAAGTTTTTCGCAAAAATCATTTGAAGAAAGACCTGTAGATTTTATGCAAGGAAATGCGTAAAATGCACCTTCAGGCTCAAAACAGTCAAGACCGATTGCGTTAAACCCTCCAACGATAAGGCGACGTCTGCCGTCATATTCATCACGCATTGCTTCGATATCAGCATCGCCATTCTTAAGAGCTTCAACAGCTGCATATTGTGCGGTTGTAGGCGCCGACATAATGCCGTATTGATGGACTTTGGTCATTTCTGAGATTATTGCAGGATGACCGCAGGCATAACCAAGACGCCAGCCTGTCATTGCGTAAGATTTTGAAAAACCGCTTACCAAAACAGTGCGCTCGTACATACCGTCAATTTCGGCAATGGAACAGTGTTGTCTGCCATATGTAAGTTCTGCGTATATCTCATCGCTAAGAATCAATATATTTGATTTGCGAATGACTTCCGCAATACCCTCCAAGTCTTCGCGAGTCATAATTCCACCGGTGGGATTGTTGGGGTATGGAAGAACAAGCACTTTGGTTTTAGGCGTAATAGCTGCTGCAAGTTCCTCGGCGGTGATTTTAAAGTTGTTTTCGGCCTTGGTATTAAGAGGTACCGGGACGCCGCCTGCCAAACGGGTAAGGGGCGAGTAGCAAACGAAACTCGGCTCAGGAATGATAACTTCGTCCCCAGGCTCGATTACCGCACGGAAAAGCAGGTCGATAGCTTCACTGCCGCCAACTGTAACAATGGACTGGGTAAGCGCATCGTATGTCAAATTAAAACGTCTTTTAAGGTAGTTTGAAATTTCCTGACGCAGTTCCTTTAAACCTTTGTTCGAAGTGTAATGGGTCTGACCTTTTTGTAAGGAGTGTATGCCCATGTCACGAATGTGCCAGGGTGTAACAAAGTCAGGCTCACCGACACCCAAAGAAATTGCATCCTTCATCTCAGCGGCGATGTCAAAGAACTTTCTTATGCCTGAAGGCGGAATATCTTTGACAACGCTGTTAAGCATACTTTCCGGGTTAAAACTCATAATGAAATAACCTCCCTGTCATCCTCGCTCTCCATTGGGAAGATAATACCATCGTCTTTAAAACGTCTTAAGACAAAATGGGTTGCTGTGCTGAGGACAGACTCCATTGGTGCAAGATGCTCGGACACAAAAAGCGAAATGTCCCTTATACTGTCGCCTTCAACTGTTACACCAAAATCATAACCGCCACTCATAAGATTAAGCGACTTGACCTCTTTGAATTGACAAATCTGCTGCGCAATACGGTTGAAACCATTGTTGCGCTGAGGAGTAACCTTAAGTTCGATATATGCGGTAACCTTGTCGCGGGTCGCAAGCTTTTCCCAGTTTACGACTGCACCGTAACCCATAATTGTACCGCTTTTCTCAAGTGTATCAATTACTGTTGCTGCGGTTTCTGTTGAAGTTCCCGCAATGGCGGCGACTTGCTCCAAAGAGAGTTTACAATTTTTGTGAAGAATTTCAACGATTTTTTCCATAATTTTGTTTTCGTTCATAGCAAGTGCCTCCTGAATTATATTTTTAGGCAATATTTAGTGCCCATATTCAAATTATTATAGCATTTTTTGACATTTAAGTCAACCTATTTGAAATTAAAAAACATAAACAAATTTGGTATTAAAAAAATAAGGTTAAATATTAAAAATACTTGATTTTTTAATGGTTATGTTGTAAAATGATTATGATTGTAACAAAATTGTAACAATTACTTCAAATTGAGTTAAACAATGTTTGCTAAGATAGAATAAAGCGTTAAAAAAGAGGTGATTTTTTGGATAGAAACAAAGGTTTTGATGAAGAACCATATATTCAGGCATTTACGCCAAGACAAATTTTAAGAGGCGAAAAAAAGACCAAGTCTAAAAGAGTAAGAATTGGTGAAGATATACAAAATCGGACTAAACGTATAGCTGACGGCATTTTTAGCAGTTCATATATGAGGTCTGTCAGCAGTATGTGGAGAGAGTTTAAGGGCAAGATACTAGGTGGAATAGCAACGGCGGTTGTTGCTGTTGTTGTTTGCTTTGCTGTAAACGCTCTCAACTGGAGTTTTGGTTATGAAGTCATTGTTGACGGTGAAAACATTGGTCTTGTTACCGACAAAACCGTGATTTATGAAGCAATTGACAGCGTAAGGGAGAGACTTTCAGGTTACTTTGGTGAGGAGTCAGATTACAGCAAAGAGCCTGTTTTTGTAAGACGAATTGTAGATGAAGATAAGTTAGCTGACAAAAACAGTCTTGAAGAAGCATTGCTTTCAAATATAGATACAATGGTTGAGGCATATGCGGTATATATTGACGGGCAGGCGCTCTTTGGCGTTTCCAGTGAGGAAGCAGCTGAATGGGTATTTGCCAAATACAAGCAAAAATTTACAGGAGAACAGATTGCCGATGATATGGTTGTTGACTTTTGTGAGGATACAGAAATCAAAAAGGAATTTGTTCATATAGCATTGCTTGAGACCCCCGAAGGGGCCCTTGAAATGCTTTCCGGCAACTCAAAAGAGCTTGCGACCTACAAGGTCAAGGCAGATGATACACTTTGGGATATTGCTGAAAAATATGATACTACAGTGGAACATCTTCTTGCAATGAATGAATCTATTACCGACAACATAAAAGAAGGTATGGAAATCAAGGTGGAGGAAACGGTGCCGCTGCTTTCAGTGCGCAGCGTGCAGACGGTTTCTCTTACTGAGGATGTGCCATATACTGTGGAAAAGATAAAGGATGACTCAATCTATGAGGGCAGAACCGTGGTGTCAAGAGCGGGTAAGACTGGCAGCGCAAAGGTTCTTGCTAAAGTTACTAAAATAAACGGCGTTCAGGTTGAAAAAGATGTTCTTGAAAGTGAGACCGTTACAGAACCTGTTTCTCAAGTTGAGAAAATTGGTACCAAGAAACGTCCCCCGACTACAGGGTCAGGTACATTTATAAGGCCTACATACGGAACACTTACTTCACGTTATGGCGGTCGTTGGGGCAGAAAACACAATGGTATTGACATCGGTGGCAGCCATAATTCACCAATTAAAGCCGCTGATGGTGGAGTTGTTACTTATTCCGGTTGGATGTCAGGCTATGGTAATTATGTGGTTGTAAATCACGAGAATGGTTACCAAACGGCATATGGACACTGTGCATCTTTAGATGTAAGTGTGGGTGACCGGGTTGCCAAAGGTGATGTAATTGCCAAAATGGGGAATACCGGAAGAAGCACAGGTACACATCTTCACTTTGAGGTAAGAAAAAACGGACAGTATGTAGATCCGCTTAAATATGTTGGATATTAAAATTTAACCCGGGAGGTGCCGGAATAATGGAAAAGAAAGTTTTAGTTGTAGATGACGAAAGACCAATAGTTGATATACTCAAGATAAATTTGCAAAAAGAAGGATATGTTGTATTTGAAGCATATGATGGTGAGGATGCAGTCAGCAAGGCTATGACGGTGTCACCTGACCTTATTTTGCTGGATGTTATGCTTCCAAAACTCGACGGCTTTTCGGTGTGCAAGAAAATCCGTGAAAAGTCATCAGTTCCCATTCTTATGCTTACTGCAAGGGAAGAGGAACTGGATAAAGTCCTGGGGCTTGAGCTTGGTGCAGATGACTACATAACAAAGCCCTTTAGCATAAGAGAACTTATGGCAAGAGTAAAGGCCAATATGCGCAGAACTGAAGCTGTAGTAGAAGAAAAGGTCGAAAAACCGCAGGAGGAACTTGTTATTGGCGATTTCAGACTTGATTTCAATCGCTATGAGCTCTACAAAAACGGCAAGCTTATTGACCTTACAATCAGAGAGTTTGATCTTATAAAATTCCTTGCAAGCCAACCCAACAAGGTGTTTTCTCGCCAAAGTCTTTTGGAAAGTGTGTGGGATTATGAATATTATGGCGATGTACGTACGGTGGATGTTACTGTCCGTAGATTGCGTGAAAAGGTGGAGAATGACCCGTCCGAACCTGCGGTTATTATGACCAAACGTGGTGTGGGTTATTATTTTCAAGGCTAATGCTGAAAGTTACAATCATTGCCGTTGGCAAAATTAAGGAAAAATTTTATACTTCTGCAGTTGAGGAGTACGCAAAACGCCTGTCCAAATATTGTCGGTTTGAAGTGGTGGAGGTAAAGGACGAGAAAACTCCCGATGACCCTACCGCCATTGAAAAACAGAAGGTTTTGGACCATGAGGCACAGCGTATAATAGACAAAATCCCCAAAGGCGCAAAGGTGGTTACTCTCTGCGTTGAGGGAGAGCAGATGCCCTCTGAAAAGTTCGCCAAAATTCTTTCAAAAGCTACGGTTGACGGTGTCAGCAGTATTGTTTTTATAATCGGTGGGTCAATGGGCCTTTCTGAGGAGGTTAAAAAGCTGTCCTCTTTAAGACTCAGCTTTTCAGAGATGACTTTTCCGCATATGCTTATGCGTGTAGTGCTGGCGGAACAAATTTATCGTGCATTTACTATAATAGAGGGAAAAACATATCATAAATAATATAACAGGCGGCAAATAAAAACCATATCCGATTTACAAAGTCCCGGCAGTATATATTACTGCCGAGACTTCGTTTTTTAAAAGACAGATTTATGGAGTTTACTATTAAATTTGATAAAGTTCCATATCTAATTATTTTCCTATAGATTTTTTTGAGCAAGTATGTTAAAATTGTTTCTGGGTGATTGTTTATGAAGATACTATACCAAAAAATGAAAGATATAATAATCAGGCACAAGTGGGGAGTTGTTACCCTTCTTTATGCTTTGCTCAGTTCAACGCTGACCTATTATTGTCTTGAACTCGGCAACAAAAATCCGCTTATGAACGGTATTTTTTACACTTTTATCAACATCCTTACGATTTTTGTTATTCAATCGGTGATGTATTTAGCTGTAAGAAGATGGTGGATTGCATCCCTCGTAACAGGAATTCCGCTTACGGTGCTCAGCATTGCCAATTATTATACATTATGTTTCCGCAACTCGCCCATATCAACTCAGGACATTCACAACTTTGGTACTACTCTTTCGGTTATTGACAGCTACAGCTTTCCTATAAATGTATTTGTTATCGGAATTGTGATATTTTTTGTGCTTAATATTGCGGTCACTGTCCAACTTTACAGACGTGAAAAAGGAAAAAGGTATTCTCTTAAGAATATCCTAATAAAAAATATATGTCTGCTGATTTTTTGCGGACTTTTTACACATTTTGTTTATTTTGCGGAAAATCCCATAAAACCCCGCAACACCTTTGTGTGGTCCTGGGAGGAGTCCTACTATAATTACGGCTATGCCGCAAGTTCAATTGAGGTCTTCCAAAATTCAATGAATATGGTGGATATGCCAAAGGGATATTCTGAAGAAAAGCTCCTGGCCAGAGATGAGAGCCGCAGAGTAAAGACAACCCAAGGCAAGACCCCTGATGTAATACTGATATTAAATGAAACTTTTTATGATATGCGTGACCTTGTGAAGCTTGAAACTGATGTTGAAATAATGCCGTTTATTGATAGCTTAAGCACAAGGGGCAGGGCGGTAGTAGCAGGCACAGGGGGCGGCACCAACAAGAGCGAATATGAACTTCTTACATCAAACTCACTTCAGCTTATGCCGGGAATTACTCCTTTTAACTACCTCAATTTTGATGACGCAAACAGTGCGGTGAATTATCTGGAATCCTTGGGTTATTCAAGCTGGGGTGCACACTGTGCTGAGGCCCTTAACTACGAGCGTGGTATAGTTTACCCAAAACTTGGATTTGACAATGTGCTGTTTCGTGAGGAATTCGGCGAAATTGAAAAGTTTGGTGAACGTCCTTACGCGACTGATGAATTCTGCTTTGACAAAATGCTTGAAGATTACGAGCAAATGGGCGACGGACCCAGATTCCAGTATATGCTTACAATACAAAATCACGGAGGGTGGGATTTGAATCCCGATACGGAGGATACAGTGCACAGTATTACAGACTTTGGTGACTACACTGACGATATGAACGAATTTTTGTCCTGTATCCGCAAAACCGATGAAGCTTTTAAGAGATTAACCGAGTATTTTGAAAACAGTCAAAGAGATGTGATAATATGTATGGTGGGTGACCACGCTCCGTCATTTGCGGTGGAACTTCTTGATGATATTGATGTGGACAAAACTTTTGCCTTAAGGTCAACACCATTTGTTATATGGTCCAACTTTGACACAGACTACAGCGTGCCAAGGGTTTTGTCAATGCCGTTTATTATGCCGACGGTACTTGAAATGGCAAAGATAAAGCTTTCACCATTTTACAGTCATATGCTCAGCATTAAGGAAGATACCCCTGTGCTTACGGCGTTTAATCTTTACAAGACAAAAGACGGTGAAACCTTCAACTATTCCGACGATACAAAACACAAGGAAAAGATTGATATTTATTTTGATATGGTATATAATAATGTAGCCGAAGATACAAATAGGATTGATAGTATCTTCACACCACAAAACTAAAAAACAAGGATGATTTTCAGGTGAATTTAACATACGATAGACAAATTAAGGAATGGATACAAGAAAATAAGGAAGAAATTATTAAAGAATGGATAGGCATTTGCAAAACTCCTGCCATAAAAAGCGAGGTGGCTGAAAATGCCCCATTTGGCAAAGAATGTGCCAAAGCATTGAGAGAATGCACGGATTTGTTTAAAAATCACGGATTTGATACCGAAATTTGCGAAAAAAGCGGATATTCATTAGTGAGTTTTGGGCAAGGCGAAAAAACAATCGGTATTTTTACCCACAGTGACGTTGTTCCGGTTGGGGAAGATTGGCTGTACACCAAACCTTTTGAACCCATTGTCAAGGACGGTGCATTGATCGGCAGAGGTGTGGAAGATAACAAGTCAGGCATAATGGCAAGCCTTTGTGCTATGGAATTTTTCAGGAAGTACAACATTCCCATCAAGAGCCGTATCCAGCTGTTTATTGGCTCAAACGAAGAAACGGGGATGGAGGATATAATGGCTTTTGCAAAGGAAAGACCAAATCCTGATATATCCCTCATACCTGATGCGGAATTTCCCTGCAGCACAGGTGAAAAAGGGATTTGCCAATTCTATGCAACTTCTTGCGAAAAACTTGAGGAAATAGTTGATTTTTGCGGCGGGGAGGCTTTCAATATTGTTCTTGACAAGGCAACAGCTACCCTCAAACTGACAGAGCCCTTGCTCACTGAAGTTACGGAAAATGCAAAGTTAAACAATGATATTTCGGTAAAAGCAGAGGATGGCAAAATCTTTATACTTGCAAAGGGTATTGCCAAACACGCAAGTACCCCTGAGGGGTCAGTCAATGCTGCCCACATAATAGCTGAATTTTTGTCAAATATTACTGCCCTTGGTGAAAATGATAGAAAGATTATGAAGGATGCAGCACATATTTTGTCTTGTCCTTTTGGTACATCTATGGGCATTGACTTTTGTGATGACCTGTTTGGAAGACTCACTTTTGTAAACGGAATAGTAAAAATTGACGGGGGAAAATTGAAATTATCCTTTGATATGCGTTACAGCAGCGTCTTAGACGCAGAAAAGCTGATAGACCGTACCGAAGATGCCTTTAAGAAGCTAGGTTGGAGCATATGTGTTGAAGACAACAAACCGGGGTTTTCAATTGATGAGGGAAGCAGAATCCCAGGCCTGTTTGAGGAGATTTATAAAGAGGTTACAGGCTTTGAGAAAAAGAGCTTTAAGCTTGGTGGAGGAACCTATGCCCGCAATATCAAGAATGCGTTTTCAGTAGGTACATTTACTGATACAAAAGAACGCAAGACCCCTATCCTCAAAATGCCTCCAGGACACGGCGGAGCTCATCAGTGTGATGAGATGATAGACATCGAAAGCTTTTTTGCCGCAGTAAGGGTTATAATACATTACCTGGTTGCTATGGATGAAGAAATAAACAAAATCTGATATTGCCTACAAAAAAAGGCTCCCTTTAAGCATCTTCCCACAGGGATAAACCAACTTGAAACTTTGTATTTTGGCACCGCACTGCGGAAAAAGCCTCGCCAAGCCATACAGGATTGGCTGCGTTTTTTACTTGTCCGCCATCCAAAATACTGCGTTTCAAGCGACGGAACGGTTTGGATAAATAAAGAAAAACCTTGCAACACAATGTGTTGCAAGGTTTTTTGATTATATCGTGAAATCCAAATTGATTTCTCCCTATGTGAAGACACCTTTTGGCAACCCTCTTTTTTAAAAATAGTACTCAACTTGATCACAGCATATTTATAGCTATTGGAGATTGTTTGTAAGGAGTTTATGAAATAACAGAAAAATGCCTTGCAATCAGTTTCATTTGCTGGCAAGGCATTTTAGCGAAGCACGCGATAGGTTCGCGTATTCGAGCGTTCGTTATTTTATAAAATACGAACAGTTACAATATCCTGAGTTA
>JAFYXL010000042.1 GCA_017546165.1 Clostridia bacterium
AGGGGATGCGTTACGGATTTTATTGTAAAAAAGTTCTCGGAACTTTCAGTAAACGAATTATATGAAATTTTAAAATCAAGGGCAGAGATATTTTTGCTGGAGCAAAATATAATTTGCCAGGATATGGATGATAAAGACCGGGATAGCATACATTGCTTTTTTGCAAATGGAAATAGAGTAGTGGCATATCTGCGTGCATTTTATTCCGGCAAAGACACTGTAACAATCGGGCGGGTGCTGACACTTGTGCACGGACAGGGGCTTGGCAGTGAGCTTATGAGAAAAGGTATCGATGAAATAAAAAAACGATTTACAGTCAATAAAATATGCGTTCATTCACAAAAACAGGCAGAAAATTTTTATAAGAAAATTGGATTTAATACGGTATCTGGTGAGTATTTAGAAGAAGGTGTTGTCCACATTAATATGGAAATGCAAATTTAAACCTGGTTTTGAAGTGATAAAATGAAATCGTTCATTTTTACAAAAATTTTGGTGAGGCGATAAAATGAAAGAGAAAAAAATATCACCGTTATTCAGGATGATAAAAGGATTAGTAAGAATATTTTATTACAAAATCGAAATTGAAGGTAATGAAAACCTTCCGGACGAGCCTGTTGTAATAGTGGGAAATCATACGCAATTACACGGCCCGATTTGTTGCGAGTTATATCTTTCTGACAAACATTATACCTGGTGTGCATCTCAAATGATGCATCTTAAGGAAGTGCCAGATTATGCCTATGCGGACTTTTGGTCAAGAAAGCCAAAATGGAGTCGTCCATTTTACAAATTGCTTTCATATCTGATTGCACCATTGTCCGTATGCGTTTTCAATAATGCACGAACCATTGCGGTCTATCGGAATATTAAAATAATTTCTACCTTTAAAAACACAATAAAGGTGTTAAAAGACGGTGGGAATGTAGTTATTTTCCCGGAGCACGATAAAAAATACAATAATATAATTTATGACTTTCAGGAAAATTTCATTGATGTGGCAAAACTCTACTACAAGAATACAGGCAAGGAACTTCAATTTGTTCCTATGTATATTGCTCCCAATTTGAGAAAAATGTATATTGGCAAACCTGTGAGGTATTGCTATGATACTCCAATTGAGGAAGAACGAAAGAGAATCTGTGCATACCTTATGGAGGCAATAACAGAAATGGCCTGTTCGTTACCTATACATAAAGTAGTTCCGTATAGAAACATTCCTAAAAAATATTATCCATTAAACACTGTCAGCGAGGTAAAGAAAAATGAAAAAACCGGTTGTTAATTACAAAAATTTTAGATTATCAAAAATAAATGACCCGGAATTTTCACATTTAAAATTGTTGGCCGGTTGGATAATATACTTTGCGTTATATTTTATTACGGAAAATTTTATTCCGGCTGAAAATTGTTATATTGTTCATAGTAAACTTGATGATATAATACCGTTTTGCGAGATTTTTGTAATACCCTATGTATTCTGGTATTTTTTAATAGCCGGATCGCTAATCTACTTTGCCTTATATAATACCGACAACTTTAAAAATCTTATGAAGTTCATAATAATTACCCAGGTTGTGGCTATGGCAGTTTATATTATAATTCCCAACCGACAGGATTTGCGTCCTGTAGAATTTGCCAGGGATAATATTTTTACGGATATAGTTTCGTTGTTATATTTCCTTGATACTGATACCAATGTGTGTCCATCCTTACACGTGGCATATTCTATTGGTATTGCATCGGTATGGTTAAAGGAAGAGTCAGCATCAAAATGGATGAAAGCTTTTGTGGTGATTGCTGCAATTCTGATTAGCTTATCAACTGCGTTTATAAAACAACATTCAATTGTAGATGCTTTTGCTGCATCAATTTTGTGTGTATTTGCAGAGCTAATTGTTTTTGGAAGGTATTGGGTGTTTAAGCTTGGGAGGCGTGTTTCCCCGGATAAATAATTTTTCATAAAAAAAGATTGGTAATTTGAGATGTACTCCAAAAGTGTTCAAACTTTGTGGGTCACTTCAAGTTACCAATCTTTTTTATTAATATTTCTTATTAAGCAACGAAAGTTCGGTTTGTTGAATAGATTCAAGAGAATCTGCCGAACGGTTATATACTATATAGAAATATAAGGCGTCTATAATTGCAAGTTGGGCAATACGGGAGTTGAGGGCAAGAATATTATATTTTGTTTCTTCAGAGGCTGTGGCTAAAACGATGTCGGATTGCTTTAAAATAGGAGACTTACCACTGTTTGTAAAGGCGATAGTTGTAGCACCGTGTTCTTTAGCTATAGCCAATGCTTCCACAATGTCTTTTGAAGAGCCTGAGTGAGAAATCCCGATTGCAACATCATTTTTGCCAAGATGAGATGCAGCTATTACCTGCATATGATTGTCTGTATAGGCATATGCGTAAAGACCTGCCCTTACAAATTTGTGGCTTGCATCGGTGGCAATTGCTGCAGAATTGCCAAGTCCAAAAACAACAATCTTTTTGGCCTCGCAAAGTTTTTTTGCAGCCAGTGCGATTTTTTCCTTGTCCAAAGATTTTTTTGTAAGCTCCAGTGAACAGTATATATCATTGCAAACCTTTTCGTACATTTCAAAGGCGGAGTCATAGGCGTTTATCTTGGTGTTGATGGTAGAGGACCCGCTTTCGGAAGCTAAGGAAATTTTAAGTTCCTGATATCCGCTCAGGCCAAGGCGTTTTGAGAATCTTACAATGGTTGCCTCACTGCAACCACATTGTTCGGCAAGTTCTACAATGGAGAGGGACATAATTTTGCCGGGGTTTTCCAAAATCCAATCGGCAATTTGCTTTTCTGCTTTGCCCATTTCGTTATACAACATTTTTATATTCAATGACGTTTTGTTCATTTATTACCTCTTTTTTAAAATATATATCAGAGAATATTATATTCTAATAATCTTTTTTTGTCAATTTAAAAATAATTTGTACAAACCTATTGAAATAATTTTCACATTGTGTTATACTAAGAACGTAAAAATATGCGAAAAAATGAAAAAAATTTTCGCATTACATAATATTAAAAACATAAAATTATGTAAAAAAATGAAAATATTTTCTAGAAGGAGTGGGAAGATGCTTGATTACAAAGTAAAAATCGGACTTGTTCCTTTGCGTCGTAATGCAACAGACAGACCAAAGGGAACATTCCTTACCTGGTATTCAGCAGAACAGAGGGGCGAAAGATTTGTAAAATACATTGAAGATAATTTTACAAGTGAAAATGTTTCTTTTGTTGATTCAAAGGGTCTTGGACACAAAGACTTGATTTATGATGATGCATCTGCTGCAGATATCATTGAACGTTTTAAAGACAGCGATGTTGATGCCGTGTTTATAATAAATTGTAACTTCGGTAATGAAGAAGCGGCGGCTGATATCGCAAAGGCACTCGGCAAACCTGTACTTTTGTGGGCACCTCTTGATGATGAGTATTATGTTGACGGTATGCGTCCTACAGATTCGCAGTGTGGTCTTTTTGGTGTTTCACGCCAGATGCAGAGATTTCACATTCCGTTTTCACATTTGCCTTGCTGCCGTGTTGAGAGCGATGAATTTAAGGAAGGTTTTGACAGCTTTATAAGAGTTGTATGTATGGTTAAAAACTTCACCGGTATGCGTATCGGACAGGTTGGGCTCCGTCCTGCACCATTCTTCTCAGTTATCTGGAACGAAGGCGAACTTATGGAGAAGTTTGGTGTTAAGATTATACCTATCAACTTTGCCATTATCGAGCAGAGAATGAAGGCTGTTATGGAGGAAAAACCTGCTGAAGTTGACGAGATTGCAGATTATATCCGTAACAACTATACACTTGATGACCTTACTCCTCAGTATGTGGAACGTATGGCAGCAATGACTGTTATGTATAAGCGCCTTTTTGAAGAGTTTAACCTTGATGCGATTTCAGCTGAATGCTGGACAGCAACACCGGTTATGTTTGATGGACTTGCACCTTGTACAGTATATGGATTGCTCAATGATATGGGATATCTTATTTCCTGCGAGAGTGATATGCATTGCCTTATGACAATGGCTCTCTTAAAGTGTGCAACACTTGGTGAGGGCAAGCCTCTATTCGGCGAGTTTACAGTTCGTCATCCTGAAAACAAGAATGCAGAACTTTTGTGGCATTGCGGACCTTTCCCACTTTCACAGAAAGCAGAAAGTGGTATAGATTCTGAGGCACGCCTTGTGAATCAGCGTTCCTGGTTCAGAGGTAAGGATGGTACATATACAATCGCGCGTATTGACCAGGAGAGCGGAAACTATATGATTTTGCCTCTTGTGGCAGATACAACACCGGGACCGCAGACCCATGGCACATATATCTGGGTTGAGTTTGATAATCTCCAGAAGGTTGAAGATCGTTTGATTGACGGACCTTATATTCACCACTTTGTTGAAATCGAAGGTGACTACAGAAAAGAGATTAAAGAATTCTGTAAATATTTTCCGAATCTTAAAGTTGATTCGGCAGTAGAATAAATAAAAACAAAAAGGAGAAGTAAAATGACAGACTTTTTATTTGACGTGATTGCAACCGAGCTGGAGGATGCAGTCGGAAAAGAAAACTGTTCTACAAGAACAATTGACAAGGTTTCTCACAGCGTTGACTATTTCTGGCTTTCAAGAATGTGGGCAGACCGTGGTCTCAGAATGCCGGAGGGTGACTTCATTGTTGCTCCTAAGGATGCAAAAGAGACTTCAGCAGTTTTGAAAATAGCAAACTACTACAAAATCCCTGTTACAACCTGGGGTGCAGGTGGCGGTACTCAGGGTGGCGCTATCCCGGTTTGCGGCGGTATCGTTCTTGATACAAAGAGAATGAACAAGATTTATGATCTTAACGAACAGGGTATGTACATAGAATGTGGTACAGGTGCAATCTACAAGCACATTGAATGGGCAGCAAATGAAAAGGGTTATGCAACAATGCACTATCCTTCATCACTCACTTGCTCAACAGTTGGTGGCTTCCTTGCTCACCGTGGTATCGGTGTATCATCAACAAAGTACGGCAAAATCGATGACATGGTTCTTCAGATGGAAGTTGTACTCCCTAATGGTGATATCATTGAGACATCACCTGCTCCAAAGCACGCAGCAGGTCCTGATCTCAACCAGATTTTCATCGGTTCAGAGGGTACACTTGGTGTTATGACAAAGGCTCAGATGAGAATTTACGAGCAGCCTGAATCAAGACAGTTCCGTGGATTCCTTTTCCACAATATGACAGATGCTTTCAATGCTGGTCGTGAACTTCTCCAGAAGTTTAAACCATCAGTTATGCGTCTTTATGACGAAGCTGAAACTGCTTCTCTCATCAAGAAGATTGTTGGTGTCGAGAAGAAGGGTGCATTTATGAACATCGCTATCGAAGGCGTTGCAGAAATGGTAGAACTTGAGAAGAAGATTCTTCTTGAGACATTTGCAAAATACGGCGCAGAGGACCTTGGTTCTGAGTATGGTGAAAAATGGTGGAAGGAAAAGATTACATTCTTCTATCCTGGACATATGATGGACATCCCACAGTGCTTCGGTACTATGGATACCATTGCTCCATACGGAACGATTGAAAAGATCTACTGGGCAATGAAGGAAGCGATTGAAACAAACTTCCCACAGGCGAAGTTTATTGCTCACTTCTCACACTGGTATGAATGGGGTTGCATGATCTACGATAGATTTATCGTTGATGGCAAAGACGTTCCTCAGGATCCTCATGAGGCTTTCAGACTTCACCAGGCAATTTGGAGCTGCGGTGTAAGAACAGCTCTTGCAAACGGCGGTGTAGTAAACGACCACCACGGTGTAGGTATCAAGCTTGGCAGACTTATGAAGGAACAGTACGGCCCTGCTATGCAGGTATTTGAAGGAATTAAAAAGCAGCTTGACCCCAACGGTATAATGAATCCGTTTAAGTTAGGTCTATAATAGGAGGAGATAAGTATGCAATTCACACAAAAATCAAAAGAACATATAGACGCTTGTCGTTTTTGCTGGATGTGCCATCACGTATGCCCTATCGGTAATGCGACAGGTTTGGAAAGAAATACTGCTCGTGCAAGAGCGTTGGGACTTTCAATGGTTGCAAGAGATTCAGTTGAATATTCAGAAGATATTATCGGTAATGTTTATGAATGTTCACTCTGTGGCGGTTGTATGACAGACTGCGTTACAGGTTGGGATCCTGTAATGTTTACAAAAGAAGCAAGACTTGGCGCAGCTCTTGACGGAAAGCTTCCTGAATATGTAACTACAATGATTTCAAACCTTCAGGAAAAGGGCAACATTTATGGTGCTGAAAAGAATGCTAACATTCCTGAAATCGCTGAAGGCGATATCCTTTTCTTCCTTGGCGAAGATGTAAGGGCAAAAGGTTGCGCAAAGAACGCAGTAGAACTTCTTAAGAAGGCTGGCGTAAGCTTCTCAATTTTGAAGGATGAACCAAACAGTGGTTACTCAATGGACTTCTTGCTTGGCGCAGCAGCTGAAACAAAGGCTGTTATGGAAAATTGTGCAAAGGTTCTTTCAAACTACAAGAAGGTTGTTTGCTATGACCCAGCAGACGCAAAAGTTATGAAGCGTGAGTACAAGGAATGGGGAATTGACCTCAAGGCAGAAGTTGTAACATTTACTGAATTTGTTGCAGGTCTTATTAAAGACGGCAAACTCAATGTAAAGAACAGCGGCATTGAATTCACTCCTCAGGATAGTCCTTTGCTCGCAAGAGATTTGGAAGAAACAGAACCTGTACGTGAGATTTTGTCTGCTTGCGGCAGCATTCGCGAAATGCTTCTCAACCGCAACTACACAATGCTTGCAGGTAACCTTATAATGAATGAATATATGCCTCAGGTTATGGAAACAGTTGCTGCAAACAGATGGACCAACGCTAAAAACGTTGATGCTAAAGTTCTTGTTACAACAAGTCCTGCAGAATATATCCTTCTTGCTGCAACAAAGCCAGAAGATATGGAACTTATGACAATCGAGGAGGCTGTGCTTAAATGCTTGTAAATCTTAAAACAGTTTTAGATTTAGCTGAAAAAGGCAATTTTGCTATTCCGGCATTTAACGTATATAATATGGAATCTGTTATGGGTGTGCTTAAAGCTGCAGAAGAAACTAAAGCCCCCATCATTATGCAGGTTTATCCTCGTCTTATGAAAGAGGAAACAGGATATTTCCTTTCTCCTGTAATTATAGCTGCTGCTGAAAAAGCAACAGTACCGGTTTGTTTCCATTTGGATCACGGCCCTTCAGAACTTGAAACTACCCGTTCAATCCGTTATGGTGCTACAGGCATTATGCTTGACGGCTCAACATTACCTTTTGAAGAAAATATCGCTCTTACCAAAAGAGTGGTAGATACTTGTTCATATCTTGATGTTCAGGTTGAAGGTGAGCTTGGTCATGTTGGTATGACCTCGGACAATGATATGGACGAGTTTACTACTGCTGAAGACGCAAAGAGATTTGTTGAGGAAACAGGGGTTGCATGTCTTGCTGTTGCAGTTGGTACTGCTCACGGCAGATATTCAAAGCCACCAAAACTGGATATTCAGCGCATTCAGGATATTCGCAAAGCTACAAACAATGCAGCGCTTGTATTGCACGGTGGCAGTGGTGTCCCTGATGAGGAGATAAAGAAAGCAGTTGCTGCAGGTATCAGAAAGATGAACTTTGCTACTGATATTTGTTATTCTTTCCTCGACTGTTGTCTTGAGGAACTCCAAAAGCCTGATCGCGTAGTTGCAATTGACAACTTTATGAAAAAGCCTATTGAGGCTGTTAAAGAATTCTGCGTAACCAGAATTAAGTTGGTTGGAGCGGAAAATAAGGCATAAGATTTTAAAACCAAAGGTGAGTAAGCAAATTTTGTTTACTCGCTTTTGGATATAAATGATTGGGTGAAATTATGAGAAAAAATAAGATTGTAGGTATAGGGGCAAATGTGTTTGACACCCTCTATACTGTTGATACATATCCTACTGAGGACACAAAGCTTAAGGCCAATGCTGTAAAAGCAAGTGGCGGTGGTCCTTGTGCAACAGGCCTTGTTACAGCGTCAAAACTTGGTGCAAGCTGTGCATTTATTGGAAATCTCAGTGATGACAACGGCGCAAAATTTTTAAAGGATGACTTTGAAAAGTACGGCGTTGACACAGATTATATTACCATAAAGCCCGGCTATGATACATTCTGTTCCTGCATATGGCTTGCAAAGGATTCTGCATCAAGAACTTGCGTGTTCTTCCGTGGCAATGTTCCCCCTACTGTGATTGATGAAAAAGCAGCACAGGCAATCAAGGATGCGGATGTATTGATGGTTGACGGAAACGATATGGACGCTGCAATTGAGGGCGCAAAAATTGCAAAAGAGAGCGGAACAAAGGTTCTCTATGATGCAGGTGGCCTTTATGAAGGCGTTGAGCGCCTTTTGCCATACAGCGATGTTTTGATTCCTTCTGAGGAATTTGCTCTTGGTCACACAGGAGCAAAAACAGCTGAGGAGGCAGCAAAGATTCTCTTTGAAAAATACACACCGGAAGTTGTTGTTATAACTCAAGGCAAAAAAGGCGGAATTATCTTTAATGGTGAAACTGCTCAAAGTTATCCTGCATTTTTGGTTGATGCAGTTGACTCCAACGGCTCAGGTGATGTGTTCCACGGTGCATTTGCATTTGCAATTACCGAGAAGATGAGCTATGAAAAAGCGTGCGTATTTTCAAGTGCGGTTTCTGCCCTTAAGTGCACTAAGGTTGGTGCAAGAGAAGGCGTACCTAACTTTGAAGAAACAATAAATTTCTTAAAGGAGAATAATTATGAACTTTAAAAAATCATATAAAAGTGCAAACGGATATACAAAGATTAGCAAAATCGGTGAGTCCTCATTAAAAAAATTAGAGTTTGGTATCATTGAGTTAAAAGCAGGAGATTCCCTTGATTTTTATACCGAAGATAAGGAAACTGCCTTTATTATGCTTGAAGGTCATTGTAATGTATCTTTTGACACAACAGTATGGGAAAACATCGGAAACAGAAATACCGTTTTTGAAAACCGCAAGGCAGAAAGTTTCTATATGCCGATAGAACAGAACTTGACGATTACAGCTATTGATAATATTAAAATTGCAGTTTGTGCGACTCCTTTGAATGAGAAAACAGAGCCTCAGGTGCTTCGTGAGGATCACGTTGTTCTGAAGCTTTTAGGGGAACAGCCATATCAGAGAGAAACCAGCTTTTTAATTGATGGCAGTACAAATGCAAAAGTTCTTACAATAGGCGAAGCATATTGTACAGAAGGCAACTGGGCAGGATTCCCTCCTCATAAGCACGATGTTAATAATATGCCTGCAGAGTGTATTGCAGAAGAAATTTATTATTTCCTTTTTGATCCCAAGCAGGGTTTTGCGGTACAGTGCCTTTACACAGCAGACGGCACTGTAGATGAGGCCTATCGAGTAAAGTACGACGAATTGGTTGAGTTCCCTTACGGATATCATACAACAGTTTCAACCCCCGGATATCAGACATACTTCCTTTGGATTATGGCAGGGGATTATCAGGGCTTTAACAGAAGCAACGACCCTGAACACGCGTGGATTGAAAAAAGATGAGGTACACAAATGGCTGAACAATTAGTAATTTCAAACAAACATATAAGTGTTACACTTTCTACCAAGGGCGCTGAGATGCAGAGTATCAACAAAGGCGGCAAAGAAATACTTTGGGACGGAAACCCTGAAGTCTGGGCTTGCCACGCACCTGTATTGTTCCCCATTTGCGGAGGCCTTAAAGATGATAAGTTTGTTTTTGAGGGTAAGGAATATATCCTTCAAAAACACGGCTACGGACGCTTTGAGGAATTTGAACTTGAATACAGTGACCCTGAAAAGGCTGTATTTTTGCTTCGCTCAAATGAGGAGTCTTTAAAGCATTTCCCGTTCGAGTATGAACTTAGAATAATCTATACACTTGATGAGTCCAAGGTGAACGTTGAATATAACGTTAAGAATTTATCAAAAGGCGATATGTATTTCTCAATTGGTTCTCACGAGGGTTATGCTTGCCCTGAGGGAATTGAAGAATACAGTATTATGTTTGACGAGTGCGAGGATTTGGACAGCAGTATTCTAAATGGTAATTTGCTTGAATATAAGACCATCAATGTGGGCAAAAACACTCACGAGCTTCCGCTTAAGTATGAGTATTTTGCAGTTGATGCACTTGTGTTTTTGAACCTGAAATCAAGAAAGGTTGCGCTTAAAAACAGAGCAACCGGAGATATGGTTGAGGTTGACTTTAATGGCGCAGATTATTTGCTTCTTTGGACAAAACCCGGAGCAAACTATATTTGCATTGAGCCTTGGAGCGGTGTACCTGACTTTGTTGACAGTGATTGTGATATTACACACAAAAAAGGAATCACAAAGCTTTCAGCAAACGATACATATGTGAAGAAACACAGTATCTCAGTATAAATTTACAATGGGCGGAGTTTTTCCGCCCTTTGTTGCATTAAAATTTAGCAGAAAGGTTATGAAACTGATATGCTTGAAAAATTAAGAAAATTGAATCCCGATATTGAAATTTTCAGTATCAAGGATGATGAGTTTAAGAAATATGGCAATGTTTTAGATATTGACACCGAGGAAATCGTAGAGGCTTGCTTAAAGCTGACACTTCCGGAAAGCGGGAGCGGATATGAAGCCAGTGTTGAAAGCCTTGAGAATCTGAACATATCGGAGACGTTGCGTGAAAAAATGTTTGGCGGGTGTGAAGCGCAGATTGGCATAACTCACGGTCATAATACACATATGAATGGTATGGAGTTTCACAGAAGTTCAGAAATTAATGTTGCGGCAACTCCGCTTGTATTGATTTTAGGACTTCAATATGAAATGGATGGCACAGAATATGATTCATCCAGGGCAAAAGCGTTTTATCTTGAAAGAGGTGACGCGGTTGAGGTCTATGCTACATCCCTGCATTTTTGCCCTTGCCAGTTAAGTGACGATGGATTCTCTTGCGTTGTGGTACTTCCAAAAGATACAAATACTCTGCTTGAAAAACCAAGCGATGATAAGCTTTTGTTTAAAAAGAACAAATGGATTATATGCCACGATGAAAATGAGAGCCTGATTGGCAGAGGCGTGTATCCGGGAATGCACGGTAAAAATTACGAAATTAAGTATTAAGAGGGAAAGATATGAAGTATTTATTAGGAATAGATTTTGGTGGTGGGGCATCAAAGGCGACATTGCTCCGTGAAGATGGTGAAATCTGCGCAACTGCTACCTGCGAGTATCCTACCAATTATCCCAAGCCGGGTTATGCAGAACAAGACCCTGAGGAATGGGTAAGAGCTACTTGCGAAAATATTGCAGGTGTTCTTGAAAAAAGCAAGGTTAGCCCTGAGGAAATCTGCGGAATATCTCTTGACGCAGCAACCCATACTGCTGTTATTATGGATGATAACTTCAATGTAATCCGTCCAGCGATTTATTGGACAGATACCCGTAGTACAGGGGAAGTTGCATATTTAAAAGAAAACTATGCAGAAGTAATTGACAAACAGGTATTGCACAAGGCAGATACCATATGGTCACTGCCTGAATTGCTTTGGATAAAGAACAACGAACCTGAAAACTGGAAGAGAGTAAGCAAAATCCTTTTTGCTAAGGACTATGTAAGACATTTTCTTACCGGTGACTATGTAACGGACTATATTGAAGCTGAAGGCAGTATGATGTTTGACATCAATACAATGGAGTGGAGCCGTGAACTTTGCGGTATTCTTGATATAGATGTTGAAATGATGCCTAAAATTGTAAAACCAACAGATATTGTAGGCAAAATTACAGCAGAAGCAGCAAAAGTTACAGGCCTTTGTGAGGGAACTCCTGTGCTTTGCGGAACAACAGATACCGTTATGGAAGTTTTCGCATCCGGTGCTGTAAAGCTGGGACAGATGACATTAAAACTTGCAACAGCAGGCAGAATCTGCGTTGTTACCGATAAGCCATATCCGGACATCAATCTCATCAACTATTCACATATTATTGATGGATGTTTCTATCCGGGCACTGCAACAAAATCTTGTGCTGCCTCTTACAGATGGTTTAGAGACACCTTTGGTGAAGACTACAGGGAGCTTGATGAAAAGGCAAAGACAGTTGCGATAGGGTCAGAGGGTTTGGTGTTCCATCCTTATTTGAATGGTGAACTTACACCTTATGCAAACCCGAGGCTTTGTGCGGATTTTGTAGGTGTTCGTTCATCACACACAAAAGCTCACTTTACCAGGGCGGTGCTTGAGGGCGTTGCTATGTCAATGCTTGACTGCAAGACTACCCTTGATAATCTTAATATTGACCACGATGATTGTGCTACCATTATTGGCGGCGGCGGAAAGAGCCCCCTCTGGAGGCAGATGGTTTCAGATGCCCTTGGAATTCGTCTTATTGAGATGAAGTACGCAGACTCATCATTCGGTAGTGCTATGCTTGCAGGCGTTGCTATGGGAATTTTTGAAAGCCCCGAAAAGGCTGTTGAAATCTGCAATAGTATAGTATCTGAAACCATACCAAATGAGTCGGCAAATGCTGAGTATAAGAAGCTGTTTAAAAAGTACAAGGCTATACAAAAAGCACTTGAACCTATTTATAACGGTGAATATTAATATAAAAATCGACGCATATATTCGCTCGCCTTATTTGTCCACAATAAGGATGATGGCATTACAATTTATTTGTGGACAGAAAGGCTACGGAGATTAATGTGAAAGTTTTAGTATGCGTAAAGGTAATCAAAGGTGAGATAAATCCCTTTGATGAATCGGCTCTTGAGTGTGCTCTTCAGCTATCTGATGATGTAACAGTTTTGTCAATGGGGGCAAAGGCTACTGAAAATGCACTCTTGCCTCTTACCAGATTGGGGGCAAAAGTGGTTTTGATAAGCGATAGCCTCTACGCAGGGTCTGACACACTTGCTACCTCATATATTTTGTCAACAGCAATCAAAAGTATGGAATATGACCTGATTTTGTGTGGTAGGCAATCAATTGACGGTGATACAGCTCAGGTTGGGCCAATGCTTTCGCAAATGCTTGGATGCGGTATAATTACAAATGCGCTCAAAGTTGAATGTGATGGTAAATTTGTAAATACAGATACCCGTGATGGCAAAGAACAGGCAAAACTTCCTGCTGTGGTAACACTGGAGCGTGGGTATGTTTTAAGGTTTCCGAGTATTTTTTCCAAAACCGGCGAGATAAAAGTTTTGGATAATACAGTCCTTAATTGCGATGTGGAAAAGTGTGGTCTTTCAGGCTCTCCAACAAAAGTTCTTAAAACCTTTGAAAATGAAATAGGTAAAAGAAAATGCAAGTTTATCTCATTTGATGAACTCCCCGAATTGATATGTGAACTTAAAAAACAATCCTCGGAGGAGATAAAGGATGAGGTCACAACTGCAAAGCTGAAAAGTGTGTGGGCGATAGGACAGGAAGTTTATGAAAAAGCTGCTGAAATTGCAGAGGAGGTAGTTCTTCTTGAAAAACTTTCGCCGCAGGAAATTGCAGAAAGGGCAAGACTTGAAAAACCGGAAGTAATGCTTTGGAATGCAGACCTATGGGGGAGAAAAAATGCCCCTATAGTTGCTGCGATGCTTAATACGGGCCTTTGCGCGGATTGCACCAAGCTTGAGACGGATGGCGAACAGTTCTTTATGTACCGACCGGCCCAGAGCGGCAACATAACCGCAAAAATAAAGTGTGTTACAAACCCACAAATGGCAACGGTAAGGACAAAGTCTGAAAGTTCTGACATAATAGTTTCAGGTGGCAAAGGTGTTGCTGATAAGATAGAGAAACTGGAGGAGTTTGCAAAGTCTATTAACGCTCAGATGGGCGCATCACGAGGCCTCGTTGATATGGACAAAGCGCCTTATGAAAGACAGATTGGACTGACCGGCAAAACTGTAAGCCCCAAAATCTATATTGCAGTAGGCATATCGGGTGCAATTCACCATACTTGTGCTATTGAAGGCGCCAAGACGGTTATTGCCATCAACCCCGACAAGGACGCACGCATTTTTGAATATGCGGATTACGGAATAGTTTCAGAATATTAATCAGGTAATGCAGTGATTTTAAAAAATTACTGCATTATTTTTTGTTATAGGAGTTGCATATCTTGACTTTGCATTATAAGTATGATACAATATATTGGTATAAATGGTTTAATCACAGTTTGTTTGAAAAAATCTGAGACCAGAGTTGCATCTTATCTGCCCACGGTAAGTTTTGCATAGGTTTTGGTAGTTTTTGTGGGCGGAAAGGCTATGGGGATTAAAATGCAGGACGAAAAAAGAAAAGCTCTTGAGAGTGTCTTTGGACAGATAGAAAAACAGTATGGACAAGGTGCTGTTATGCGCCTGGGCGAAAAGACAAGTGTTGAAGTTGAGGCTATACCTACAGGCTCAATGGCGCTTGATATCGCACTGGGTATCGGAGGTGTTCCGAGAGGCCGAATTATCGAAATTTATGGTCCTGAATCATCAGGTAAGACTACTGTTGCACTCCACATTGTGGCAGAAGCTCAGAAATTAGGTGGGGAAGCTGCTTTTATTGATGCTGAACACGCACTTGATCCTGTGTATGCCGAAAAGTTGGGCGTCAGAATAGACGACCTCATTGTTTCTCAGCCTGACACAGGTGAGCAGGCACTTGAAATTACTGAACAGTTGGTTCGTTCAGGAGCTATTGATGTTATTGTTATTGACTCAGTTGCGGCGCTTGTGCCCAAACAGGAAATTGAGGGCCTTATGGGCGATTCTCACGTAGGACTTCAGGCAAGACTTATGTCACAGGCACTCAGAAAGCTGACTTCTGTAGTGAGCAAATCAAATACAACGGCTATTTTCATCAACCAGCTCCGTGAAAAGGTTGGTGTTATGTTTGGTAATCCTGAAACCACTGCAGGTGGACGAGCTCTCAAATATTATGCATCAGTAAGGCTTGATGTAAGACGAACCGAAACCGTGAAAGGTGACGAGGGAGCAGTGGGCAACCACACACGTGTTAAGGTTGTTAAAAACAAGGTTGCTCCTCCGTTTAAAGAGGCAGAATTTGATATTATTTACGGTGAGGGAATATCAAAGGAAGGTAATATAGTTGACGTAGGTGTTGATTTTGGTATTATCCAAAAATCAGGATCCTGGTTCTCATATAATGGTGAAAAGCTTGGACAGGGCAGAGAATCTGTTAAAAAACTGCTTCAGGAAGACGAGGCGCTCTGTGCTGAAATTGAGACCAAAATCCGTGAAAAGGCAGGTCTCCGTGCAATTGGTGAGACCGACGACGAGGGAGAGGTTACTCCTACAGAGTTCAGACCTGTGCCGAAACCTGCAAAGAAGAAATAGAAAAATATGTGGTGCAGGGTGTGACTTTGCACCACATATATGTAATGGGGCGTAATAGTATGGATATTGCAGCAGCAAAAAAAATTGCAGCAAAATTGATTTCTTTCAAAATGCATACTTGCCGTGAGGTTTATCAAAAACTTTTGCGCAAAGGTTGTGATGAACAAACAGCTGAGGAAACTGTGGCAGAGTTTTGCAAGGCGGGAATTCTTGATGATGCTGAGTATGCAAAAGCATATATCCACGACGCAACGGCTATAGGGTTTAAGGGTATGTATCGCATCAAACAGGAACTTTTGGCCAAAGGTATTGCATCATCTGTGATTGACAAGGCTGCTATGGAGTCGGACATTGATGTGAAGCAACAATTAAAAAATTATGTTGAAGTAAGATTTGCTGACAAGGTGTTTGAAGATTACAAGGATATTGAAAAGGTGAAAGCGCATTTGATGCGCAGAGGTTACAATATATCCGACATAAACAAATGCTTTAAAGAACTGAATATAACCATTAGCAGAGGTGATATAGATTGAAAAAAGTTTCGCTCGTTTCTTTGGGTTGTTCAAAGAATCTGGTTGATGCAGAGGAAATGCTTGGAGTTTTAGAGGAAAACGGCTTTGAAATTTCAGCAAACGAGGAAGATGCTGATATTATGATTGTGAATACCTGTGCATTTATAGACTCCGCCAAACAGGAATCTATAGACTGTATATTGGAACACGCAAAATACAAGGAACAAGATAAAAACAGAATATTGGTTGTAACAGGCTGTATGAGCCAAAGATATAAAGAGGAGTTAAAAGCGGAACTCCCGGAGGTTGATATAGTCATAGGGACAAATGAATATAATAAGATTGCAGAAATCCTGAAAAACCATAAAAAAACAGATGAAGGAGTTCACTGTTCGGAGGAATATATAGAAGATACTGAACTTAAAAGAGTGGTAACAACCCCTTCTTATATGGCGTATCTCAAAATTGCGGAGGGGTGTGATAATCACTGTACCTATTGCGTTATACCCTCAATCCGGGGAAAATACAGAAGCCGCAAAATGGAGAACATAATAAAGGAAGCACGAGAACTTGTTGAAAAGGGCGCTAAGGAACTTGTTGTTATTGCGCAGGATACAACAAGATATGGTTTTGACTTGTATGGTGAATATAAGCTTCCTGAACTTTTGGATGAACTTTGCAAGATTGAGGGACTCCATTGGATCAGACTACACTATCTTTACCCTGAGCTTATTACTGATGAACTTATTGGGACAATCAAAGGACAGGATAAGATCTGCAATTATTTTGATATTCCTATACAGCACTGCAATGACAAAATATTAAAGCTTATGGGAAGAAAAACAAACAAAGCCCATATAGTTGAACTTATAGAAAAGATTCGCCGTGAAATTCCTGATGCGGTAATCAGAACAAGCCTGATTGTAGGATTTCCCACAGAAACTGAGGAACAGTTTGAAGAACTGCGTGAGTTTGTCACCGATATAGAGTTTGATAGGCTTGGTGCGTTTGCGTATTCTCAGGAAGAAGGTACTCCCGCAGGACGTATGGAGGGGCAGATTGATGAAGATGAAAAACTCAATCGGCAGGAAATCATAATGGTTGACCAGGCGGCAGTATCGGAGGAACTTAATCAAAGACGGGTAGGCAAGTCTTTTGAAACCTTGGTTGAGGGTTACGATGCTATCATTAAGCAATATTATGGCAGGACTTATGGCGATTCTGAAGAAATTGACGGCAAAGTATTTTTTAACTCAAAGAAAAAACTAAATGCCGGTGAATTTGTAAATGTAGAGATTACAGATTACACTGAATATGATTTATATGGCAAAGCAGAAAGGGAGAGTTTTTAGATGAATACACCGAATAAACTTACAATGCTTAGAGTTATAATGGTTCCCATTTTTATCTGGGCTATTACCTCCGGATTTTACATTGTGTCAATTATAGTTTTTGCGTTGGCATCACTTACTGACCAATTAGATGGATATATTGCCCGCAAGAATAACCAGGTTACAACTTTTGGCAAGCTTATGGACCCACTGGCTGACAAAATTCTTACTATTTCTGCTCTCATTTGCTTTTTGGAGATTGGTGCAGATTTTATAAACTCCTGGGTTGTTATGATTATAATTGCAAGAGAACTGATTGTTACCGGTATAAGACAGCTTGCAATGGGTGAGAATACGGTTATTGCAGCAAGTCAGTGGGGCAAGGCAAAGACAGTATCGCAAATGGTGGCTATTATTGCTGTTATGCTTGATTTGATTGTTCCTCTCAGATGGGGTGGATTTTGCCTGACATTATGGCTCATCGCTCTTGCTGTTATATTGACAGTGTATTCAGGTGTTGATTATATAGTAAAAAATCGACATTTAATTACCTTTAAATAAAAAATCATTGATTAATGGAAATTTAATGCAAAATAATATTGACTATAATGTAGTTTATATGGTATATTATTAAAAAACATAGACTATGTAAGGAGGATTTCTAAATGGATGTTTTTGAAAAAGTTAAAGAAATTACAGCGGAGCAACTTGATATTGATGAGAGCTTAATCACAATGGACGCTTCGTTTATAAATGACCTGGAAGCTGATTCATTGGCTTTGGTACAGTTGATGATGGCACTTGAAGAGGAATTCGATGTTGAAATTCCTGATGAAGAGGCTGATGAGATTTCAACTGTAGGAGACGCAGTAAACTATATCAATACCAAATGCTAAAATTTTAAAAATCAGGACTGCTGTTTTTTCAAAAATGGCGGTCCGTTTATTTTACTGTACTATTTTAGTATTGTTTTATTTGAGGTGAAAAATGGACATAAAATACAAATTTAAAAATCCTAAATTACTCGAGCTGGCAATGACTCATATTTCCTTTGCCAATGACAATCGGATTGAAAGCAATCAAAGACTGGAATTTTTGGGTGACAGTGTGCTTTCATATATCATTGCATCCCAAATTTATAAATTACACCCAAACTGTGATGAGGGCGAACTTACCAAAATTCGCTCGTATTTAGTGTGCGAAAAGTCCCTTGCAGAACTTGCCAGAGAGTTGGAACTTGGCAAAGGTGTAAGGTTTGGCAGGTCCGAGGCTATGAGCAGCGGCGCAAAAAAAGACTCTATCCTTGCTGATACCTTTGAGGCAGTACTTGGTGCTATCTTTTTGGATAGTGGGATTGAAATGGCCGAAAAGTGGACTTTGGACATATTTGGTGATAGGATAGAGAATATCAACTTCTCGGCAGAGCCTAACTACAAGTCGGAACTTCAGATATATTTTCAGAAAAGAGATAAAGGTAGTGAAGTTGTCAAATATCGCTTAAAGGAGAAGAATGGTCCTGACCACGATCCGGAGTTTTTTGTTGAAGCTGTTTATAAGGACAAGGTTATAGGCAGAGGTAATGGCAAAAACCGTAAAATTGCTGAACAAAACGCAGCAAGACAAGCCTTTGAAGGATTAAAACAAAAGTGATGAGAAAATATAATTTACCAATATTTATACCTCACAGAGGTTGCCCCCACGACTGTGCATTTTGTAGTCAGAAGAAGATAACGGGGGTTGACACCGAGGTTACGGCAGAGGATGTAAGAAGTCTTATAAAAACATTTCTTTCAACTACAAATCATGAGAACGCTTCAGTGGAGGTGGCATTTTTTGGCGGAAGTTTTACCGGCCTTGAACTAAAAACACAGGAAGATTTCTTAAGAGTAGCATCAGAGTTTTACCCCAAAGTGTCCGGGATACGCCTTTCTACCCGTCCTGACTATATTGATAAAAATATTATAGAGTTGCTTAAAAAGTATGGGGTTACAACAATTGAACTGGGGGTTCAAAGCAGTGATGATGGAGTTCTTGCTATGAATGACCGTGGCCACAGCTTTGACTCGGTAGTACGTGCCTCCGAAATGATAAAGGAATCAGGCATTGACCTGGGACATCAAATAATGCTTGGTATGTATGGCTCAAACCCGGAGAAGGATAGGCAGACCATAGATGATATTATTCAATTAAAGCCATCCTGTGTGAGAATATACCCTGTAATAACGCTTAAAGATACAAAAATTCACAGGTATTTTAATGAGGGTAAATATATTCCATACACAATAGATTTAGCCGCACAGCTTGCAAAGGAAGCAGTTTTAAAGTTCAGGGAGAATAGTATTGACGTTATACGTATGGGACTTCACTCGTCTGAAGATTTGGAAGGCGACGAGAATATTGTGGCAGGTCCGTACCACCCTGCCTTTGGGGAGATGGTGGAGAGTCTCGTTTATCGTGACAAAATTGAAAATCAACTTCAGAGCAATGGTGTGATTGATGGGGAACTTAAGTTCGTTTGTCCTGTGGGGGACATTTCAAAAGCTATCGGTCACAAAAAGATGAATAAGATTTATTTCAAAGATAAATACGGAGTGGAACTTAAAGTTTGCACCGAAAAATGATGGAGAGTGATGATTTAAGTGCAAAAAATAGCTAGTTTTACAGTGGATCACAGACTTATTAAGGAATGGATATATATTTCGAGAATCGACGGAGATATAACTACTTATGATATACGTATGCGCAAGCCAAACACAGGAGATGTGATGTCAAACTCACTTATGCATTCCTTTGAACATTTGTTTGCTACTTTTATGCGCAACGGAAGACTCAAAGAGTCGGTGGTATATGTTGGACCTATGGGTTGTCAAACGGGTTTTTATCTTCTTATACGCAATGCTGACCATAAGTCGGTGCTTGATGAGGTAAAGCGAGTTCTTGCAGAAATTAGTGATTACAGTGGCGAAATGCCGGGGATGAGTGAAATAGAATGCGGCAACTTTCGTAACCTTGATTGCAGTATAGCAAGAAGAGAAGCAAAGGAGTACCTCGAAAAGATACAAGCCGAAACCGAAAGTGATTTAGAATATGAAAAGTAAAATGAATAGCAGCAAAACCGTAATGGTGGCGATAAATGCAAAGTATGTCCATACCAATATTGCTGTGAGGTATATTTCACGTTATTGCCTCCAAAAGGGTCTTGATTGTAGTTTTTGTGAATTTACAATCAATGAGCCGCAGAATAATGTGCTTGCGAAACTGTATGAAATGGATTGTGATGTGTACGGTTTTTCTTGTTATATATGGAATATTGATTATGTGATAAAGCTGTGTAAGAGTTTGAAAAAACTAAGATCCGAAGTAAGAATTATTCTGGGTGGGCCTGAGGTTTCATTTGATTCGGAAGATTTGCTTAAAAAATATGATTTCATTGATTATATAATTTGCGGTGATGGAGAAAAGGCGGTCTCAAATCTTATTGCAGATATGCCCACTACGAGGTGTGTAATATACGGTGAAAAGCTTGAGATGGAAGAGCTTTTGTTTCCATATAGCGACGAAGATTTAAAGGAAATCAGACAAGGGGAAAAGCTGGTATATTACGAGACAAGCCGTGGTTGTCCCTTTAGCTGTGCGTATTGTCTTTCGTCGGTGGATGCCGGTACAAGATATCTGTCAATGGACCGTGCAAAGCGGGAAATAAAGCATTTTGCAGATAATGGCGTAATGACCATAAAATTTGTAGATAGGACTTTTAATGCTGATAAAAACAGAGCCAAAGAGCTTTTTGAATATTGCCTGGGTCTTGGCGGGGGCACCTGTTTTCACTTTGAGGTAGGTGCAGACCTCTTGACGGACGAGATTATTGATTTACTAAAGAAGGCAAAACCCGGACAGTTTCAATTTGAGATAGGTGTGCAGACAACAAACGAAAACACAATCTCTGAAATCAGCCGAAAGATGGATACAGAGATTTTATCAAGAAATGTAATACGGCTAAAGACTGAAACAAATGTTATGTTGCATCTGGACCTTATTGCGGGATTGCCATATGAAGATTTTCAGTCATTTAAAAAGTCGTTTAATGATGTATATAGGCTTTGCCCTCACGTGCTGCAATTGGGATTTTTAAAGCTTCTTAAAGGTTCTGCCCTGCGCAAAAAAGCGCAGGATTATGGAATGAAGTTCTCGGACTTTGCCCCATATGAGATTTTTTCAACGGATTGGCTCAGCTTTGATGATATTATTAAGCTAAAAGCGGTTGAGGATGTTTTGGAGCGGTATTTTAATTCGGGAAGATTTTATGATACGCTGGATGAGGCAATTAATAACTTTGATTCTCCCTTTGATTTTTACAGCAAGCTTTCGGAATATTGGAAAAGGAATAACCTGGTGGGACAGGGCGTAAAACGAATTAGTCTGTATTCCCATCTGCACGAGTTTTTGAAGATGAGCGTTAGTGTTGAAAGCTTGAAGAAGATAATGAAAGTAATGAAAAATGATTTTTCAAAATGGCATTCCAATGGAGTCGGCACACCTGATTGGTACAAGATGTATTAAAAACAAAAGGAGCTGTTGCGTTTTGCGACAGCTCCTTTTGTTATATAAGCTTTGTATCGGCTCTGTGGTTTTCAGGAACGATATTCAGTTGGTGATACACCAAAGGCCTTTTTGAATTTTTTACTGAAATACAGTGGGTCTGAAACACCTATGACTGCGGAAATTTCTCCTATTGAAAGGTCGGTGCTTTTAAGAAGATATGCTGCGTGATTCATTGCGATTTTGTTTTGATACTGCATAGGAGATTGGTTGGTGCAAGTCTTGAATTTATGCGAAAAATGATATACACTCATATTACACATTTTTGCATATTCTGAAACGGTGTATGCCTTATCTACATTTTCCATAGCAGAGATAGCCGGGGCAAGCTGTGCATAAAGGTCTTTTTTCTCCTTGTCCGATGTGTGACGTGAAATTCTTGTTATCAGCTGGCTGAATAAACCCAACAGGCTTATCTGATAGGACGATGTTTTTTGATTTATTTCGGATATTATTTTTTGAATAAGTCTTATATCTTCTTTTGAGGATAGATATGTATGGATATTTCCGTCACAGAGATTATTGTCTCTGAGTATTTCTTCTGCCATTGTTCCGTTGAAATGAATCCAGAAGTATGCAGAGTTATCCTCTTTGGAACACCGATAGATCTGAGGTTCGCCGGGTTTAAAAAGATAGAAGTTATCTTTTTGCATAATACATTCGCTTCCGTCAAGCTGGATGGCCATTTTGCCCGCAGTCATACAAATAAGCTGAAAATCGGAACGGCCAAGAGGACGCTCTGTTTTTGTGTCAAAGTCGATGTCGCAAAAATATCCGCAACTGTTTATGTAGAATGGTTTAAAGGGAAGTTCTTTTTTAAAAAAATTCCGTGCTTGTAGTATCTTCAATTTTAATCACCAATTACAGTATATATTAGGCAAGTAGAATTGTCAAATAAAAAACGCAATATTTTCCATATAAATAAACGTATTTTCCATTTGCAAAAGGTAAAATAGGATATATAATGGAAGAAAAAATACATATTTGGAGGTAGAGCTATTATGGAAAAAACCAAATTGGTAATCAATAAAGATTCCCTTGAACTGGGCGGCAAACCGTTCTATCTTGCAAGCGGTGACTTTCATTATTTCAGAACTTTGAAGGATGGTTGGAGACGCAGACTTCAGCTTATGAAAGATTTTGGTCTTACTGCTGTGCAGACTTATGTGCCTTGGGATTTGCACGAGCCTGAGAAAGGTGAATTTCACTTTGACGGCAATCTCAACGTAGCAGAGTTTTTGGAGCTTTGTAAAGAAATCGGTATTTATGTAATGTTCAGACCGGGCGTATATATGTGTTCTGAATGGGATTTCGGTGGTATGCCATATTGGTTGCTTAAGGAACGTGATATGTGCGTACGTACAGCGGATCCAAAGTTTATGGCGCATCTTCGTACATACTATCATAGACTTGCAAAGGAATTCATTCCATATCTTTCAACCAACGGCGGACCTATTATTGCTGTTGCGGTTGAAAATGAGTATGGTAGCTTTGCGGATGACCGTGAATACACAAAGGCTGTTGGAGACCTTCTCAAAGAGGTTGGTGTTGATGTTCCTATGTTCACTGCCAATGGTTGGGAACCTATGAAGCTTAAAAACGGTAGCCAGAAGGAATATTGGAATGGCCTTGATCTTCACGCACTTACTCCTGCGGCAAAGGCGAGTATTGATGCGTATCAGCCTGACAAGCCTATCTATGTAGGTGAGTTCTGGGGCGGAAGAAGCCAACAATGGGGTGGACACTTTAAGAGACAGACTCCTGAAGAAGTTGCTGAGAAGTATAAAAATCTTCTTGAAACAGGCTCATATGTTAACTTCTATATGTTCTGCGGTGGTACAACATTTGGCTTCCAGAGCGGCGCTTTGGTTGGTAAATACGGCGCTGATACTCCTGATGCACCAAACAGATACATCCCGTGTTGCACAAGTTATGATGTTGATGCACCTGTCAGCGAAGAAGGCAGAGCAACAAGAAAGTATGAAATGTGTAGCGCTGTTCTTAAGGAATATCTCTTAAACCATGGTTTTGAAGAGTTTGCAAAGAACATAAAAGAGCCCGAAAAAGAATATAAGTCACAAGAGGTTAAAGATATCAAAATGACAGAGTCTGCAGACCTTTTGAGCAACGTAGAAAACCTTGCTGTAGCTGCACGTAAATCAGGTAAGCCGATCACAATGGAGGATATGGATCAGGCGTATGGCTTTGTTCTTTATTCAACACACGTTTACTACACAGATGACCAAAAACGTATGCTCAATATTCAGGGCCTCCATGACAGAGCGATTGTTTTTGGAGATGGCAAATATCTTGGTACTTGTATGCGTGACAGACAGTCTGACCCAATCACTTTTGATATTCCTAAAGAGGGCCTCAAGCTTGATATATTTGTAGAGAATATGGGCAGGGTAAATTATGGTACAGCGATGCTTAATGAATACAAGGGTATTACTGATTATGTAAAGATAGAACTTTTGGAAGAGGATGGATCGCTTTATCCTTGGAACTACACAATGAAAGCCGGTTGGACCAACTACTCATTACCAATGAAAGATTTGTCAAAGCTTGATTATTCAAAGCCGGCAGAAGATAAGAAACCTGCATTCTTCAAGGGTGAATTCAAAGCAGAACCTGGCGTTGACGCATTCCTTGATATGAGCGGCTGGAATAAAGGTGTTGCTTGGATCAATGGATTCAATCTGGGCAGATATTGGAAGATAGGCCCACAGGGTACACTTTATATTCCGGGCGAATTGATTAAGGAAGAAAATGTAATTGAAGTCCTTGAACTTCATCAGTGCAAAGAAGACAGAACAATTCAGCTGGTTAAAGAACCATCAATTGATACAATTGCCCAGACAACAGATTTGGTTGAATCTGTCGTAGGCTAAAAATTAATAAATAGCCACCCGTATATTATATACGGGTGGATATTTTTGCTTTATAGCAAACCTATTCAATTCTATAATACAAAAAGTTAATTTGTAAAAAATATTTGAAAAATTTTCTAAAAAGGTATTGACAAAATTTTCAAATGATGGTATTATGCAAATTAGTTAGCGACGCCTAACCGTAAAAACGGAGAAGGTTTAGCGATTGCTAATTGCTTTTTATTGCATATATAGAAATGGGTGAACCTATATGAAATTAACAGAGGCTATTGAAGGAAAAGAGTATATTATTCAGCAAATAGAAACTGACGATGAGGAGCTTGATGCGTTTTTATTTTCACTTGGTTGCTACAGTGGTGAATCTATTACGGTTGTTTCACGTCGCAAAGGCGGATGCACGGTTTCTATTAAGGACAGCAGATACAATATAGACAATCAGTTGGCAGAGGCTATCACAATATAAAATCAGCTTTTGGAAAAACAACTGCTGATTGTTTTTTTGCGAATAGGTTAGTGAAAACTAACTGCAAATATTATAAATTAATCTGAAAGGATTTAAAATAAGGAGGAATATACTATGAGAATTGCTTTAACAGGCAACCCAAACTCAGGTAAGACCACAATGTATAATGCTCTCACCGGCCGAAACGAAAAAGTAGGAAACTGGGCAGGTGTTACCGTTGAGAGGAAAGAACACCCAATCAAAAAGGCTTACTATAAGGGAGCCGAGGAACTTATTGCCGTGGATTTGCCCGGTGCTTATTCGATGTCACCGTTCACATCTGAAGAAAGTATCACAAGCTCCTATGTGAAGAAAGAAAATCCAGATGTTATCATCAACATCGTGGACGCTACAAACCTTAGCCGTAGCTTATTCTTCACAACTCAGCTTTTAGAACTTGGCGTACCTGTTGTTGTTGCTCTTAACAAAAGCGACATCAATGAAAAGAAAGGTACAAAGATTGATGTAGAAAAGCTTTCTGAAAAGCTTGTTTGCCCCGTAATCGAAACTGTTTCAATTTCTTCAAACGGTATGCAGGCAGTTGTTGAAGCTGCTGTAGAGCAGGCAGGAACATCACAAAAGGCAGTTTATTCACAGGGAAACATTGACCTTACAAGCAAAGATGCAGTTGAAGCTGCTGACCGTAAGCGTTTTGATTTTGTAAATAAGATTGTAAAAGACGTTGAAACCCGTAAGATTCTTACAAAAGACAAGAACTTTGGTGATAAGATTGACGCTGTACTTACC
>JAFYXL010000043.1 GCA_017546165.1 Clostridia bacterium
AAAGCAGAAGAAATGCTGCCCGATAAGGATGCACAGATACTTGTATATTGCCGTAGTGGCAGACGAAGCAAAATTGCAGCAGAAAGTCTTTCTAAACTCGGCTACACCAATGTAAAAGAGTTCGGCGGAATTATCGATTGGAAATATAAGGTGGTAAAATGAACAATAAATTTAGAATAACATTATCCGTTATCGGTGTTGTAATCAGCATACTACTACTTGTTATAAGCACTATTCTTGCAGAAGAGGCACTTATAAGCCCTGTTACTGCTACTGTGCTTATAATCATATCAGTTATATTGGTTTTTATCGCAATTTTCTTTGCGGCGAAGGTAGATTATGAAGCGGGTGTTTACGAGTGCAGAAAGTGCGGACATACCTTTAAGCCGACCTTTAAGGCGTATATTTTAGGTGCACATTCTTTGACGACAAGATGCTTAAAATGCCCGAAGTGTGAAGAAAAATCTTGGTGCAAGAGAAAAAAGTGTAATTAATATAACAACTAATAATTTGACGAGGTAATTAAGATGATAGATATTACTGCCTGGATGAATGGCTTTTTACAGAAGTTAAATCATACATTTGGAAATCGTGTGTGGTTTGTCGGTTTGCAAGGAAGTTTCGCCCGTGGCGAAGCGACAGAAAACAGCGATATTGATATGGTTGTAATTTTGGACGAATTGTCCGCTATGGATATTCAAAACTATAACAAAATGCTTAATACTCTTCCGCACAGAGAACTGATTTGTGGTTTTCTCTCAGGAAAAAATGAAATTATAAATTGGGAGCCATCTGACCTATTTCAGTTTTATTATGACACCAAACCAATAAAAGGTAATCTTGACGAACTTTTGCCGTTGATTGACGATGAGGCGGTTGCAAGAGCAATCAAGATAGGTACGTGTAATATCTACCACGGATGCGTTCACAATATGCTTATTGATAAAAGCGATGATATTTTGAGAGGTCTATATAAATCGGCTTCTTTTGTTGTACAGGCAATTGTATTTAAGCAGACTGGAAACTATATTAAACATCAAGAGAAATTGCTCACAGTTGCAAATCCTGACGAACAAACTATTATCAATACATTTTTAAGTTTGAAAAAAGGTGGCACGGTTGATTTTATTCCTATGTCCGAAACATTATTTGCTTGGGCAAAGCAGTGGATAGCTGAAAATAATTAAGTCAATTCCAATATGCCGAATAGTTTAATAATAATTATTTTATAGCGGAGAATTTAGCAATGAAAATTTACGATATTTCACAGGAAGTTTTTAGTTGTCAGGTGTATCCAGGTGACCCGAAACCAGAAAAGAAGATACTTAAATCAATGGAAAAAGGCGAAGTGTATAATTTAACGGCATTTGATATGTGTGCACACAACGGCACGCATATCGATGCACCATTTCATTTTATTAAAGACGGTAAAACTGTGGACGAGATATGCTTAGAAGCAGTTGTGGGAATGGCTTATGTGGCAGAACATAATGGAATTGTCACCGCCGATGATGCTGCAGAAATACTCGAAAAAGCAAAAAGAAAAAACATAGATTCGGCAAAGAGAATTTTGATTAAAGGTGATGTCGAAGTGTCACTGGCGGCGGCAAAAGTATTTGCCACTTCAAATATTTTGCTTTTGGGAAACGAACCACAGGCAATCGGTCCGCAAAATGCCCCAATGGCAGTACATCTTGTGCTTTTGAGTGCTAATGTTATATTGCTTGAGGGAATTCGTTTATCAGAAGTGCCTGAAGGTGTTTATTTTTTAAATGCTGCACCGCTGAATTTATCAGGTG
>JAFYXL010000044.1 GCA_017546165.1 Clostridia bacterium
GGAACTGCGGTTGTAGCAGGTAACATCTATTCCTTTTTCGACAAGCAACGGACACAAAGAAGTGAGCACATTTTCAATTCCGCCACGTCTTGAGGGAATAACTTTATGTCCAACCATTGCAACTTTCATATTTCTATCTCCCATCTTTAAAACAATCAAAATCTGCTTCAAACGGTAAAAATTCGGCTACCTTCCTGTTCCGCTAAGCATAACAATAGGTGTTTTCAGCATTATTAGTATATCACCGGGGAAGGTTCTGTTTTGTATGTAATCAAGGTCCATTTCAACCCACTGTTCAAATGGAATGTCGTTTCTGTTTTTACTTATCTGCCATGTGCAGGTGAGCCCGGGAGTTACGTGCAGACGAAGCTTCTGATAATCGGTGTAATGCTCAACCTCACCCGGCAGAGGTGGTCTGGGACCTACCAAAGTCATATCACCTTTGAAAACGTTAAAGAATTGCATCAATTCATCAAGAGATAGTTTTCTTAAAATTTTTCCTACTCTTGTTATTCTCGGATCTTCTTTGATTTTAAAAACAGGTCCGTCCATTTCGTTTTTTTCTTTCAACTGCTCCAAAAGTGCTTCTGCATTAGGACGCATTGTGCGGAATTTATACATATAAAATTCCTCTCCATGTCGTCCCACTCTTTTTTGTTTAAAGAATGGTCCGGCACTTGGATCGTCAATGCATATAACAATCGCAATGATTATCATAAGCGGAAGAAAGCCAAGCAAAATTATCGTCGCAAAGAATATATCAAAGAGTCTTTTCTTTCTCCAATATCCTAAATAGGATTTTTCGATTAAGGCTTCCAATTTTACTCTTGTTTTCTCGTCAACTTTCTCACTATCAATGTAGGGCATTTTTGAATCCTTCTTTCATTTGTTCATAGTTAAAATTTAGAAGTGTATTGTACTCTGTATTACGCCAGGGAGAATAATAAAACTTACTAAAATCTTGTCTGCTTCCGTCAAGCAATTTCTCTCCGCTTTTTACATATCCCGGATGGAATCCAATCTCAATATTTTTATTATATTTATTTGCAAGTTTCAGATAGTGCGGAAGCAGTTTTCTTATTCTTGCTTCGTTTAATTTACCCGAAAACAAAATTCCCATAAAATATGCAGATTGTATTTTTGATTTTTTCAATTCCCTTCGGTTTACCAAAGCAAAAGTTTTTAAAAGCCATTGCTTTATCAAACCTATGAGGTTATATTCAAAATATAATGATGGTGTAAAAACATATGGTAAAATTGGCTCTGCAGGAATACGAATACTCTGGACATTTAGACCTTCATCTTCTATTACACGCATCAGAGTTTTAAAAATAAGTGGTATCATATGAGTGTGCTGATGACTATCTATCGAAATGGATGTATTTTCGTCCGTAGCCTTTTTCCAGAATTTAATCTGACTTTGCATTTCTGTATAAACTTGTTTTTCAAATTCCTTCCTTTTATTTGAGATGGAGAGAAAAAACAAGCCTATAAATGAATATTTAAAGTATCCTTTATCCGATATTAGCAAGCTGGCATCATTCGGTTCCGAAAGCGGACGTCCCTCCACCAAATTAATATGTAAAGATAGTGTCGTATTAGTACCTGCCAAACGCTGTTTGAAATCTGATATTTCGCCGTTTGGCAAAACACTAACCTTGTTTAAAACCCCATTTTCAAGACAATTTTCTATGCGACTATTGCCATAGGTAGATATACCATAATCGTCCGCACAAAAATATACCATATTATTTACCTCTTAATCCCCAAGCTTTATAACAATTACATTATCAATGACTGATATTGAATTTTTTGCAGGCCAGTTATTTAAACTGTCTGTATCAATTCTTTTCAGAAGCTCTGATTTTTCTTCACCTGAAATAAATTTATAATTTTTTCCGCAATAATCATTTAATGCACTGCATAAAACACTTTGACCAACTATTTCATCATCTGCTCTCAAAATATAGCCATCTGTTGTTCCCGTCATATCAGGTGGTAGCTCTGCGCTATAAGCCTCACTTTCGGGAAGATAGCCTAAAACTAAAATACTATCACACTCGCCTGCACCTTCGGTCTGTTCGATTCGGTCTGCAATACGAATTAAAGTGCCATAAGACTTTTCATAAGCCATATTCAGTTTATGATAACTGACATTTGCAATAATTGTCTGATTAAAAATAAGAATTGCTGTAACAACAAGGATGGTCCATTGTTTTACTTTATTTAATAATTTTATGCCCGTATTTTCATATTGAAGTATGAAAAAGAGATAAAATACCAAGAACCCCATTTTCATCAGATTGTGATAATCTATATTGCTATTTATAAAGCCAAGCACATTCGCACCAAGAGGTAACAGAATTACACAAACGCCCAGCATCAGGATTTTTACAATACCTAACTTGTTTTTTATCGCATCTGCCAAATACAAGACAAGCGTCAGAACAAATACAATGCAATTTATCATAACAAATATACTTGTCCCTGTCGAAAAATCAAAGAAATAACTAACGAAGGAGTCTTTTATAGTGTATAATGCACCTAAAATATCAATACCTTTCAGGGAGGTTGCATTATCAAATCCTTGATACTCTAAAAGTGTGGTTCCGGTCAATTTAAGAAGAACTGTCATCACCAAATAATAAAGTACCATCCCCAAAAAGCCTGTCAGCAAAAACTTCACGCATTTAATAAATAGTTTTTTCGTCTCTGTATTTTTGTAAAGCAAATCGAGAATAAGGCTTAAAAGCAGAAGCATTATTGTAACTGTTATGTATGCCTGATATATTCCACAAGATAAAGCTATCAAAATCACAGATCCTATGTAGCAAGGCTTATCTTTTGTAATAAGCATAGCTGCAATACACGAAAGAAGAAATGCAAAAGCATATCCGTCTGCCACATAGTTATACATCATCACAGATGTTACGGCAGGGAATGTGGCAACCAATGCACCTAAAAGTGCTGCGGTTATATTTTTTCTGACACCAAACATTTTGCAGATGCATACAGCACCAAGACCATGAAAGATTATTGCCATAAGACCTGCAATAAAGGGCAAATCATAAAAGGAACTTGGAGCACA
>JAFYXL010000045.1 GCA_017546165.1 Clostridia bacterium
GAATTTATTTTTATGCCCCGGGAATTAGTCGTTCCCGAAGGGATAGCTGAAGATTATGGGTTTTATAATGCAGAACCCGGCTATGAGGTAGGCGGCGTTGACCACGGTGCTGAGGAAGGTGAAATTACCGCTCTTGATGCTCTCGTTATCAGCTTAAACCCGGTGATAAAGTCGAATGGGTATATACCTGTGATTTAGGGGTTGATGTGGGGGGATATTACGCCGCAAAGAAAAACTGATTTTTGGAAAGATAAAAATTATACTAACTTCTTTTTGAAGATGTGTAAAAATGATTATTTTAAATGAAATATCTTATGCGGTTGAATTTGGGCATATAGACAAAAATGAATCGCCCATATGCCAAAGATGTTTCGGCACGAAAAGGGATTGAATATTAAAATGAGCGAATTTAAAACATATCATCCGATTGTAAATTTTACATACTTTTTATTTGTAATCGGGTTCAGTTGCTTTTTTATGCATCCGGTAGCCCTGGGGATTTCCCTTGTTTGTGGCTTTACATATTCTGTGATGCTAAAGGGCAAATCTGCAATCAAAACAAATTTAATATATATGCTGCCTATGTTGATTTTGATGGCGCTTATAAATCCGGCATTTAATCATGAGGGCGTTACCATTATAGAGTATTTGCCAAGCGGGAATCCTTTGACGCTGGAATCAATCATTTACGGAATTTGTACGGCAACAATGATTGTCAGTGTTATCTGTCATTTTTCGTGTTATAACGAAATTATGACAAGCGACAAGTTTATCTATCTGTTTGGGAAAATTATTCCGGCGATGTCCCTTATTATTTCCATGACACTTCGGTTTGTGCCAAAATTTGCGGCACAACTCAAAGTTGTTACAAATGCGCAGAGGTGTATGGGACGGGATATATCAGATGGAAGTATCATAAAGCGTGCTAAATGCGGACTTAATATTCTGTCGGTTATGACAACCTGGTCCTTGGAGAATGCTGTCGAAACAGCAGACAGTATGAAATCCCGTGGATATGGTATCCCCGGGAGAACGGCTTTTTCTATATTTACATTTGATAAACGGGATGGAAAAGCACTGGTTTGCATTTTACTTTTAGGAACATATACTCTTGTGGGAAATTTAATGGGTGGAATGAAATTCTCTTACTTCCCGGCTATAAAAGGGGCAAAGATGTCAGCCTTTGGCACAAGCATATTTTTGGCATACTTACTGCTTTGTATGTGTCCTATTATAATTGAAATTTGGGAGGTGGGAAGATGGAAAGCTTTAAGGTCGAAAATTTAAGTTTTACTTATCCCGGCAGAAGGGATAAGGCTTTGGATAGTATAAATTTTACAGTTAATCCGGGCGAATTTGTATTGTTTTGCGGAAAATCAGGGTGCGGCAAAACCACTCTTTTAAGACTATTAAAGTCTTCCCTTGCGCCTTTTGGCGAGATAAGCGGAAATATATACTTTAACGGGAAGCTGCTTCAGGAGTATGATGCCCAAGAACAAGCGGCAGGTATCGGATTTGTAATGCAGAATCCTGATAATCAGATTGCAACAGACAAAGTATGGCACGAGCTTGCATTTGGTTTGGAAAGTCTAGGGGTTAAAACGCCTGAAATCCGGACAAGGGTGTCCGAAATGGCGTCCTTTTTTGGCATACAGACCTGGTTCTATAAAAAAGTTACTGAGCTTTCAGGCGGCCAAAAGCAGCTTTTAAATCTTGCGTCCGTTATGGTTATGCAACCATCTGTTTTGATTCTTGACGAGCCTACAAGCCAGCTTGACCCAATCGCTGCCGCGGAATTTTTGAAGACACTGGAGAAAATCAACCGCGAGCTTGGAACAACTGTAATTTTAATAGAACATCGTCTGGAGGATGCTTTTCCCATAGCCGACAGGGTAATTGTTATTGATGAGGGTAAAATTATTGCAGACGAAACGCCCAATGAAGTTGGCAAAATCTTAAAAAACATAAATCACGATATGTATTTGGCACTCCCGACTCCTATGAGAGTCTATGGCGATGTTCCAAATTCATTGGATTGTCCGCTGACGGTTCGTGAAGGCAGATGTTGGCTTGAAGAATATTCAAAGAACAACAAGTTAAATCCCGATGTGATTCCAAAGGATAATCTGCAGGATGAAAGCAGGGCTGCTGAAATTGAAGTCAAAGATGCCTGGTTCAGATATGAAAAGGAGACCCCGGATATTGTAAAAGGCTTCAACTTGAGTGTTCAAAAAGGCGAATTGCTTTGCGTTGTGGGTGGAAATGGTACCGGAAAAACAACTGCACTTTCTCTTATTTCAGGACTTCACACGCCATATAGAGGGGATGTACTTATAAAAGGACAGAAAATCTCCAAAATTCACAATTTGTATAAAGGGGTATTGGGCGTTCTTCCTCAAAATCCTCAGAGTGTGTTTGTTAAAAAGACAGTTTATCTTGATTTGATGGAGATTCTCGCAGAGAAAAAGATAACAAAGGAAGAAAAAGAGCGAAAGCTACAAAATATGTCAATGCTGTGCCGTATTGAAGACCTTTTAGGCAGTCATCCTTATGATTTGTCGGGCGGCGAACAGCAGAGGGCGGCACTTGCTAAAGTGCTTCTTATGGAGCCCGAAATTCTCCTTTTAGACGAGCCCACCAAGGGTATGGATGCACACTTCAAAGAAGAATTTGCGGATGTTCTTGCAGATTTAAAGGCAAATGGCGTCACTATTATTATGGTATCTCACGATATTGAATTCTGTGCAGAGTATGCCGATCGATGTGCTCTTGTTTTTGACGGAAGCATTACATCGGTTGGTACACCGAGAGAGTTTTTTAGGGGCAAGAATTTTTATACCACAGCTGCAAATCGTATGGCAAGAACCTGTCTTTCTGATGCAGTTCTTGCAGAGGATATAATTTCAGCTTGCGGTGGCAGGATGCAAAAGAAAGAGAAAACCCCGCACCATATTGAGATTTGCAAGCACGAAACCCCAATAAAGTCACCTGAAAAGAGGATAAAAAAGCTGACCCCTGCCAGGGCTATTGTGGGCAGTATATTTGCATTGCTTTTTGTATTGACGGCATTATCATTTTTAATGGGTGCGGATATGCTTGGCTTTGCAAAAGTAAGTTTTGTAGATTCAGACATTTTAAAGATAAGCGCTGTGATTGAATTTGCTGTTGCCTGTCTTTGCTTTTTTCCGCAAAGAGATATAGGCCTTGAAGTAGTGCAAGTTCCCAAGTCGGACAGGCACTTGACAAAAAGAACTCTGTGGGCAGCATTTTTGATACTGCTTTTAATTCCCCTTACGATTTATGTTGGTGCTTTCTTATTCGGTGACAGAAAGTATTATTTCACAAGTCTTCTCATCATACTTGAAACAATGATACCTTTTTGTATGGTGTTTGAATCAAGAAAACCAAGGGCAAGGGAGCTTGTGGTAATAAGTGTTCTTTGTGGCATAGCCGTAGCAGGCAGAGCAGCGTTTTTTATGCTTCCGCAATTTAAACCGGTTGTAGCACTTGTAATTATTGCCGGAGTATGCTTTGGGGGAGAAACGGGATTTTTAGTAGGTGCGGTAACAGGCTTTGTTTCAAACTTCTTCTTTGGACAAGGGCCCTGGACTCCGTGGCAAATGTTTGCCTTTGGGATTGTTGGTTTTATTGCCGGGATACTCTTCAGAAAAGGTGTCTTGCGAAAAACAAAAGCATCCCTTTGTGTATTTGGATTTTTGGCAACCCTTGTAATTTATGGTGGACTTATGAATCTTGCCTCGGTTATTATGTGGCAGAATAAAATCTTCCCTGAAACAATTGCCACAGCTTATGTTATGGGAATACCTTTTGATTTGATTCACGCAATTTCAACTGCATTCTTCCTTTGGGTTATCTCAGAACCTATGATTGATAAGCTCGAGAGGATAAAGATCAAATACGGATTGGTTGAGAAATAGTCGGATTTCAAATCCGGGTTACATTAACCCTAAAAGATAAATATAACTAAAAAAAGACAATGTTACGGACAGTAACATTGTCTTTTTGGCGGAGATGAGACGATTTGAACGTCCGTGCCGATAGGGCCGACCCTTTGGATTTTGAGTGGTTATTGAGTCGGCTTCGAGTCCTGTAGGTTAGAGCAAATAAGCGGAAGATAAGAGAAGTTAGGAAGCGACGAAACTAGCGTAAAATCAAGGCTTTGAGGGGTTAAAATCCTTCAAAGCCTTTTGTGCGCTTAAATTCCTAGTATTGCCACTTTTACCCTCTTTTCTAACCATTTCTGCTAGAAAAATGTTAGAAGAGGATTTAGGCAGATGAATTTATAATTTCCTTTTAATCAAGTATATTTCCGTCTGTTGAAATGGTTACAACTCGCCACGGAATAAATTTTCCGCTTGCCTGAAAAGCATTTTTAACTGCATTTTCAATGCCTCCGCAACAGGGAACCTCCATGCGAACAACGGTTACACTTTTTATATTGTTGTTTGCTATAATAGCGGTAAGCTTTTCTGTGTAATCGCCTTCGTCAAGTTTCGGGCATCCGATAAGGGTTATATGCTTGCGGATAAATTCATTGTGAAAGTTTCCATAAGCATAAGCTGTACAATCGGCAGCCACCAAAAGATTTGCTTCGTCAAAGTATGGTGCATTCACAGGGACAAGCTTAATCTGAACAGGCCACTGCGTGAGCTGACTTGTTGCAGGTGCAAGAGGCGCATTTATATCGCAGATTTCTCTCTTTATTGCCTTTGAATTTGTTCCAGGACAACCGCAAGGGAGCGGTGCTGATGCCTTTTGCTCCTTTGCCTTATTAACAGCCTCTCCATCGTAGGCAGGGGCCTCTCTTTCTTCAAAGGTAATTGCACCCGTAGGGCAAGCAGGCAGACAATCGCCAAGACCGTCGCAATAATCCTCACGGGTAAGCTTTGCCTTTCCGTTTATCATTTCAATTGCTCCTTCGTGGCAGGCTGCAGCACATAATCCGCATCCGTTACATTTTTCTTCGTCAATTTTTATAATTTTTCTTATCATAAAAGGTTACCTCCTTGATTTTCTATTCACATTATAGTATAATAATTGTAACAAGTCTGTTGTATTTACAACGAAAGGTGAAATTTATGAAAAAATTTATTCCGATATTAAAACGCACCCGATTGTTCGCAGGCGTAGGTGAAGATGAAATTGACTCACTACTTTCCTGCCTTGGCGCAAGGATTTTAAGATACCAAAAGGGTGAGTATGTTTTAAGACAAGGGGAACACATCTCTGATATTATGATTCTGGCAGAGGGAAATCTCCACATACAAAAAGATGATTACTGGGGTAACCGCAGTATATTGGGTCAGATTTCCGTCGGAGAAATGTTTGGCGAGGCGTATGCCAGCCCCCAAAGCGGTGCTATGCTAAATGATATTGTTGCGGTGGAAGACAGCAAGGTAATATTTTTTGATGTGAAACGGATTTTAACCACCTGTTCTACTGTCTGCCGATTTCATTCTATGGTAGTCAGGAATATGTTTTTTGCAATTTCTGAGAAAAACAGAAACCTTGTGCAAAAGCTCGGTCATATGTCAAGGCGTACGACAAGGGAAAAACTGATTTCATATTTGTCTGAAGAGGCGAAAAAACAAAACAGTTCTAAATTCACAATCCCTTTTAACCGCCAACAACTTGCAGACTTTTTGTCGGTTGACAGAAGTGCCATGTCGAACGAGTTGTGCAAGATGCGTGATGAAGGACTTCTGGAGTTTGAGAAAAATCAATTTGTTTTATTTGAAACGGAGAACTGATATGATAAATAAACTATTTAAAAGCATATTAGACCAAGACACAGCACCTGTGGTTGTTTGCGATATAGACAATATAATCGTATATATGAATCCCTCTTCGATAGAGCGTTATCACAAGGACTTGACAGGTAAAAGCATAAAAGACTGCCATCCGCCAAAAGCCAATGAAATGATTGAAAAGGTGCTTGCTTGGTTTAAAGAGAGCAAAGACAACAACATTATTTATACCTATCGCAATGACGAGGAAAACAAAGATGTGTATATGGTCGCTCTTCGTGATGATGACAAAAACTTAATCGGCTATTACGAAAAGCACGAGTATTGCCCTTGCTACGCACGCAAAAAGGCATAGAGATGAAATAATAGATTTCCTTTTACAACAAAAAGAGAGCGCTCCTGATTTTAGGCTTCCTATTGATGTCGCTTTGTACGATTTGAGAGTAATTTCATCGGAAGAACTGTTTACTTCGCTATTCACAGAATCATATCAGGAGTTTTATGGAAAAACTTTAGGAAAATATTTTAGATATAATAAGGTTGCTATTTCGAATGATTTTATGTCATTCTTGAAGCGTTACCTGAACAATTCTTTGGATGAAAGTTCATTAGACAGAGCGTTAATGATATTATATCAGGTGTTGGAACCATTCAATCGCAGAGACGGAATGATTGCAGATGAAAGTTTTGGAATTGCAGATAATGTAATGAAGGTACTTTTGATGCTGAATGGAGATTATAAGGATTCGAACCCCCGTGTCCGTTAAGGCAAACGCATTTCGAGCTGTTAGACAGTGTTTTTAGATAGAGCAAATAAGCGGAAGTTAAAGGAACTTAAAAAGCGATAAAAACCGCATAAAATCAAGGCTTTGAGGGCTTAAAAACCTTCAAAGCCTTTGCTGTTCTGGCAGATTTGGTATAGCCACTTTTAAATAGCTTTTTTGGGTTTTCGCTCGAAAAGTGCTAGAAAAATGTTAGAAAAATATACGAAAGGATAAAACAGTTTTGCAGAATAACTTTACCTTAAAAACAAATAATAAATAAGGGGAAATTTGCTTAAAATATTGACAATTCCCTTAATATGTGGTAGTATTTA
>JAFYXL010000046.1 GCA_017546165.1 Clostridia bacterium
CACCTGATAAATTCAGCGGTGCAGCATTTAAAAAATAAACACCTTCAGGCACTTCTGATAAACGAATTCCCTCAAGCAATATAACATTAGCACTCAAAAGCACAAGATGTACTGCCATTGGGGCATTTTGCGGACCGATTGTCTGGGATTCATTTCCTAAAAGCAAAACATCTGAAGATGCAAATACCTTTGCTGCCTCAAGTGATACTTCGGCATCACCCTTAATCAGAATTCTCTTTGCAGCTTCAATGTTCTGTTTTTTTGCTTTTTCAATTATTTCTATAGCACCATCACCGGTGACAATACCATGATGTTCTGCCACATAAGCCATTCCCACAAATGTCTCTATACATATCTCATCTACAGTTTTGCCGTCTTTAACAAAATGGAATGGTGCATCTATATGCGTGCCGTTGTGTGCACACATATTAAATGCTGTCAAATTATACACTTCACCTTTGTTCATTGATTTAAGTATCTTTTTCTCAGGTAGTGGATCGTCGGGATACACCTGACAACCGAAAACTTCTTGTGAAATATCGTAAATTTTCATTGCTTAATTCTCCACTCCTAATTAAAGTTTAATATCATTGCAAACTTGTATAATTTTGTCTGCAGCACCTTTTGCACCCGAAGAGTTTTTAAACCCTTCAGCAATCTTCCTGGCATTTTCTTTATAGGTGCTGTCACTTAATATCTCATTTACTGCACTCAAAACTAAATTTCCGTCTGATTTATCAAGCTTAATGCCTGCGTTAAGCTCCGAAACCCGCCTTGCAACACCATTTTGCTCTGTTGTTTGCGGCAGCATAACGAGCGGAACTTCAAAATATAAACTTTCACTAACACTGTTCATTCCGCAGTGCGATACAAAGACATCGGCTTTTTCCAAAACGGCAATTTGGTCAACATGAGAAAAAATTGATATGTTTTCAGGGAGCTTTCCAAAAGCCTCTACAGACACCACATTACCAACTGACATAATTACCTGATACTCTGTATCCCTCAAGGCAGCTATACAAGACTTGTAAAAAGGCATCATGTCATTATTGACAGTTCCCATTGATATATAAATCAGTTTCTCCCTCTTTTTTTCTATTTTCTCGGTTGCAGAGCGAATTGAAGGCCCCACAAATGCGTACTTTTCCGAAAAAGTCGCAGAACATGGTTGAAACTCGGGAGATGTGTAGACAATGGTATGTGCGCTATCGTCACTCGCGATAATATCAAGAATATTATTAACGGGATATCCCTTATCTTTTAGTCTTTTGACCTGTTTGGATATTTTTGGCGCCCCCAAGAGCATCTTAAATAAATTCTTGAAACCTTGTTTCATAATCTTTGCCGAGTGCTGATTAAAGGCAAAGGTTGTTGTTGAAGAAACAAAAGGAATACCAAGCTTTAGTGCAACTGCTTTTCCCCATAGCGCCATAGAATCTGCCACAATTAAGTCAGGCTTAAGTTCTGCCATTTCCATGCAAACCTTGTCATCAAGAGCCAATGTGGTATCTACAAGAATCTTTACAGAGAACGCCAAATCTTTTCCTACACGGGCAGAGTCTTTGGCGCTCAGGTTTTGCTCCGCACCATAATCATCGCAGGATATAAATGTTGCACCTGCCGACTCGATTTTTTCACGCATCATGTTATATGAATAATACCAAACCTCGTGTCCGCGGGAAACGAGTTCCCTGACAACACCCAAAGTAGGGTTAGTATG
>JAFYXL010000047.1 GCA_017546165.1 Clostridia bacterium
AACGCCCGCGCCGGCATGACCGACCTTTCGGATTTCGAATCCGACCCCTTCAACCACTTGGGTACATCTCCAAATTTATATAAACTTTTTTCAAAGTTTAAAGCAAATATTAAGTTTTATTAGAAATTCCATTAGAAAAGATTTTTTGCTTTGCAAGCACCAATCGCTGAAAACCGCACTGTTACAGGGTTTGCGGATATTTGCATTCCAACAAGTTCAAAATCATTTGACAGATTTCGAGTGCAGACCCTTCAACCACTTGGGTACATCTCCAGATATGTTTGAACTCCGATTTGACGGAGAAAAAACTGAGCAAATTATTAAATTTTGTTAGAAAAATGTTAGAAATGGCTAGAAAAACCGCTAGATAAGGGTGTAAAAACAAGGTTTGAACCTCGCTTAAACCCGCAGGCTTCCGCCATTTGTAGGGGTATAGTTACAGTGTAACCGAGGGGATTTCGAGAGCGGACCCTTCAGCCACTTGGGTACATCTCCAAATATGTTAAATGCTGAACATTTTAGTCAGCAAAATAACGGCAATATGTGACCATATTAAATAGATTTTGCGGAGTGTAGAACACTCCGCATTTCTTTTAATCGTTATATCTTGCGGTTGGGTTGTAGCTTTGAAGTATTGAAATATTGTCAAGAGCCTTGCCTGTGCCAAGAGCAACACAGGACTCAGCGTCGTCTGCTACGATTGTGCGAATGCCTGTTTCGGACTCGATAAGTTTATCCATGCCGTAAACCAAAGCACCGCCACCTGTAAGGATGATACCCCTTGCGCTGATGTCACCGATGAGTTCGGGAGGAGTCTTTTCAAGAACTGCTTTGATTGCTTCGATAATTTCGGAAGCTGTTTCTGAAAGTGCGTCTAAAATTTCAGAAGATGCAACAGTGATGGTTTTTGGCAGGCCTGAAACCAAGCTTCTGCCACGAATATCCATTGTAGGATTATCGTCACGTTTATAAACGCAGCCGATGTGGATTTTCAAATCTTCGGCTGTTCTTTCGCCAATCAAAACATTGTACTTTTTGCGGATATATCTCACGATTGCGTCGTTGAATTTGTCGCCAGCAACCTTGATGGACTGGCTTGTAACAATGCCGCCAAGTGAGATAACGGCAACGTCTGATGTGCCGCCGCCCATATCAACAATCATTGAACCGTAAGGCTGGGAAATATCAATACCTACACCGATAGCTGCGGCGAGAGGCTCCTCAATAAGATGAACCTTGCTTGCGCCTGCCTGGATACCTGCGTCGATAACTGCACGTTCTTCAACTTCGGTAACACCACTTGGTACACAAATGATGACACGGGGTTTAAAGATACTGCGCTTTGTAACCTTGTTCAAAAAGTATTTAATCATTCGCTCGGTGGTATTGTAGTCCGAGATAACCCCGTCTTTGAGTGGACGGATGGCAACAATGTTGCCCGGAGTCCTACCAAGCATACGTTGTGCTTCTTCTCCCACTGCGTGGAGCTTGTTTGTGTTTTTGTCAACAGCAACAACCGAAGGTTCTTTTGCTACGATGCCTTTACCCTTAATGTAAACCAAAACCGATGCTGTGCCAAGGTCAATACCTATATCCTGTCCGAACATAATCAACCATCCTATCTATATAATAATCGTTTGTAATTGATGATGAAGGTTTTTGAAACATTCATCATTATGTTGTCTAAAAGTATTAAGAAAAATTCGCATCAAAAATAATTACTTTACTAATATATAACATTTAGCAAGAATTGTCAAGATAAAACAAATGAGGCGATATTGCGAAATTGCTATAAAAATCCGCAATCAGTCCTATTTAATGTTATATTTTTAACAAAAATAGGAAAAATAACAAAATTTTTAAAGAAATTTCAAAATCACCCTTGTAAAAGAGTGTCACTTTATGGTACAATATTTCATAACAATTTAATCTGTGTAAAACAGGATTTCCACTACATTCAAAAATGAATGAAACACTGAATCCTGTCGGAAAGGAGTAAAAAATGATTTATTCTTCAGAAGTAGAAAGAATGTGCGTTGTTAAAAAAGGCGCAAATCACGGTCCAGCACCCATACCGGAGGAAGGAAAATGGGTAAAATCAAAGGAAGTTACTGATATTTCAGGCCTTACACACGGTGTTGGCTGGTGTGCACCTCAGCAGGGCGCTTGCAAGCTTACACTCAATGTTAAGGATGGTATTATTCAGGAAGCTCTCGTTGAGACTCTTGGTTGCTCAGGTATGACTCACTCAGCTGCTATGGCATCTGAAATTCTTCCAGGCAAAACAATTTTGGAAGCTCTCAACACTGACCTTGTTTGTGATGCTATCAATACTGCAATGAGAGAACTTTTCCTCCAAATTGTTTATGGTAGAACTCAGACAGCTTTCTCAGAAGGCGGTCTTCCTATTGGTGCAGGTCTTGAAGACCTTGGTAAAGGTCTCAGAAGCCAGGTTGGTACTATGTACGGAACACTTGCAAAGGGTTCAAGATACCTTGAAATGGCTGAAGGTTATGTTACAAAGATTGCTCTTGATGCAGATGATGAAATCATCGGCTATGAATTCGTTCACGTGGGCAAAATGATGGATATGATTAAGGGCGGTATGGACGCAAACGAGGCTATGAAAAAGGCTATGGGTACATACGGCAGAGTTCAGGATGCGATCAAGATGATCGACCCAAGACACGAATAAGGAGGTATTAGACGATGGCTTTATTTGAAAGTTACGAAAGAAGAATTGATACAATAAACAAAGTTTTAAACGCAAACGGCATTGCATCAATTGAAGAAGCAAAAGCTATTTGTGACGAAAAGGGCATTGACCCTTACGGTATTGTTAAGGGTATTCAGCCAATCGCTTTCGAAAATGCAGGTTGGGCTTACGTTGTAGGCGCGGCTCTTGCTATTAAGAGAGGCGTAAAGACAGCGGCAGAAGCTGCTAAGGTTATTGGTGAAGGTCTCCAGGCTTTCTGTATCCCAGGCTCAGTTGCTGATGACAGAAAGGTTGGTCTTGGACACGGAAACCTTGGTGCTATGCTCCTCAGCGAAGATACAAAGTGCTTTGCATTCTTAGCAGGCCACGAGTCATTTGCAGCAGCAGAAGGCGCTATCGGTATTGCAAGATCAGCAAACAAAGTAAGAAAAGAACCTCTCAGAGTTATTCTTAACGGTCTTGGTAAGGACGCTGCTTTGATTATTTCAAGAATCAATGGCTTTACTTATGTTCAGACAGAGTTTGACTATGCTACAGGCGAAGTAAAAATCGTACGTGAGAAGGCTTATTCTGATGGTGAGAGATCAAAGGTTCGTTGCTACGGCTCAGACGATGTTCGTGAAGGCGTTGCAATTATGCACCTTGAGGGCGTTGATGTTTCTATCACAGGTAACTCAACCAACCCAACAAGATTCCAGCATCCTGTTGCAGGTACATACAAAAAGGAATGTATCGAACAGGGCAAGAAGTACTTCTCAGTTGCATCAGGCGGCGGTACAGGACGTACACTCCATCCTGATAATATGGCTGCAGGTCCTGCTTCATACGGCATGACTGATACAATGGGCCGTATGCACTCAGATGCTCAGTTTGCAGGTTCATCTTCAGTTCCGGCTCACGTTGAGATGATGGGTCTTCTTGGCGCAGGTAACAACCCAATGGTTGGTATGACTGTTGCAGTTGCTGTTGCTATTGAAGAGGCAATGAAATAAACAATAGTGGTTATATAAAACCCGGTGGCGTTTGCCACCGGGTTTTTGTTTAGACCGGCTCTGCGGGTCTGGTTTTTAAGTCCCTAAAGGAATACCCTATCAATTAATCCGCATTAAGCAAGCGTTTTCTGCGGAGTGTTTACGAAAAAAGACAGCAACCAATGAAAAACGCAACGCAATCCGGTTTCCTCTGCTGGCGTTGCGTTTTAGTGAGTGCACACAATGAGTTTGTGTATCCGAACGTTCTCGGCTGATGTCTTTTTGAGTAATTACAATCCGCTAAACGTGCAGCAGCGGAAAGGGGGTACAAGGGGGTTAGACCCTCTTGAGAATAGATATTTTTAAAATTAATTTTGTTTTGGATTATCAGTAAGTCCTAGGATGTAGTCGGCAGAAACTTTGTAAAAATTTGATAAGGTTACGAGATGATGTATGGGAATTTGGTTAAGCCCATTTTCGTAACGGGAATAAACCTGTTGTGTTGTATTAAGAATATCAGCGACCTCTTTTTGTTTAAGGTCGTGGTCTTCTCGTAAGTCTCTTAGCCTTTCAAAAAATAATTTCATATTTATCACCCGAAGTGTAGTGCTAGTTTTTCGTTGGATTATTGGTAAGACCTAAGATGTAATCAACAGAAACATTGTAAAATTTAGCAAGAACGGTCAAAGCTGATGTGGGAATATCGCGATAGCCTTTTTCGTAAAGCGAATATTGTTGCTGTGTTATAAATAAAAGCTTTGCGATATCCTTTTGCTTTAGGTCGCGGTCTTCTCTTAAATCTTTTAGACGCGGATAATGTGCCATTTTTACACCCTCCAATACACTCAAATAAATGTATTGACAGTTTAACACAATAGTAAAATAATAATTCTTATAAACATTTATTTGAATGTAATGAGTTAAATATGAACATAAAAACAGAACTTATAAAAAGCAGTATTATTGATAAGGTATGCAGCAGGATAACGGATTTTGAAGTTGACGAGAGCAAGGTTGCTGATTCAAAGGCGATAGAGGTGCTTGCGGAGATACAGAAGATTTTAAAAAGTGACGAAGAAGACGATTTTTTGATAGTGGACAGCATAGTTGAAGTTTTTATAAAACACAATCTGGATTTTGGGAGTTGTCATGATTTTTAGGATTTTTTATTTTCAAGGTGTACCGCTTAGACCCTTGTTTTAACCTAATATTTATTTATAAGCTTTTTGGGACTTGCTGTTCCAAACCCTGCAAACCGCCGATTCGCTTTAAAGGTGGCTGTAATACTCAAATTGTTTGCGGTATCGAATATTCGGATACTTAAACTCATTAAGTGCCTCATTAAATCGGTGGCGCCCGCAGCGGAAAATGATTACGCCACCGATTTTCGATGTCCTCAACAATTCTCGAAACAGCCACCAATTTCAGCTCACAAGGCGGTATTTAAAGACCATCAGTGGGGGTCTTTAAGTGCCGCTTAAAGGAGAGAGGGTTGATAGATGTCTGTGCATCTTGGAAAAGGTGTAAAAATCGGCGGCACATCAGTTTCCATCTGTATTTTGGCGGTTGTCATAATTTTTAGGATAAGAAAAACCCTCGGCTGATATAAGCCGAGGGTTTTTGCTATCGGTTATAGGTTTTATTAAGGCGTTTGAATTTTTCCTTATCTATAGAATCCAGTTGTTCCTTTGTAATTCTGAATGTCCAGTTTCCGTTAGCTCTGCCGGGAGTGTTCAGGCGGGTGTCTGAACCATAACCCAATAAATCCTGAATGGGGAAGATGACAAGCCCTGCAGATGAGCGATAAATAGTG
>JAFYXL010000048.1 GCA_017546165.1 Clostridia bacterium
AAGCCGATGGTTCTTTCATTTTTGCCAATACTATCCAGCGCATCACCATACATAAGGTTTGCAAATAAATATAGCTTACCCACCTCCTTCTTTAGTTTTTCTTCCGTTTTTACCATCAAATTTCCCCTTTCTTTTGGTATAGCTATATTATACACTTGTAAAAATGGACAAAACGGACAACTTTTAGGCATTAAAAAAGCAAGCACAATGTGCTTGCTTTGGTGGCTCCTCCTGCCGGGCTTGAACCAGCGACATCATGATTAACAGTCATGCGCTCTACCGACTGAGCTAAGGAGGAATATTCAATTGACATATAATATTATATCCTATTTTTTCTAAAAGTCAATATCAAAATAAAAAAATACGGAAAACCGTGTAAAAGTTTTCCGTGTTTTAAGTTATCTTTTGTCGAGTGGTGTATATTCTTTATGCTCTGAAACAGATTTATATGCCGGACGTATAATCTTGTTTGAGTTTATGATTTCTTCAATTCGGTGAGCACTCCAGCCGGCAACCCTTGCGATAGCAAAAATAGGTGTATAAAGTTCTTCAGGTAAGTCAAGCATTGAATAGATAAATCCGCTGTAAAAATCAATATTTGCACTTACACCCTTATAGATCTTGCGTTTCTTTGCAATAACCTTTGGGGCAAGCTCGGCGATTTTTGTGTAGAGTTCAAATTCCTTTGTGCGGTTTTTCTCTCTTGAAAGCATACCTACGTGTTCTTTCAAAATTTCCGAGCGTGGGTCTGACAGAGAGTAAACAGCGTGACCCATACCGTAGATAAGACCGCTGCGGTCAAAGGCTTCCTTGTTAAGAAGCTTTTCGAGATATGCCGAGATTTCAGAATCATCTCCCCAATCTGAGATGTTCTTTTTGATATTTTCAAACATAAGCTTAACCTTGATGTTTGCGCCGCCGTGTTTTGGACCCTTAAGTGAGCAAAGCGACGCAGCGATTGAGGAGTAGGTATCAGTTCCTGATGATGTGACAACGTGGGTTGTAAAGGTGGAGTTGTTGCCGCCGCCGTGTTCCGCATGCAGGACAAGTGCCAAATCAAGAAGTTTTGCCTCAAGCTCGGTAAAGGACTTGTCGGGACGGAGTATCCGCAAAATATTTTCTGCTGTTGAGAGGGATGATGAAGGGCGGTGGATGTAAAGACTCTTGCCTTTTGTAAAGTGTCTGTATGCGTGATAGGCATATACGGAAAGTAGAGGAAAGTTGGCAATCAGCTGCATACTCTGACGCAAATTATTGGGGATTCCCGGGTCGTTTGCGTTTTTGTCATACGAATACAGTGTAAGAACGCTTCGCGCCAAAGAATTCATAATATCAGGGTTTGGTGCCTTCATAATTACATCACGGACAAAGTTTGTAGGTAGCGTGCGATAACTGCTGAGCATATTGGTAAATGTATGTAGCTCATCAGCATTGGGAAGGTCGCCAAAAAGAAGAAGATACACAGTTTCTTCAAATCCAAAGCGATTATCAGCCTGAAAGCCTTTTACCAGGTCACGGACATTGATGCCACGATAGTAAAGTTCACCATCACAAGGCACGGTTTCGCCGTTTATATTTTTTGATGAAATTATGGTAGAAATTTCAGTAAGGCCGGTGACAACACCTTTGCCGTCCAGGTCGCGGAGACCGCGTTTTACCTCGTGGACGCCATATAGTCCCGGGTCTATGGAACTGTTTTTTATGCATTTATCAGAAAGTTCATATATCTTATCTGAGATTGTTGAATAATTGCGTATTGCCATAATTTATCGCCTCCTGAAAGTATGTTCTCATTTTTTGAAAGCATACCATAAAATGTAAAAAAAGTCAATAACCATTAAATGTAAAAATCCCTCAAATGCTGTAGGGACAAGCGTTTGAGGGATTGATAACTTTTTGTAAATTTTTTGAAAATTATCTTAAAAGTTTTAAAAGGCGCATTTTGATTTGTGAGTATAATACTGACACAATTATGGAAATTATATAAGATGAGAAAAATGTAATAAAAAATCTTTGCGGAGTAGATGTTATTGCAAATTTTTCCATCAAATGCTCTGTTTCAAAAATTACAAGACAGTGTATAAGATAAATATAGAAGGTGGCGGGGGATAATATATCCGCGCCTTCGTGTTCGTATTTTGGCATAATTATGAGCCACATAACAGAGCCAAATGCTGCGAAAAATATTTTAAGAATTTCGGTATAGAATGAATGGAAGTAACCTAAAAACTCAAAATATGCTGTCATTGGATAGAGGATTGTAAAAGTAATTCCGGTTATTATAAGAGGCTTTTTTAAGCGGCGCAGGTGTTCCAGATTCATTTTGAAGTTAATGCCGATGTAACAGCCTATTATCCAGTATATGAAATATACCAAAAATACCCGGTCTGAATACCTAAAATCGAGAAGCAAATATTTTGACAGGATTGTGATAATACCTGCAAGAATAATTCCCACTGTAGGGGTAATCAGTTTGCAAAAGCCAAGTGTCAAAGGCGCAATCAGATAGAGCTGCATTATTATAATGATAAAGTAAAAAGGTGCGGCAATTGTACCAAGTGAGAGGTATCTTAAAAGTGCCAGCCAGCTAAAGTCAAAATAATGGCGATGATACACAAAATACAGATAGTATATAGTTGCCATAATCAGATAGGGTATATATATTTTTGTAATTCTGCGTCTTAAAAATGAAAAGTAGTGAAATTCACCCTCGCTATATGCGTGGGCAAACTTGATTGCAGATGACATAATAAATGCAGGAACTACAAATGTAAGACATTTTGAAAACAGAAATGAAACCGCAGACAACAAAGAACCCTTTGGATAGGCACTGATACTGTCTGACAAGACGTGTATCATAACAACAAACAGGCATAGCACCGTTTCAAAGGAAGAAATCTCGGCAAGTCTATTTCGTCTCATAGCTGTACTCCTTTCATCAAATATAATTATATGATAGCCTAATTTTTTAAAAAAGTCAATAATTCCGGCAAAATACAGCTTTTTAGGTTAGAAAATTTAGAAAAAATTTCAATGTGTATTTAAAAGATTAAAGGTTAAAATATTATCGAAGACAGGGAAGCAAGTGTAAATTGTTTTTCTGAATAAAAAGGGAGGTGAACTTAAATGTCAAACAACTCAAGAAATAACAAGACAATGGTACCTGAAGCAAAGGCTGCTATGAACAGATTCAAGATGGAGGCTGCAAATGAAGTAGGCGTTGAACTTAAAGATGGTTATAATGGTGAATTAACTTCAAGACAGGCAGGATCAATTGGTGGTCAGATGGTAAAAAAGATGATCAAAAAGTATGAGCAGGACTTAGCTAACGGTCAGTAAGCCATATATTAACAAAATATTGTTTTAAGATAAAATCCGCAAATCAATCAACTTTGGTTTGCGGGTTTTATTATAATAAAAGGGAGGCGGGCGGAGTGAAGTTCAGCATTAAAAATCTCAAGGGGGCAAAGGTATATTTTTGGGGTAAAGACCAGCCTTGGGGTGTCTTTTCGGATGTGATGATGAATAAAAACGGCAGGATTGAGGCGTATATTGTGAAAACGCTTAGTATTGTGCCAATTTCTAAAGTAATTCAAAATCGGGACATAGACAAGATAGAGGATGGAAAAATTGTCCTCAAAAAAGGTATGCGATTAGTGAATTATGAGCTATTCAGAAAGGCATATACGGATAATACAATAAAATCCGAAAATGTAAAAAAAGTAGTTTTGGGCGGTATGAAGCCTAAAAAGCTAAAGGATATGAGATTTGATCTTGAGACGGGGGAAATATGTGATGTTGTTATCTCTCAGAATATAATTGCAGGGAAATACAGACTCTCAGTAAATAAAATATCCGCAACGGATAATACTATTTATATATAAATAAAGGAGGGAACAAAAATGTGTAATTTTTCAGCAGGACTGATGGTAGGGACTATTATGGGTGCAAGTATTATACTTGCTGTGCATCCTATGAACAAACGTTCTATGAGAAAAGCATATCACCGGGCAGGCCGGATGATGAATAAAATGAGCGATACATTGAGGGATTGGACTTAAAGATACAAAAGCCCCGCTGCAATTTGCAGTGGGGCTTTTGGTTTATAAATTTATGTTCTAAAAGTGGACAAAGTGTCATATACATACATTAAAATCAAGAGAAAAGGGTGGAAGTTGTGAATAATAGACTTGCAGAAATTTTGAATTATATGCCGGAGCATTTAAAGAGGATGTTGTCCAGGACTTTTTCAGTAACAGGCGACAGCGTTCAGGAGATTCGTATAAGAAACAGTTTGCCGCTTATTATAGGAACACAAAATGGAAGCTTTGCTGTACTTCCGGACGGCAAAATTTCACCTGCGGTTGGTGGTGCGTACATAGTTGAAACATCGGATATTCAAAGAACATTCAGAGCAATTTGTGAAAATTCGATATATGCGTTTTCGGAGGATATACGCCAGGGTTTTGTGACCATAAGGGGCGGACACCGGGTAGGTATAACGGGCAGAGCAAGTATGTATGACGGAAAAATTGAAACCTTTAGGGAAATAAGTTCTATCAGTATAAGAATTGCTAAGGAAATTATAGGTGCTGCAAATGATATAGTAGATAAGGTGTTGATGCCTGACAAAATTTTGAACACCTTGATTGTTGCTCCGCCAATGGGTGGTAAAACCACTGTGCTGAGAGATTTGGCACGACAGATTTCTAACCAGGGAATAAAGACTGCTATAGTTGACGAACGGGGAGAAATAGCCTCAGTTTTTCACGGGGTACCTCAAAACAATGTAGGGGTACAGACAGATGTAATTGAAAATGTTCCAAAGGCAGAAGGGACAGTTATGCTTCTCCGTACAATGTCGCCACAGCTTATTATAACGGACGAGATTGCCACCAAGGCAGACAGCGATGCCCTTATGCAATGCTTTGGAACCGGGGTATCTGTTGTAGCCAGTACTCACGGCACGAGTGCAGAGGAAGTTATGAACCGTGAGTTTTTAAAGCCGTTGTTTGGCGGTATGGGATTTAAGCAGATAATAGTGCTAACAAAAGAGGGCAAGGGATTAAATACTTTGATTCTGGGCAAGGCTACGGTGATAGAATAGTTATGGTAAAATTGTTGGCAGGGGCTATAATATTTTTTGGTTGCGGATATTTTGGGATACTGTTTTCGCAAAAATTTAAAGAAAGAGTGCGCCAATTGGCGGAGTTTCAGCGAGCCTTAACAGAACTTGAGTATAGCATAGAGTTTATGGGGATGACCATAGGCGATGCCCTTATGATACTTGCGAAGAATAGTGAAACCGAGCTTGAAAGTGTATTTTTGTATGTGTCGGAAAGGCTTAAAAGCAGTCCGGGAAGTGATATGCAAAAAATATGGCAGCGTGCATTATCTAAGTATAGCGAGGGGCTGGCGCTCAAGAAGGATGACGTGGAAATTATCCTTGATTTTTCAAAGAATCTTGGCACAGGAAATCGTGAAAAGGAAAAAAATAATATAAAGGTTACCTCGATGCGGCTAAGGATAGCGGAAGATGAGGCAAGAGCTGAGCTTGAAAGAAATTCAAAAATGTATCGAGGTCTTGGATTTCTTTCAGGTATATTTGTTGTTATTGTTTTGATGTAAATAGGATACAAATGAGGAGGTTTGAGGAATGGGCGGAGTTGATTTAATATTTAAGGTTGCCGCGATTGGGATTTTGGTGGCGGTTTTGAATCAGCTTTTGGTCAGGAGCGGACGGGAGGACCAGGCAATGCTCACCACACTTGCCGGATTGGTTGTTGTACTTTTTATGGTAATAGAACAGATAAGTCTTTTGTTTGATACCATAAAAAATGTATTTGATCTATAGGTCGAGGTAAATTATGGATATTTTTAAAATAGTGGGAATTGGTTTGGCAGCGGCGGTGCTTGCGGTTTTTATAAAAAACTGGAAGCCGGAGCTTGCAATGCAGGTTTCCCTTATCGCAACGGTGATTATTTTTGCATCATTTCTGCCATATTTAAAGACCTTGATTGATATGCTTAGGGATATTTCGACCCAGGCCGGGATTGAGGCAAGATATATAAGTATTGTTTTAAAGGTTATTGGTATTGCGTATGTTGCACAATTTGCATCAGAGCTATGTCAGGATGCGGGGGAAAGTGCAATCGCATCCAAAATAGAAGTTGCAGGCAAGGTGATAATAATGACCATTTCAATGCCTGTTATATACAGCCTTTTAGAAGTGGTGAATGAAATAATACGGTTTCAGTAGTTTAAGCAGAGGAAACAATATGAAAAAGTATGTAGGGTTATTTGTTTTTATAGTCTTGTTGACTGTCCCTGCGTTTGCTGAGGATGCAAAGGAAAGTTTTGATATAGTTGATGAGTACATAAAAATTTACGGAGAAGAAATTCAAAGTGGCATAAATGGTACAGGGGGCAAGTATCTGAGTCAGGCTTTTCCCGGGTTTAGCGTGGAAAAAATTTTATCTAAGGTATCAAGAGGCGAAAATGTTTTTTCCATTAGTGGAATATTGTCACAGCTATTTGGCTTGCTTTTTGGAGAAATCAAAAAAACGCTAAGGTTATTGCTGGTTATACCGTCAATTGTTGTGCTGAATACTTACCTCAGCGGGATGCAGAACAGTTTTCACAGGAAAGGTGCGATTCAAGCTGCATTTTTTATTTGTTATGCGATTATGGTAGGGGTTGCAGCCACTGCTTTTGTTGAAACGGTAAAAAGCGGTCAGGCCATAATTGAAAATGTTTCGGTTTTTATGCGTGTTTTAATTCCTGTATCATTGGCAAGTCTTGCATCAAGTGGAGCGGTAATTTCCGCTACTACTTTTGAGATAGTTTTAATGTCGGTTATAGAGATTACCCAACTTGCGGTTGAAAAACTGTTTATCCCCCTTGTGATGGTGGCAACGGCACTTAATATTGCCAACAATATTTCTTCCACACTGAATGCTGAAAAATTGGTTCAGCTTATAAACAAAGCTGTTAAGTGGGGACTTGGTGCTATGCTCACGTTGTTTGTGGGGATAACGGGGCTCCAGGGGATTGCCGCAGGAAGTGCAGACGGGCTTACTGTAAAGGTTACAAAGTTTGCTGCATCAAATCTTATACCAATGGTGGGCGGGATTTTAGCTGAAACCGTTGAAACAGTAATGAACTGCAGTGTTGTGATAAAAAATGCAGTTGGTGTGGTTGGTATAATTGCGGTTATTTTAATTGCAGTGGTACCTATTGTAAAGGTTACGGCTTGTCTGATACTTTTTAGATTATGTGCCGCCATTATTCAACCTATTTCAGATGAGAGATGGGTAAAATGCATAACAGAATTCGGAAATTCAATTTCATCGGTACTTGCAATGGCGGTAGCAGTTGTGGTTATGTTTGTAATAATACTTACAATTATTATAAACATAGGAAATTCGGCGATTTTATTCGGAAGATAAGGGCGTGATAATATGGAATGGATTAGGCAATGGGTATTGCAGATTGCGGGAGTAATCGCCCTTGGTGCGATATGTGACATAATTATGGTTGATGGAGAGATGAAAAAGTATGTAAAGCCAATATTGGGATTTGTATTAATTTTTGCTATAATCAGGCCGATTGCAGCATTTTCAGCCGATAAAATAAGAATTGAGATTTTGCAGGATAGTATTGGCCAAACCTTTGAATTATCCCGAGAATTAGATGAGAAACAAAAATCCGATATTGTTAAAATATATGGTCAAAAGCTTGGCAAAAAGATTGAAGAAGGGGTGAATATTAAATATAATACGGATGTGACTGCTTATGTTACAGCCAATAAGGATGAAAACAATTTTGGTATGATACAGGAAGTGGTTTTGGAGGTAAAAATTCGAGATGGTGAGATGATAAACACAGAAAGTATAAAGCGATATATAAAAGAAGAGTTTGGTGTGGAAAATGAGAAAATAAAAGTTACAGTCAGGGAAAAGGGGTGAAGAAAGAGTGTTTTTAAATCTGTTTAAAAACAGACCAAGATATGTTGATGTAGAAGTTCAGGGGGGTGAGATAGGAAACAGAAGAAACAAAGTGTTGATTATAGTAATTATAATTGCAATACTAATATTGGCGTTTGGAAATTTTGGAGGTAAAGATAAAGAAGTAGAGGATTTGACGAAAGATGGTCAGGAGAGATTTTCAACCCAAGAATACATAAATGAAAATGAAAGGCGGCTGGAGGAAATCCTTTCGATGGTTAGGGGCGCAGGAAAGGTAAAGGCTATGATAACTGTATCTGAACTTGGGGAAAAGGTTGTGGCATCGGATAAAAAAAGCGAGACAACCCAAGATGCAGAGAATGAGAAAACAGCACGGAGTTCAGCTCAGGAGCAAACAACCGTGATTTATGGTTCAGGAGCAGAGGAAAAACCTTTTGTAGTAAAAGAAAAATTACCGTTACCCGCAGGAGTGCTTGTGGTGGCTACAGGCGCAGGAGATGAGAATGTCAGACTTGAGATATATGAGGCTGTAAAGGCTCTTTATGGTCTGTCAGGACATAGAGTCAAGGTAACTACAGGGAATATAAAATAAGAAAAAAATATAAATTATTTGTGGAAGGAAAGGTTAGTGAAATTATGAAAAAGTTTTTAACAGGAATACGGGGTAAACAGATTTTGGTGGCAGGTCTTGCGGTGCTTGTGGCGGTTGCGGGGTATTATCGTTGGGCGATTGAGAAAGACGGGACAACTGTTGCTGTAATGAATGAAACAAAAAATCAGGATGGATTGGAACAACCTTTATCAACGGAAAAACAGCAGGAAAATATGACCGATTACTTTGCAAAGGCCAGATATGAAAGGGATTGTGCAAGAAGCGAAGCTGCAGAGCTTTTGAAAGTTTCCAATACAGATGGTGAGAACGCAGAGGAGCTAGCTGAAAAGAATCTTGAAATGCTTGAGGTTTTTGCTAGGAATATGGAAAAAGAAACTGCAATTGAAAATATGGTAATTGCAAAAGGATATCAGGATTGTGTTGCTTTTGTTGATGATGCAGGGGTAAGAGTTGTAGTAAAAAGCGACACCCTCCAGGCGGAAGGTGTCGCACAGATTAAAGACATTGTTGTTGATCAAACGGGAGCAAAAGCTACCGATATAAGAATTTCAACCAAGGAATAGAAGTTTTAGGCTCTTTTTGCAAGAACTTCAGCTTCGTATTTTTTAACCTCATCAATGTAGTTGTTTGAAAGGCCTTGACGAGTAAGGTATTCGTTCCAGATATCACCGAATGGAGCAGTCTTCATTTCTTCCTGAAGAACCTGAATTTCGGTTATTTTGTGCTCCTCCTGAAGAGCCTGAAGCTTAGCGTTTGGCTGAAGCAAAGCAAAAAGGAGGGCCTTGCTCATATTTCTAAGGCCTGTAACCCAAGCTGAAATACGGTTGATTGAAGCATCAAAATAGTCAGTTGCAATGAATACACGGTCAAGGGCGTCGCATCTTACGATTTCCTTGGCTATTTCTTTTGTTTCATCATCGAACAGGATAACGTGGTCTGAGTCCCAACGAACAGGTCTTGTAACGTGAAGAGCAATCTTTTCGTTAAAGAGAAGAAGTGATGAAATTTTGTCCGAAACCATTTCGGTTGGATGATAGTGGCCGTTGTCCATAAGTGGAGTGATACCCTTGTAGTTTGAATAGCTGAGTGAGAACTCACCTGAACCTACTGTGTAGCTTTCAAGACCAATGCCGAATACTTTTGATTCAAGAGTAATATAAACTTTTGTTTTGTCGTAAGGAACACTTAAAATCTCGTCCAATGCTTCCTTAAAGCGCTTTCTGGGAGCAAGACGGTCAGCAGGTATATCTTTAAAGCCATCAGGAATCCAAATGTTCATAACACAAGGAACACCTGTCTCGTCCGCAAAGTATTCCGCAATCTTTATACACTGCTTGCAGTGGTTAATCCAAAAGTCACGGGTTTCTTTATCAGGCGAAGAAAGAGTAAGGTCGTTTTTCACCATTGGGTGTGCAAAGATGGTGGGGTTAAAGTCAAGAGCCCAACCTCTTGCTTTTGCAAATTCAACCCATTTTGCAAAGTGTTTTGGCTCAATTTTATCACGGTCAACAAATTCCCCTTCTTCAAAGATTGCATAGCAAGCGTGAAGGTTGAGCTTCTTTTTGCCAGGGATAAGTGAAAAGGCCTTGTCGATATCTGCCATAAGTTCCTCAGGAGTTGTAGCTCTGCCCGGGTAGTTACCTGTTGTCTGAATACCGCCTGACAGTGCTGACGGACTGTCAAAACCTACAACATCGTCGCCCTGCCAACAGTGAATGGAAATCATTGTTTCACTAAGTTTTTTCAAGGCTTCCTCAGTATCAACACCATAGCCTTTGTAAATTTCTTTTGCACTTTCATATCTTGTCATAAAATGAACCTCCTATGTAAATAAAAATCAAAACATATTGTGGCAAATCGTATGTTTAAGTATAATTTGCCACAATGTTATTATATAGAAAAATATGACAACTGTCAATATATTTTAAGTCGATTTATTGACGAGTTATCGAAATTGTGGTATTTTAATTTATATTATTAAATCATACGTTGGGTTGAGAGAAATGAAGATTATTGCACATATAAAAACAGACTTCCCTACAAAGTTTGGGGTGCCAAGGCAGAGTGGATTAATTAAGTCCGCTGTGGGGAAAATAGTATTTGAAAAAGAATACCGAGATGTGTCTGCATTCAGAGGCATTGAAGAGTTTTCTCACATTTGGGTGTTGTGGAAATTTTCAAAATCAAGTGCTGAAAAATGGTCACCTACTGTCAGACCACCTATGCTTGGCGGAAATGTCAGAATGGGCGTTTTTGCAACACGCTCGCCTTATAGACCAAATCCTATAGGAATGTCAGCTTTAAAGCTTGAGTCGATAGAATATACTGATGATTTTGGGCCTGTGCTCATCGTTTCAGGCTGTGATATGATTGACGGCACGCCTGTTTTTGACATAAAGCCGTACTTAGCTTATACGGATAGTATTTCTGATGCAACAGGCGGATTTACCGAGCATTTAAAAGACCGTACTTTGCGTGTGGATTTTCCTGATGATTTGATTAAAAAGATACCCAGTTATATGCGTGGTACGGTTTTGGAAATTCTTGAAAGCGACCCACGACCATCTTATCAAAATGACGCTGAGCGAATTTATGGGTTTGAATTTGGAAAATTTGAAATAAAATTTAAGGTTAGCGGTAAAAATCTTACTGTAATTTCAACAGAAAAAAGTATTTCCTGAAATTTATTCATAAAAAATGTTGAAGAACAGCAGGAAAAGTGATATACTTTTAAAGGTACATTAGGTTAATGAAAAGAGGAAACAATAATGATAAGGATTGGAATTTATGGCTACGGAAATCTTGGCAGAGGCGTCGAATATGCAATCAGACAGAATGATGATATGGAATTGGTTGCAGTATTTACCCGACGCAATCCTGAAACAGTTGAGATAAAAACTGATGGAGTAAAGGTTTGTCATGTGGATGATGCAAAAAATATGACTGATGAAATTGATGTAATGGTTCTTTGTGGCGGCAGTGCAACTGATTTGCCTGAGCAGACTCCTGAAATGGCAAAGTTATATAATGTTGTTGACAGTTTTGACACTCACGCAAAAATCCCGCAGCATTTTGCAAATGTGGATATGTCCGCCAAGTCAAATAACAAAGTTGCAATAATATCTGTGGGTTGGGATCCGGGATTATTTTCCCTTAGCAGAATGTATGCAGGAGTGGTTCTTCCTGAGGGTAAAGACTATACATTCTGGGGTAAGGGTGTAAGCCAAGGGCATTCAGACGCAATCCGCCGCATTGATGGTGTAAAGAATGCAAAACAATATACAATCCCAATTGATGCAGCCCTGGAGGCAGTTCGCAGTGGAGTGATGCCTGAACTTTCTACCCGACAGAAGCATTTGAGAGAGTGCTTTGTTGTTGCAGAAGATGGTGCAGATTTAAAGAGGATTGAGGAAGAAATAAAGACAATGCCCAATTATTTTGCAGAGTATGATACAATCGTGCATTTTATTTCAGAAGAGGAACTTATGCGTGAACATAGCGGTATTCCTCACGGTGGTTTTGTAATCAGAACAGGTAAGACAGGGGAGAAGAAGGAGAATAATCATATTATTGAATATAGTCTTAAACTGGATTCAAACCCTGAATTTACTGCATCGGTAATTGTTGCATATGCGAGAGCGGCGTATAGGCTATCAAAAATGGGAGATAGCGGTTGCAAGACTGTTTTGGATATTGCACCCGGTATGTTAAGTCAAAAGAGTGCCGATGAACTGAGACGTGAACTTGTGTAAATTGGGTTTTAATTAGTAGGTAAATTAAAAGAGGTTGTCGCATTTGCGACAACCTCTTTTTTCATATGTCAAAATGTTTTTAGTACATTCCGCCGCCACCGGCCATAGCAGCAGCTGCTGCAGCGTCTGCTGCAGGATCAGGCTTGTTTGCTACAACACTTTCTGTTGTAAGAACCATTGAAGCAACTGAAGCCGCATTCTGAAGTGCTGAACGTGTAACCTTTGTAGGATCAACTATACCGTTTTTAAGCATATCCATATATTCTTCGGTAAGTGCGTTGTAACCGATACCAACTTCACTTGATTTTATTTCGTTTACAACAACACTGCCCTCAACACCTGCATTGAAAGCGATTTGACGAACAGGTTCTTCGAGTGCACGAAGAACTGTTTTTGCGCCAATCTTTTCGTCGCCTTCAAGTGTATTCATAAGTGCCTCAACAGCGGGGATTGCATCAATAAACGCTGTACCGCCGCCTGCAACAATACCTTCCTCAACAGCGGCACGAGTTGCAGCGAGGGCATCTTCAATTCTGAGTTTCTTTTCTTTCATTTCAACTTCAGTTGCGGCACCCACTTTAATAACAGCAACACCGCCTGAGAGTTTTGCAAGTCTTTCCTGAAGTTTTTCTCTATCAAAATCAGAAGTGGAGTTTTCTATTTCGTTCTTAATCTGTGAAACACGATTCTTTATTGCGTTTGCGTCGCCTGCACCGTCAACAATGATAGTAGTTTCCTTCAATACTTTTACCTGACGTGCACGACCAAGCTGGATTACATTTGTATCCTTGAGGTCAAGACCAAGCTCTTCTGAGATAACCATTCCGCCTGTAAGGATTGCGATATCCTCAAGCATTGCCTTTCTTCTGTCACCAAAGCCGGGCGCTTTAACTGCAACACAGGTGAATGTGCCACGAAGCTTGTTGACAATAAGAGTTGAAAGTGCTTCGCCTTCAATGTCTTCAGCGATGATTACAAGTTTTTTGCCCTGCTGAATAATTTGTTCAAGAAGAGGGAGGATTTCCTGAATATTTGAAATCTTTTTGTTGGTGATAAGGATGTAGGCGTCATCAATAACAGCTTCCATCTTTTCGGTGTCTGTTACCATATAAGGTGTGATGTAGCCTCTGTCAAACTGCATACCTTCAACAACCTCTGAATAAGTTTCAGCAGTCTTTGATTCCTCAACTGTGATAACACCGTCGCTTGTAACCTTTTCCATAGCGTCTGCGATAAGCTCGCCAACACTTTCGTCAGCAGCTGAAACAGAAGCAACTCTTGCAATATCGTCACGACCACTTACTTTTTTGCTGTTTTTAACAACTTCTGAAACAGCAACTTCAACAGCTGAAGCAATACCCTTTCTTACAATCATAGGGTTTGCACCTGCGGTAACATTTTTAAGACCTTCACGTACCAAAGCCTGAGCAAGTAATGTTGCAGTAGTGGTACCGTCACCGGCGATGTCATTTGTTTTTGATGCAACTTCCTTTACAAGCTGTGCACCCATATTTTCAAATGGGTCTTCAAGTTCGATTTCCTTTGCAATTGTAACACCATCATTGGTAATGAGAGGTGCGCCGTATTTTTTGTCAAGAACAACATTTCTGCCCTTTGGACCAAGTGTAACTTTTACAGTATCTGCAAGTTGATTTACACCCTTTTCAAGTGCGTGTCTTGCTTCTTCTCCAAATAAAATCTGTTTTGCCATTTTTGTGACCTCCTAAAAAATTAAACTAACCTTCAATTTTAGCCAAAACATCGTTTTGACGAAGAATGATATATTCCTGACCGTCAAGCTTAACTTCTGTGCCTGCGTATTTGCTCATAAGCACCTTGTCGCCAACTTTCAGTTCCATAACAACCTCTTTGCCGTCAACAACGCCGCCGGGTCCAACTGCTACAACTTCAGCAATTTGTGGTTTTTCCTTAGCTGAACCTGCAAGAATGATGCCGCTCTTTGTTGTTTCTTCAGCTTCTACCATTTTAATAACAACTCTGTCTGCCAATGGTTTAATGTTCATAATCTAAATCCTCCTTGAAAGAAAATTAATATTTAAAGTTCATATTAGCACTCGTCGATGGAGAGTGCTAACATTCCTTATAATACAAAATAAATTGCCACAAATCAAACCTAATCTCGACGGATTAAGAGTGATTATGGCGGATTAAATGCGGTTACGTGCTAAAAACTAGCTAAAACGGAAAAATTTACATAATAAGAGCTATGGCAGAAGAGGAAATACCTTCTTTCCTGCCTTCAAATCCAAGGTGTTCGGTTGTTGTTGCTTTGACACTGATTAAAGATATGTCCAAGGATAAAGCCTCGGCAATATTTTGGCGCATCTTATCGATGTGAGGCGCGAGCTTTGGGGCTTGAGCTACAACCGTGGAGTCGATGTTGCAAATGGAAAAACCGGAATTCTTTAAAATTTGCCCTACTTCTTTCAGAAGTACAAGGCTATTTGCGCCTCTATATTTTGGGTCGGTATCCGGGAAATGTTTGCCTATATCACCAAGTGCGGCAGCGCCTAACAATGCGTCCATTATGGAATGAACCAGTACATCGGCGTCAGAATGACCAAGGAGACCACAGATGTGGGGAATATCAACTCCCCCTAAAATAAGTTTTCTGCCTTCACTAAAAGCGTGGACATCATATCCAAATCCTATACGCATAAAATATCATTCCTTATAAATTATTTATTTAAGTACAATGCTATTGCTTCAGCAATGGGTAAATCCTCAGGTGTCGTAACTTTTATATTTGTATATTCCCCATCAGCTATATAAATTTTTATCCCTATATTCTCAGCAAATGAGGAATCATCGGTACCCTCAAAACCACTTTCGTGGGCCCGGATATAAGCAAGTTTAAGCTCATCTGCCCAGAAGACCTGAGGGGTTTGAATCATTCGCAGAGAATTTCGGTCAGGAGTGGTGAGAACGTGTTGGTTTTCATCAATGGTTTTGATGGTATCTTTAGGGGCAACTCCCGGTACGGCAGCACCATATTTTTGTGCGCAGAGTACCAATTCGTCAATTTTTGCCGGGGTAACAAAAGGTCTTGCACCGTCGTGGACTGCAACAATATTGTTGTTTTCAATTTGCTTAAGTCCGCATACGACCGATGCTTGGCGGGTATCACCCCCGGGGACAATAGCCTTGATTTTTGAAATGCCAAATTCCCGAACCATATCATTTACTGTAATGATATTTTCGGGTTTTGTAACTATAATAATATTTTCGATTGATTGAGCCTTGTCAAAACTCATAAGGGTGTGTGCAAGAACAGGGATATTATTTATCATTAAGAATTGTTTGTTGACGCCATCACCCATTCTGCTGCTGTTTCCCGCAGCTACAATTATAGCAGTAGCTGTAGGAATACACTTTTTTTTGGACATTGATAAAACCTCCGAAAAATTAGAGCGTTTAGCCCTCAAGGAGCAGTTGTTCAATCTCGTCGTAGGATTGTTCTTTTGCAAGAACAAGCTCGGAAATCATAATATTTTTGGCATTGGAAAGCATTTTTCTTTCAGCATTTGAAAGAGATTTCTTTTTGTCGCGAAGCAGGAGAGTTTTTGCAACAGTTGCTACATCTAAAAGGTCTCCGCTTTTAAGCTTTTCAATGTTGTCTCTGTATCTTTGGTTCCAGTTATCATTGCAGTCTTCACCGCATTCGTGGAAATGGTTGATTGCTGTATTGGCGGCATCCTCTGATACTACTTTTCGAATGCCGATTGTTTCAGTATTGTTTACAGGGAGCATAACCTTCATATCGCTTACGGAAATTTGCATAACATAATATTTATGAACTTCCCCTAAGATTTTTTTCTCTTCAATATCGACAATGATGCCAGCTCCGTGCATTGGATAAACTATTCTGTCGCCTATGTGAAACACTTAAAAGACTTCCCTTCAAACATTTAAGTTTTTTATTTTATATATACTTATTCATTATTTTTTGAATTTATCAGCAGAATTTGTCGATTACCCCTTTAATATCGGAAAAAGGACAAACTTCTATATTTTTAAACTTTTTCAGCTTATTTAATCCAACTGATGGAATAATACATTTTTTGAAACCCAATTTTTCACATTCTGAAATTCTTGATTCCAAAAAATTACAGTTTCTCAATTCCCCTGTCAGACCAACCTCGCCTATGGCAACGGTGTCTGCATCAATTGAAATCCCCAGGTAGCTGGATGCAATTGCCAGGACCAAACCCAGATCTGCGGCTGGTTCTGTTATCCTAAGCCCGCCAACAATATTAACATATGCATCAAATGCAGACAGTCTAAGACCACCGCGTTTTTCAAGAACTGCCATAAGCATAAGAGCACGACCAAGGTCGGGACCTGATGCCATTCTCCGGGGATTACCAAATGAAGTAGGTGACACAAGTGCCTGAACTTCTGCCAGCACCGGACGTGTCCCTTCCATAGTACATATTATACAGGAACCGGGCACATTTTCAGGTCTGCCTGACAGCATTGCCTGTGACGGGTTAGGGATTTCCTGAAGACCTGAGCCGCACATTTCAAACACACCGATTTCATTGGTTGAACCGAAACGGTTTTTAACAGCCCTAAGCACACGGAAGGACTGGTGTCTGTCACCTTCAAAATAGAGTACTGAATCTACAATATGCTCAAGAATTTTAGGCCCTGCAAGGGAGCCTTCCTTTGTTACGTGACCTACTAAAAATACCGATATGGAATTTTCTTTTGCAATCTTCATAAGAACCGATGCAACATCACGGATTTGAGCAATATTACCGGGGGTAGATTGAATCTCGGGGTTATACATAGTTTGCACCGAGTCCACAATCAAAATATCCGGTTTCTCTTTAAAAATACAGTCTATGATAAGGCTCATATTGGTCTCGGAATATATCTTCAGATTAGGAGTGGTAATTCCAAGACGATCCGCACGCAGTTTGATTTGGCGTTGGGATTCTTCGCCTGATACATACAAAATACTTTTTGTTTTTCCAATATATTCACAAATCTGGAGAAGTAGGGTGGATTTGCCGATGCCGGGATCACCCCCAACCAAAACAAGGGAACCACGGACAAGTCCACCGCCCAGAACACGGTCAAGCTCACTCATACCGGTGAGAGTACGTTCCTCGTCACCGGAGTCAATATCCGCAATGGTTTTAGGTGCGGAATTTGACGATGGGGTTGCCATAATAGCTACTTTGCTGCTTGATTTAGTGTCAACCACCACTTCTTCAATTATAGTGTTCCAGGAGTTGCAGGTTGTGCATTTACCCATCCATTTTGGATAGTTTGCGCCGCATTCGGAACATACATAGACAGTTTTTGATTTCATATAGGTATCCTACTTTTTACTATTTAATTTTACTGTTTTTTGCTGCAGTAAAAGTATTTTTCATAAGCATTGCAATTGTCATAGGTCCAACCCCTCCCGGGACCGGTGTTATTGCACCTGCAATTTTTTCTACATTCTCAAAATCTACATCACCTACAAGCGCACCGTTTTCAAGTCGGTTCATACCTACGTCGATTACAACAGCACCGGGCTTTACCATATCCTGTGAGATAAAGTTGGCTTTACCTACTGCGGCAACCAATATATCCGCAGTTTTTGTAACTTCTTTGAGGTTTTTGGTGCGTGAGTGACAGGTGGTTACAGTACCATTTTTGTGGAGAAGCAGCATACTCATAGGTTTGCCAACGATATTACTTCTTCCAACAACTACACAGGTTTTACCTTCAACTTCAACGCCACTCTCTGCAATAAGTTCCATTATTCCTGCAGGAGTACAGGGCACAAAATCGTAGTCTCCTATCATTATTTTACCCACATTTACAGGGTGGAAGGCATCAACATCTTTTTCCGGACGGATTGCATTGATGACAGATTTTTCGTCCAGATGTTTAGGGAGAGGAAGTTGTACCAGAATTCCGTGAATTTTCTGGTCATCATTTAGTTTTTCGATAAGTGAGAGAAGTTCATCCTGAGTAGTTTCTTCAGGCAATGCAAACATTTCAGAATGCATACCAAGCTCTTTGCACATAGCCTCTTTTCTGCCAACATAAACTTTAGAGGCCGGGTCTTCACCTACTATGATTACGGCGAGACCGGGAAGAATCCCCTCGGCTTTCAGTGCTTCGATTTCCTTTTTCAGATTTTCTTTTATTCTTGCGGATACTGTCTTTCCGCTGAGTAATGTTGCCATTTTTGAAATCTCCTTTACGAGGTTTTATCAAGCAATCCGGACCAAAACCACATAGGTCAAGCCGGTTCGCTTTTTTCAGAGCTGCCAACACAAGTGAATAATTCTCAGGAGCCCTGTATTGTAACAATGCTCTTTGCATTTGTTTTTCCTTATAATCCTTAGGTACGTAAACCGTATTCATTGTTCGAGGGTCAATTCCTGTATAATACATACAGGTTGATATGCTGCCGGGAGTTGGGTAAAAGTCCTGAACCTGTTCCGGATTAATTTTGTTGCGGTTAAGGTATTCAGCAAGCTTTATTGCATCCTTTAACGTACTTCCCGGATGGGAGGACATAAGATAAGGGACGATATATTGTTTTTTACCTGTCGCTTGATTCACCTTTTCAAATCTTTGGACAAACTTTTCATACACATCAGCAGAGGGCTTGCCCATAAACTTAAGAACATTATCTGAAATATGTTCAGGAGCAACCCGCAGCTGACCGCTGATATGATGCTGACAGAGTTCTTTAAGGAATGAACTATCCTTATCGGCAAGCAGGTAGTCAAAACGTATTCCTGAACGGATAAATACTTTTTTTACTTTTGGTAATCTTCTTAGTTTTCGCAAAAGCTCAAGATAATCACTGTGTGAAACCTCAAGGTTTTTGCAAGGGGTAGGAAACAGGCATTGTCTGTCTTTGCAAACGCCGTATTTAAGCTGCTTTTGACAAGCTGGGGTACGGAAGTTTGCGGTAGGCCCCCCTACGTCGTGGATATATCCTTTGAAGTTTGGTTTTTGAGTAAGTTTTTCCGCTTCGCGCAAAATAGATTCATGACTTCGTGATGTTACTGTTCTGCCTTGGTGGAAAGCAAGTGTACAAAAGTTACAGGAGCCAAAGCAACCACGACAGGAAGTAATGCTGAATTCAATTTCTGATATAGCGGGGACACCCCCGTCTTTTTCGTAAATGGGATGGTATGTCCCTTCATATGGAAGTTCGTAAATGCGGTCAAGTTCATCGGAAGTGAGGGGGCTTGACGGTGGGAGTTGAACCAGATATTTATCGCCATTATCTTTTTGAACAATAGGTTTGCCACGGCGAAAATCCTGCTCTTCATACTGTACTTTTGCTGCCTTGGCATAGAGCTTTTTATCCTCACTGACTTCGCTAAAAGATGGGATAATTATGGAATCTTCCGGAAGAGTTCCCTTGGTGCTTTCAAGATAACAGGTGCCCGGAACGCTTTTTATTTCATTAACCGGAACTCCCATATCAAGAAGCTTTGCGATTTCAACAATCTGATGCTCTCCCATACCGTAAATCAATAGGTCTGCTCCGCTATCAACAAGGATGCTTCGCCTTACCTTGTCGGACCAATAGTCGTAATGGGCAAAACGCCTGAGGCTTGCCTCGACCCCACCGATTATGACAGGTATTTTTTTACCAAAGGCTTCACGGATGCGGTTGCAATAAACAACGGTGGCTCTGTCAGGACGACATCCCGCTTTGCCGCCGGGTGAATAAAGGTCGGTAGAACGGACTTTTTTTGATACTGTATAGTGATTTACCATAGGGTCGATATTACCGGATGATACCAAAAAGCCAAGACGCGGCTCCCCAAGGACTTTAAAATCATCACAACTGTGCCAATCAGGTTGCGAAATAATGCCTATGGTAAAACCTTCAGCCACCAATACTCTTGAAATAATAGCGTGGCCAAAACTTGAGTGGTCAACATAAGCATCACCTATTACAAAAACGAAGTCCAGTTTGTCTATATTTTGTTTTTTCATATCCTTCTTCGAAACAGGAAGAAACATAATAAAAACCTCTCAATTGCAACAAATCATATATACCTTATTTTACCACGAAAATTAATTTTTTTCAACAGCTTTTTTGTACAAATTTTACTTGACCGAATGAGGATAAAGATGTATAATTTTAGAAGTATTTAAAGTTATACATAAAAGGAGAATAATATGAGAGCAATTGTTACGGTTATGGGTATTGATAAAACAGGTATTATAGCAAAGGTAAGCACCTGCTTGTTTGAAAATGGTGTTAATATTCTTGATATTAACCAAACAATTATGGGAAATATTTTCACAATGGTTATGCTTGTGGAACTTGGCAAAGAGTCAAGCGACAGTGCTAAAGTGCTTTGCGAACTTGAAAAAATAGGCAATGAAATCGGCGTTGATATACGTATGCAGAATGAAGAAATATTCAATTCAATGCACAGAATCTAAAATCCATCTGGAGGAAATATGATTAATACAAGAGAAATTATGGAAACAATCAAGATGATTGATGATCAGCATCTTGATATAAGAACTATCACAATGGGAATATCCTTGCTTGATTGTATTGACAGTGACGCAAAGCGTTGCTGTGAAAAGATTTATGACAAAATTACAAGATATGCAAAAGACCTTGTCAGGACCGGCGAGGATATCAGCCGTCAGTACGGTATTCCTATTATTAATAAGCGAATATCTGTTACACCTATTGCAATGATTGCAGGGGCAACAGATGCAAAGGATTATGTTTGCTTTGCGGAGACTTTGAATCGTGCGGCAATTGAAACAGGGGTCAATTTTATAGGCGGTTTTTCGGCGCTTGTTCACAAAGGCTTTGCAAAGGGCGATCGTATATTGATTGAGTCTATACCTGAGGCACTTGCTACAACAGACAGGGTTTGTTCGTCAGTTGGTGTTGCAACGACCAAGGCCGGTATCAATATGGATGCGGTAAAGCTTATGGGCGAAACTGTAGTAAAGACAGCTCAGCTCACCGCTGACAGAGATTCATTCGGTTGTGCAAAGCTGGTTGTTTTTGCAAATGCGGTTGAGGATAATCCTTTTATGGCAGGGGCATTCCACGGCGTGGGTGAAGGTGATGCTGTTATCAATGTAGGTGTTAGCGGTCCCGGCGTTGTAAAGTCTGCTCTTGAAAAGGTAAAAGGTGCAGAGTTTGGTGTTGTTGCTGATACCATCAAAAAAACTGCATTCAAAATTACCCGTATGGGTCAGCTTGTTGCTCAAGAAGCATCAAGAAGACTCAATATACCTTTTGGTATTGTTGATTTGTCACTTGCTCCAACCCCTGAGATTGGTGATAGTGTGGCTTATATACTGGAGGAAATGGGCCTCGAAAAATGCGGTACACACGGCACAACTGCAGCTCTTGCTCTTCTTAATGATGCGGTTAAGAAAGGTGGAGTTATGGCGTCTAGTTATGTAGGTGGTCTTAGTGGTGCGTTTATTCCTGTCAGCGAGGATGCGGGTATGATTGCAGCAGCTGAATGTGGAGCACTTACACTTGACAAGCTTGAGGCAATGACCTGCGTATGCTCAGTTGGCCTTGATATGATTGCCGTTCCCGGTGATACATCGGCTTCCACAATCTCTGCAATTATCGCAGATGAGGCGGCTATTGGTATGATAAATCAAAAAACAACGGCTGTACGTATAATTCCCGTTATGGGCAAAGGTGTTGGTGAGACTGTTGAATTTGGCGGACTGCTCGGTTATGCACCCATTATGCCTGTTCACGGCTATTCCAGTGAAGAATTTATTGCAAGGGGCGGTCGGATTCCTGCTCCTATTCACAGTCTTAAAAATTAATTTAAAATATAACTTGGGAGTTGAATTATTATGAAAAAGTTAACAAAGGTTTTAGGTATAACAATTCTTTCGGCAATGCTGGCGTTTTTGTGTGCGTGCGGACAGCAGAACGGTCAGGCAACAGATGACGCACAAAAGCAGGTTTGTACTCTGACTATAAAATGTGAAACTATACTCAAAAATATGGACAAGCTTAATCCTGAAAAAAAGGATCTCATTCCTGAGACGGGAATTATATTTTCATCAGATAATGTTTCGTTTAGCCAGGGTGACAGCCTTTTTGATATATTGAAACAAGAATTACAAAAAGAAAAAATCCATATGGCTTTTGTAGAAAATACTTCTTCGGGCACTACATATATTGAAGGAATAAATAATATCTATGCGGCAGACTGCGGCGAACTTTCAGGCTGGATTTATATGGTAAACGGTGAAAGTGTCTATGAAGGTTGCACAGAATATTTCCCACAAAATGGAGATGTGATTGAATGGGTTTATACCTGTGATATGGGAAATGATATTTAGATAAAGTAAAAGTGTTTTAAATTAAGTATAAAAATCCCCTGTAACACAAATAAGTGTTACAGGGGATTTTTGTATTAAAAGAGATTAATTTATGTCTCGCTTAATAGCCGCATTTGTGATAGATTTTATTCAAAACAGGTAATCCAGGCATAAAAAAGCTTTTTAAAGGTTTTTCCAAACCCGGTTTTTGAAGTTTTAAAAATAGCTTTTCTTTCAGCAATATCTGCGTTAGCGATAAGGGGAAATTCTCCGCAATTAGTATCATTGATTTTTACTTTTAGCGTACCCAAAACGTCTCCTGCGCTTACAGGAGCGGTAAGCTCTTCAAAGGGCTCGGCGGAGATTTTGATGAGGGACTCTTCGCCTTGTTTTATGGGTATGTAAATATCATTGGGTACTATTAAATCAACTTTATCTACCTCTCCGTTTTTCAAAGGTGCAGTAGTAATTACTTCATTACTGCTTTTTACTTTGTGGGGGGTAAAGGTGGAGTAAGCGCTGTCAAAAAGGTTTTTGTGGTCTGACCAATCGTCAGGGTCATTCAGGGTTACACAAATGAGTTTTAAACCATTCTTTTCTACAGCGGTAACAAGACATCTGCCTGTAGCTTTTGTAAAACCTGTTTTTACTCCGATGCAACCATCATACATACTTAAAAACTTATTGTGGTTAACAAGATGACGGGGAAAGCCACCTTCGGTTTGAGGCAGGGATTTGGATTTGGTTGCAACGATATCGCGGAATAGGGGATTTTTTATAGCATAGGCAGTTATTTTTGCCAGGTCGTAGGCTGTGGTAAAGTGATTTTCATCGGATAGGCCGTGAGGATTTGTAAAGCTTGTGTCAAAAGCCCCGATTTCCAAAGCTTTCTTGTTCATCAGCTCTGCAAATTTTTGGGTAGAGCCGGAGATACTTTCTGCGATTGCTGTTGCGGCATCATTACCCGATACAAGCATAAGACCATAGACAAGGTCGGAAAGCCTCAATTTTTCATTTGGAGCAAGATACATTGACGAGCCTTCTACACCGGAGGCGGTTTTTGATATAGTGACGATTTTCTCCATATCGCCATATTCAAGTGCACAAAGGGCGGTCATAATTTTGGTAGTGCTTGCCATACCACGTCTTTCACGGGAATTGTGCTCAAAGAGAATTCGACCCGAAGCAGCGTCTAAAACCACGGCACTTCGGGCGGATATTGCAAAAGTGTTTATGGGGATAATTCCAATTAGAAATATTATTAAAAATAAAATGCAAAGTTTCTTCAAGACATTCACCTCATAATTTAATATATTATGAGTGCGTGTCCTATATACTATTTATTGATATATTCTTTTAACTGTGGCATAACTTTTTTTGCAGTGTTGTAGCCGTCGTCATACATTGCTCTAAGCTTTTCGGGATGTCTTTCGGTACGTGAAAACCCTGTGGTGTCAGTGGGTGTTATTACAAACAGCTCACCCTTGTCTGACAGGTCAAACAGTTCCTTGCGTGAACGGTTGTAGTTTTCGTGGCGGGCAAGAAGTGTTTTTGAGAATTCAGGATATTTGCTGTATATCCGACTGGCCAGCGTCTCTGACAAGGCGCCGGATTTTGAGTATGACCGTTCACGGGTCAATACAGCGATAACTTTGTCACATCCGTCATCAAGGGCACGCCTGAATGGAATTGGATCGCTTATGCCACCATCCATATAAAGATTGTCGTCGATTTTTTCAGGCTTAAATATAATAGGAAGAGCACAGCTTGCCCAAATAAGATCTATGTGGCGATCCCAATCATCACAAGGCAGATTGTGATATTCAGGTTTTCCTGTGTTGAGGTTTGTAAGTACCGCAATTACTTCTTTGTCCACGCTGTTTTTTGCAAAGGCATCAAAATCAAAGGGGACTATTTCTTTTGGAATTGCGTGAAAGGCAAATGCTTTGTTGTAATACGAACGGTTTTTTGTATCAAAAAGGTGTTTTGCACCCATATAACGTTTGTCGTGCATATAACCTACTGAAAGTTCAAGGTTTCTGCCAATCTGACGGGAAACATAGCTTGTTCCGTAGGCGATACCTGCTGAAACACCTATTACATAGTCTGCAAAAATCTCTTCTTCTAAAAGTGCATCCATTACACCGCAGGAAAAAAGGCTGCGGCTGGCGCCACCCTCTAAAACCAGTCCAAGTTTCATTGTGAATCACCTTTCCTTTCAAGAAATAAAGGCAAAACAACCGATACCGTTGCTTTGCCGAAGTGTGTTTTTAGAATATTAAAAAGTTTATTTTACGGGCAGTGCATAAAACAAAAACGTAAAGTACTGGAATATACTGCCTGCAAGAACAAACAGATGCCATACCGAGTGCATATATCTTGGACGCTTCATCACAAAAAATGCGATGCCGCCTGTATAGCAAAGTCCGCCGGCTAAAAGTAACGCGATACCTGTCATTGGAATTTTACTCAAAACAGGATATGCTACAAATATAACTGACCAGCCCATAAGGATATACAATACCATTGAAATTTTCTGGAACCTTTTAACATTGATTGAGTTGAGGATAATTCCCAAAACTGTACAAGCAGCATTAAAACCAAAAAGCCACCAGCCTAAAGTTCCTCTGATAAGGGAAAGGGAAATTGGTATGTAGGAGCTGAGAATTAAAACAAAAATGGAACAATGGTCAAAAACTTGAAAAACCTTTTTTGCTTTTATATTGGTAAGTGAATGGTAGAGCGTTGATGATAGATAGAGTAGTATAAGACCTGCACCGTAAAGTGATGCACAAACAATACTCATTGCGTCGCCAAAAAAACAAGCATAAACAATTGCGATAGCCGTACCTGCGATTGCGAGCAGTGTTCCGATACCGTGGGATATAGCGTTGGCGATTTCTTCACCCATACACTGATTGTTAAATTTTGCAATTTCTTCGCTGTTAAACATAGGTTCCTCCGTTGAATTTGTTTTCAAACAGTATAATTCTTTTCCACAAAAATGTCAATACTTTGAATAAATATTTGCAAAATATTAACAAATATAGTATAATAAAAAAGTCATTAAATTTTGTATTAGAAAGGTCAAAAAGATGAGTTGCTTAAAAGAATTATTAAACCTTTTTATAGCATTTTTCAGGATAGGAGCATTTACTTTTGGAGGCGGTTACGCAATGCTGCCTATGCTTGAAAAGGAAGTGGTTCAAAAGTATAGGTGGGCGACTATGGAGGAATTGATGGATTACTTTGCCATTGGTCAGTGCACACCAGGTATTATTGCTGTAAATACGGCTACGTTTGTTGGCTACAAAAACAAAGGTATCGTAGGCGGTATTGTGGCGACTTTAGGGGTTATTACTCCGTCTTTGATTATTATTTCCGTAATTGCATCAATTCTTTCAGCAGTTTATGAAAACCCAATTGTTCAGCACGCATTTGCAGGGATAGGTGTTGCAGTTTGTGCCATACTCATCCAGGCTATCATCAAATTAGGCAAGGCGGGGCTTGTTGATAAAGTTACCTGGATAGTCGGAATTATTGCGTTTTTCCTTTCACTTGTATTTGGTGTATCTACAATAGCTATAATTTTAGCAGCCGGTGTCATAGGTGTTATTTACAGAACAATACAAAGACGTAAAAATACGCAAAAAGGAGAGAAGTAGCTTATGCCGTTATATCTTACAATAATATATGAATTCTTCAAAGTAGGCCTTTTTTCAATTGGCGGGGGACTTGCAACATTGCCGTTTTTGTTTGATATAAGTGAAAGATATGGATGGTTTACGGCAAGCGAACTTACCGATATGATTGCTGTGGCGGAATCAACACCAGGCCCAATTGGGGTAAATATGGCCACATATATCGGATTTAAAACCGCAGGAATTACAGGGGGTATTGTGACGACTCTTGCCCTTGTTGCCCCAAGCATAATTGTTATTTTAATAATAGCCGGAATTTTGAAAAAGTTCAAAGATAGCCTGATTATAAAAGACATCTTTTACGGACTTCGTGCTGCTGTGGCAGGGCTGATTGCGGTATCAGTTTTTAATGTTTTTGTCCAGAATTTGATAATTTTAGATGCACAAAGCATATCTGCAATGTTTGACTATAAAAAAATCATACTATTTGCAGTATTGGTGTTTGGAGTATTTAAGTTTAAAAAACACCCCCTTGTGTATATTGCCATAGGTGCTTTGTCGGGGATTGTGTTGGGAATTTAAAGGTTTTATCAAAATAATACAAAAAGTAATTGTAAAACTAAATTTTTTATGATATACTGAGTATATATGAAAATTTCATCTGAAAACTTTTGGGAGGATGTTATGAGCGTAGAAGAAAAAAACTTAAATACAAATATTGACAAGGATGGCAATATTTCCATATCTAATGACGTTATTGCAACTATTGCGGCAATTGCAGCAAAAAGCATCGAGGGCGTTTCGGGAATGGTTAGCTCAATCACAGGTGGATTTGCTGAACTTTTGGGTAAGAAAAATCCATCAAAGGGCGTTAAGGTTTTGATAAACGGCAAAGATGTAAAGATTGATATGTATGTTGTCGTTGAATATGGTGTTAAAATTCCTGATGTTGCTTGGGAAATTCAGGGTAAAACAAAAAGTGAAGTTGAAGCAATGACGGGACTTAATGTTGTGGCTGTAAATGTAAATATTGAAGGTGTAAACACGACTGTTCCTGAATCAGAACCAATGGCAGAAGAAGTTTCTGGCGTAGAGGTTGATACAAACGAAGAATAGCAGAAAGGCTGCGTGAATACAAATGAACAGAAAAAAGGCAAGAGAATATGCGTTTATCCTTCTTTTTGAATATAAGTTTCAGCCCGAAGAGATTGAACGAATTCTATCTGATTTTATTGAAGAATATAATCCGGGCGATCAACAGGAATATATTGAAAAGGTCGTTCGTGGAGTAGTAAGCAATAAGGAAGGTATTGATAAAAAAATAGACGAGCTTTCACAAGGTTGGAAAGCAGAACGTATTTCCAATGTAAGTCTTGCGGTATTGCGTCTTGCGGCCTTTGAGATTGAGTTTTGCGATGATATCCCTGCGGTTGTTTCGGTTAATGAGGCGGTGAGCCTTGCCAAAAAGTATGATGGTGATGAAGCTGCACCATTTGTAAATGGAATACTTGGTAAGCTCAGCGGTATGACAGGTGTAAAAAAATGAGTTTGGGAAAATTGTTTTTAGGTATTGATACAAGCTGTTACACAACTTCGCTTGCTTTGGACCTTGACGGACAAATGATTTCCTTAAAAAAACCTCTTACGGTTAAGTCTGGTGAATGTGGGCTTAGACAGTCAGAGGCTTTTTTTCAGCATTCAAAGAATTTGCCTGTTTTGTTTGAGGAGTTAAAAGAGCAGGTATCATTTGCAAAATATGATGAAATTGTGATTTCGGTTAGCTCAAAACCCCGCAACGTTGAGGGATCATATATGCCTGTCTTCACAGCAGGATGCGGATATGCAAGGGCTGTTGCGGCGGTCCTGGATGCAAAACTTATTGAAACTTCACATCAGGAAGGCCACGTTATGGCTGCTATATATTCCTGCAAAAAATACAGTATTATGGATAAACCATTTTTGACTTATCATATCTCAGGCGGTACTACAGAACTTTTGCTTACTGAAAAATTAGGTAGCGGATTTAAGTGTAGTATTGTAGGTGGCACACTTGATTTGCCGGCAGGACAGTTTATTGATAGGGTTGGAGTGAAGTCAGGGTTTGATTTTCCCTGCGGAAAATATATAGATTATTCTGCCTGTGAATATATGGGTGAAAAAACAAAGGTTAAGAGTTGTGTAAAAGAAGGATATATAAATTTCTCCGGAGAGGAAACCCGGTATAGTCGTATTATAGACGATGATGCAGATAGGGATTATGTGGCATACTGTACTATGAAATGTATTTCTGACTCGTTGAAAAAATCTATTGAATATGCAAAGGAAAAATTTGGAATTCAAAATGTACTTATGGTAGGTGGTGTGTCATCATCAAAATTCATAAGGAACGAGTTTTCAGATATGTCAGGTGTGTTTTTTGCAGAGCCCGATTTATGTACGGATAATGCTGTTGGTGTATGTGTTTTGGGAAAAATGAAGGAAAATGGATTGATTTAAAGGAGGCAGACTGTGGTTTACGAAAAACAGACTTTCACCGTAAGTCAGCTTAATTTATTTATAAAAGATATTTTGGGACAGATTCCTCTGCTTAATAGTATCAAGATTAAAGGTGAGGTTTCAAACTTCAAACATCATTCCTCTGGACATATGTATATGTCATTAAAGGATGAAACAGGTGTTCTCAGAGCAGTTATGTTCAAAAACAGTGCCATGACTCTTAAATTTAGGCCTGAAAATGGTATGCAGGTCATAGCAGAAGGCAGAGTTTCAGTTTATGAACGTGATGGACAGTATCAGCTTTATATAAATGCTATGGAGCAGGACGGCAAGGGTAACCTATATGAACAGTTTGAAAAATTAAAGGCCAAATTGCAAGCGGAAGGGTTATTTGACCAAGTGCATAAAAAACCTATCCCTCAATACCCCAAACGTATTGGTGTGGTTACCGCACCTACAGGTGCAGCGGTGAGGGATATTATCAATATTCTGTCAAGGCGATTTTCTACAGCCAACGTTTGTCTTTATCCTAGCATGGTGCAGGGTGATGGTGCGGCAGAAAGTATAAAGAAAGCAGTTGAATATTTCAACAACACAAATTCTGTTGATGTATTGATTGTGGGTCGTGGTGGTGGTTCAATCGAGGATTTGTGGGCTTTTAATGAAGAAGTTGTGGCAAGGGCGATTTTTGCAAGCCATATTCCTGTTATTTCTGCGGTCGGGCACGAGACGGATTTTACTATTGTGGATTTCGTGTCGGATTTGAGGGCACCAACGCCGTCAGCTGCTGCAGAACTTGCGGTACCGTCAGGTGAGGACCTTTTTGATAAATTTAGAAATATAGAATTAAGACTTACAAGTAGTGTAAGAAAAATATTTGAAAACAGGCGGTTGCTGCTTAAGATGTATGTGGAAAAGCAGATATTCCGTGATCCTGTTTCAAAAATATCGGAAAAAAATATTTACCTAGACCATTTGTCAAGAATGTTTGAAAATTCAGTAACAAATATTTTGACAAAAAAGGGGCAGCAATTGGGTGTTATGTCATCAAAGCTTGACGGACTCAGTCCGCTTAGCACATTGGTGCGAGGCTATTGCGTGGCAAAAGATTCAAATGGAAATGTGGTCAAATCGGTAGAACAAGCAAAATCCGGAATGGAGATAAATTTAACACTAAGTGACGGTAATGTTGAAGCGGTGGTAAAATAAGAGGAGTGAGAGTAATGGCAACAAAAAAGACAGAACTTAGTTTTGAAGAAAATATAAAAGAACTTGAGAACATAGTCAAAGCACTTGAATCGGGAGACGTGTCACTTGATGAGATGCTTAAACTGTTTGAAGAAGGCGTGAAACGGACAAAGGAGTGTACCAGGCAACTGAAAAATGCAGAGCAAAAGATTACTGTGCTTATGGAAAATCCTGACGGCACAATGAAGGAAGTGCCTTTTGAACAAAATTAATCAATAAGGAGTTTTGATAATGACTTTTGAGGACCAGCTTAATAAATATGCCGGTATGGTTAACGATGAATTAAATAAGGTGTTTGCCAAAAAGGAGTGTTTACAAAAGTCTGTATATGATGCAATGGAGTATAGCATTCTGGCGGGTGGAAAGAGAATCCGACCTGTTCTTACCCTGGCGGTTTGCGATATGCTGGGAGGAGATATTGAAGATGCCTTGAAGTTTGCTGTTGCCATTGAGTGTATTCATACATATTCACTGATACACGACGATTTGCCTTGTATGGATGATGATGATTTGCGTCGCGGCAGGTCAACTTGTCATAAAAAATTTGATGAGGCAACCGCGCTTTTAGCAGGTGATGGACTTCTTACGTTTGCGTTTGAATATATAACAGATTTTTTTGCATATAAAAACACTGATGCAAAAACTGTTCTTAGAATAGTTAATGAAATAGCAAAAAGTGCAGGCTGTGCAGGTATGATTGGTGGACAGGTGGTTGATCTTGAATGTGAGGGTCGTAGCAATGTTGATGAAAAAACACTGACCTATCTTCACAATCGCAAAACAGGTGCGCTGATCCGTGTTTCTGTATTTGCGGGTGCTGTTTCTGCAGGTGCTAGCGATGAACAACTTCAATCGCTCTTGAAATTTTCAGACAACATAGGCCTTGCATTCCAAATTCAGGATGATATTTTGGATTGCGTTGGTGATGCTGAGATTCTGGGAAAACCCATAGGCAGCGATGAGGAAAACCGAAAGACTACTTATGTGACACTTTTGGGCCTTGAAAGGGCAAAAGAAAAAGCTGAAAGTCTTACATTAGATTCAATTAATGCACTATCTATGTTTGGTGATGCTGGGAAATTTTTGGCGGAGACTGCTAATTATCTTATGAAAAGAAAGAGTTAAAAAATGTGATTTTCTATTGCATTTTTTAAAAATTTGCGATAAAATATAATTTAATTATTAAAAGCAACCCGATTCCGCAAAGGCGGAATGTTGGAAAAAAATAAAGAAAGGAGCGGATTGCTATGTTAAACATAACTTTCAAAGGCGGAGATGTAAAAGCTTTTGAAAATGGAACCAGCCTTATTGAAATGGCAAAGTCCATAAGTGAAGGGCTTGCAAGAGTAGTTTTGGCAGCAGATGTGGACGGTGAAGTTCACGGTCTGGATTTTGTACCGGAAAGGGATTGTGCGGTGAATTTCCTCACATTCGAAGATGAGGACGGCAGACGAACTTACAGACATACAGCTTCTCACGTTTTGGCTCAGGCGGTAAAAAGACTATATCCAAATGCAAAATTGGCAATCGGTCCTGCAATAGATGACGGATTTTACTATGATTTTGAGTTTGAGACACCAATTACAAATTCTGATTTAGATGCCTTAGAGGCAGAAATGAAGAAAATAATAAAAGAAAATATCCCACTTGTTCGTGCTGAACTTTCTCGTGAGGATGCAATCAAAATGATGGCAGATAAGGGTGAGGATTATAAGGTAGAACTTATTGAAGACTTGCCGGAGGATGCGGTTATATCTATCTATAATCAGGGCGATTTTGTTGACCTTTGTGCAGGTCCACACCTTCAGTCAACAGGCAAATTAAAGGCTGTCAAACTTCAATATACTGCAGGCGCTTATTGGAGAGGCAACGAGAACAATAAGATGCTCACTCGTATTTATGGTACAGCATTTCCTAAAAAGGCAGAACTTGATGAATACCTGGAAAGATTGGAAGAAGCAAAGAAGCGTGACCACAATAAACTCGGTCGCGAACTTGAGCTCTTCACAACTGTTGACAGTATCGGTCAGGGTTTACCTATTATGCTTCCAAAAGGTGCAAAAGTTTTGCAAATCCTTCAAAGGTTTGTTGAGGACCACGAGGATAGTCACGGTTGGGTAAGAACCAAAACTCCTTATATGGCAAAGAGTGACCTTTACAAAATTTCAGGACACTGGGATCATTATAAGGATGGAATGTTTGTTATGGGTGATGAAGAAACCGACAAAGAAGTTTTTGCTCTTCGTCCTATGACCTGCCCCTTCCAGTATCAGGCATACCTCAACAAGATGCGTAGTTATCGTGATTTACCTCTTAGATACGGCGAAACTTCAACATTATTCAGAAACGAAGCATCAGGTGAGATGCACGGTCTTATCCGTGTAAGACAGTTTACAATTTCAGAGGGACACTTGATGTGTCGCCCTGACCAGCTTGAAGAGGAATTTAAAAACTGTCTTGAAATGGCTATTTATATGCTTAAGACCCTTGGCCTTTATGAGGATGTTTCGTACAGATTCTCTCAATGGGATCCTGAGGATAAGGAAAAATATATAGGTACTGAGGAACAATGGGATGAAGCTCAAAGTACAATGGCAAAAATTCTTGACCACCTTGAAATCCCTTACAAGATTGGTATTGGTGAAGCTGCATTCTATGGTCCAAAACTTGATATTCAGATTAAAAATGTATTTGGTAAAGAAGATACGCTTATCACAATCCAGATTGACCAGATGCTGGCTGAAAAGTTTGGAATGGAATATATAGATAAGGATGGAACCAAAAAGAATCCTTATATAATCCATAGAACGTCAATTGGCTGTTATGAAAGAACTCTTGCTCTTCTTATTGAGAAATATGCAGGTGCTTTTCCTGCTTGGCTTGCACCCACACAGGTTAAGATCCTTCCAATTTCAGACAACTATCGTGATTATGCAGACAAGCTTTATGCTGCACTCGGAGAAAAGGGATTCCGCGTAGAACTTGATGACAGAAGCGAGAAAATTGGTTACAAGATTCGAGAAGCTCAGTTGGAGAAGATTCCTTATATGATTATTGCAGGTGAAAAGGAAATGAATGATGGAACTGTTTCAGTACGTTCAAGGAAGAATGGCGACCTTGGTTCAATGAGTCTGGATGACTTTATTTCAATGCTTGCAAAAGAAGTTGAGGAAAAAGTAATATAGGTTTTATGAAGTTATGCGGAGTGTCAATTTAACACTCCGCTATTTTTTAAAAAAACTCAAAAAAATTTAAAAAAAGCATTGACAATTGAGAAGTGATGTGGTAATATAAACGAGTTGCGCCGTTAAAAAAAGGTGCTCAGGTACAAGAATTTACAGTTAAAATTGCATAAAAAATTTTAAAAAAATTAGTAAAAAGTACTTGACAAAAACTTGACGGTGTGATATATTAGATAGGCTCTCTCGAAACGAGGGGCTCCTCAAAAAACAAGTTTTTTGAGGAATGATGTTTGAAAAGTACACAGTGAGAAAAGCGGTAATAAGTACAGATAGTACTATTACGACAATTGCAC
>JAFYXL010000008.1 GCA_017546165.1 Clostridia bacterium
AGAAGTGTAAGTCCATCAATATAACTCGGCTCAAGCATACTGAGTATTTTGTCCTCAACCTCTTTGGTAAACGGCTGACCGTAACAAAAATCCCAGGTCTGTGGCTGAAAACAACCCTCGCAACAATTTGTGCAACCCGATACAAACAGAGTGACCCGCACCCCTTCGCCGTTGGCGATGTCGCAGTTTTTAATTTCACCGTAATGCATTACAGATGAAGCACCCTTTCTTTAATTTCCTGAGTTCTGCCCTGATTCCAGTACTGAGTACCAATATAACCACAGGTACGACGTGCAACATTCATTTTGTCCTGGTCACGGTTTCCGCAGTTTGGACATACCCATTCCAGCTTTCCATCCTCTTCAACGACCTGAATTTCGCCGTCAAAACCACATTCTTGACAGTAATCGGACTTAGTGTTAAGCTCTGCGTAAATAATATTCTCATAGATAAATTTCATTACCTGCAGGACAGCCGTGATATTGTCCTGCATATTAGGAACTTCAACATAGCTGATAGCTCCTCCCGGTGACAAGTGCTGGAACTGTGCTTCAAATCTGAGCTTTTCAAAAGCGTCAATCTCTTCTGTCACGTGAACGTGATAACTGTTTGTAATATAACCCTTGTCCGTAACACCCGGTATAACACCAAATCTCTTCTGCAAGCACTTTGCAAATTTGTAAGTTGTAGATTCAAGTGGCGTACCGTAAAGGCTGAAGTCTATATTGTGTTTAGCTTTCCACTTGCGACAGGATTCATTCATTTTTTCCATTACATCAAGTGCAAATGGCGTAGCAGATGGGTCGGTATGACTTTTTCCTGTCATATACTTGACACATTCATAAAGTCCCGCATAGCCAAGTGAAATGGTAGAGTATCCGCCAAATAACAACTTGTCAATTGGCTCACCCTTTTTAAGACGGGCAAGAGCGCCATACTGCCACAAAATAGGAGCAGCATCAGAGAGTGTACCCTTTAATCTTTCGTGACGGCAAAGAAGCGCCTTGTAGCAAAGTTCCAATCTCTCGTCAAAGATCTTCCAGAACTTCTCTTTGTCTCCACCTGACGACAAAGCAACATCAACCAGATTAATGGTAACAACGCCCTGGTTAAATCTTCCGTAGTACTTGGGATTTCCGTTTTCATCAACATATGTGGTAAGGAAGCTGCGGCAACCCATACAGGTGTAACAATTTCCGTTGCCGTTTTTGTCAACTTTAAGTTCCTTCATCTTCTTTTCAGAAATATAGTCAGGAACCATACGCTTTGCGGTACATTTTGCCGCAAGCTCAGTAAGATACCAATATTTTGAATCCTCGTGGATATTATCTTCTTCAAGCACATAAATAAGTTTTGGGAATGCAGGCGTAACCCATATGCCCTTTTCATTTTTAACACCCTGATGACGCTGACGCAAAACCTCCTCAATAATCATAGCAAGGTCGTGCTTTGTCTGTGGGTCGTCTGTCTCACCAAGGTACATAAACACGGTAACAAATGGAGCTTGTCCATTTGTAGTAAGAAGTGTAACCACCTGATACTGTATAGTCTGAACACCACGACGAATTTCGTCACGGACACGATTTTCGGTCATTTCAGCAAGCTGTTCTTCTGTAATTTCAGTACCCAAAGTTTCCATCTCCGCCTTGATTGAACGGCGTATCTTTTCACGTGATACCTGAACAAATGGAGCCAGGTGAGTAAGAGAAATGGATTGTCCTCCATACTGATTTGATGCAACCTGTGCAATAATCTGTGTTGCAATATTGCAGGCTGTTGAAAAGCTATGGGGACGTTCGATAAGAGTTCCTGTAATAACAGTTCCGTTTTGAAGCATATCCTCCAGGTTTACCAGGTCACAATTGTGCATATGCTGAGCAAAATAGTCTGAATCGTGGAAGTGCAGGATGCCCTCATTATGAGCGTCAACAATCTCCTGGGGAAGCAGTATGCGGTTGGTAATATCCTTTGAAACCTCACCTGCCATATAATCACGTTGTGTGGAATTTACAACAGGATTCTTGTTGGAGTTTTCCTGCTTTGCCTCTTCATTGTTACATTCAATAAGCGAGAGGATTTTATTATCAGTTGTGTTACTCTTACGTATCAAAGAACGTTTGTAACGGTATGTAATATAATTTTTGGCAACCTCAAAGGCACCGTGAGCCATAATCTTCTTTTCCACCAAGTCTTGAATTTCTTCAACAGATGGAGCTCTGCCAAATGAGTCGCAAGCGATAACAACCGATTCAGTAATTCTCTTTATCTGAAGGTCTGTCATCCTGTCCTCTTCTTGAACAGACTCATTCGCTTTTGTTATAGCAATAAGTATTTTTTCCTCATTGAAGTTCTCTTCAGCACCGTTTCTTTTGATAATTTTCATAATATTTACCTCTCTTCCGCACTTTTGGAAACACAAGATATTGTGTGTTTTCGCAAATGTAAGACCATTATATAGTAAATCTGCATATATGTCAATAGATAATGCAAAAATAATATTTTAAAATATTAAAGGCGGTGCACAGATAGTGCTCCGCCTTTAAACTTTGCAAAAAAACGAGTGATTAAATATTAATTTCCACCGATACAGGACAATGGTCCGAACCCAAAATATCAGTGTGTATGTCCGCACCGCATATCCTGTCTTTTATTTTATCTGAGGTGATAAAATAGTCAATACGCCATCCTGCATTCTTCTCACGGGCATGAAACCTATAACTCCACCAGGAATAAATCTCTTCTCTGTCAGGATAAAGATATCTGAAGCTATCGCAAAATCCGGCCTCGAGCAAAACGGTCATCTTCTCCCTTTCCTCATCAGTAAACCCTGCATTGCGTCGGTTTGTCTTTGGATTTTTAAGGTCAATTTCCTTGTGTGCCACATTTAAATCACCGCAAAGGACAACCGGCTTTTGAGCATCCAGTCCAAGTAAATAATTGCGAAAGGCTTCTTCCCACTCCATACGATAGGGCAGTCTTGCAAGCTCATTTTGAGAATTGGGTGTGTAGCAGGTCACAAAAAAGAACTTTTCAAACTCCAAGGTGATTACCCTGCCCTCTTTATCGTGCTCAGATACTCCTATTCCATATGCTACTGATATGGGCTTCACTTTTGTAAATACCGCCGTTCCCGAATAACCTTTCTTTTCAGCACTGTTCCAGTACTGATAATAGCCTTCGGTCACAACCTCTGCCTGACCCTCCTGCATCTTGGTCTCCTGCAGAGCAAAAATGTCTGCATCAAAGTCATTGAATATATCAGCAAACCCTTTTCCAAGGCAGGCTCGAAGTCCATTTACATTCCACGATACAAATTTCATAACGCAAAGTCCCTTTCCGTATAAATACAAGGGGCGACCCAGGGCCGCCCATATATTCCGTTTTTATGCTGCTGGTTGCACATCTGTCTCAAGTGCATCTCCGGGTGTCTCTTCCTGAGGGGCGTCGCCTTCTCCCGGAACAACTATTTCTTCAGGTTCTTCCGTTTCTCCCTCTATTTTTTCTTCCTCTTTTGGCTTGTGTTTGTTCTTACAAACCTTTTTGGGCATATTATCCGTAATAAACCAGCAGGACGAAACCTCTTCACCACAGTATTCTCCCGGCAAATCCCCTGTAAGTGTGCAATAACTTGCATACTTTACACCCACAGGTGTACGAGGACTTATCTTTTCCTTATCCGCATTTATTTTAGTCATAACCGACTTCCAGGCAGGAATACAAGGATTGCCATACGCACTGATTGGTCGCGGTGTGTCATAACCATACCATACCGATGCAACATAGTGCGGTGTATATCCTACAAACAATCTGTCGTGATTGTCCGATGTAGTACCTGTTTTACCTGCGGTAAACATCCCCGATGCCAACTGTGCACCGCCGCCTGTACCGCTTGTCACTACTTCCTTAAGAAGCATAGATGTTACATATGCAGCTTGTTCGCTCATTGCCATTCTCACTTCAGGCTCAACACTCAGGATTTTATCGCCCTTGGCATCATAAACTTCTGTGTAGCAGTGTGGTTCTGTATAAATTCCACGATTTGCAAAAGGTGCATATGCTGCTGTAAGTTCAAGCACTGATACACCGTGGGTAAGTCCGCCCAGTGCAAGCTGTGAAAGTCCAATGTCCGAGAATACCTTTCCTTCGGAATTTGTCTCATTCTTTACAAGTGAGGTTATTCCAAGTTTCCGTGTAAGGAAGTTGTATGAATAATCCGCCCCCATCTCATCAAGTATCTGGACAGGAATAGTATTAAGTGATTTTCTGAGAGCAACTCTTACCGATACATTCCCACTATACTTGTGGTCATAGTTTCGTGGAGTCCATTCTCCATATGAGATTGCTTTGTCCTGATAAATATCCGCAGGATTTATAATCCCTTTTTCAAAAGCAGGAGCATAAACACCTATTGGTTTTATGGTAGAACCCGGCTGTCTTAAAGTCTGGGTTGCACGGTTAAGCACAAGATTGCCTGTCTTTTTCCCGATACCGCCAACCAAACCCTTTATTCCACCTGTGTATGGATCCATTATTAAAATCGACGCCTGTGCATGATTCTCGCCTGCAGTATTAGGGAAGTTCTCCTTGTTTTCAAATACCTCCTCCGCCGCCGCCTGAACATTGGGGTCAATTGTTGAAATTATGCGGAGTCCCCCCGAATAGAGCATCTTGCTAGCCATCGTCTCTGAGTACCCAATCTCCACCAAATCATCCATAACTTCATTTATAATATGGTCTGTGAAGTAGGAATTTATAACACCTGTTGCGAGCTCATCAGGGTCAAACTCGGTAAACTTTAATTCAAAGGCAACCGCCTCGTCGTGCTCTTCCTGAGTGATATATTCAAGTTCAAGCATCTTGCGGAGAACCAATTCCTGCTTTTCTTTATTTTTCTCAGGATTTATAAGAGGGTCATAAAGAGACGGATATTGGGTAATACCCGCAATAGATGCACATTCAGCCAGATTAAGCTCTGCTACAGGCTTGCCAAAGAACTTATGTGATGCAGCCTGAACACCGTTGCATCCTTGAGAAAGGTAAATAGAGTTTAAGTAAAGCTCCAGTATCTCATCTTTTTCAAGCTTCTTCTCAAGATTAACAGCCCGCGAGATCTCACGGATTTTTCTGGCCGCAGTACGTTCACTCTGCTTTGTTATATTCTTTACAAGCTGCTGTGTTATGGTACTTCCGCCAAAAGTTGTTGGCTGTCTTGTGATTTTATTCTTTACAAACACAAAAAACGCTTTCGCAGTACGTCTTATATCAAATCCCTTGTGAGTGAAAAATCTTTCATCCTCAATAGCAACAAAGGCATCCTTCATATCCTGAGGGATTTCCTCTGAATCCACCCAAATTCTGTTCTGTTCCGAAGAAATGGTGGTGTAGGTTCTCTCATTCCCCTCATCATCTATATAACAAATCTGCGATGAGTAATCAAGGGTAAGGGCCTCAATATCCAAATCATCGACCCCGCCAAATAACCCCAAAAATGAACAAACTGAAACAATCAGCAACAGCAAAGCGCCTATGCCGATAGTAACCGAAAAGAATTTTACAAATATTCTGGTATAAGGATTGTTCTTCAAATAAATCCCTCCAACGCCACTCAACATTCCATCGTGGCTTTATATTGACTCAAAGCCGCACAAAGCGGTATAATTTTAAAACTTCGGGCAATACTTAAATTGCGGGTGAAAATTCCAAAATATGTATTTTCACACTTGGTTGTCCGTCCAAAACTAATCAACGGACAGAAAGGCAGATATTATATGTTAAAATCAGTTTTCCGTTTTGTCCTTCTCTTTGTTGCAACCGCCATTATCTCAGCAGCGGCGGCAAGTTGTGCTTATATCATAACCAAAAACTCTCTCTCCGAAAAGACCGGATCAGCCACCCAAGACGCACCTTTGGCAACCGACTCAGTTTATGCCTCCACCCGGGAAGAAGTTCCCCCGGCAATGAAGTTCGACTCCTATACGGTTCGCCTGGAAGACAGTTCCATCTGTGTTTATGCCGTGTGCAACCAGACCGAAGAATTTTTATACAGCACCCACGTGTATAGGCCAAACCTCTCAACCGAGGATATCTCCCTCTTAACTGCAGGCGTAACCTTAAACACAGCCTCCGAGCTGACAGGCTTTATGGAAAACTATACAAGCTAACAAAAATATACTAATGCAATCAAAATACTCCGCTTGTATTTTATCACAAAGGTTCTTGTGTGTCAAGCGGATTAGCCATTGTTAAAGCAGAAAGGAACTCATCAAAATGCCATTTAACCCACGTACCGACCTGGCTCTTGAAGCAAAGGAACTACACTTTAAGGATACCACTCCAAACGCTGACTCTGACGGCATAACCGCAGAATCGGAAACCAAGGACTTTGGCATCCGCATAAACCGTGTAAAAATTTTAAACAAAAAGGGGCAAGAAAAGCTTTCCAAACCCCAAGGAACCTACGTGACAATTGAACTGCCTGACCCCAACATTGTAAGTCAGGAAGCCTATGAAGAAGCCTGCCACACTTGTGCCAAAGAGCTCTCCGCCCTATCAGCTAGCCTGAACACAGAAACCACTCTGGTTCTCGGCCTTGGAAATCGCAACATTACCGCCGACGCACTAGGTCCTAAAACGGTTGACTCTGTCCTTGTTACACGGCATTTGCTGCAATATATGCCTGAAGAAATTGACAGCCGCTTGAGATCCGTCTGCGCCATCTCTCCCGGTGTTTTGGGCATAACCGGGGTGGAAACTGCCGAAATCGTCAAAGGGGTTTGCGAAAGAGTAAATCCAACTCTTGTTATAGCCATTGATGCCCTTTGTTCAAGACATATAAGCCGTATAAACAACACAATTCAGATTGCCGACACAGGCATAACCCCCGGGGCAGGCATTGGCAACCGTCGTATGTCAATAGACAAAGACACCCTGGGTGTGCCTGTAATTGTAATAGGCGTACCAACAGTTGTAGATGCAGCCACAATCGCAGGCGATACTATTGACAAGATAATTGAGGAGTTAAAAGCAAACGCAAATGGTAACACTCCCCTTTATAATATGCTTACCACCCTGGCAGAAGAAGATAGATATCCAATGATAAAAGAGGTCCTCACCCCGGACCACGGCGATTTTGTAGTAACACCAAAGGAAATAGACTCATCAGTTGAAAACATCGCCAAAATCATTGCCAATGGGATAAATATTGCCCTCCACGACGGAATATCTTTGGCTGATGTTGACAGATATAAGTAATTTCCCACATTAAAAACCATATACAAAAAAACAAGGGCAGATGTCCAATCCGCCCTTGTTTTTTTATCTATTATTCATAGAGTTTTATTCTTTACATGGGTTACTTGCATTTAATCAAGCCTTTCTCTGTCAGTAAAAAATCCATTTTTATATCATGACCTTCCGCCTCTATTTCCTCAGAAATTTGAAAATGATAGCAAAAACCAATCTTAATAGCCTTAGAGTTCTCCAAAAATCTGTCGTAGCATCCTTTTCCAAACCCCACCCTGTTGCCGCTTAAATCAAAGGCAATCCCGGGCAGCAAAACAACATCAATTTTGGGCGGGTCCACGACAGTTGCGCCATATGGCTCCGCCACAGAAAAAGCTCCCTTTACAAACTTTGTATCCTTCGCAACATAATATGGAGTTATACTTCCGCTCCCTTTATCCGTTACAGGCAGAACCACCTTTTTGCCCTCATCAATTGCAGCCTTCATTATTCCTGCTGTATCAATTTCATTGTAAATGGGCATATACAGCATAATTTCTCCGGCATTTTTGTATATCTCGCTGGACAAAAACTCCCTTGTTGCAGCAAAGCTCTTATTCCTGACCTCCACCATTTCCATTGATGAACGTCTTATTTTATTTATACTTCGAATTTCGCTTTTTGCAAGCATTTTCCTGTCTCCTCTGATTTGCAATCTTTGTTTTTAGTTATTTCACAATTTCCTGACTGTCAAGCACTATGGTAAACGGTCCATCATTTATAAGCGTTACCTTCATATCTGCACCAAAAACACCGCCCTCAGTATTTACAAAAAATTCTTTGCATCTTTTCAAAATATATTCATACAGTTCTTTGGCCATATCCGGACTCCCTGCATTTACAAAACTAGGTCTGTTTCCTTTTTTGCAATCAGCATAAAGAGTAAACTGTGATACAACCAAAACCTCTCCTTGAGCCTGCCCTATACTCAAATTGGTCTTGCCTTCACTGTCCTCAAAAAGTCTGAGCTTGGCAATCTTTTCAATCATTTTATCTGCTATTGCTTCATTGTCCTCATTTGAAATGCCCACAAGCAAAAGGTATCCCCTTTTGATATTGGACTTAACTTCACCGCCTACCTCAACCTTTGCCTCAAGTACCCTTTGCAAAACTATCCTCAATCTTTTCACTCCCTAAACCGTGCTTCGGATATTTTTATCCGTCACATAAAAATCAAACATTCTTGCGATACATTGTAACACAAAACAAAAGAAATGACAATCTTCATTCCGAAAATTATCATTTCTTCAATACTTTTTAAATTAGTCTGTAAGATTGTCAAAGTAGCCTTGAACAAGAACAATAGGCGTTCCCTTATCTCCTGAGCCACTTGTCAAGTCACAAAGCGATCCGATAAGGTCTGTCAGACGACGGGGTGTTGTTCCCTGTGATGCCATATTCCCAACAAGGTCGCTGTCCTTTTTGCGAATTGCACCTTCAATGGCTTTTTTAAGTTCCTCACCCTTAAGGTCTGCAAAGTCGTTATCCGCAAGATACTTGAGTTTAAGCTCATTTGGTGTACCTTCAAGTCCGTCAGTGTATGCCGGTGAAACAATAGGGTCAGCAAGTTCCCAGATTTTTCCCACCGGGTCTTTAAATGCACCGTCACCATATACCATAACTTCCATATGTTTGCCGCTACGCTCAAGCAACTGCTTCTGAATATCTTTTACCAAGTCAAAACAATCCTGTGGAAACAGTTTAATCATATCCTCTGTTGACTTGTTTGAGCCAAGCAATCCGTATTTCTCATTGTAACCGCTTCCATCTATTGACTCAGTCATCAAATCGTCCAATCCCACTACACGCTTTGCTCCTGCCGCCTTCAAAATACGCTTTGTGCGTGCACGGCTGTGAATATCGCAATTCAACACACTGTCTGTGTATTTAAGAATAACACGAGGGTCATTTGCCAAAATAATTTCAGCTTCTGCGCCACAAGAACGAATCAAATCGCCATAATACTTAATATAATCTACTCCTGTAAACGGATGAGGATTTTCACCGAACAATTCTCTGTATTTTGCCTCTGTGAGCACATCAGAATATGGATTAATTCCCGCTTCATCAAGCTGATCAAGTGAAACGAGAGCGTTGCCTACTTCATCGCTTGGATAGTTTAGCATAAGAACAATCTTTTTTGCCCCTTTTGCTATACCACGCAAGCAAATAGCAAAACGATTGCGGCTAAGAATCGGGAATATAACACCGATTGTCTCCCCGCCAAGCTTTGCCTTTACATCTTTTGCAATTGCATCAACTGATGCATAGTTACCCTGTGCACGGGCAACAACCGATTCTGTCACTGCAACAACATCACGGTCGCGAAGTTCAAAGCCTTCTGCACTTGCTGCGTCCAGCACGCTGTCCACAACAATATCTACCATATTATCTCCCTCACGAATAATTGGGCAACGGATACCACGTGAAATCGTTCCGGTTTTTCTTTCCATAAAAATTCCCTCCGATTATTGACTTTTTGTTACTCTCTTATTATAATACAATTATATTCATTAGTAAAGTAGATAAAACTTACAACAGTAATAAGGAGTGCTTATATGAAAACAAAGCTTGATTATTACCGTATCTTTTATGAAACAGCGCGATATGCGTCTTTTTCAACTGCAGCGCAGCATTTATATATCTCCCAGTCGGCAATTTCCCAATGTATTCATCAGTTGGAGCAGGATTTAGATACACAACTTTTTATCCGTTCTCGCCGGGGTGTAATTCTGACAAAAGAAGGGGCTCTTCTATACCAAAAAATAGAGAGTGCAATGCAGGCAATACAGCAAGGCGAAACCCTGCTTGCCCGATTGCATCATCTGGAAAGTGGCTCTCTTGTAATTGCTGCAGGTGATACCATCACAAGCCACTATCTTCTTCCTTATCTTGAACAATTTCACGCAATTTATCCGGGAATAAGAATTGAAATGTCAAATTCCTATTCCTACCAGATGCTTCAGCTTGTGAAAGAAGGCAATGCCGAGCTTGCCTTTGTCAACCTACCTGTAACGGACGAGGAACTTTGTATCGAACCCTGTCTGGAAATCCACGATATTTTTGTCTGCAGCGCTGACTATAACGCAAAGCAAAGCTACACCTGGGAGGAAATGTCCCAAGAACCTCTTATACTTTTGGAAAAAAATTCAACTTCACGCCGTTATATTGACAAAAAATTTGAGGAAAAGCAAATCCAGCTGAAACCACAGATTGAAATTGCGGCCCACGACCTTTTGACACGCTTTGCCTCAATCCGGCTTGGTGTCTCCTGTGTCATTGAAGAATTTTCAAAAGAAAGTCTTGAAAACAAAGTTATCAAAAAAATGAATCTTACCCCACCGTTGCCGCCCCGAAACATCGGCTATGCGTATCTGCGCCACACGCCCCTTTCCCTGGCAGCACAAGCATTTTTGAAATTGATTCAGGAAAATCAGCACCCAAACACCCCTCAATAACACCTAAAAAACAAAAGGGACGAGTTATACCGACAATTTAAAAGTCGGAACCGTCCCTTTTTATGTGTATTTAACCAGTTCTACTTGAAATCATATTTGCTAAAATCGTCTTCTGATACATTTAACCCGGAATATAAAACCATCACATAATCCGGTCTGTTCTCCTTTATGTACTCAAAAACACTTTCAACACGCTCATCGCCATGCATTTCTCTTATATCAATATTATGTATAGATTTGGTAACAAGCGATAAAAAAGGAGAAACTGCATTGGCATAAGAATCCTTTATAACCATAACTTTAGGTGAATTCTCAGGAGCCAAATTGTTTTCGATCACTTGCACAGGAAAGTCGCGGTGACTATACGTTGCATAACTGTTGCTTTTGTGATAGCTCTTTTTACTCAAACTTTTAAGTTTTAAAATTGTATTTTCAAACTCACCTGTACGGGGTTGGCCTTCATCACTTACAGTCAGGTTTGTTTGGAACTTAGGCGTTATCAGGCTGAAGTCATCAACTCCAAGCGGGGTAAAAAACCTGCCAACCTTTTTCCCCTCGGACCCCAAAAACCAGTCCTCATAAACCTTAATACTATAATTTGACAAATCAGTTGCTTCTTTGTCATACTCAAACCCGTATTCTTTTTCAAGCTCACTGCATATTTCCGAAAACGCCCAAAAGGCAGTCTCTATCTTCCAATGGTGGTCCGTTATAAAATACGCATCTTCCATTGCGAGATTTTTTTCACGCATTTTTTGCTCAAAGTTTAATGTGTGAACATTTCTGTCTTCCAACAATTCTATAAATTTGTCACAGTCTTTTATATATTCCGTATGCATCGTTTCATCAAAATACGACTTCACGGGAACATACACATACATAAGGGGAATATCCAAAGACTCAGTAAATTCCTTTAAATTTTCACAAGAATCGGCCGTTTTTTCTACCAATTCTTCACTCAAATCCTCATAATAGTAGGATAGGTAATCATTTGGCAGTCTCACAACTGTCGAATCGCTTTTTTCAACTTTTCTCACGCCGGTTAATCGGTCTTTCAAAGACTGAATATCTATAATAATGCCCTTATATCTGATTTCTTCAGCACTATTATTTACATTTTGAATACATTTATCTACATCCTTATCTCTTAAAAACCCAAGTCCGGCCTTAGCCAACCCTGTTACTAAAGGTTTTGAAAAAAGCCCCGAAACTATTAAAACTGCAACAAAAATAAATACTATTTTATTATAATTAAACTTTTTCATCGCTTTCTCCTGTTAAAAGTTAAAATAAATAAATGGGTTATGCGCACTGCTTATAATGCTGGCAAAAGATAATACAAATAAAATTATAATACCTATTGAACGCAAAATCTGGAGGGTTTTTACATCCTTGATTTTTTCGCCAACTATCCGTGCCACAGGGGTGCTGAATATAACTGCAAAAATCAGATGTATCCAAAGGCTTTGTATGTTCTGCCCAAATTGCATATTACAAATTCCCTTTGAACCCAACCCAAACATAATTTTAATATAATCAAAGGCCTGATAAAGTGAATCCGCTCTAAAAATAATCCAACCAATTACCACAAAGAGCATTGTATATATCCAGCTTAATATATTGCCTGCCAAACCAAATTTCTTTTTATCAAATCCAATCAGTTTTTCTGTTCCAATAAGCACAAAATACATAAATCCCCAGACAAAAAACGTCCAGTTTGCCCCATGCCATATTCCGGTCAACATCCAAACCACAAACAGGTTAAATATAAGCCTTGGCTTTTTAACTCTGCTTCCGCCCAACGGGATATACAAATAATCCCTAAACCAAGTTCCCAGAGATATATGCCATCTTCTCCAAAATTCAGTTATAGACCGTGAAATATATGGATAATTAAAGTTTTCTAAGAAATGAAAACCAAACATTCTTCCAAGGCCTATAGCCATATCACTATATCCGCTGAAATCAAAAAAGATTTGGAAAGTATAGCTCAATGCTCCAACCCAGCTTAAAGAAATAGACAAATTGTTTATATTTGCAAATGCTTCGTCAGCAAAAATTGCAAAAGTGTTAGCAAGCAAAACCTTTTTGGCCATACCTATAACAAAACGCGAAAAACCATCATAAAAATCATCCGCTGTCTCCACCCTGTTATTTATCTGGTCTGCAACTGTTTCATA
>JAFYXL010000049.1 GCA_017546165.1 Clostridia bacterium
AGAACAACTTAACAAAAAGATTACAAAAAATAACATTTCAAAGTTTAACTATAAGCTCCCTGCAGGAAGAAAAGGTGTAACAATAGAATATGAAAAAAGCTATGGTATTTTTATTGACACCTCACAAATAGAAGATACCGACGAAGAATTTTGCGTCACCGTCCACGAGTATGGCCACTGTGTTACAGGTTCAACCCACAAACTCTGCAGCAAGTTTGATTTAATAGAAAAACACGAACACAAAGCGAACAGAAGAACAATATTCGAGTTCCTTCCATTAAAAAGACTCCAGAAGGCATTCGATGCCGACTGTAAAGAAATCTGGCAAATCGCCGAATATTTCGACCTGCCTTGCAAATTCGTAGAAATGTGTATAAATTATTATAAAGAAACCGGAAAACTAATTTCATAAAAAAACAACCGCCCTGTTTAAGGGCGGAACAAAAATAAAGGCAGGTGAAATTATGCCAAAAGAAAGACTAAACGGCGAAGGAACTGTTGTAAAGCGTTCTGATGGGCGCTGGATGGCATCTGTAATGATTGATTCCAAAAGGAAATGCTTTTATTCCTCAAAATCGGCACAGGACGCTATGCGCAAAATGAAACTCTACATCAGAGATTATGAAGAAGGTTATTTAAGAGGTGAAAAGCAACTTTTAAGTACCTTTGCAGAAAATTGGATGAAAAGTAAATACAAATCCTTAAAACGTTCTTCATACGACACAATAGAATGGATCGTAACAGGCCACATCCTCCCAAAGCTCGGCAGTCTCCCTTTGGATGAAATCACAACCGATATTATCCAGGAAGAACTCTTTGATAATTCCGATATGTCATACTCCGTATTAAGGAAGATACATCAGAACCTTAATCAGATGTTCAAACTGGCAATCAAAAATAAGCTTATAAAAGAAAATCCCGCAGAAGATATAATAATTCCACGGGAAAAGAAAAACAATATAAAAGAAATACAATTTTTAACCGAAGAGCAAGTAAACAACTTAAACACTCTTGTAGGTAAAAAGTGGAAAACCGGAAAACCATATTATCAATTTGATAATGCTATCATATTTTTAATATATACCGGCCTGCGCATCGGCGAAGCTCTGGCGCTTACCGTAAACGATTATGATGCAAGAACAAATCAGATCATAATAAAAAAGAATGTAAAAACTGTAAAATCACGCTCTGATGCATCTAAAACAAAATATGAAACAATAACCCAGAATACTCCAAAAACAAAAAAATCAAACAGAAAAATCTTTTTAGGCACAAAAGCATTAATTGCCTTTAAAGCAATGACCGAAGGGAAATCAGGAACTGACCTCGTAATAACAAACACCGTAGGTAATCAGCCATCACCAAGAAACCTCACCCGGACACTTTACTCTATGCTCGATGCCTTCGATTACGATTACGTAGGCCTCCACGCCCTGCGCCATACCTTCGCATCACTCTTAATTAAAAAAGGTACCGATATAAAAATCGTTTCCGAACTTCTCGGTCACGAATCCGTATCATTTACCTATGATACATACGTACACCTTTTGGATGAACAAAAAGAAGAAGCAATCAACAAGCTCAATGAGCTTTAATTTTTCACAATTTTTGACAACACTTTTGACAACAATATATCCAAAAACCCTATATTTTTTATTACTTTTTCACTAAAAACAAAATATTCAAAATTATTTCAAAAGCAAAACAAAAACCTTGATAAAGCCATTTATCAAGCCATATCAAGGTTCTTTCGCTTGGCAGGGGCAGTAAGATTCGAACTCACGGCACGCGGTTTTGGAGACCGCTGCTCTACCAACTGAGCTATACCCCTATATTATGAGTGCGATTTTTATTAAAAAAGCACTCGGTTAAACTGCTTCGCTTACGCAAGCTTGTTCATCATAGCTGCGTACTGGCTCTTTCTGCGAGCTGCTGTATTCTTGTGAAGAATACCCTTTGCAACAGCCTGGTCTGTCTTTTTAACAACGGCTGTGTAAAGTGCAGAGGCATCATCCTTGCCACCGTCTAAAGAAGCTTCAAATTTCTTTATAGCAGTTTTGAGCTGTGACTTAACCATCTGATTCTGGAGAGTCTTAGCTGCGATAACCTTTACTCTTTTCTTAGCTGATTTAATGTTTGGCACGATTTCACCTCCAACTTATATTCGTTTACTTAAAAATCAGTACTTAATATACTAACACATCTTTTTTAAAATTGCAAGCTTTTTTTTAAAATTTTTCAAAAAATTTTTATATGATTGACAAAGAGCTGCCGTCGGTGTATAATTTTCATATATAATGCGGTTTTGTTTGTTTTAACCCTACATTATAATATGTAAGTTTTGTAGTTATTTGGATGATATCCGTTTTATTTCATTTTATGACAGGAGGAACTACAGTGACTAATATCCCTGAAATCTTTGGAAGCATGGTCTTTAACGAAACTGTTATGAAAGAACGTCTTCCCCGTGAGATTTATAAAGCACTGAAGAAAACTATTAATAATGGTGAAAGTCTTGACCGCCACGTTGCAGACATCATTGCCGGCGCAATGAAGGATTGGGCAATTGAAAATGGTGCAACCCATTACACACATTGGTTCCAGCCTATGACAGGTATTACTGCCGAAAAGCACGACAGTTTTATCACTCCCAGCACGGGCGGAAACGTTTTGATGGAATTTTCAGGCAAGGAGCTTATAAAAGGCGAGCCCGATGCCTCCAGTTTCCCTTCAGGCGGACTCCGTGCTACATTTGAGGCAAGGGGCTACACTGCTTGGGACCCAACCTCTTATGTATTTATTAAAGACGGAACTCTTTGTATCCCTACCGCTTTTTGTTCATTCGGTGGTGAATCTCTTGACAAGAAGACTCCGCTCCTCCGTTCAGTCGAGGCGGTAAGTCGCCAGGCGGTAAGAATTCTTAAGCTTTTTGGCAAGACCGACGTAACAAGAGTCGTTCCCACAGTAGGGCCTGAACAGGAATACTTCCTTATTGATAAGGAAATGTTTGAAAAACGCAAGGATCTTATCTATTGCGGAAGAACACTTTTTGGCACACCTGCACCAAAAGGTCAGGAACTTGAAGACCATTACTTTGGTAAGCTGAAACCCAGAGTTTCCGCTTATATGAAAGAACTTGACCAGGAGCTTTGGAAGCTTGGAATTTTGGCAAAAACCAAACACAACGAGGCTGCACCTGCACAGCACGAGCTTGCCCCTATCTTTACAACAGTAAATATCGCAACTGACCACAATCAGCTCACTATGGAAATGATGAAGGTGGTTGCTGACCGTCACGGTATGACCTGTTTGCTCCACGAAAAACCATTTGAAGGCGTAAACGGAAGCGGCAAACATAACAACTGGTCTCTTACCACCAACACAGGCGAAAACCTGTTTGAACCGGGAAAATCTCCTCACGAGAACGCACAGTTCCTTGTATTCCTTTGCGCTGTTATGAGCGCAGTACACAAACATCAGGACCTTTTGCGTATCTCTGCTGCAAGTGCCGGCAATGACCACCGTCTTGGCGGACACGAAGCTCCTCCTGCCATTATTTCAATGTTCCTTGGCAGTGAGTTGGCAGGGGTTCTCGATGCTATAAAGCACGATAACGGCTACTCAACAGAGGGCAAGCAGACAATGAAGGTAGGCGTCAACGCTCTTCCCGCATTCCCTAAAGACTCAACAGACCGCAACCGTACCTCTCCATTTGCTTTTACCGGTAACAAGTTTGAGTTCCGTATGCTTGGTTCCAGTGCATCAATTGCCTGCAGCAACATTATGCTCAACACAATGGTGGCAGATGAGCTTATGCTCTTTGCAGATGAACTTGAAGGTCAGGAGGATTTTCTCTCAGCCGTTCACGCACTTGTTAAGCGCACAATCATCAACCACGACGCAATCATCTTTGACGGAAACGGATACTCGGAAGAATGGGTCCAGGAGGCTGAAAAGCGCGGACTTCTTAACCTTACATCAACTGTTGATGCATTGCCATATTACATACGTCAGGAAAATCTTGATATGTTTAAGCGTCACAAGGTTTACAACGAAACAGAAATGCGTGCAAGATACGAAATCCTGCTTCAGGAATACTCAAAGCTTGTTAACATCGAAGGCCTTGTTATGGTGGATATGGTGAAAAAAGACTACTCACCTGCAATACGTGATATCCAAAAGGGCCTTTGTGACACCATTTTGAGCAAACGTCAGGTAAGCGAGACTATCCCTTGCAAGACCGAAACTGAGGCTCTTAATAAGATTGCAGCGGCAGCAGATGAAATCACAGAGGTGAATAATTCTCTTGACGCAGCTCTCAAAAACGTGCCTGTTGGCACAGCCCTGGAGGTGGCAATCCACTACCGCAATCAGGTTGTTCCTAAAATGGCACAGCTCCGCAAGCTGGTTGACAACATAGAAGCGGAATCCGACCGTGGATATTGGCCTGTTCCCTC
>JAFYXL010000050.1 GCA_017546165.1 Clostridia bacterium
AGCGATTCTTGAACCCATTGTCATAGCCTCTGTCTGGTCATGTGTAACGTAAATTACAGTAGTACCCAACTTTTTGTGAAGCTTACCGATTTCAGCTCTCATCTGAACTCTGAGCTTTGCATCAAGGTTTGAAAGTGGCTCATCCATCAAGAATACCTTTGGCTCACGAACAATAGCACGGCCAAGCGCAACACGCTGTCTCTGACCGCCTGAAAGAGCCTTTGGCTTACGATCGAGGAGATGCTCGATGTCAAGAATCTTTGCAGCTTCGTGTACCTTTTCTTTAATAACAGCCTTTGGAACTTTTCTGAGTTTCAAACCAAAAGCCATATTTTCAAATACTGTCATATGTGGATAGAGAGCATAGTTCTGGAAAACCATCGCAATATCTCTGTCCTTTGGAGCAACATCGTTAACAAGCTTGTCATCAATGTAAAGCTCACCTTCTGAAATTTCTTCAAGTCCTGCAATCATACGAAGAGTTGTTGATTTACCACAGCCTGAAGGACCAACCAAAATCAAAAATTCCTTATCTGCGATTTCAAGGTTAACATCCTTTGCGCCGATAACGCCGCCCTGATAAATTTTACCAACCTGTCTCAAACTTAAACTTGCCATTTATATAACCCTCCTAAATTAATCCTCTATCATAAGTTATTTAATTCTAACATATTTTAAAAAAAAATGTTAGAATCTAATTAAACAAAGTTTAAAACCAAACTTTAGTGATATTGCACAACTCAAAAAACAAACCCCCCGAAACCCTTGTAGAATCAGGGTTTGGGGGGGTTGAGTCACTCCTTGCAGACAATTGTGCCAATTTTACAAAAAAACCAATCTTTGTTTTTGAAAAAATCATTATTATGCACACATGGTAAAAATTTTTGGGGGTTTTGCCCGATTTTTTTGTTATTCTGCTGTTTTTTGAGTATCTTCGCCAGGTGTTTCGGCTGTTTCATTTATTTCAGCATCGGTCTCGCCATCATCTTCTTCACGGGCAACCGCAGCGGCTGATACAATTTTTACGCCATCTGCCAGACGCATAAGTCTTACGCCCTTGGTCACACGTTTGAGGGTGCTTATTTCCTGAGTGTTTACTCTGATAATAATACCCTCTGAAGTCATAATGATAATATCATCGTCATCGGTAACAAGACCAAAGCCCGAAACATTGCCTGTTTCCTCGCTGATTTTGTAAGTTGTGGTACCCTGTCCGCCTCTGGACTGCACCTTGTACTCTGAAATCTCGGTCTTTTTGCCGTAGCCGTTTTCACTTATCACCAAAATCTTTGCATCTTCACGGCTTACACTCATACCAACAACATAATCACCGTCTTTGAGCATAATACCACGGACGCCACGTGAAACTCTGCCTAAAGTTCTTACATCGCTTTCTGCAAATCTTATCATCTTGCCAAGATGTGTACCGATAAAGATATCACCCTCACCTTTGGTACGCATAACATTGATAAGTTCATCGCCTTCATCAAGATTGATTGCGATTTTCCCCGCCTTGGGGGCATTTTGATATTCAGTGAGTGCACTCTTTTTGATTACGCCCTGACGGGTAGCCATAATCAGGAACTCGTCATCGCTGTATTCACGGATTGGCAGAACTGCTGAAACCTTTTCTCCTGCTTCAAGAGGCAAAAGATTTACAATGGCAGTACCCTTTGCCTGACGGCCTGCCTCAGGGATTTCATAGGCCTTTATACGATACATCTTGCCGGTGTTGGTAAAGAAGAGAATGTATGCGTGAGTTGATGATACAAACATTGTATCAACGAAGTCCTCCTCTTTGGTCTGCATGCCAATAATACCCTTACCTCCACGTTTCTGGCTCTTGTATGTGTCCGCCGCCAGGCGCTTGATGTATCCCTGACGGGTCATTGTGATTACATTGTCCTCTTCCTCAATCAAGTCCTCAATGTCGATATCATCCACTACCGGCTCGATTGAAGTACGTCTTTTATCACCAAATCTGTCACGGATTTCGGTAATTTCAGTCTTTAACACTTCAAGAACTCTTGCCTCTGATGAAAGGATCTCCTCAAGCTCTGCAATGAACGCCATAATGTCCTTATATTCATTGTCAATCTTCTCTCGTTCAAGGCCCTGAAGTCTTGCCAGACGCATATCCAGTATCGCCTGGGCCTGGACTTCTGAAAAACCAAAGCGTTCCATAAGCTTGGGCTTTGCATCACTGTAGCTGCTGCGGATAATACTGATTATTTCATCAATATTATCAAGGGCGATTCTAAGGCCTTCCAAAATGTGAGCCCTTGCCTCGGCCTTCTTTTTGTCAAAACGTGAACGTCTTATAATTACATCCTTTTGGAAGTCAATATAGTTGTCCAGAATTTCACGCAGGTTCAAAACCTTTGGCTCAACCTGATTCACAAGTGCCAGCATAATCACACCAAAGCTGTCCTCAAGCTGTGTGTATTTGTAAAGCTGATTTAAAACGATGGTAGCATTGGCATCACGTTTAACTTCAATCACAATACGCATACCGTCACGGTCAGACTCATCACGAAGGTCAGAGATGCCTTCCACTCTCTTTTCACGGACTAGCTCTGCAATCTTTTCAATCAATCTTGCCTTGTTGACCATATAGGGAATTTCGGTAACTACAATCCTCTGTCTGTCCTTGATTTCCTCAATCTCAGCCTTTGCACGGATACGGATTTTACCTCTGCCTGTATGGTAAGCCGCACGGATGCCCGAAGTACCCATAATCTGAGCACCTGTAGGGAAGTCCGGACCCTTGATATATTCCATAAGCTCGTCAATTGTGATTTCAGGATTGTCAATAACCGCAACAATACCGTCGATAACCTCTGTCAGGTTGTGGGGCGGAATATTAGTTGCCATACCTACGGCAATACCGTTTGAGCCATTAACCAAAAGATGCGGAAAACGTGACGGAAGCACCACAGGTTCCTTGCGACTTTCATCAAAGTTTGGCATAAAGTCAACGGTTTCCTTTTCAATATCGGTAAGCATCCGCATAGCCATTCTTGACATTCTTGCCTCAGTGTAACGGTAAGCTGCAGGTGGGTCACCGTCCACAGAACCAAAGTTTCCGTGACCGTCAACTGTGGGATATCTCATAGAGAAATCCTGTGCCATACGCACCATTGCATCATAAACCGAAGCATCGCCGTGAGGATGATACCTACCCAGCACGTTACCAACGGTGGTAGCACTCTTTCTGTATTCACGGTCAGGGGTCAAGTTGTCCTCGTGCATTGCATAGAGAATACGACGGTGAACAGGCTTGAGTCCGTCACGAACATCAGGGAGAGCACGGCCTACGATAACAGACATTGCGTAGTCAAGGTATGACTTGCGCATTTCTTTTTCAATTTCTACAGGAATGATATTGAGCTTAGAGGCGTCAAATAATTCCTCATTATGTTCGTTTGCCATAATTTTTACTCCTTTCGGAATTTCATATGTGTATAATTGCTTAAATTTTTATGTTTTTAGGCTTGTCTTATTTTTGCCTACTCCTTTAACTTCGACAAAAGTTTTAAAATTCCTTTTATTTGGCAAAAAATTTAGTCATAAATCGAAAAAACGTAAAAAGGGATAAAAGTTTAGACTTCTATCCCTTTTTATAGTTCTAATTTAATAAATATATAAAGTAATTAAGATACCCTGCAAAAGTGACCCACAAAAGATACGGAATCAACAAAATTGCTGCGGTGGGCGAAATTTGGCGAAAGGCCACAATTGTGAGAATTATCAGCACCCACAAAAGCGCCAACCAGTAAAAGGCAAACAGATACGCCTGCATATTAAAAAATATTATTGACCAGAAAAAGTTTACAACAAGCTGAACTCCATACACAAAAAGGGCACGGGCTTTTTGTTCCTTTGGTGCATCAGCTGTATAAACCTGGTATGACGCAATGCCCATAAGGGTGTAAAGGATGGTCCACACTACAGGAAAAAGCCAACCCGGCGGAGACAGCGGAGGCTTCACAAGAGTTCCAAACATTTCCATACTTCCGCTGGTCAAAGCAGCGCTTAGTCCGCCTACGGCAAGGGGGATGAGCACTGCTTTTATCAATGCCTTCCAATTTATTTTCATAAAAAATCACCTCACATAATCCTATGAGGTGATTCTTTAATTTATGAATACACTGCCTTAATACTACATTCCGGGCAGAGTGAAAACACTGATTGTGTTTTTCTCTAGGATATATCCATTATAATCATCGTGGTTGAAAACAGCATTCCGCTGTTTTGGGCAGAAATTTATTCTGCCACTATCAAATTATAGATTTGATATCAACACTTGATTGCAATAAAGTCGGCTTATGAAAACATATGTTTTCATAATGGTTTGCGTAAAACGCAAACCGAAACATTAAAATGTTTCGCCGATATTTATTATATCGTTCAGGCTCTTAAGCTCATAAAACTTTCCTTGTTTTTCCATAAGCTCAGAATATGTACCCATTTCAATACACCTTCCCTCTTCCATAACAACAATCTTATCTGCATTGCGGATTGTGGAAAGTCTGTGCGCTACAATAAACGTAGTTCTGCCTGCGGTCAATCTGTTTATAGCCTGCTGGACGTGGTACTCCGAAATATTGTCAAGGGCAGAGGTGGCCTCATCAAGTATAAGAATCTTGGGGTCCCGTATAAGAGCACGTGCAATTGAGATTCTCTGTTTTTGTCCGCCTGAAAGATTTGCGCCGTTTTCACCCACCTGAGTGTCAAGGCCATAGGGCAATTTGTCAGCAAACTCATCAATGTTGGCAAGATGCACCACCTCACGAAGTCGCTCTTCAGACACATTTTTAAGGCCATAGGTAATATTTTCACGGATTGACCCGGTAAACATAACACAATTTTGCGGCACAACCGAAATAAAGTGCCGATAATCGCTTAATTTCAGTTCATCAATGGGTTTTCCGTCAATAAATAGATTGCCTCGTGTTGGCTTTAAAAATCCGATAATCATATTCATAACGGTAGATTTTCCTGAGCCCGACGCCCCAACAAAGGCAACACATTCACCCGGTTCCACATCAAGAGACAGATTTTTAATAATATCCTCTTCTCCATCAGGATATCGATAACAAGCATCTTCAAACTTAACTGTTCCGTGAACATACCTCAAACGGATTTTGCCGTTACTGTCCTCCAGGTCCTTGGAAAGTATAATTTCAGAAACTGAACTTACCGACTCCATACCTTTGGTGATTTCAGGATAAACATTGACTATGCCCTGAATGGATGTGGAAATGCTGGTAAAGTAGGATTGAAACAGCACTATATCACCTATCTGAATCTTTCCTTTCAGGGCAAGCCAGGCAGTAAAAAACAAACATACGCCACTCATTATCTGGCTGGCAACCCAAATTATTGACCCAAAATAAGCATTTACTCTATCTACAAGAAGTCCGTGTTCCTTTAAAGTACGGATTTTTTCCTCAATATCTACAATCTCTTCATTTTCAAGGCCGTGGGCCTTGGTAACAGGGATCATATCAATCATACTTGATACCTTGGCTGATATGTTCTCATTCTCTTTGCGAAATACCCTGTTTGTACTTCTCATACTGTTTCTGAAAAAATAAACCAGCAAAACATTTATGGGTATCACCGCCATAAAGAATAATGTCACTGTGCCGCTTTTCATCACAGAAATGGCCACATAAACAACAACATTTATTATGGTTGGCACAAGACTGTTTGTAATCTGGCGGTTAAGAGTCTCAACAGCCTCAATATCCCGCATAAACTTGGATTGGATTTTTCCGCTTTCAATCTGTTTGTGGTATGTAAGGGACAAATGCTGCAGTTTTCGCACAACAGTACCGCGAAGACCCGCTCCTATCGTCCTGAGCATCTCATTGTTATACTTTTCACGGAGAACATGCATAGGGATGTTTTCAAGAACCAGCAAAAGAATAAGTATGCCGTAGATAACCATCTTTTTGACCGTGTCAGGGCCTCCCAGGGTGACTGTATTTATTACCTCTGCGGTAATAAGGGGAATAAGGAGCACCGGCAGATGCTTTATAAGATACAAAATCGTTGACGCAAAAATCTTACCCTTGTTTTGCGCAAGCAGCAACTTGTAAATCCCCAAAGCGCCGCCCTTTTCCCTTGAAGATTCAGCGCCCTCCTGAAACAGCTGTTCATAATCAGGAATACGGCTTCCTCCTCTTTTATCTCCGACTTTCGTTTCGTTTTGATTACCTTTAGAATTCTTCACAGCAACATCACCTCAAAGGTTAATTTTGGCAAAAAGCCCCTTCTTGAGGCCATTCTACCACATTGATTTTATTTGTCAATAACCGTAACATAATTGTAAAGTTAAATTTTAAGGAGTAAGGAACTGCTTCGTAACACCGCAATCACTTACTCCTTTTTTACCTTTAAAAATCTTCAGGGATGCCCGCCTTTTTTAATCTTTGAGCAAACATATCCACATCTTTTTCACCGATGCTTGTTGAATTTTTCAAATTCTTTAATTCATTTTTCCTGTTGAAACATATATCAAAGATTCTCACAACCAAAAAAAATGGATACAGAAATCCGTGTTTTTTAACCTGCGGATATAAAAGTTTCATATGAGCAATTGGTGGAAAGATGCGTCTTAACAGCGCTCCTGTCACGGAATGCTTTTTATCTGTTTTTCTTTTACCCAGATATATTCCCGAAACTGCTCTCTCCTTGCCCCTTCCAAATGCACCGCTATCTAAAATTGCAGCACTTAACTCCAAGGTCGCCGGGGATAAGTTTGGCCAAGGCCCCTTGCCAAACCAGGCACAGGAAAGTTCCCTGACGATTTCTGAAAATTCAACCAGTCCCAACTTTTCAAACTCACTGTTTATATATGTCCAATCATATTCACTGCGATTTAATATATAGACATCCATTATGTGCTTTATACCAATGCCGCCTCCCACATAGTGCTTTGCTATGTGGCAAATTGCAAATATATAAAAGTCCTCAGGTGTCATCTCGCATATATACTTTTTGTCCGGCTTGGGTCTTGCAAGCCGCCAATGGTCCCTGTAATAGTCGCAAAGGCGTCCTCTCATATTTGAAGGAATCAATTCCTTGTGAAGTTCCACCACCATCCGGTCATTTTGAAATATTGCTTCATTGATGGTATCGTGGTCATATTTAAGACCCAGCCCCTCCATAATGGGGATGATTTTCTCCATATCCCCTTTGTCAATTAAGATGTCGGTATCTGTCATACTGCGAAGCGCAGGATGAGGATAAAGGTTTTTTATACAAAACCCTTTAAGAGGCATTGCGCGAAGCCCCTCTTTTTCCATACTTTCCAGAAATGCCGATATAACAACCTCCTGCAAAGCCTCCCGTGCTATACTTCGGTTCTTCTCATAATTAAATTTCTGTCTTATCTCCTCCGGTGCCCCTAAAATAGCCTCATCACACCAGGCAATCACCCCTGCCATATGGTGTGCAGACGCAAAGGAATAAAGCCCCTCAAAATCAATGTTCTCTGAGGTCTTCTCAAAAGGTGTGCCGTTAAGTACAGCTCTTATTATATCCAAAAAATATTTAACATAAGATACACTCATTTTCCTATCACCTTGCGTACAATTCTCTTTATAAGACCGCCTATCTTCTCAAACCGCTTTTTAGGGATACATTCCCTGACCGCCCTGTCAAAAGGATACAAATCCACAAACTTCATAAACTGCTGTCGAAGCTGTGGCTTTTTGGCAGAAGTATGTACGGCGGGATTAAACTTTATTGCAGCATCCATATCCACCTCTTTATATTTCATAAAAGGCTTGATGCTTTCAAACACCTCATTTCCCCTTTGCGAATTCACCATCACCAACGACGAACCTCTATTGTCAAAAAGCTCAGGGCAAACCCTGTCAATACCCCAAAAATCCGCAAGGGTTATATCGCTCTGTCTCTCAATGGCTCTTGAGCTACAATTATAGCAAGAAGGTCTGAGACAATAATTTTTTAAAAACGCACGCATAAAGAGGTCCTTGTCCAATGGGGTTACAACTCTGCCCTTCTTTTCCAAGGATACCGAAAGGGAAAATCTCCTCCACCCATATTTTTTGTCACGGAAGGATGGAAGCTCCTTATTGTTTATGCAATCCTTGTTCTTTTCTTCAACAAATTCCAGGTATTTTTTCCACACCTTTGGTGACGGTACGCCGTGGCATATAATATCTACAGCAATAAGATTCTCATCTGTTCCGCCCAAAAAAGCGAAAAGGCCGCTTATCTGACAAGGGGTTCCGCAAAACAGAACCACTTTTCCCTCTTTGAGCCTGGTCTTTACCGACAAAAACGTTTCTCCCACACTGCTTTGGAGATATTTTGAGCCTCGCAGTTTGCCCAGTTCCTCCGCCTTGGATACCTCTATATGGCATACCGACAAATCCTCTTTAAAAGCAGCTCCAAAAACCACTCCGCCCATATTCAAAACATACTCCGCCAGCAGGCTGAATATGCCCCCGGATGAGCTGTTTTTTCTTGTTCCCTCGTCTTTGTTTATGCAGGCATACGCAGCTCCTTTTGGGTTGCCGCTATACTCCTTCAGCACAGGGCACACCTCTTTGCACGCACCACAATCCACACATTTTTCACTGTCAACTTCAGGATACAAAAATCCCTCATGGTTTGGTTTCATTGATATGCAATTTTTCGGGCAGGCATTGAAACAGGCGTGACAACCTGAGCATTTTTCAAAATCAACTATTTTTTCCATAATCTATCTCCAACCTTTTTAATAGGCGCTGAGATTAACTCTTTTTCCTGTTCCTTCATTCCCAACCGCCACATTATTACCACATATATGCCGCAATATAAAACCATCTGCAAAGCCAAGACGCCTATTTTTCCCTTTGCAGGCCACAGCCTTGTCAAAGCAAACCCAATCGCTGCAGCAAAAGCTGCCGGAACCAAAAGTCCAAACATTTCCTTCCAGAAGTAACCTATATCAAGTCCCACCTTTTTGTGGTAATAGTAATTCATAAAGAGAATATTGCCCACAATAAGAGATATAGCTGTTCCTACAGCAGCGCCGCTGACGCCCCAATATTTTATACAAGGAATACTGACAAAAATATTAGATACCGCAACAAACAAATACACTATGGCTCTGGCCTGGTGCATATTTTTTGCACGTTGTATCTCTATGCCAAGATTCTGAATAAGGGGTACAGTAACAGGAATCATAAGGAACAGGCCTACTATATACGCCTCCCCATATCCCGGTCCTGCCCATAACGCTACAAATGACCTGCCAAATATTATATAGCCTGTAACAACAAGGGCAAGGATCAAAAACTGTACTCTTCCCACTTTGGCAAAAAGTTTACTCAAGGCGTGGTTATCGTTGTTTTTTGCAACAATCAAATTCACTCTTGGAATGAAAACGCTTGAAACCGCTGTGGACAGGGCCAGGTAAAGACTATTAAGCTGTGCCGCTACCCCATATACCGCAACCGCGACAGTGCCTATCATTCTGCCAAGCAAAAACTTATCTACACTCCAATTGAGCTGGTCAACAATCATGTTTATAAATATAAAAAAGGTGAATCCCCACATTTCTTTAAAAAGAGAAAAGTCGAAGGACGAAAAGCTGAACCTGACTTTTAGCTTCCTTAGACAAAAAATACTGTCAGCCGCAAGCCCCAACACGGTAAGAATGGTGGTTGCAACAACCATCGCAACAGAACCGTATCCCAAAATCAGCAGAGGCAGTGTGAGAAACGGATTAAAAAGTTCTCTCAAAAATTTGATGAGTCTTTGAAAAAAGAACTTTTCATAAGCCGTTATTATACTTGAAAACACACTGTTGATGAAGGTTGCCGCCATATTGAAAATCATTATTCCAAGCAACACTTTTGCTTTTGCAAGTTCTCCGGCGGTCAGCCCTTTTCCAAAAATATGGTGGGCATTTTTTATCATAACTCCGCCGCAACCAATACATATCAAAGAAATAATGGCAAATATGGTCATAAACATACCATTCAGCCTGGTAATTTCCTTTTCGTTGTTTTGAATTTTATATCTGGAAAAAAAACGAACATAACTTGCCCCAAAGCCAAGACTAAGTAGGCTCAGATACGACACTACCGAGTAAACAAGCTGATAAAGACCGTATTCACTTTGTCCAAGCAGCCGAAGCATAACAGGGGTGTATAAAAGTCCCGTTAATATATGTACCGCCTGCGTCAAGTAGGACAGCACCACCCCGGCCTTTAGTTCATTTATCTTCATAACTTTCTCCATTCCCGCAAAGATTCTGCCAATTTCTACGGATTATCAATCATCCAGCAAATTTCTTAAAAAGCAAATGGTTTGTTGGGCTCTTTGCTTATACTCAGGAAGTTTTTCCTCATAAATCCCTTTAAGCTCCTCTTCGTGCTCCATCATATAATCGAAAGCGTCAACCGAGAGCTTTGGTTCATCAAAGGTTTGAACAGGCAGAACAAGGTTCTCTTCTGTTCCAAAAAGGTCACGGGCTATACCCTTTGCCTTCACTGAATAACCAAAGGCAATTGCAGGCACCCCGCTTGAATATGCCGCAACAATGGAATGAGTTCTCGCACCCATAAAAAATCTGCACCGTGAAATATAACCTTTGAGTTGCTTGCAGGAAAGGTTTTTGTCATCAATCAGAACTATCCTGTCCGTATCTTTGAACTTCTCATAAATTGGTTTGAGAACACTAACATCATCGGTTGTAGAATGTCTTACGTGAGGAATAAGAGCGATATTCATATCTGTGCTATCAATAATATGCTGCACCAGAGCATAAATTGAAGATATTACCGCCTCTTTATCCTGGGAATAATTCAGTATCAGGGGGCTTAAATTTATACCAACCATCTGACCTTCCTTCCAGTTTTCAGGAAGCGGAAGTTCTTCTGTTTCTAACAAAAACGCCGGGTCAGGTGCAAGAAAGGCCTTCCCCTCAAATCCATTTTCCATAAGGGCATTATATGTTATACTCTCCCTGGCTACAATCAAGTCGAAAATTTTTAGGTGGTTTGCAAGCTCACCGGGAATTTCATCAGGCTCAATGGATGCGCCCCAAAGCATAAGCTTTTTATTGTTCTTCTTTACTGCCCGGTCATTTGCCCAAAAGATTTTACCTTTTGAATAGCAGTAGTTATCCCCGCCAATAGCAATGACTCCGTCAACATCTTCCGGCAACTTTTTGAAAAACTTATTGGCGAGAAAGATATCCTGGAGAAAACTGCAATTAAAAAATCTCCTGTCTATCTGATGAAATATATATGGTATGCTCCATTTTTTCAAAGCTTCTTTTTGGACAACCTCATCCACAGTATTAATATGATCTTCATAAGCACGATTTGAACTCAGCATAACATACGACTCATCATAGATGCGCTTTATTTCTGCAGATATGGTGGTTGCCAATGCCTCACAACCGTGATTTCCGCTGCCACCATGTTGATAAAGTAATATCTTTTTCATCATCTTCCTCCATCAGGTAATCCTATTCAATAAACCCAAACTTATGTTCCTTCAAAAACTCAATCTGCTGTTGCTTTTTGGAAAAATCCACATTTCCCCTCATTGTATGTTCTTCGCCAAACACACAGGTTTCATCAAAAACCTTATTCAGTTTCTCTCTGTATTCATCCACGGTGCAAACAACTTTTGCCGGATTCCCTGCAACAACCGTATTGGGGGGAACATCCTTTGTAACTACGCTTCCTGCCCCTACAACCGAGTTCTCTCCAATAGTAACCCCCGCAAGAATTGTAGCATTTGCACCAACAAATACATTATCCTTTATGTCAACCAATCCAATCTTGGTATATCCAACAGCTCCCTTTGTTGATGCATCGTGGGCAAGAACCGTTACGCGAATTGAAAATGTAACATTGTTTCCAATGGAAATAAGCCAGCAATGACACGGGTCAATAAAGCACCCCTGTTGTCTGCTGAAATTTTTGCCAACCTTAAGGCCTCTTTTCACAAGTGTTTTTGTAGGAATCTCCCCTGTTATCCTGCGGATAACATCCTTCACGTTACTCATAATACTCATAAAAGCAACACTCCGCTTAGTTATATTTTTTATTCCAATAAAGATAAAGCAGCCACCCAAAAATCAAGTTGGGAACAATCAGCCATCCGGCTCCTGATTCTTTGACTATCTCTGATACGGATTTTTTTGCAAACAATCCATAACAAACAAAAAGCCACGCACGTTTTATACGTTCTCTCAAAGGAAACCGTTTGTTAAATGCTACCTTTGAATTTTCCATTCCTCCCAATGGGCAGGCGATCCTGAGCGTCTTTCCCGCTTTGCTCAATCCACCGGGCAAATATTCTGCAATGTATATAATTTTATTTACATATAAAAAGTCATATTCTAACGCGATTTTCCACCAGACATAATTTTCGCCCTGAAATTTCTCACCTTCAAAAACAGGGAAGGAATAATTTTTTAAAATATCAGTCCTCCAGACCTCAGCCTTATCCCCTTTTATTTTATACCTGAATTGAATGTCAATTCCATTGAAAATATCACCTTCCGGAAAAGGCATTCCAATAACGGTTTTTTCGTCATAACCACACAAAAAGCTTATACCTGCCAAATTGTTTTCGGTAACAATCTTGTCCTTTTCGTATATTGTCTGGACAGCATCCTCAGTTAAGAAATCGTCACTATCTACAATAAATGTATATTTTGTGTCAATTTCCTGAAAGGCAATGTTGAGTGCAGTATGCTTTCCGCCGTTTTCTTTTTTCATATACTTTATTTCAAAGTCGCAACCGTTCAAAAATTCCTTTACAACATCTTCTGTGTTGTCGGCACTTCCATCGTCGATAATAAGCCACTTAAAACCTCGATTGGTCTGCTTTTTAAGACTCTCAAAAAGCTTCCCAAGATACTCTGCCCTGTTATAAGTTGGCGTAAAAATAGTTACAAGCGGATTCATTTTCCCCCTCCTAAAACGGTCTTTTGTATAAGTCAACCATACCCCTTACAGGGAAATAACTTCTGAATATACCTTCATCAAAAACGTTTATATACCTGAAAAACCCTATTCCTACCCACAGAATAACAAAGTACATAACAGCCCTTCTGTACCGCCTGTTTTGTATCCCGGCAAGGTAGCTGAATAAAAATCCGTAAGATATGGTGAAGTAATCCTTCCATCTGGTAAGGATTTCATAATTTCTGAAAAGGGTAAAGATGGGAAGCAGGCACAAAAACAGTTTTATCATCATATCCGACTGAGGAAAGGTCTCTTTTATATCATCAAAGGTAAGCGTCAAAAGAAACATCATACCAAAATATTCTATGGTATGCAGCCAGTTTATTCCGGTTTCCACATCACCCTGCAAAAGTCCTGCGGCCTTTTCGGCAATTACATCCGAGCCAAATATATCCCAGTCCAATATGGTATCAAAGATTTTTAAGACGGGTACATTCAGTATAGACAGCAAAAGAGTGGGTATAAATATTACATTGAGCAGGATAATTGTTTTTTGCGAAAGCTTTAGATACCTCACAAAATACACCACAAAAAGAACAATTGACGCAGCGTGAATCCAGTAACAAAAGATACACAGCAGGAAATACCTTACGGGGTGTTTCTTTTCAATATCACCCAGCATAGACAAAAATACCGCAATTGTGATGGTCTGTCTTAAACTTATAAAGAAGTCATAAAAGAACATTTTGTAAAGCAGTACCATTATTACTATACTGAAATTGTTTGTATATTTTCTTGTACCAAAATAAACAAGCAAAAAACACACGCAAGAGTGGATAAAGTTATATCCAAAGTAGGTAAACCCTATGGTCTTCATCAGGGAATTTATAAAAACATAACCCTTGTCTATACCCAAAAGGAAGTAATGGTCGTGAAGATAAGCATAATCTTCAAAAAAGTCCTTCAAGTCAGGTGAATTAGCATATATAGTAGCGTAGATGCTAAAATCCGACCCGCCCATGTTTCTAAACCCTGCAATATAAATCAGCAGGCAAACAGTTGCAAAATTAAGCCACTTCTGGTCTCTGCTGGAGTCCGGAATTCCCGGCTTTGCCATACCAATATCAATCATAATTGCCGTTGCGCATAACACGAATAGTATAACTAAATAAAACATACTCTACCCCTACAACTAATGTATCACTAACCGAAAATGTATATAAGTTTCTGATACTCTATTTAAACGCTGTCATTAACTATAAAAACTCTTTATCTTGTTGTAATAATCATCCATATTGTCAAGCTCCTTTGCCCGGTCTTTGGCAGCTTGTGAATAGGTTTTGAAAGTTTCCTCGTCTTTTAAAACACTTTCCAAAAAATCCACAAACTCACTATCAGTCTGACAAAATTTGCCGCATCTATCCGTCACAATATCCACCAGCCCCCCTACCGGAGATGCCGCCACAGGGACGCCAAGACTCAATGCTTCAACCGCCATAAGTCCAAAACCTTCCCATTTTGACGGAGCGCATAGTGCCTTCGATTTTTTTAAAATCCCGTAGGGGTTACTTAAAAATCCCTTCAAAACAATGCTTTCGCCAAGCCCATATTCCAAAATTTTTTCTTCCACCTTTTGTCGGTATGGGCCATCGCCGATAATAACCGTCTTGACAGGGATGCTTTCACTCAATTTTCTTACAATTTCAACAAACCTAACGGGATCTTTGGCCTCACAAAGGCGACCCAAAAAGCAAACATCAAAGGTCTCACTTTCTTCCGCTCTTTCGGCAAGGCCTGCTACCTTTAAAGTGTTGATGGGATTGCCTATTACCGCCCCTTTGCCTTTTATAAATCTCCCGAACACATATTCCGAAAAAATAGAGTCCGAGACACTTAATATATGTCTGTATTTTATGCAACTGATACCATAGGCAAAAGACTTAATGCAGTACTTTTTCAGCCAGGGGCCATTATTGTGGAGATGGGAAATAACAGAAATTTTCCCCGCCGCCAATGCAGCAATTATGCTTGCCGTAAAGTCGTGTGCGTGAATGATATCAGGCTTATATTTTTTAATTACCCGTCTTAATTCAGATACCGAAACCGCCTTTACAGGCTCAAATGTAATTTTCTTCTCTTCGAGAACTTTCCTGATGCTCCCGTCCGGGGAAACATATATAAATTCGGTATCGTCCGACATCTTGCAAAAGGCTTCAATTAAGGTGACAACCACATTCTCCGCACCCGAGAACTTGGATGTGTTTAAGATATGCAGTACCTTTTTTCCCATTATCCCGCCTCCTGATATTATCCGTATATTTTACTCATCTCAGCCATTACCTCTTCTTTGGTAAATGGCACTATCAGCATCTTTCCCTGCTCGCCAAAGCTATCTCTCAATTCCTTATTCTCTGCAAGTCTGCGTATATTCTCAGCAAATCCCAAAACATCCGTAGGCCTGCATAAAAATCCGTTTTTTCCATCCTTTATCAAATCCCGGTTTCCGCGTATATCCGATGCAACTATGGGCATCCCCGCAAACATAGCCTCCATAACCGATACAGGAAGACCTTCCCTCAGGGACGGAAATGCAAATATATCACAACATTTCAAAACTTCCGGAATGTCACTTCGGTATCCCGCCGAAATAAAGTTTCCCGCTATACCCAGCTCTTTTGCCAAATTTTCAAGATACTCCTTTTTGCCGCCCTTTCCGCAAACAACATATACTATATCCTTGCGGGAAAGCGCAGCAATCGCCCGAAGAACCGTCTCATGGTTCTTGTTGGAGTTAATCTCGCCTACAGACAAAACAGCCAAAGCGTCTTTGGGTATTCCCAATTCTTCACGTTTTTTGTCATAGTCTATGGACGCATTTTTTATTTTGTCAACATTGACACCTACGCCACGAACATACTTTATATCCTTTGTGTGAAGATGCTTCTTTGCAAAGGCAAAATCCTCTTCATTTATAGTTATGAGTGTATCCGTAAAGAAAGCGCATATCCACTCAACAGGAAAGTAAATAAGCCAGTTTAAAAGAGGCGCCCCTTTGAAAAAATGAAAACCATGTGCGGTATAAATAACACGTGTTCCCTTTTTGCGTGACTTTCTTGCAGCCAATCTTGTCATCATTGCCGCAACAGGGGTATGACAGTGAATTATGTCATATACATCACCGTTTATGAGTTTTTTCAACTTTCGGTATGCTGAAAAATTCTTTACTTTAAAGGGGTTTCTTTCAAAACAGATGTTATGCTGTATATCGCAAACCTCTATGTCATCTCTCAGCTTTGCTGCCGCTTCAACCTGATAACCCTTTTCTTTAAAATATTCAATATACGGCATATGAAACACCTTAAAATGTCCGATTACAGATGCCACAAATAAAACTTTTTTCATATTTATTCACCCAATTTTTATTCTTTGAGCTTAACTTCTAAAAAAGGCTCTTGATAATTTCAATAACTCTCATTTGGTCAGCTTCTGTCATTTTTATATCAGATGGAAGGCAAAGTCCCCGCCTGAACAAGTCCTCGCCTACCAAATCTCCGCAAGCAACAAAATCACAACCCTCAAACACAGGCTGCATATGCATTGGCTTCCAGATAGGTCTTGATTCGATATTTTCGGCCTCAAGTGTAAGTCTTATCTTTTCAGGATTTACCTTTTCCATAGCCTCTTCGTCAACAGTAAAACAGCTAAGCCAGAAGTTTGGCTCGGTATAATCAGGATAGGGGTTCATCTTCACGGGAAGCCCCTCAAATTCTCTTTTATATGTATCATATATTTTCTTTTTCAGTGCAACATGCTCTTCAAGGTGGATAAGCTGGCCACGGCCAACGCCTGCAACAATATTGCTCATACGGTAGTTATATCCGATTTCACTGTGCTGGTAGTGGGGCGCCGCGTCTCGTGCCTGGGTGGAATAAAACCTCACCTTTTGAACAGCAGCCTCGTCATCAGATAAAAACATACCGCCGCCTGAAGATGTAATAATCTTGTTGCCGTTAAAGCTTACAGCACTGTACTTACCAAACGCACCTGTCTGTTTGCCCTTATATGTTGCACCTAAAGACTCTGCCGCATCCTCAATAAGCATAACATTGTACTTTTTGCAAAGCTCCATAATTTCATCAATCTTTGCAGGTGTTCCGTAGAGGTGAACAAGCATAACGGCCTTGACCCTGCCCTTATACTTTTCAAGAGCAATTTCAAGGGCTTTGGGGTCCATATTCCAGGTGTCACGTTCGGATTCCACAAAAACCTGAACACCGTTTTCATATGTAACGGGGTTAACTGTCGCCGCAAAGGTAAGGTCGGAACAAAGGACAATGTCGCCTCTTTCTATCCCTGCCATTTTTACCGCCATATGTAGCGCATGAGTCCCTGCCGTCATTGCGGCCGCCGCATTTACGCCAACATATGCAGCAATCTCGTTTTCAAATTCGGTAACATTTTTACCAAGAGGTGCCACCCAGTTGGTATCAAAAGCTTCTTTTATAAACTCCTGCTCCTCGCCGTGTGTGGTAGGGGTAGAAAGCCATATTTTTTCCGACATAAGTTTTCATAACCTTTCAGCCCACAAAATAACAAAATATATGCACGTCTTATCGGTGGGCGCGATAAGGTTCCAAAAAGTTGTCCCAACCTTTAAAAAGCCTAAAAATCCAATCTATTTTATTATATAACAAAATCAATACCGAGTCAAGATTCTTACCTTGCGAAATACATTGGATAATTTTGTTAACTATTAACAAAGTTTTCTCAAAGTATTTCTTAAATACCACAAAAGAATATCCCTGTTTTTAAAAGCCTTGCAAATTGTTTTTTAATATGCTAAAATAAATTTCATAGAATGAGCAATCTTATTCGATTGAAAAAACGCAAAATCACCTTAACGTTCCGACCAAAATCAGCGGTATTCCTTCGGTTGTTGTTCAAAGACAAGGAGAAAGAAATGAGAAATTTTCAATTATTTATAAAACGTTCATTTGATTTGTTCTGTGCAGTCATTCTTTTGGTGCTTATGATAGTAATCCCGTTGCTTATAGTCATACCGATACTGATAAGACTGACATCAAAAGGACCTGCCATTTTTACTCAGGAACGCACGGGAAAAGACGGCAAGATTTTTAAAATATACAAATTCCGGACCATGCTTCTGCCGGAGGAAAGTATCAATCCGGACGGAAGCCCTATGACTGCTGAACAACGAATCACCAAGGTTGGCCGCATTTTGCGAAAAACAAGTTTGGACGAAATCACACAGGTCTTCAATATTATCAACGGCACAATGAGTCTTGTTGGTCCAAGACCTACTCTGCCTTATCAGGTTGAAAGATATACCCCCCGTCAGCTTAGGCGCCTTGATATGCGGCCGGGTGTAACTGGCTGGGCACAGGTCAATGGTCGCAACGACCTGACCTGGACAGAGAAAATCGAATACGATATTGAGTACATAGAAAAATTCAACTTGTGGTTTGATATTAAAATCCTGTTTTGCACAGTTTTAGTGGTTCTTAAGCAAGATGGTATTTCTTTTACAAAAAAAGACGATATTATCAACGCCCGGGAGCCTCTTGGGCAACAAGAAGAAGTTGCAACAAAATTATAAAGGGGAATTAAAAAATGAAAGCACTTGTACTTTGTGGCGGTGTTCCGCAAATAGCTCTTATAAAGGAACTTAAAAGCCGTGGAATAACCACTCTTTTGGCTGATATGAACGAAAACGTCCCAGCCCGCCAATATGCTGATGAATTTTATAAGGTTTCTGTGCTGGATGTAGATGCCATCAGAGAGCTTGCTATAGACCAGAAAGTCGATTTTTTAATTACCGTCTGTGCAGACCAGGTACTTCAGGTTGTGGCACAAGTTTCGGAAGAGTTGGGACTTCCCTGTTATCTTGACTTTGCTACAGCGGAAAATGTTTCCAAAAAGTCCTATATGAAGAAAATCTTCTGGGAAAATCACATACCTACCTCCCAATATGTAATTATGGACACATTGGATACGGAAAAAATCAAGCACCTTGAATATCCCCTTATCGTAAAACCCGTTGACGCATACAGCTCCCGTGGGGTATGTAAAATCAACAATCCCTCAGAGCTTCCCAGGGCTTTTGAAAATGCCAAAAACATAAGCCGTACAAAAACCGCCATTGTTGAGGAATTTGTCCAGGGCGACGAAATTAGTGTGGATGTATATGTTGAAGACGGCAAGGCTCACATTCTTTGCCTGACCAATCTTTACAAAATCGGTGAAGACGGCAAGTTTGTCATCAACAGAAGCCGTATTCCGGCAGACGTTTCAGAAAAAATCACTTCACAAATCGCCCAAACAGCACAAAAAATTGCCGACGCCTTTGGCCTTAAAAACACTCCTATGCTTATTCAGCTTATCTCTACCGGCGAAAAGATTTCTGTGATTGAATTTTGTGCACGAACAGGCGGCGGTATTAAGTTTTTAATGATTAAAAAGAATTCAGGCTTTGATGTTGTTAAAGCAGTGGTGGACCTTACCCTGGGTGAAAAACCCCATATTGAAAAAATCGATGCTCCCAACAAATTCACAATTAACGAATTTGTTTACTGCAACAAAGGCACCCTCAGCCACCTTGAGGGCTTTGATGAGCTTCTCCGCGAAGGTATAATCTCCGACTACAAGCAGTTTAAATTCTCTGGCACAGAATTTGACAAAATCAACGGCAGCGGCGACAGAGTTGCGTATTTCAGTATCGAGGACGACACTTTTGACGATGTTTCCAAAAAACACGCTATAGCAAACAGCCGAATCCGTGCAGTTTCAGAAAATGGTGAAGACTTGATAAGACACGACTTGATTGAAAAATTTCATAATCAGTAACATAAAATCGGTGTGACTTTCGTCACACCGATCTTTTATTCTTCTTTTAAAAGTTGAATTGTAAACTCCGCATATTTTGAAACATACTGACCTCGCCTTAGCACAATTGCAGGCTGCCGCACATACTCATTTTGTTTAACTTCAAAAATGGTTATGTCCGCATTTTCGGCCTCACGCTGCAAAAACTGCTTTGGTAAAAGTGCCGCCGCAATACCCTCTCTCACCATTTCCCTGGCAGTAGTAACTCCGGTAACCTCCACAAAAATGTTAGGTTCTATTTGGGCCTTTGCACAAAGCCTGTCAAAAAGCTTTCGCAGTTCCTGAGCTTCTCCCAAAACTACAAAGGGTAAATCTTTGCATTCTGTCAAGTCAACTTCCTTTGTGTTTTCTCCGAATTTGTCTATATTCACAAACCTGAGCAAGTTGTTTGGAACTGCCAGAACAATAGAATCCTCTTCCATAGGTATTACTTCAAACTCGGCTTCATCAACAGGAAGATTCATAATGGCAAAATCATATAGTCCCTCCAAAAGTCCTTTTTGAAGGTCCGCCAAGCCGTGTTCCTCAAGAACAATTTTAAGACAGGGGAACTTTTCTTTCAATGTTGCAACAACTTTGGGCATTACATAAAGACTGCGAAAAGGAGCTATGCCTATTGTCAGCTTTCCGTGTTCCCCAATCTTATATTTCTCAATGGTTTTAATCAGATTATCCTCTTCAAACAAAAGCCTTTTTGCTTTTTGTATAAAAAATTCACCTGCGGACGTAAGAGAAAGGGGCATAGTATTGCGGTCAAAAAGCTTTACCCCAAGCTCGCTCTCCAAAGCTATAATCTGCTTGCTGAATGCAGGCTGCGATATTTTAAATTCCTGAGCAGCCTGTGAAAAATTCCGAACTTTGGCAAGGGCCACCGCATATTGCAATTGTTTTGAATTCATAACTATCTCCCTCTTTGTCCTTTTTCTTTAAGTATAATATTTTAGTGCAAAATATACAAGCCTTCTTTTAAAATTTATTAAAAAATTTCTGTTGACATCCATTTTTATTATATGTTATACTATAACCAAAATTAAATTATATGTATAACCAAACAGGAATATAAAGGAGGATTTGGTATGCCATCTGCATTCATTTACTTGGGCGTTATGCTGATTGTAATCGGCATATGGTTTATGCTGTTTAAAAGACCTGTATATGAAGCCGTATTAATCAGCTTTATTATTCTGCTCACCATTACAGGCACCTGGGGAAAGGTCTTGGGGTACATTGACGCCGGACTTTCAACCTCACTTATCTATTCAATGACAGCCTTTGTGGCTATGTCTATTATTTTAACCAAAACCAAGGTTATCGATAGTTGTATCGCCATTATCCTCTCCCTTCTGGGCAGGGTTACCGGCGGTGCGGGTTATGTGTCAGTTGTTGCCAGCAGCTTTATGGGGGCCTTATCTGGCAGCGGCCCCGGAAATGTTATGGCTACAGGAACGCTCACCATCCCTGCGATGATTAAGTCGGGATTCCCGAGGGAGCTTGCCGCAAATATTGAAAGCAACTCAAGTTATATGGGAAATATGATTCCACCCTCATCAAATATAGTTGCCGCTATGGGCGCATACATAGCCCTTTATCCAAACGAAAATCTGACTATGGGTCGTTTCTGGATTGTTTTGTGGGGCATTTCACTGTGGTTTATCCTTCAGCGCCTACTTATGGTTTGGACCTTCTGCAAATATTACAAGGTAAAACCTATGACTAAGGAAGAGCTCCCCAATCTTAAGGAAGTGTTTAAAACAGGCTGGCAGGGGCTTCTTCTTCCCGTTATCATTTTATTGCCCTTTGTTCTTGATTATCTTTTCAAGGATAATTTCTTCACAGCACGCCTTGGCAAAGATGGTGCAAAATATCTGTCAAGCTCACTCCTTTTATTTATTGCAGGTATTTCTGCAATTTATACTTGCTTTATTTGCAAGGATAAGAAAATGGTTTCCCTCGGTAATATTGCAAAAATGTTTGCGGACGGAGTAAAGACCATATCCCCTGCAATAGGCGTTTGTATAATCGGATATATGATTGGCGAACTTTTCAAGGATATGAATGTCGCCACAGAAATGGAAGCCTTTATCACCTCTATGTCCTTTAGCAAATTGGGGATGGTTCTGTTTGTTTGCTTGTTCACTTGCTTTTTGGGTATGGTAATCCCCGGCTCCTCTCTGGTTGTCATTTTTGGTCCTATGTTTATTTCCACATTGGCAACTGTTGGGGTTTCCCCTCTGCTTGCAGCGGCTATGCTGCCTTGTATTTGCGGTGTTATGTGCGGAATTACGCCCCCGCTTGGCCTCGGAATGTACGCAGGTATGTCTTTGGCAGAATCTGATTTTGGCAAAACATTCAAAAACAACCTTTGGTGGGTTGCCGCACAGTTCATTATGGAGGTCCTTTGCCTGATGGGAGTCCTCCCCATTATGGGACTTTAAGGAGGTATCGGTTATGAAAGAATTTTGCAAAAAAGTCTCTGCTGTTTTAAAAACAATTTTCGGCTATGGCATTATGATTTGTCTCTTTGCCGGCGGAATGACATTTTTCGGCTATGTCGCAGCCTTAATCATTGGCGGTCCAACCGCAACTGCAATTTGTGTTTTTATATACAAAAAAATCATTCCTGTTATAGTTTACGTTTCATCCATCCTGGTCCTTTTGGGATTGGTTGCTATGTATATGAACGGCGAAATGGCTCTGACAGCAAAGAAAAAATAAAATAAAAGGGTATCTTCCGATACCCTTTATTTTTTTATGTTATCTTTCGTTTATGGGTGTATATTCCCTGCGCTTCATAATGTTTTTGTATGCAGGTCGGATAATCTTTCCGCCGGTCATAACCTCTTCAATACGATGAGCACACCAACCTACAATTCTTGCCATGGCAAAAATGGGTGTATAGAGTTCCTCAGGAATATTAAGCATTTGATAAATAAATCCTGAATAGAAATCCACATTGGCAGGCATAGGGAAGTCAATTCCCTTTTCATCTTTAAATACCTGGGGAGCTATCCTCTCAATGGTCTCATAGAGTTTAAACTCCTTCTGTCTTCCCATTTCCTCTGCAAGCTCACGTGCAGATTCCTTAAGTATAACCGCCCTTGGGTCTGAAATTGTATAAATCGCATGACCTATACCGTATATAAGGCCACTGCCGTCCCCTGCTTCCTTGCGGACAATCTTGCAAAGATAATCATAGATTTCCTTTTCGTCTTCCCAATCCTTGAGGTTGTTCTCGATTTCAACCATTTGCTTTAAAGTCTTTTCATTGGCACCGCCGTGCTTTGGACCTTTAAGGGAGCCGATTGCCGCCGCTACTGCCGAGTAGGTATCTGTGTTGCTTGAAGAAAGCACACGGATTGAAAAAGCAGAGTTGTTGCCTCCGCCGTGCTCTGCGTGGAGCATAAGGGCCCGGTCAAGAGCTCTTGCCTCGGTTTTGGTAAAGCGGTGATTTGCTCTTGTCATATAGAAGAAGTTTTCTGCAATTGAAAGCTCAGGATTTGGATTATGCAGCACAAGACTTGTACCGTCATAATAATGCTTCTTTGCAGCATAAGCATATGCCACAAGAGTTGGGAACTGTGCAATAAGCTCAAAGCTTTGACGGAGCAGATTTGCTGTAGATATATCATCAGGATTATCATCGCTGTCATAGGAATAAAGCGCCAGCACCGATCTTGCAAGCTTGTTCATAATATTGTTGCTGGGTGCTTTCAAAATCATATCCTCTGCAAAGTTCTCAGGAAGAGTTCTTTGCGCTGCAAGGGCTCTTGAAAAGCTGGCAAGCTCATCCCTTGTAGGAAGCTCACCGAACATAAGAAGGAAAATAACCTCCTCAAAGCCAAATCTGTCCTCCTTGTCACAGTTTTCCACAATATCATCAATGCTTATTCCGCGGTAACGAAGTTTCCCTTCAATAGGGGCTTTCGTACCCTCATCCAGAACATAACCGTGAACCTCGCCAACTGCAGTAAGTCCTGCCAAAACACCTGTTCCGTCGGCATTTCTTAGACCGCGTTTTACATTGTAATCGCTGTAATAGTGCTTGGGAATTTCACTAAAGCTCTTGTGCTGCTCAAGTATTGCGTCTATATATTTACTGAAATTTTCTTTCATCTCAAGCTATCTTTCCTTTCCTTGGTTTTACTCTGTCTTGCAAAAATCAACCCGGTGGCCACTGCAAACTTCTTCCGCCCAACAGGTGAAAATGTATGTGTCCCACAGTCTGTCCGCCGTCCTCGCCGCAGTTATTTACCACTCTGTAACCATTTTGGGCAAATCCCAAATCCTTGGCAATCTTTGCTGCAACTGCAAAGATTTTGCCTACCACCTGACAATTATCCTCGGACAAC
>JAFYXL010000009.1 GCA_017546165.1 Clostridia bacterium
AACAAAAATTTCACAAAACCTATCAAGTATATGCAAAACGGAGCATCTGTATTTTTACCGAAATAAAAATACACATACTTAATAGGTACAAATAAGATTAAATTTTTGTTTGCCAAATATATTATAACACAATTTTAATTAAATTACAACATATTTTTTATATCTTAGGGGATGTTGTCCCCTAAAACCCCCTATCCGCCGTTTTTTGTCTAATTCAAAAATTTTTGCAAACATCTGCTCGTCGCCTTTTCTATGGCGGGGTTGCCAGGGTATTCCTCCAGGGTCTTTCTCACAAAGACGGGCAAAAAAAAGAACCACCAAAATCGGTGGTTCTTGTTGCTTCATCATTAATCAGCGGTATAAGGCAAAAGTGCCATATATCTAGCTCTCTTAATAGAAACAGTAAGCTCTCTCTGGTGCTTTGCGCAGCAACCACTAATTCTTCTAGGGAGAATCTTAGCTCTTTCTGTGATGTAACGTCTAAGTTTTGCTACATCCTTGTAATCAATGTAATCTACTTTGTCAACGCAGAAAGCGCAAACCTTTCTCTTTGGTCTTCTGCTTCTTGCTCTGTCATTTCTTTCCATTTCAGCCATTGAAAATTTCCTCCTATCCTTCGATTTTATGTGACCGTAAGCCGTAATTAGAACGGCAAATCATCATTTGTTTCCAGAGTGACAAAATCGTCATCTGCATCGTTGGGCATTTCAGGAACAGATACCTGAGGTGCACTAGGCGCAACAAAACCGCTTTCATCAGCGTTTCGTTTAGATTCGCCAAATGAAACCTCGCTTGCAACAACTTCGGTAGCATAGTTCTTCTTACCGTCCTGACCTTCCCAGGTTCTTGTCTGGATTCTGCCGACAACGATAATCATTCTGCCTTTTGTGAAATACTTTTCAACAAATTCAGCAGTTTTGTTCCAGGCAACACAATTGATGAAGTCTGTGCTTCTGTTGTCGCCATATCCGTTGTCAATTGCAACAGTAAAGCTGCAGACAGGTGTACCACTGCCGGTATGTCTGAGCTCAGGGTCACGAGTAAGTCTGCCCATCAAAATCGCTTTGTTAATCATAAGCAATCTCGCTTTCTATGCAAAATTTGCATAATTATTTCTCTTCTTTTTTGATGACAATGTTTCTGAGTATGCCGTCTGTGATGCCGAATACACGTTCGAGCTCTGCAGGGAAGTCTGCCTTTGCTGCAAAGTTAACCAAAACGTAGTAGCCTTCAGCCACATCATCGATAGGATAAGCCAATCTTCTGCGTCCCCATTCGTCAACGCTTTCAATTGTGCCGTTAGCTTCTATCAATGACTTAAACTTATCAACGAGAGCGGTTGTTTCTTCCTCAGTCTTTGCAGCACTGATAACGAACAATGTCTCATACTTGTTGATAACTTCAACCATTTCTTTCACCTCCTTATGGACTTTGACTTTCGCATATACGAAAGTAAGGATTTTTCTAACCGATTTATTATAATATATTATTTCGCAAATGTCAAGGAATTTTTTTACACTAGTAATTATCTGTCCATTTTTTGCATATATTTTAGGAAAAATATTAAAAGGGACGTTTGTGCATATGAAAAAATTATTGTTGTTTATGACATTAGCAATATTCATTTTGCCTGTTTTAATGGGACTTTCAAGCCGTATGAGGGAAGAGGATTTAAAGGCAGCAAATCCCTTGGATGCAAAAAACTGCAAAATTACATACCTTGAATGTGAATCAAATAATATAAAGGAATGTGAATTGGAGGAGTACTTAGTAGGCGTTCTTGCAGCGGAGATGCCTGCAGAGTATGAGATGGAGGCATTAAAGGCCCAGGCAGTTGCGGCGCGTAGCTATATTGTAAGTCGGTTAGGCGAAGAAAACCCCCAACATCCCGGGGCGGTTGTATGTGATAATGCAAATCATTGCAAAGCTCATTTTGATGAGGATGAAGCAAAAAGTCATTGGAAAAAGGAAAAGGCAAAGGGGTATTGGGAAAAAATTAAAAATGCCGTAGATGAAACCAAAGGAGAATATATGGTTTGTGAAGAACAGGTGGTGGAGGCATTCTTTTTTGCAAGGAGCAGCGGAAGGACTGAAAATTCTGAAGATGTATGGGGTGAGAAGAGACCTTATTTGAAGTCTGTAGAGAGTGCGGAAGATAAGACCCATCCTGAGTTTGAGTCGTCGGCGCAGTTCAGCCACCGGAATGCACGGCGGATATTAAGTGCGTTAAACCCCAAAATAAAGACAGGAGATAAGCCTCTTGAAATAGGCAACATAACCAGGACTACAGGTGGCAGCGTTGCAACTGTCGAGATTGACGGAGAGGTTTTTCGGGGAACAGATATGCGGAGAGTTTTTGGATTGAAATCGGCAAATTTTTTGATAAATACAAATTCTAAAACACTGGCCTTTACTGTCTTTGGCTATGGCCACGGCGTGGGGATGAGCCAGTTTGGGGCAAATTGCATGGCGGGAAATGGGGAAAAATATACAGAAATTTTATCTCATTATTATACAAATATACAAATTATTAGGCTTTGAAGTTTTTTTTCTTTTATTGAGAACTTTTTTGTGGTAAAATAATTAAAACATCATAAGAAAGGCGGAGATTATTATGAAAACAGTAATTACATTAGGCCGTCAGCTTGGCTCAAATGGTAGGGTTATAGGCAGAGCTTTGGCGGAAAAATTAGGATATAAATTTTATGATAAAGATTTGATTGCAAGGGTTGCAAAGGAAAGTGGACTCAGTGAAAATCTTTTCAATGAAATGGACGAAAACCCAACCAGCAGTCTGCTTTATTCGTTGGTTATGGGAGTTCAGTCAAGCAAGGGTCTTTATTATCATTACAACGATATGTTAAACGGCGACAACCTGTTTCGTATGCAGGCAGACTTGATTAAAAAAATTGCACAGGAAGGCCCGTGTATTATTGTGGGCAGATGCGCTGATTACATCTTGCGTGAGAACCCATATCTTATCAAGTTGTTTTTATATGCGGATGCGGAAAGCCGTGTAAATACTCTTGTACAGCGCAACAATATGGATATAAAAGAGGCCCGCGGGGCCGTGCATAAGGCTGATAAACGGCGTTCAAATTACTACAACTTCTATACCAATAGTGAGTGGGGAAATGTCAACAACTATCATTTGTGTATGGACACCACTGCATTGCCTCAGGAAGAGTGTGTTGAATATCTTTATAATTACATAAGAATGCGTGAGGCAGGATTTAAAGAAGATTAATTAAACTTAAAAATCATTTGTGAATATTTAAAACCCCTTTTTGATATATATTCAAAAAGGGGTGCTTTTTTTGAAGAATGAAAATGTATTGCGAAGTACGGCGCTTTTGACCCTTTCGGGGATAGCTGCAAAAACCATAGATTTTGTTTTCAGAGCATATTATTCCAAACAACTGGGCAGTGAAGGCTTAGGTGTGTTTTCACTGTGCTTTGCCGTTCACGGGATAATGCTGAATATTGCTACCGGCGGGATTGGTGTTGCGGTTTCCAAAATCGTATCCGAGAAGTTTGCAAAAAGAGAGTTTGGAGAGGTAAAAGCCACAATGCGGGTGGCCGTTGGTACGGTATTGGTTTTAAGCATAATAGTGATTTTTTTTACCTGCTTATTCTCCCCACAAATTGCGGAATTTTTTTTAAAAGAGCCTCGGTGCCGGATGAGTATAATTTGCCTTTCGCCAAGTGTACTTTTTATGGGAATATCCTATTGTATAAAGGGCTATTTTTATGCATCAAGACGGGTATTTCCCCCTGCGTCGTCAGAATTTTTGGAACAGGCTGTAAAAATCACATCCATTACATATTTTCTCAAAAAAATGTTGCCGATGGGGATTGAACACGGTTGCGAGGCAGTTCTTGCGGGGATATCTTTGGGTGAATTTTCATCTTGCGTATATTTGCTGGTTTTTTATGCAGAAGACCAAAGACGCATAAAGTGCCCAACCAGAGGTCGGCTCAAAGGTGCGGCAACATTGGTCGCTAACATTGCACTGCCTATAATGGCTACCTCGATGGCGACGTCGTTTCTTCGCGTGCGTGAAGAAGTGTTGATTGTGGGGTCACTACAAAGGTCAGGGCTTAGCCACGTAGAAGCTCTAAGTGCTTACGGCGGGATTTACGGTATGATTATGCCACTTGTGATCTTTCCGCTTACCCTTTTGTCATCCTGTTTTACTATGCTTGTACCTGAAATATCTAGGGCATATGCAAGACAAAGCTCGGCAAGATTAAAGACCCTTGTTTCAAAAATATATCGGTTTTGCACTTTTTTTGGATTTTTGGTTATGTGCATTGTGGTAACATTTGCGTCGGAAATTTTGGCGCTTGTGTATGATGCACCCCAGCTTGCCAATCAGCTAAAGACAATTGCACTTCTTTGCCCGTTAATGTTTGTTGACTCTGTTTCCTGTGGAATACTAAATGGTATGGGCAAGCAAAATGCACTTTTGAAATTCAGTTTTATGGATTCTTTAAGCCGAATTTTGCTGATTACTGTTCTTATACCCAAATACGGTACAGGGGCATTGCTTTTTGTAATTATTGCAAGCAATATGCTGACACCGTACCTGACCATGAAAAGAGTTTTAGGAGAGACGGCGATACACTTTCAGTGGTCAGGGTGGTTTTTAAAACATATGGCGTCGGCGCTTGTTACATACTTTGTTGCCGACAGCCTGTTTGTGGGGATTTGCCGGGGCGCTGCCTTGAATACGGTTTTTGCCGCAGGTTGCGCTATTGTTGTATATTTTTGCTCAGGCATAGTTTTGAGCGCTACCTCCAGAACGGATTTTTTGTGGCTTGCAAGACGTACATTCTCCGATACATAAAATATATGGAATTGCCAAAACTAAATTAAAAATTAGTATTTGGTGGAGAGTTATGAAAATTTCGGTGATTATTCCTGCCTATAATGAAGAGGATATTATAGCGGAAATGCTTAGCGAATATTGGTCTTTTTTGACTAATAACTTTACGGAGTTTGAGATTATAGTGGTGGATGACGGAAGTCTGGATAAAACCCTTGAAATTGCAAAGTCTTTTGAAAATACAATATGTATTTCATACAAGAAAAACAAAGGCAAGGGTTATGCTGTTAAACGTGGATTTTTGAGGGCTACGGGAGATTATATATTTTTTACAGACGCTGACCTTTCATATTCTCCTGAGAATATAAGCAGGGCGATTTCGATTTTTCAAAAAACAAAGGCGTCAGGGGTGATGGGCATTCGCACAAATATAGACAGAGATTACCCTTTCTTCAGACGGCTTGTCTCTAAGATTTTTGCAAAGCTGGTGAGATATGTGATTTCCACCAACGTAACAGATACTCAATGCGGGTTTAAAGGCTTTGAAAAAAGTACAGGGAAGCAGATTTTTTCCAGGTCGCAAATTTTTGACTTTGGGTTTGATTTTGAAGTGATTTATCTTTCGGGGGTATTAGGGAAACCCCTTGCCACCCTGCCTGTTTCATTTAAACACCGAAAAGAAACCAAGGTGCATATGTTGAGAGACAGCGTAAGGATTTTAAAGGATTTGATTTACATCAAAAGGAGTAGCTTTAATGAAAATATCCAAAAGACAGTATGAATATCTGCTTTTTTTAGCTATGGTGGTGCTGGCGGTTTTCAGATTTTCCTATTTTAATCTAAAATATATTCCGTATCTTGATGATTACGTTCAATACTATTATTATCCCCAACTTGAAAATGCCTGGCAAAGAGTGTACTGGGGTGGTGCAGGTGCACTTTTCACCCGACCTCTTGCCGGCCTTTTTGATTTTGTTTTGTGGAGCAGATTTTGGGGGAGTCCCGGTTTGGCAGTTGGTATAATTTCTGTGCTTCACGGCCTTTCGGGAGTGCTTTTTTACAAGGCGTTTAATATTTGCAAATTAAAATTGAGTCCGTTGTTTTTGGTCCTTTACATTTTGATTCCCATAAATATTGAGGGGACATATTGGCTATCTGCTTCAAGCAGAATTGTGGTTTCGATGTTTTTTATTGCCTTAGGTGCGTTTTTTGGGGCAAAAAAGAAAACGGGGGCTTTTTTTATATTTAGTTTTTTGTCGGTATGGTTCTACGAGCAAACGGCAATTTTGGGGGTTTTTGTGCTGACCTGGATTTGTGTACTGCAAAAAGAAAAATGGAAGAGTATTCTTCCGATTTTTTCTGCTTTAGTATTGGCAATATTCTATTTAAAGCTGGGTGGGCAAGGGGACAATGCACATCGTCTTGGGGTGGCAACCCTGCCTGATATGTGGAATAATATTAAGGCCACCTTAAATAGTTTTTTAAAGGTAGCTACAGAAATTCAGTTCAGGATTTTGTCAAAAGGTTTTGTCAGAGGATTTACACAGATTGCCCTGGATTTTTCTTTGGGGTGGCTTGCCTTTGCCATAATCCTTTCGATGTTCTTTTTTAATTTTTCAGAGCATATTGGTCATAAAGGTAAAATTCAAAAATCAGGCATTGTTGCAGGGGTGATTTTTATGATTGTTCCCCTTGTCCCCTTTTTGGTTGCCAAGGGCAGCTTTTTCAATCTGCGCAATATGGTGCCCTGCACCTTAGGGATAGCGATACTTCTCGACAAGCTTATTGCCTGCATTTCAAAAAAACATGTGTATGCTGTTGGTGCGATACTTATTTTCTGGTTTTCGGTTTCTGCGGTTTCGGAAGTGCGGGATTATGCCTTTGTGGCAGAAAGAGATATGGCATTGGCCGCCGAGCTTTCAAAAAAGATAACTATGGATACGAGTTTGGTCAAAGTTGAAGTTAAAACTCCTGATTATTACCCTCAAAATGCACCTTACCGTGACCATATAATGAGCATGACGGGGTCTGATTGGGGAGTAACGGGAATTGTAAGAGCACTGAGTAAAAATGAGAAGGTTGTGGTAGAGCTGATAAAGTGAAGATTATAGCATAAATTATGCGGAATTTGTTTTGAAATAAAAAGTTAACAAAATTGTAACAAAGTTTGTAAATCTTGTAGGATAAATTAAGGGGAATTTCTACATTTTTCAAAAAGAAATTCCCCCTTTTCTATTGCAATTGGTGGTGTTTGCGTGTATAATGAATAATGTATAAGGGGAGGAATACCTGTTTTTAAAAGCATTTCCCACAATTATACAAAAGCTACAAAGTTTACAGGGGAGCAGAAAGAAAAAACTATGAGAATCGGAATGAAGAAAAAAGCTATATTGGTTTTGCTGATAACAGCATATCTTCTTTCTGTTTTCAGCATCAATGTTTTTGCGTCGGACTTTCCTGATATGCCAAGAACTCACAAAAATTATGTTGCAGTAAGTGATTTGGTGAAAAAGGGCGTTATTGCAGGCTATGATGACGGTTACTTCCGCCCTGAAAGGGAAATCACCCGGACAGAGTTTTGTGCTCTTATGGCCAGAACACTTGGCTACAGCAAGGATACATATGTTTTTGAAAATGTCCCCTTTACAGATGTCAAAGAGGGGTACTGGGGCGAAGCGTACATTTCGTTTTGCTATGAACGAGGTCTGGTAAATGGTATGGGCAATGATGAGTTTTGGCCTGCTGCAAAGGTTACAATGGAACAAGCTGTCAAAATGGCGGTTTGTGCGATAGGCAAGGAAGACGAGGCACTCCGCATAAATGGCGAAAAGTGGTATGATGGTTATGTGGAAACAGCCAAAGCTTACAACCTCTATTACAAGGTTGATGGTGAAACAGGAGTCCCTGCAATACGCAGTGATATTGCTCAGGTTGTTTACAATATGATAGAGACCGGTCTTATGGAAGAGGAAGATGAAAAGGATTCTGAAGATGAGATAATCATTGACGACAGCACAGAAGATGCTGAAGATGATACCGAAGCAGAGGAAGAAGACCCTATCCCACCTGAAATCCGTGTGGCTTACAAGGAGAAGAATTTTTTAAATGTTAAAACAATTCTTATTGACGCAGGGCACAACTATTCGGGAAGAGATACAGGGGCTGAAAATCGGGAACTTGGCTTAAAAGAAGAGGATATTACCTGGCGGATTGCGGACAAGCTTCGGGATTGTCTCGAAGATATGGGCTACAACGTGGTTATGACTCGTGATAAAATCACCGACAGTATTGCAAATACATCGGTGGTTGAGAGCCTTCAGGCAAGGGTGGATTTGGGACATCAGGCGCTTGCAGATTTATTTATTTCCATTCATTGTAATGCAGGCGGAGGCTCAGGAACCGAAGTTTATTGTTTCAGCCGGAAAAGTTATGCAGGCACATTTGCGAATATAGTTCAAAAAAATATTGTGACAAATACCGAACTCTATGACAGAGGTGTAAAGACAGCAAACTTTTTTGTTATACAAAATACTTTGATGCCGGCAATACTTATCGAAACAGGCTTTATTGACAACTTGAAGGATGCAAAAATTCTTGCATCAGAGGAGGGGCAATATAGTATAGCTCAGGCTGTGGCAAATGCTGTTGCTGAGTATGACAGTATGGAAAACTCGGACTTTGTGCAAAGCATAGCAGAAGAAATTTCGACAGAAGAATAAAGAGGAATAATGGATGAAGAATAAACCTGAATTGCTTGCCCCGGCAGGCAGTCTTAGTAAACTTAAAATTGCAATAACATATGGTGCAGATGCGGTATATGTTGGGGGTGAAGAATTTTCACTCCGAGTTGCCGCCGAGAATTTTTCAGTAGAAGATTTGAGGGAAGGTGTACGTTTTGCTCACCAACGGGGGAAAAAGGTTTACCTCACTGCAAACATAATCCCTCACAATGAGGACATTGATGAGTATAGTTCATTTTTGAAAGAATATTTAAATGCAGGATTTGATGCGGTAATCGTATCGGATTTGGGTATGTTTCAGTTGACACGTGAAGTTGCACCTGATCTTGAAATTCACATCAGCACTCAGGCAAACAATGTAAATTATAAGAGTGCTGAGAGTTGGTATAAGATGGGGGCAAAGAGAGTTATTCTTGCCCGCGAGATGTCCCTTGACGAAATTGCAGAGATAAGAAGGCGCACTCCTGATGGTTTGGAACTTGAGGCTTTTGTTCACGGTGCAATGTGTATATCATACTCAGGCAGATGCCTGCTTAGCAATTATATGACCAACCGTGACAGCAATCAGGGTGCCTGCTCGCATCCTTGCCGCTGGAAATATAATCTTGTGGAGGAAACAAGACCGGGCGAGTATATGCCGGTTTTTGAAAATGAGCGGGGTACATTTATCTATAATTCCAAAGACCTTTGTATGATTGACCATATTGACAAGTTGGTTGAGTGTGGACTTGACAGCTTTAAAATAGAGGGCAGGGTTAAGTCGGAATATTATCTTGCAACGATTGTCAAGGCTTATCGCGAGGCGATAGATACGTATTTTGAGGACCCTGAAGGGTTCAAATCAAACCCTGAGTGGCTGGAAGAAATTAAGAAAGTCAGTCACAGAGATTATACAACGGGGTTTTTCTTTGGAAAGCCTGACGGCAATGAGCAGAATTATGAGACAAGCTCCTATATCCGGAACTATGAACTTTTGGGAATAGTTGACGGTTATGATGAAAAATCAGGATTTTTGACAGTTATTCAAAAGAATAGGTTTTTCAAAGGTTCCGAGGTGGAGTTTTTAAGGCCCAAGGGCGAGTTTGTAAAATTTAAGATTGAATATATGGAGAATGAACAAGGTGAGGAAATGGAAGTTGCAAACAGACCTCAGGATATAGCAAGGATAAAAACAGACTTCCCCATCGAAAAAGATTCAATGATGCGAGGCGTCAGAGAAAAATAAATATGTAAAATTATTAAATTTAAATATATCTTACAAATTGGAGGTATGAAAAATGAGAACAGCAAGAAGACTTTTATCAACACTTATGGCGGTTATGCTTGTTTTAGCAAGTTTTACCGTGCCTACATTTGCTGCATTTACTGATTTGCCGGAAGATGCAAATAGTTATGAGGCAGTAAACGTACTCAATAAGCTGGGCGTTATTAATGGTTATGACGACGGCAGTTTTAAGCCTAACAACAACGTTACAAGAGCAGAGTTTACAGCAATGCTTCTTAGAACACGTGGTATGGGCAATGTTGGTTCAACAAGCCTTGAAAACCCACCATTCCCTGATGTTACAACACCTGATGTTTCTTGGGCAATTGCTAATATCCGCACAGCTCGTGAACTTGGTATAATTAATGGTTACGATGATGGAACATTCAAACCCAACAACAATGTTTCATATGAAGAAGCGGTAAAGATGATTGTCTGCGCACTTGGTTATGGTGAGATGGGCGCAGAAGGTGCTTTCTGGTACTCAAAGTATTTAATGACAGCCACATCACTCGGCTTTCTTGAAGGCGCAGGCGGTGCCGTTGCGACACCTGCAACCCGTGCAACAATAGCAAGTATGCTTTACAACTGTCTTGAGGTAAAATTGGCCGAAAACAATGCTATTACCGACAAGACAATCCTTGAAAATGATTTAAAGCTTACAAAAAATGTGGGTTACATCTCATCAAATCCTGAAATAAGTCTTTCAAAGCCAAATGCAAATCTCCGTGCTGATGAGGTTGAGATTACAGTCGATGGTATTGCATCCACTTACAAGGTAGATGATGCATCAAAGTATAATGATATGCTTGGTGCACAGATTGAATTCTATTATCAGAATGATTTCAACAGCGGGTTCAAGACTCTCCTTTTGGCAACTGTGAAAAACAGTACAACTGCAAAAATAGATGCAAACCTTATACAGAGTGCGTCAGCATCAGGCATCAGCTATTTCAAGGACGAAGATGCTCAAAGGGAAACCAATGCCGGAATTTCTTCCAACAGCGTTGTTGTGTATAATGGAAAGCTCTATGGCACAGCAGCAGATGCTACCAGCACTTTTGCAACATATTATGGTGCAGTAAGTGGCAATATGCCCGATATTGGCAGATTGGAGCTTCTTGACCGTGATGGGGACAACGTTTATGATGTAGTATTTGTTTATGACTATGATGTATATTTTGTATCATCAGTTACAGGATCTGATTACAAGATTACAGACAATGATCTTAGAAAGGGAATGTCTGATGCCCAGAGACAGATTACATTGAATTATAAGGCAGAAGACATCAACTTCTATGATGTAAGCGGAGTAAAAATAGATTTTAGTGCAATCAAGAAAGGTAGCGTCATATTTGTTGCTGAAAGCAATCATATAGGCGGAGCCAAGAATGTAATTGTATGCAACAATACAGTTTCCGGCAAGATTACAGGAATAAGCTCTTCAAAGGGTTATACAATTAACGGAAAGAATTATAAGGATTCAGCTCTTGCTCCCTGGAAAAGAGTTCTTACAGGAGCAACCCCCGATCCGGCGATGACAGTTGCTCCGGCAATGGGTGATAATGCTAAGTTCTATCTTGATATGGAAGGCAATATTATTTGGTACGATAAAACAGAAACAACATCAAATCAGCAGTATGGTTATGTGACGGGGGCAAGGGTTGACACAGAAAACTTTGAAAACACTGCACGCGTAAATATTATCACAAAGTCAAACACATCAGGAGCTCTCTATACAATAACAACGAAGAGTAAGCTTAACGGGTCTGTTATAGGAGATATAAATACTTTTGTGGATTTACTTGATGCGGCCAGTCAAGAAAGCAGCGATCCTGCAACCAAAGATGGCGACTTTAAACAGCTTGTAAAATTCAGCACAACCAAGGGTACAGAAATCGAAGAAATTATAGCCTATGAAAGCCAGACTGCAGGTAAAGATATTGTTGCAGACAAGCTTTATCGTCACAGCGGAATAGATGCAACAGTGGATTGTGAATATGATGCTAGGAACAAAGAAATGAAACAAGGTTCTGCTAAAATCTATATAGGCAACGCCACAATCATTGCTGCACCAAGCTATACAGGCTCAGCAGGAAAGTATAAGTTTATGAGTGCCACCAGCATAGTTAACGGCGATTACGAAATTGAAGTTTTTGATGTTACTAAAACAAATTCTGCTAAGGTGGTTGTTATCCATGACGGAACCGCAACTGTGGCTGGTGTAAATGGTAACTCTCCTGCTATCGTAATATCAGAAATCAGACAAGAGAGTGTTAATGGAGAAAATAGATATATAATAGAGGGATATGAAGGTAAGAACAAAAAAGAATGGACACTTTCAAACACTGATTCTGCTACAGTAGCTACAGCACCCACCCTTCAGAAGGGGGATATGATAAGAGTCGGCACAGACTTTGACAATTATTATACAGTAAAAGCAGACGATATTATCTTTAGTATGGCGGGAAATTACCGTGATACTGCAATAACAAAGGCGCCTAACGCAAACACTTATCCTAAAAAGGAGTCAGTAAATGGAAACCTTGCTTGCACCTTTGTTTGGGGCTCAGCATATCAGTATGATGGCAATTCAGGAAATAGATTCATTGTATCAACAGATATTCTTGGAGCGGGTGCTACCCCAACAGGAACATTTGATATGGAAAAGGCGAATTTCTCAAATGCGCAGATTTTCAAATTCAAGGCTGGTGCAACAGAACTTATCCACGATGTCACTGAGGATGGATACGAGAATATTCTTGCAGGACTTACTTACAGTGAATCAGGAAGTGTTCCGTCAGAGTTGTTTATCTATATGACAGGAACAGGAAAAGCGGTTAAAACAATGATTATTGTTGAAAGATAAAAAACAAAAGAAGAAGTCACAGGCCTAGGTCTGTGACTTCTTTCTTTGTATAACGAAAACCACGCGATAGTCGCGTGGTTCAATAAAGGTTAACCGATGAGCAAAAATCCTCCAATGTGTTATAATAAATGCGACCTGCCAGTCGAAAATAAAAAACACATTGGAGGATCTATCTATGAAAAAAGAAGCCATAGACACAAATAGTTTAGCACATACAAAATGGGATTGCAAGTACCATATAGTGTTTGCACCTAAATACAGACGCAAAGTGTTTTTTGAAGAAAAACGCTTGGAAATAAGAGAGATATTACGACAATTATGCCAATGGAAAGGAGTAGAAATTATAGAAGGAGAAGCATGTCCAGATCATATACATATGTTAGTAAGTATCCCGCCCAAAATGAGCGTTTCGGGTTTTATGGGATATTTGAAAGGAAAAAGTGCCCTACTCATATTTCAAAGGTGGGGTAATATGAAGTTTGCGTATCGAAATCGCGAGTTTTGGTGTAAGGGACACTATGTTGATACTGCAGGCAAGAATACAAAAGCAATTAAAACATATATAGCCGAGCAACTAAAAAGAGATAAAGAAAGCGACCAACTGAGTCTGTTTGACCCGCGCGACCCATTTATGGGTAGCAAGTAATCATTGCACGGCTGGCAGGCCAATCTAAAACACACTTGTGCGTTGCCAGTAATATTAGGGCTATGCCCGAAAATGAAAAACCACCCGCTATGCGGGTGGATATTTATT
>JAFYXL010000051.1 GCA_017546165.1 Clostridia bacterium
ATTGCCACCGAGGTCGGCGATGATTCTTGAAACATCCTTAAGCTGACCGGGTTTATCAATAAGCTCAATTAATAGGCTTGTTTCTCTGCCTGACTTCATAAGACCTCTTTCGATTACTCTTGACAGGATAGAAACATCAATATTACCACCCGAAACCAAACTTACAACCTTTTTACCCTGAATCGGGAATTTATTAAACATTGCCGCCGCAACTGATACAGCTCCGGCACCTTCTGCAATCATTTTCTGTTTTTCAATTAGTGCAAGAATTGCTGATGCGATTTCATCGTCCGTAACAAGTGCTATATCGTCAACATAATCTCTTATCAGTTCGTAGGTGTGTTCTCCCGGTTGCTTAACTGCAATACCGTCTGCAATAGTGGAAACTGATTTTAAGCATTCAATGTTTCCGTGCTTTATGGAGTTATACATACTCGGTGCACCTTGTGCCTGAACGCCATAAACCTTGATGGAAGGTTTTAGCGCTTTAATAGCATAAGCAACACCTGAAATCAGTCCGCCACCACCGATAGGAACGATAACTGCATCTACATCTGCAAATTCGTTTACAATTTCAAGACCGATAGTACCCTGACCAGCAATTACATCTTCGTCATCAAAAGGATGAACAAATGTGTAACCCATCTCATCCTTTAGCTCTAATGCTTTTTGGTATGCATCATCATAGCAACCATTTACCAAACACACCTCAGCACCATAACCTTTTGTTGCTTCCACCTTTGAAATAGGTGCACTGTCAGGTAGACAAATAAGTGATTTGATACCGCATTTTGATGCAGCAAGTGCAACGCCCTGTGCGTGGTTTCCGGCAGAGCAGGCGATAACACCTTTTGCCTTTTCTTCGTCTGATAGCATCGCTATTTTATAACCTGAACCTCTTAGCTTAAACGAACCTGTATATTGTAGATTTTCGGGTTTTAAAAATAGTTCGCAGTTATCAGTAATACCCGAAGTGCTTACTATGGATGTGCTTCTAACTATATCTTTGAGCACAACCGAAGCCTGAAAAATTTTGTCGAGTGTCAACATTGTTTATCCTCCTAACACTTAATTGATTTGACTTTAAGGTATAAAAAAACCTCGCTTGCGTTTGGTTGCAAGCGAGGAAGGAAAAGTAATATGAACAATTTTTATAGTAAAAAACTATACTGAATTGGCTTCAAATTTCCCACTCGCCTGCAAAATAAGTATATACAAATAAGCATAACCAATAATAATTATGCTAATAATAATGTATATAATTAGTGCAAGAGAGTTAAAAACTGCAGCCATTTTATTGTTTTCCTTTCTGTTTATTTTGATGAGGAGTCAAAAGTCAATTCTGACTCCTCGTTTTATTAAATTATTTACCGAGTTTTTCCTGATCGTTTTTACGGATTTCTACTCGTCTGATTTTACCGCTGATTGTCTTTGGAAGTTCTTCCACAAATTCAACAATTCTCGGATATTTGTAAGGTGCGGTATGTGTCTTTACATATTCCTGAATTTCTTTTTTCAGTTCGTCTGTACCCTCACGACCTTTAACAAGAACGATTGTTGCCTTAACAATCTGACCACGAACTTCATCGGGAACAGGAGTGATTGTACACTCTAAAACATAAGGAAGCTCCATGATAACGCTTTCGATTTCGAAAGGTCCGATTCTGTAACCTGATGACTTGATAACATCATCGATACGACCAACATACCAAAGGTAACCATCTTCATCCATTGTTGCGGTATCGCCGGTATGGTAATAACCGTCGTGCCAAACTTCGGTTGTCTTTTCTTCATCAAGGTAATAACCGATAAAGAGTCCGTTTGGTGCACCGTCTTTTGTACGGATACAGATTTCACCGGTGTCGCCTGTTTTACATTCGTTTCCGTCAGGATCAAGAACAACTACATCATACAAAG
>JAFYXL010000052.1 GCA_017546165.1 Clostridia bacterium
AATCCGCCATAGAAAAGGCGAGATTCAGATGTTTGTGAGAATTTTTGAATTAGTCAAAAAATAGCGGATATCAGTTCCCTTTTTCGTCCGCTATTTTTAGCGAGGCACTCAATATATATTGAGTATCCGAGCGTTGGCGTAATAATAAAATTCGAGCAGCTACATCTGTCGAGACTTTGAGCGGCGGCAAAGGGGGTCATAGGGGGAACGTTTTCCCCCTTGTACTATAAGTGACTGGGGGCTAGGACAACAAGGTCCAAGAGAATAAATTGACAAATGCCCTTCTTTGTTATAATATATAGAGAGAGAAAAAGGATGGTGAGTTTATGGCAACAAATTGTGAGTCTTGTGCAAATTATCAGTATGATGAGCTTTGCGACTGTTACTTTTGTGCGATAAATTTAGATGAAGATGATATGCAAAAGTTTTTGGCAGGCAGTACATCTGACTGCGCCTTTTGGCAAAGCGATGATGAATATGCCATTGTAAAAAAGCAAAATTAAAGAAAAGACTTATCAACACTACAGGTTGATAAGTCTTTTCTTATTTATCTTTTCTCTTTAAGGCAAACAATCCGACAACCATTACTGCGGGAAAAAGTGCACCTGCAAGTAACCCTGCACGAAGTTCGCCGCCAAACATTGAAGCCACAAACCCTACCACCGTAGGACCTAAGGTACAGCCAAAATCTCCCGCCAGGGCCATCACCGCAAACAATGCACCTCCTGCCGCAGGATAGGCTTTTGCAGCTAAACTCAATGCCCCCGGCCACAATATTCCTACCGCAAATCCACAAAGTCCGCAAGATATAAGTGCAACAAAGGGGATTGGAACAAGTGCCGCTGCAAGATAACATACCGCCGCAAACACACCGCAATACATCATAGAGTTGGAGAGGCTCACAAATCGTGCCACCCGTGAATACAGCATCCTTGCCGCCGCCATCATAAGAGCAAACGCACAAGGTCCAAGCACATCGCCTGCGGCTTTTGAAATACCAAGGGAGCTTTCAGCAAAAGCTGATGCCCATTGGCTTATTCCGATTTCAGCCGCCCCGCCACACATCATAACAAGCAAAAATCCCAAAAATACCTTGTCCTTAAAAAGTGTCCATACAGGCACTCTTTTAACTTCCGTGCTTGCTTCATTTATTGGGATGAACATAAAATAAATCATATTCAAAAATGGTAGCACTGACCACAAAAGTGCAATTTTGTTCCAACTTTGCCAGCCGAACAATTTTAAGGCAAAAGTTGTCAACAGTATGGTAGCTGCCGACCCAACGGCAAACATAGAATGAAGCATACTCATCTCAGCGGACTTGTTTTTGGTAGGAACATTTTCAATTATCGGACTCAGGATAACCTCCAGAAGTCCACCGCCAATAGAATATAAAACCACCGCCGACATAATGGCAACATATATATTTTCAACACGTGGGGCAACCACACCTATCAGCAACAATCCCAAAAAGGCGCAAAGATGTGCAATTATTCCGGATTTGCGATAACCTATCCTGTGAACAAAAAACACCGCAAGCCCATCAGTGGCAAACTGCGCCACAAAATTCACTGTCGAAAGCAACGTGATAAGTGGCAGTGAAATGCTATACTCTCTGTTAAATATAACAAACAAAAGTGGTGCAAATCCACAGACTATTGCCTGGATAAAAAAGCCCATATAACAGGCCACAAAAGTATTGGCTAAGCCTAACTTCTTCATAATCTCACCATAATTTTGAGGGCGGCAAAATTGCCGTCCTCAATTTTTGTTATTTTATTTTTTTAGCTTCCAGATAAAATCTCTTTTCGTTTGCCTCACCCATAGAGAAGGTCTTCCGAGGAAGCGCTCCGTCTTTGATTACCGTCTCAAAAAGTTGTGCCTTTTCAGGGCAGGGTAGTATAAATCCAACAGTGTTTTCACGGCTTGCAAGGTGCCGAACCACGTCCTCACCGTGTATGTAATCAAGCTCATACTTCTTATCATCAAGGAAGTTTTGAAGAGTTCCTACCTCAAGATTTGAGGATGGGTTGTTGATATAAAGTTCTTCAGTATGATTGCCATATACTGCAACTATTTTTTGGCTTCCCTCCAAAGGAGTATCAGAAACATCATAATACTTCTTTATTTCTCCAATGACATCATCAGGTTTTTGGTCAAAAACAACTCGATGGATTGGTTCAAACTCCAATGCCTCATCATGTATATTTTCAATCTCTACCAGGCAGAACCTTGCAGAGTGCTTTTCCTTCTCGCTTTCAGGAAGGGTCTTTTTGATGTTTTCCCAACAGGTTTTTGCCGTTGCCAATGAGTGGTTTCCATCACCCACCGCAAACACAAGATTATCCTTTGCAGAAGCTGCATATTCGTTTATGTGCTTTATCACAGCATCACACATATCGCTTGAAATATGCCATCCTGAAATATGACCGCCATTTTCCATCAAATCAAAATCATAAATTTGGCGTTCCTTTGCAATTCTGCCAATCACCTTGTCCTCCACATCGTTCATCAAAAGAATTGCGTGGGGAAGTTCAAGGGGTGCATTCTCACGAATTTTCACCCTGGGAGGTATTCTTTCTAAGATTGTACCCTCGGTGGCACGGATTGAACTTTTAGAGCCCTTTGAAAAATCATAACATTCAAGGTCAATTACACCCACCACGCCTTTGCGGACTTTACCGCTGTTCATAGTTCTTTCAACGTAAATAAGGCTTTGTGGGAGCTTTGCAAAAATTTTTTTGTCAACATACTCCTGCATTTTGGTATTTATTTTTTCAATACGTCCATCACCCTCAGCTAAAAACGCTTCCGGGTACACAATATTAAGGGTGGAGGGGCTATCGCCTACAAATGCAGCAACCCTTTCCCAATACTCAGGCTGAGCTGTATATTGGTCGCAGGCAACTGTACTCCATTTCTCCATATTTACCGAATCAGGCAAAAGAATATCTGCTTTGTCAAAAATATTCATAGGTCCTCCATAATTATGAAATAAAATTAAACTATCTGTGCACCACTCTGGATATCTTCAAGTGTGGAAGTCACAACCAATTTATCCTTATATTCAGCACTAAGAATCATACCCTGGGACTCATAACCCATCATCTTTCTTGGTGCAAAGTTTGCAACGAACAATACGTTCTTTCCAATCAAGTCCTCAGGTTTGTAATATTTTGCAATGCCCGAAAGTATTTGTCTTGTCTCGCTGCCTGTCTCGATTGTAAATCTCAAAAGTTTTGATGACTTTGGCACAGCCTCACATTCCAAAACCTTTCCCACACGGATATCAAGCTCTAAAAACTTGTCAAAATCTATATTTTCCTTAAATGGTTCAATCTCAATCTTTGGTGCTTTGTTCGCCTCATTCTCTTCCTGAATTTCAGAAAGCTTCTTTTCTGCATCAATTCTCGCAAAAAGCATTGCAGCTTCTCCTACCTTCTGTCCTGATTCAGATGTACCAAACTCGGTTAATTCATCAAAACCGGGCAGTTTTATACCCAAAGCTACGGCTAACTTTTCAGCGGTTTCAGGCATAAACGGTGAGAGCAACGATGCAATCCATTTGAGGGATTCAACCAGACTATACATAACTGTTTTAAGCTCGTCATTCTTTGTCTCGTCCTTCGCAAGTGCCCAGGGCATTGTTTCGTCAATGTACTTGTTGGCACGGTTTGCAAGTGTCCACAGTGCATCAAGAGCATCTGCTGTACGATACTCCTCCATAAGACGGATCGTGTCATCCTTTGCCTTTTGGGCAACAGCTTTCAGGTCATCTTCAAATCCTGTTGAAGTTGTCTTTTGGGGAACAACTCCATCAAAGTACTTGTTAACCATCGCAACAGTTCTGTTTGCCAGATTGCCCAAAGTATTTGCAAGGTCTGTGTTGTATGCGTTTATAATCTTTTCATATGTGATTGTTCCGTCCTGAGCATATGGCATCTCGTGAAGAAGATAATATCTTACACCGTCTGTACCAAAATGACGTACCAAATCATCTGCGTAAATAACATTACCCAAAGACTTGCTCATCTTATCCTCACCGCTTAAGAGCCAGGGATGACCAAACACCTTCTTTGGAAGCGGCTCACCAAGAGCCATAAGGAATATTGGCCAATAAATTGTATGGAATCTCAAAATATCCTTGCCGATAATATGAACATCAGCAGGCCAGTATTTGTTGTAAAGTTCACCTTTTTCTTCGGGTGTGTAACCAAGTGCATTGATGTAGTTTGTGAGGGCATCAAGCCATACATAAACTGTATGCTTGTCATCAAAGCTAACAGGGATACCCCAGGAGATACTTGTACGTGATACGCAAAGGTCCTGAATGCCCGGCTTGATAAAGTTGTTTACCATCTCACGTTTTCTTGACTCCGGCTGGATAAAGTCAGGATTCTCCTCAATGTGCTTTTCGAGAGCTTCCTGATACTTGCTCATTTTAAAGAAGTAAGCCTCCTCGTTGCCTTTGTGCACCTCTCTGCCACAATCGGGGCATTTGCCGTCAACGAGCTGTGTTTCGGTCCAGAATGACTCACAAGGCGTGCAGTACCAGCCCGTGTATGAGCTTTTATAAATATCCCCTTGGTCATAGAGTTTTTTGAAGATTTTCTGAACGCTTTCCACGTGATAATCATCAGTTGTACGGATAAATTTGTCATATGATGCGTTCATAAGATTCCAGATATCCCTTATCTCTCCTGCAACCCCGTCAACATATTGCTGAGGTTCAATTCCCTGCTCCTCTGCAAGCTGTTGGATTTTTTGGCCGTGTTCGTCAGTACCTGTTAAAAAGAACACATCATAGCCCTGGTATCTTTTGAACCTTGCAATTGCGTCAGCCAGTACCACCTCATAGGTATTACCGATATGAGGCTTTCTTGAAGTATATGCGATTGCGGTTGTTAAATAAAACTTTTTCTTTTCCATTTATATCAAATCCTTTATTATAATATTCAAGCGAGTTTACATTTCAGGCTCACAACAGTTATCACCGCAAGAAAGTCCGAAATGTTCATAAGCAAGGCGTGTGGCCATTCTGCCACGAGGAGTGCGGTTTATAAAGCCAATCTGCATCAAAAACGGCTCATAAACATCCTCAACCGTGTCGGATTCCTCACCGATGCTTGCGGCAATGGTATCAAGACCCACAGGTCCGCCTCCGTAATTGTTGATGATTGAAAGAAGCATTCTTTTGTCGGTGCCGTCAAGTCCAAGCTTGTCAACCTCAAGCATTTTGAGTGCATAGTCTGCAACCTGGTCGGTGATTATACCATTTGCTTTGACCTCCGCAAAGTCACGGACACGACGCAGAAGCCTGTTTGCAATACGAGGGGTCCCCCGTGAACGGGATGCAATCTCTGCAGCACCCTTGGGAGTAATTTCAATCCCCAAAATCCCTGCAGAACGAGTAATTATCCGTTGCAAATCCTCAGGCTTATAAATCTCAAGCCTGCTGATAACACCAAATCTGTCACGGAGAGGCGCCGTAAGTGCTCCTGCCTTGGTCGTTGCGCCGATAAGTGTAAACTTGGGCAAGTCGAGCCGTATAGACCTTGCCGACGGGCCCTTGCCAATGATGATATCCAGTGCCCCATCCTCCATTGCAGGATACAAAATTTCCTCAACACTGCGATTAAGACGGTGAATTTCATCAATAAACAAAATATCGTTCTCTGACAAATTGGTAAGAAGCGCTGCCAAATCCCCCTGCTTTTCAATTGCGGGGCCTGATGTGATACGTATATTGACACCCATTTCATTTGCAATAATCCCTGCAAGAGTGGTTTTTCCAAGTCCCGGAGGGCCATACAAAAGAACGTGGTCAAGCTGGTCGCCTCTCTTTTTTGCCGCCTCCATAAAGACCTTGAGGTTTTCCTTAACCTTGTTTTGTCCTATATAATCGTCAAGGAGTTTGGGCCTTAAGCTATATTCAATTTCGTTGTCACCGTTCATCTCATTTGCAGTGATAATTCTGTTTTCGTTTTCAAATTCCATAATGATTGGTTAACCTTTCATTAAGTTTTTTAATCCCGTTTTCACCATTTCTTCAACCGTACCGGTTGCAGACGCCACAGCACGTTTTGCCTCCTGCGGTGAATAGCCGAGAACAATTAATGCCCCCGCCGCTTCGTCACGCTCGGAACTTCCGCCGTGGTAAACTTCGGTAACTTCCTCTGCTGAAATATGTCCTATGTCCGTATCACGGAATTTGTCTTTAAGTTCAAGAACTATTCGCTCAGCACCCTTTGCCCCAAGACCAGGTGTTTTGCTTGCGATATATTTGTAATCATTTGTAACAACGCAAAGTGCAAATTTTGATGGCGAAATATTTGAAAGCAGTGCAATTGCAGTCTTTGCTCCCACTCTGGATACACCAATTATCATTTCAAAGAGCTTTTGCTCTTCCAAATCGGCAAATCCGTAAAGATCAAAAATATCCGCCGAAGCCTTGAAGTTTGCATATGTGTATAACTTCGCAAAATCACCTATGCTTCCCATCTTCTCAAGAGTCATTGAGCTTGCATAGATTTTGTAGCCGATGCCGTTTGTATCAATAACTGCAAAACTGTCACCCTTGTAAGCAACCGTTCCTGATATATAGTAAAACATATTTTCCCCGCCTTTCAAAACAGGTGGTTTATAATTTTCCTACAATTAATATACCTAATCTGTTTATTATACCACTATTTACCTTAAAAATCAACCCCACAAACGGCTAATGTCAGCCTCTTAAACTCAAAAGCCTTACAAAAGCAATTTGGGAATAGAAGTTTTTTAAATTACCAAAGCTTTGAACCCCCTGAATGGGCGTGACATACCGCAATTGCAAGTGCATCTGCCGTATCGTCAGGCTTTGGCACCTCGCTTAAGTTCAGGATCGCCTTTGTCATTTGCTGAACCTGTTTCTTTTCGGCTTTGCCATAACCCACAACTGCCTGTTTCACCTGCAGGGGTGTATATTCAAATACCGGAATGTTGTAATTTTTTGCAGCCAAAATAAGAACACCCCGAGCCTGGGCAACATTAATAGCCGTCTTTTGATTGTTTTGGAAGAACAATTCTTCTATTGCCATTGCATCAGGTTTTAAGTACTCGATAAGTTTTGTCATTTCATCATAAATCGCCTTCAAACGGTCAAACATATCCTCCCCCGCCTGGGTGGTGATTGCGCCATAGTCCACAACGTTGAAATGATTTCCCTCATAATCTATTGTACCCACGCCCACAATCGCGTATCCCGGGTCAACTCCAAGTATTCTCATATGTCTTTCCTTTCGCATTTTATACATATCAAATGTTAAAATTGCATAAAAATTCATTTTTTTGCATAAAAATGCAATAACTTTAAAAAAAGGGTTGCATTTTTCCAATAAAGATATTATAATATAAAAAGTTAAATAAAACAAGCATTTTTTAAAGTATAAATGCCTATTTTCAGGAGGTTTTACCAATGGCAAAAGAGAAAGTTGTTCTTGCATACTCAGGCGGTCTTGATACATCAATTATCATTAACTGGCTGATTGAAAATTATGGCTACGAAGTTATCGCTGTTTGCGGTGACGTGGGCCAGGGAAAGGAAACTGAAGGTCTTGAAGAACGTGCTCTTAAGAGTGGCGCTTCAAAGCTTTATATAGAAGATTTAAGAGAAGAATATGTTCGTGATTACATATTCCCAACAGTTAAATCAGGCGCTATGTACGAGGGCAAATATCTTCTCGGCACATCACACGCACGTCCAATCATTGCAAAAAGATTGGTTGAAATTGCTAAGAAAGAGGGCGCAGTTGCAATCTGCCACGGCGCAACAGGTAAGGGTAACGATCAGGTTCGTTTTGAGCTTACAATCAAAGCTCTTGCGCCTGAGCTTAAAATTATCGCTCCTTGGAGAATCTGGGACATCAAGTCACGTGAGGACGCTGTTGACTATGCTGAAGCTCACGGAATCGAGCTCCCTATGACAAAGAAGGACCTTTATTCAAGAGACAGAAACATCTGGCACATCAGCCATGAAGGTATGGACCTTGAAGATCCTTGGAATGAGCCGCAGCTTGATAACCTCTTAAAGCTCAGCGTTTCACCCGAAAATGCTCCTGACGAGCCAACTTACGTTGAAATCGAATTTGAGGCCGGTGTTCCTGTTTCCGTTGACGGCGAGAAGCTCTCTCCAAGAGAATTGGTTGAAAAGCTTAATGAGCTTGGCGGCAAAAACGGTGTTGGTATTGCAGACATCTGCGAAGACAGATTGGTTGGTATGAAATCACGTGGAGTTTATGAAACTCCCGGTGGCACAATCCTTTACACTGCTATTCAGGAACTTGAGTATCTCTGCCTTGACCGTGACACCCAGGCTTTCAAGAGAATGAGCCAGACTCAGTTCTCACAGCTTGTATATGACGGCAAATGGTTTACTCCTCTTCGTGAGGCAATGTCAGCTATGTATGACGAGATGGACAAAACCGTTACAGGTACAGTTCGTCTTAAGCTTTACAAAGGTAGCTGCACACCTGCAGGTGCAAAATCACCATACTCACTCTACAATGAGGAAATCGCAAGTTTCGGCGACAGCAAGGAACTCTACAGTCACAAGGATGCTGAAGGCTTTATCAATCTCTTTGGTCTTCCACTCAAGGTAAGAGCAATGATGAATGATAAGAACAACAATAAATAATTCTTAAAGACAGCCAGGGGTATCACCGATACCCCTGAGTTTCTTTTATTTATAAGTTTAGGAGAAAATAATTATGAAACTTTGGGGCGGAAGATTCAGTAAATCTACAGACAAATCCGTTGACGACTTTAACTCATCAATTCGTTTTGATGCACGTATGTACGCACAGGACATCCGTGGCAGTCAAGCCCACGCAAAAATGCTTGGCAAACAGGGAATTATATCACAGGCAGACTCCGACTTAATCGTAAAAACCCTTGGGGAAATTCTCACAGATATCGAAGGCGGCAAAGTGGAGTTTACCATTGATGCCGAAGATATCCATATGAATATTGAAACCATCCTTATTTCACGTATCGGTGATGTTGGCAAGCGCCTTCATACAGGCAGAAGCCGTAACGACCAGGTTGCCCTTGACTGTCGCCTTTATCTTCGTGATGAATCAGAGGAACTTGCTGAAATGTTAAAGGGCTTGCTCAAAACTATTCTCACCTTGGCTGATGAGAATCTTGACACCATTATGCCTGGCTATACCCATCTGCAAAAGGCGCAGCCTATCACATTTGCACACCACGTTATGGCATATTACGAAATGTTTTCCCGTGACCTTTCACGTCTAAACGATTGGAAAAAACGTATGAACATTATGCCCCTTGGAAGCGGCGCTCTTGCGGGAACTACCTATCCCCTTGACCGTGAATTCGTGGCAAATGAACTTGATTTTGACGATATTACAAAAAACAGCATCGACGGTGTATCTGACCGTGACTTTGTCTGCGAACTTGCCTTTGTCCTTTCAATGATTATGGTTCACCTGAGCCGTTTTTCAGAAGAAATTATACTTTGGAGCTCAAATGAGTTTGGTTTTGTAGATTTGGACGATGCTTACAGCACAGGTTCCAGCATTATGCCACAGAAGAAAAACCCCGATGTTGCAGAACTTGCCCGCGGCAAAAGCGGCCGTGTATTTGGGGATTTGATGGGACTTCTCACTATGATGAAGGGCCTGCCCCTTGCCTACAACAAGGATATGCAGGAAGACAAGGAACAGATTTTTGACGCAGTTGACACAGTCAAAATGTGTCTTCCCGTATTCGCCGGTATGCTCTCAACAATGAAACTCCGCAAGGATAAAATGTTGCAGGGTGCAAAGGGTGGCTTTACCAACGCAACAGATGTTGCCGACTACCTGGTAAAAAAGGGATTGCCTTTCCGCGATGCCCACGCAGTTGTAGGTCGTATGGTTGCATACTGTCTTGACAACGACACCGTAATTGATGCCCTCTCAATGGAAGAATTTAAAAACTTCTCTGATATTTTTGCGCAAGATGTCTATGATGCAATCTCACTTGATACTTGCGTAAATATGCGCAAAATTACCGGCGGCCCTGCAAAAGAGACAATGAAAAAAATAATTGACGGTTACAAAAACAACTGAGATTTCTCTATAAAACCTCCCGTTTTCTTTGGGAGGTTTTCTTTTTTATCTCAATGAAAAAACTTGCAGTTTTTTTTAGTATATGATATACTTACTCTTAGGAGTATCCTAAATATTTTATCAATCTGAGTTCTTGAAAAACTTCAGATATTATGGTGTTCTATGAGTGAAATACTAAGCAAGATAAATTCATCTGATGATGTGAAAAAATTAAATATTACCGAGCTTAAGGCTTTGGCCTTGGATATACGGAAATTCTTGATAGAAAATGTTTCAAAATGCGGCGGCCATCTATCATCAAACTTAGGCACTGTTGAGCTTACCCTTGCCCTGCACAAGGTTTTTGATTTTGAACGGGATAAAATTGTGTGGGATGTGGGGCATCAGTCGTACACCCACAAAATTCTGACAGGTAGGCGTGACAGGTTTAACACACTTCGTCAAAAAGGCGGACTCAGTGGTTTCCCCAAAACCGAGGAGTCATCCACAGATGCCTTTAATACAGGTCACAGTTCCACCTCTGTCTCTGCAGCCCTGGGTTTTGCAAAAGCCTTTGAACTTAACCACAGTGACGCACGTGCAGTTGCGGTTATTGGCGATGGTGCTCTTACAGGCGGGATGGCATACGAAGCTCTAAACCATTCGGGTAGCAGCAAAACTCCCCTCATTGTAATTCTTAACGACAATGGTATGTCTATTGCTGAAAATGTAGGCGGACTTTCAAAACACCTTGACAAAATGCGCGTTGATGCCCGCTATATCAGCCTTAAAGTGAAGATTAAAGATGCTTTGAACTACCTGCCATTTGTGGGAGATTTTTTCGGAAATCTTGCCCATAGAAGTAAGCGTCTTCTCAAAAAAGTTCTGCTTCAGAAAAAACTTTTTGAAAATATGGGTCTTGAGTATCTGGGTCCCATTAACGGTCACGATATAAAGGATGTTGTCACCGTTTTGGAATATGCCAAAACCCTCAATCGTCCTGTTATAATTCACGTAATTACCCAAAAGGGCAAGGGATACGCTCCCTCTGAAAATGACCCTGCTACCTTCCACGGAGTTTCAGCTTTTGACCCGGATACCGGTCTTGCAGAGTCCACAAACTGCATTTCATATTCAAAGGTTTTCAGCGACAAAATTGTGAACCTGGCAGAAAAAAACGACAAAATTGTCTGCATAACAGCCGCAATGCCTCAAGGCACAGGGCTTTTGGAATTTGCTAAAAAGTTCCCCAACCGTTTTTTTGACGTAGGCATTGCTGAGCAGCACGCTGTTACGTTTTCGGCGGCATTGGCAAAGATGGATTTTATTCCGATTTTTGCTGTATATTCCACCTTTTTGCAAAGAGGTTATGACCAGTTGCTTCACGATGTGGCGTTGCAAAACCTTCACACAATATTTTCAATTGACCGTGCGGGAGCATCAGGTAATGATGGGGAAACTCACCAGGGTATTTATGACCTTTCTTACCTCTCCCACATTCCCAATATGACAGTTTTAGCTCCGGCCTGCGGAGAGGAACTTGACAATATGCTTGCTTTTGCCATTAATGAATGCACAGGGCCCGTGGCAATCAGATACCCCAAAGGCTGCGCTTCCAATGATGTTGCTTTTCTTGGTCCTGTTAAATTTGGCAAAGGCACAATCTTAAAAAAGGGCACTGACATCTTGCTTGTTGCAATCGGTTCATCCGTGCAGGACTCATTGGTCGCAGCCGAATTGCTTGAAAAAGAATGTATATCTGCAACAGTAATGAACGCAAGATTTTTGAAACCTTTTGACGAAGAACTTTTCCTTGACCTTGCCAAGGATTGCAAGCTTGTTGCCACAATAGAAGACAATGTGGGCATAGGCGGACTTGCATCTGTTGTCAGCGAATTGTATGACGGAAAGATATTGAAGTTTGCATTTCCTGATATGCCCCTTGAACAGGGAACAACCAATGAGCAAAAGAAGTTTGCAGGTATAGACGGCAAATCTATTGCCGATAGAATTAAAAAAATTTTGAATGGTAATTAAAACTAACATTACCTCATCTGGAGGATTTAAATTGGCTAAAATACGACTGGACGTTTACCTTACCGAAGAAGGCCTTGCCCCATCACGCAGTGCGGCACAGGCAATGATTATGGCAGGGGATGTTTACATTGACAATCAAAAGGCGATGAAGGCGGGAGAAACACTCAAGGGTACTGAAAAAATCGAAGTCCGTGGCAAAACTGCAAAATATGTGAGCCGTGGCGGACTTAAGCTTGAAAAGGCTATGTCGGTTTTCCCCGTAATTCTTGCCGAAAAAGTATGTATGGACATCGGCGCATCAACTGGAGGGTTTACTGATTGTATGCTTCAAAACGGTGCATCAAAGGTTTACTCTATTGACGTAGGCTATGGCCAGCTTGCCTGGAAACTCCGCCAGGACCCTCGTGTAATCAATATGGAACGCACCAATATCCGTTATCTGGAATCTGATAATCTTGATGAAGTTCCCGACTTCTTTTCCGTTGATGTTTCTTTCATCTCGCTGAAGTTGGTACTGCCCGTGGCATACTCAGTTTTAAAAGACGGCGGCGAAGGGGTCTGCCTTATTAAGCCTCAGTTTGAAGCAGGCCGTGAAAAGGTGGGCAAAAAAGGTGTTGTGCGTGAAAAATCAACACATATAGAGGTTATTGAAAACGTCCTGTTCTTTACCAAAGAAATGGGCTTTTCGGTTCAGGGACTTGATTTTTCCCCCGTTCGTGGGCCCGAGGGTAATATTGAATACCTTATGTATATAAAAAAATCTAACGAGGAAAGCCGTGACTTTGATGTTGCAGCCTTGGTAGAATCCTCACATAATAATGCAATTTAACTCCCTGAAGGAGGCTTGATTTTTGTGCAAAATATAGGAATTTTTGTAAATCTGGAACGTGACCCTGAGTTGGTTGCTGCAAAGCACACAGCTGCAGAGCTTATTTCCCGTGGAATAAATGTATTTGTAGATGAAGCCTACAAACCATTGCTCTCGCATCTGGATGTTACTTTCCTTCCCCACAAGGAAATGATAAATTCCGTAGATCTTGTTGTTGTTTTGGGGGGTGACGGAACAATCCTTAAAGTAATAAGTGACGCTGCAGAGGCTGATACTCCCGTTATCGGCATCAATCTGGGGCATCTGGGTTTTTTAACCCAGGCAGAAAAGGACGATAGCAGCTTTTTTGACAAAATAGCAAATTCCGACTTTGAGATAAATCATTTTATGATGCTTGAAGCCAGAATTTTTAAAAACGGGAAGGTATCAAATACCGTTTTGGCGCTCAATGACATTATCTTCCGTGGCAACGGTGGAAAAATGCTTTCTCTTGAGGTTGAGGTTGACGGCACTGTTGCAAACCGCTATCTTGCAGATGGTGTAATTGTTTCAACTTCAACGGGTTCCACCGCCTACTCCCTTTCCTGTGGAGGGCCTATTGTTCACCAGTCACTTGACTGTATGATTCTGACACCTATCTGTCCGCACACACTTAAATCGCGCTGCATTGTGATTCCACCCGGTTCATCGGTACGCCTTAAGTTTGACCCAAGCTATCACAACGATGCAACATTAAAGGCTGATGGGATTTTTGCAGGAGATTTGGCAGACGGAGATTATATAGAAATTTTAAGGGCCACAAAACGTGCGCCTTTGGCTATATTGGATTCACACAACTATTTTGACGTTATCCGTGAAAAACTTTCAGACTAAACTTCAAAGGGCAGGTGATACCTGATGCTTAAAGAACTACATATAAAAAATGTTGCAGTAATTGACGAAGTCCGCATCGAATTCGGTGAGGGCTTTAACGTCCTTACCGGTGAAACAGGTGCCGGCAAGTCCATACTTATTGACTCTATAAATCTGGCATTGGGCAGCCGTGCCAACCGTGATATAATCCGCTCTGGATGCGACTTTTCCCTTGTAAGCCTGTGCTTTGAGACCAACAACCAAGCCATTTGTGAAGCTTTCCGCAATTTGGGTATTGAGGTTGAGGATGATCTGATAACTATAAGCCGAAAGCTGGGAACAGACGGCAAAAGCGTATGCCGTATCAATGGTGGTATTGTTCCTGTTGCAATCATCCGCGAGATAGCTCCGCTCCTTATGGACATTCACGGTCAAAGCGACAACCAGTCATTGCTGAGCCCTAAAAATCACCTTAAATATCTTGACGAATACGGAAGTCTTGCCGGTGAGCTTGAAACTTATCGCAAGGAATATTCTGAAATGAAATCACTGCTTAAGGAAATCAATTCTCTAAGTATAGACGAAGAAGAAAAAAATCGTCGCTTTGATATGCTGAAATTCCAGATTAACGAGATTCGTACAGCAAACCTTAAAGCAGGTGAAGATGATGAATTAATCGAGAGTCGTGAGCGACTGTGTAATATGGAAAACATCATCCAAGGGGCAGGAACGGCCTATGGAGCCCTTTACGGCAATGAATCGGGTGCCGCTTTTGACTTGCTTAAGACGGCAGAACGCGCTTTGTCCGATATATGCCGTTTTGATAATAAACTTACAGAAAGCTATGAAAGGCTGGCAAATGTTATTGCTGAAACCGAGGATATCGCTGCTGATATAAACAGTTGCCTTTCAAAAACTGATTTCAGTATGGCGGAGCTTGACAGGATTGAAAGCAGACTTGACCTGATAAATAATCTGAAACGTAAATACGGCAATACCATTGAGGAAATCATTGCATTTGCCGACAAAGCCGAGCTGGATGCTGAATCTATCGAAAAGAGCGATGAACGGCTTGACTTTTTAAAGGCGCAGTACAGCGAAAAAATGGCAAAAGTTGCCGTTATGGCTGAAAGCCTTTCAAAAATGCGTCATGAAGTGGCAAATGATTTGGAAATCCGGATTGCAGAGGAGTTGTCTGCTCTTGATATGCCAAAAGTAAAATTTGCAATTGACCTTTCCTCATCCAAAGATGATGAGAATATTATATATACAGATACCGGCAAGGATAATGCTGAATTTCTTATTTCTACCAACCCGGGCGAAGGGCTAAAACCTATGGCAAAAATCGCCTCGGGTGGTGAACTGTCACGTATTATGCTTGCCATAAAGTCAGTTTTGTCCGCTGCCGACGGTGCAGATACTATGATTTTTGATGAAATTGACACAGGGGTCAGCGGCAGAGCGGCACAAAAGATTGCTGAAAAAATCTGCGGTCTTGCCAAGACCCGACAAATCTTTTCAATCACACATCTGGCGCAAATTGCAGGGATGGCAGACCATCACTTCCTTATCGAGAAAGACTCTGATAACGAAAGAACTTCCACCTCTGTTACCCTTTTGGACGAAAAGAGTCGGATTGATGAACTTGCCCGTATTATCGGCGGTGTAACCGTCACCGACCTGACCCGCAAAAGTGCTGAAGAAATGCTCCAACTGGCTAAATCAAAAAAAGGACTTTAAACTATGGAAAAGCTAGGTACAGTTGTTGAAATCCACAACAATATGGCTAAAATAAATATAATCCGCGACTCCGCCTGCGGCGAAAACTGTGCAGCCTGCGGGCTTTGTCAGAATTGTGAAATGACTGTCACCCTCCCTGTGGTCGAGGGACTTAAGACAGGGGATTGTGTAAAGCTTTTGTCTGACGATGCAGTTTTTCTTAAAAATACAGCTATAGGCTACGTTTCCCTTACCCTCCTCCTTATCCTTGGCGGAATTTTGGGTTCGCTTTGGGGAAATGAATGGCTTTCTTTTTCTCTTGCATTAATTTTTGTGTGCATTGGTGTGCTTGTAATCCGTAAGTTTTGCCCCGGGGAAGCACAAATCCATATTGAAAAAATAACGAGGTAATTATGCTTATAACCGCTACAAATATAAACAAAAGTTTTGGCGAGGAGGTAGTCCTCCGTGACGTCAGGATGACAATTGACGAAAAAGGCCGTTATGGACTTATCGGCATCAACGGTGCCGGCAAATCAACACTCCTCAAAATCATCACAGATGAACTCAGTTTTGAGTCCGGCGACCTTGTAAAAAAGCCAAATCTGACCTTTGGATATCTTGCTCAAAACAACGGTCTTGAGCGGGACTGCTCAATCATTACTGAAATGCGCAAGGTCTTTGCCGATGTGCTGACCGCCGAAGCTGATATGCGAAAGTTAGAACTTGAAATGGCCCAAATCACGGACCATAATTCCGCCGAGTATCGTCAGATTTCAGCACGTTATGCTCACAAACAGGCTTTTTTTGACAGCCGTGACGGATATAATATTGATGTTAAAATTAAAACTATTTTAAATGGTATGGGTTTTGGCGACAAAGATATGGATACCATTATTTCGGCCCTTAGTGGTGGCGAAAAGACCCGTCTTGCAATGGCAAAGCTCCTGCTTGAAGAGCCCGAGTTGCTTATCCTGGACGAGCCTACAAACCATCTTGACTTTAAGACCCTCAGATGGCTTGAGGAATACCTGGCATCATACAACGGGGCCATTTTGGCAGTATCCCATGACCGCTACTTCCTTGACAAAATAGTTACCCATATATACGAGGTTGAACGAGGCAGACTTTACTCGTACCCCGGTAACTACTCAAAATACCTGACCCAAAAAGCAGAACGTCGTGCAAGAGAGCAAAAAGAGTATGAGATGCAACAGGTTGAAATTGCCAAAATGCAAGAGTATATTGACAAAAATATGGCACGCGCCTCCACATCAAACAGCGCAAAATCAAGACTTAAGGCACTTGAGTCAATGGATATTCTGGAAAAGCCCGATGGCGACCTCAAAACTATGAAACTTCACTTTGAGCATACCAAAGACCCATATAAAGACGTCCTTAAAACAAATGACCTTGAAATCGTGGTTGGCGAGCCACCTGTAACTATTTGCCAAAATATCAACCTTGACATCAAGCGTGGAGAAAAGATTGCAGTTATCGGCGAAAACGGAATCGGTAAATCCTCCTTTTTAAAAATTATTCAGGGTCTTATTCCAAAAGGTAATGGCAGTTTTGAATGGGGTAAAAACGTAACAATCAGTTATTACGAACAGGAAAATCTTAATCTTAATCAGGACAAAATTGCACTTGATGAACTTTGGGACAGATTTCCCCACATTCCCGAAACCGAAATCCGCAAGGTATTGGGCAACGTTTTGCTCACTCAGGACGATGTATATAAACCGGTAAATGTCATTAGCGGTGGCGAACGTGCAAAACTTGCTTTTTGCATCATTATGCTTGAAAAATCCAATGTCCTTATACTTGACGAACCTACAAACCATCTTGACCTTGTATCAAAGGAAATTCTTGAGGCCGCAATGTCGGAATTCGGGGGCACAATTATTTTTGTATCCCATGACCGTTATCTTCTTAACAAAGTGCCTGACAAAATTGTTGAAATCACCAAGAACGGTGCGGAAGTTTATTCAGGCAACTACGATTATTACCGTGAAGTCTTGGAAAAACGGGCAAAACTTCAGGCTGAGGAACAATCCAGACTGGCTTTTGAAAAGGCTCAAAGCAATAAAAAATCTGACTCATCGGGTGGGTTTCGTTCAAAAGAGCAACGCCGTGCGGATGCTCAGCGAAAAAATCGCATAAGGGAGCTTGAAAAACTAATCGAAGAAACCGAAGCCCAAATTGCCGTCCTGGAAGAGGAAATGGCCCGTGAAGAAGTATTCACAGATTACAAACTTATGGCCGAAAAGTGCAATATGACCGACACTCTTCGTCAAAATCTTGAAGAGTACTTTGAAGAGTGGGCGCTTTTGGGAGAATAGAGAAATCCCGTGCAAAGCATTTCAGCCTTTAAAGCACAAACCCCCTTGCAGCATATATACTGCAAGGGGGTTCTTTTTTGTTGAATTCTCACTTAATCCGGTCGCTCCTCTGTAAGCTTAACGGATATGGTCTTATTAAGACCTGTTTCATACTTATAAACTTCAAGCTTTATAACCTCACCCGGTTTGTGTGCGTCCTTGATTTTGCTCAAATCGTCAAAGTTCTTGACATCTTTGCCATCAGCCTTAAAGATTATATCTCCCTGTTCAAGGCCTGCTATTTCAGCGCCGCTGCCTACTTGGGTTGACATTACCTGAACACCCATTGGCCAACCCTGACGCTGTGCCATATCACGGGTTACATCACGGGCAGAAATACCAAGCACAGGTCTTCCCTTTACATAACCATAGTTTATTAAGTCCTCAACAATAGGCTTTGCCTCCGATATAGGGATTGCAAATCCCATACCTTCAACTGAAGAAGATGCAATTTTTACCGTATTGATGCCTATAACCTGACCGTAGGCATTAACAAGAGCACCTCCAGAATTGCCTTCATTGATTGCCGCATCCGTCTGTATAACACTCATCGTTCTGTTATCCACATTTATTGTTCGGTTTATGGCACTGATTATACCCTGTGTGGTGCTACCGAAGAACTCCATGCCCAAAGGGTTTCCTATTGCAATTGCCCTCTCACCTACCTGAATTTGTGATGAATCCCCAAGCTCTGCAACGGTCAATGTTTCATCAGGTTTGATTTTTATAACAGCAAGGTCGGTTTTTGAATCGCTGCCTATGACCTTTGCCTCATATTCAGAACCGGTGTTGAGAGTAACGTTAACCAAAGAAGCTCCTTCAATCACATGGTTGTTGGTAATAATGTATCCATCAGAGCTGATAATGATCCCCGAACCCGTGCCCTCAGATGTTGTAGTTCCACCAAAAATGTTCATAATATTGTTTACTGTACTTGTGATACCCACCACTGCAGGGCCTACCTTTTTGGATATATCTACGGTTGAAAGTTCCTCACCTTTATTCACCGTTTGGATCAGACCGGCTGTGCTTCCGTCATTTTGGTGAAGATTTGCAATTACGTTTTTCTTGCCTTCTCCGCCAAGCTTTCCTGCGCCCACTCCGTACCCTACTGCAAAAATTCCGCCAAGAGCCACCAGATTGACAACCGCCAGTGCCGTAGCTATGGCAATATATCTTTTCATATTCTTACTGAATTTAACTTTTTTATCAAAATTGGGTTGCACCTTGTCAATTGATGTGCAGGAAGAAGTTTTTTTCTCAAAATCATCACTATTCCATATATATGATGGCTCGCAAGCTCTTTCCCCGAGTTCCATATCACCAGGATTAGCTTCAAATTCCTGGTTCAAAACTTCATCATTTTCACTATTATCGAAAAAATTTCTTTCAAACTCATTCATAGCTAACACCCTTTCAAATTTATTCTGTACACTTAATATACCATCTATTTGTTAAATAAATATGAATAAATAGAAAAAATTTGATAAATTAATTTTTCCCTCTTTCAAGTATAAAGGAAAATTTGGCAAATTGGCCCTCCACGCTTTCAACTGTGATATTTTTTCCGTGCCGATTTAATATATCCTTTACTATATAAAGACCAATACCTGTGCCTTCGCGGTTTTGCGAGCGCGATTTGTCCGCTTTGTAAAACCTCTCAAAAATCATTTTTATATCTTCTTCGGAAATTCCGCATCCCGTGTTGTAAACTGAAATCTCTGTCTCGTGTTTGAAAACCTTTACATCAATTTTTATCTTTCCGCCATTATCTGTAAATTTAATGGCATTTTCAATCAGATTTGTCAAAACTTGTCTGATCAAATTCATATCGGCTTTTACAATTGACTGGCCATCTTCCATATTGAGATTTACAGATATATTCTTTTCTTCAATCTTATTTTCAAATCCTACCAAAGTGCGTCGGATTGTTTCATTTATATCAAAGTTGGTGATTTCAAGACTTTGATTCCCTGTTTGCAGCCTTGTAAGGTCAAGGAATGAATTAACCAGCCCCGAAAGCCTTGTCACCTCGTCCCTGACAATCACCAAGTAATCCTTTTGACGATCTTTGGGGATTGCATCATCTAAGATTCCTTCCACAAATCCTGATATGGTGGTCATTGGTGTTCTTAACTCGTGTGCTACATCAGACAAAAAATTGCTGCGTATATCATCGGATTTTTCAAGGCTGTATGCCATATCATTAAAAGTCTGGGTAAGCTCGTTTATCTCAATTATATTATCCGTCTTTCCGTCAAGCACAACCCGGCTTGAAAAATCGCCCTGAGCAAACTGCTTTGCAGTTCTGCCTATTTTTTTAATTGGCTTTGAAATCCTGCGGGACAAGGCAAAAGACAGAGCAAATGATATCAGCACCACCAGGCAAAGTGAAAGTGCAAGAATTTTGTAAAGCTGGGTCTGGGCCCTGGCCATTTCCGGCACAGGAATACTGATGTAAATTGCACCTATAACTGCATTTTGGGACCTTGCCACAACAGGCACTTGCAAGGTAAACATATCTGTGCGATAGACGCTTCCTAAAGTTCCTTTGGTGATATGTTCACAATTTGACATTACATCCTCTCGGTACTTCTCGTCAATTCTTACCGTGTTTTGATTGTAGATGCCGTCCTGTGTTGACGAAAGCAAAATGTCCCCATTTGCATCTACAATAAGAATGTTTGTTTTTGTACTGCGCGAAAAACCATAGAGAAAGTTTTTAAGCGGTTCTGCAGCTGCACCACCTTCAATAAATTCTGCAATCGTCTTTGCGTTATCTTTAAGGCCGTTTATCTTTTCTCTATATACAAACTGGGAAATAAGAACTGACTGCATTACAGCAAGGACCAAAAAGCTTACAATAATGGTAATAAGATTTATTGAAAAAATTTTCAAAAAAATGCTTTTCCCCACTTTTTTCATAAGTTTACTCCTTTTTTATACCTGTGACGAAAGTTCAAATTTGTAACCAACACCCCAAACAGTTTTAAGTTGCCAGCCCTGTTCTTTGCCCTCTCTTTCAATTTTCTCGCGAATTCTTTTTATATGCACATCAACCGTTCTTGAATCTCCAAAAAATTCGTAACCCCATATCTCGTTCAGCAATTGATCACGGGTAAACACCCTGTTAACATTCTGTGCCAAAAAATACAAAAGTTCAAATTCCTTTGGCGGCAGTTCAAGCCGCTCCTCGCCAAGATACACTTCATATGTTTCACGGTTGATTGTAAGTCCATTAAACTTAAGTACCCCTTCTTTAGACTCGCTCTGGTCCGGATTATATTCGCATCTGCGAAGAACCGCCTTTATCCTGGCCACCAATTCCTTTGGTTCGAAGGGCTTTACAACATAGTCATCCGCACCAAGTTCAAGACCCAACACCTTGTCAAAAAGTTCACCTTTGGCAGTCAGCATAATTATGGGGGCATTGGAAACTCCGCGTATTTCACGGCATACCTGCCAGCCATCCTTTTTAGGCAGCATAATATCCAGCAGAACTATGTCAGGTTTTTCCTCTTTAAAGTTTCTTACAGCCTCATCGCCATCATATGCACATATTGTGCTGAAACCCTCTTTTTCAACATAAAGACGTATAATTTCACATATATTTTTCTCGTCATCTACAATCAAAATCTTGGTTTTTGAGCTATCCATAACTATTCACCGGTCCTTTCTGCCAAAAAATCGGCACACTTTTTAAAGGTCATTCTTGATTTTTAAGTAAATATCATATACTTCACGTTTGGGAAGGTCAAGTTTTTCAGCCACATAATTAGTCAGCTCCTTGCCACGCATACTGCCTGACAGTTCTTTAAGCATTTCCTCAGGTGTAGGCAAGGTTGCCTTTCGCTCCTCTTCTATCCGCTCAGGGTCTGCTCCTTTTATAATAAGTACAAACTCACCCTTTGGAGGTGTACTACTGTAGTGGTCTATGGCCTCGGAAATGGTGGTTCTGTAAAACTCTTCAAACTTTTTTGTTAACTCTCTGGCAAGCACAATCTCCCTATCTCCCAAAACCTCAAGCATATCCTCAAGAGTATATATGAGTTTGTGTGGAGCCTCATAAAATATAAGTGTTCTGGTGTCATCCTTCACTTCATTAAGGTGATTTTTCCGATTTCTCTTGTTGGTAGTCAAAAAACCCTCAAAGGAGAATCTGCCCGTAGGCATACCGGAGGCAACCAGGGCAGTAGTAAATGCAGAGGGCCCCGGAAGTGGAACAACCTCCACCCCTTCCTGTATGCAAAGTCTGACCAAATCCTCACCCGGGTCTGAAATTGCGGGCATACCGGCATCCGATACAAGTGCTATATTTGCACCATTTTTCAGCCTTTCCATTAAAACTCCGCCCTTTTGAGCTTTGTTGTGCTCATAATAAGAGGTCATCGGAACATCTATATCAAAGTGATTAAGTAATTTCAGCGTGTTTCGGGTATCCTCCGCCGCAATAAGGTCAACCGCCTTCAAAGTTTCAAGCGTGCGGAAGGTCATATCCCCCAAGTTCCCGATAGGGGTAGGGCAAAGGTAAAGCTTTCCAAATTTATTCAATATATTCTCCCTCTTTCAATTCTTTTCTGCCGTATATTTTGTTTATCTCATCTGTGTAACTTCCATCCTCATTATGCACATAAAGGGGTGGATCTAAAAACAGCTTCGCTTTGCCGTGTTTTGCCCCCTCTACCATAATCATAGTAGCCACCTTTGACTGCGACGGGTGGACAAAACGCAAACGCTTTGGCTCTATCCTATACTTTCGCATAAGGCAAAGGATGTCCGCCAATCTTTCAGGCCGGTGAATCAGATAAAGCTTACCGCTGGGTTTTAACACCTTTTCAGCGCTTTCGATTATATCCTCAAGATTACACAGTATTTCGTGCCTTGCAATTGTAACCACGTCGGTGGAATTCTTAAGCCCTCCAAAATTCTCTTTGTACGGCGGATTGCAGGTGACAGCATCAAATTGAGCCTTGCCAAAAATATCGTGAGAATCCTTTAAGTCCCCACAGGTAATTTTAACTCTGTCCCAAATATCATTAAGCAATATGCTCCTCTTTGCCATATCAGCAACAGACTTCTGTACTTCGATTCCGTCAACAAATGAAGCAGTTGTCTTTTCAGCAAGCAAAATAGGGATTATGCCATTCCCTGTGCACATATCCAGGACACAGCTTTTGGGTTTAATTGTCCTCGCCGCAAAATCTGCAAGCAACACCGCATCAACCCCAAAGCAAAACCAATCCGGGTTTTGAATAATACGATAACCACTGGGGGTTTGCAAATCATCTATCCGTTCATAGGGATATACGATAACATTGTTCATAAAATTTACCTTTCCTTAATATAATATCATTATATTATTAAGTTTTTATTAACAAACTTTAAACTTAAGTTATACTTTGTCATCAGTATATCAAATTATGGGTGCAAATTCAAGACCCCCTATATGGTAAAAAATGTAAAAATCAACCATAAAATTTGAGCAAACAGGAGTATTCGAGAGAAAACAAAAGCATTTCAAAGTTCTTTCAAAATTTAAACTTGATTTTTCTAAACTGAAAGGGAGTAAATCTGTTTAATTCAAAATAATCCAACTTGACTTTTTGGTAAAAATTCGGTTATAATTAAGGTCGTTTGACGCTCATTGCGTCATATTTACCGGCGAAATAGCCGTAAAAATTTTAATATTTCAGAGGTGATTCGATGATAAATGGTCTGAAGGATAGAATGCTTAACATATCCTCATCAGCCAAAAAAATCGTCCTTATATCTGCAGCAGCAGTTCTCACTTTGGTGATAGCTATCTGCAGCGTGTGCATCTGTGCAAAACAGATTGTAATTATCGATGGGGACGGTTCAGCTAAAGAACTTACTACTTTTAAACGATATGTTGGAGAAGTCCTTGAAAGCGAAAACATTGTTCTTGGATCTCGCGATAAGCTGGGTACAAGCGCAAATGCAAAGCTCAGGGATGGTATGAAAATTGAAATATACAGAGCTTTTAACGTAACCGTTACCGAAAAAGGTGAAACACGTAACCTTGTCGCAACACAACGCACAGCAGGCGAGGTTTTGACAGAGCTTGGTTATAACCCAAAGAAAACTGACAAAATCACACCCGGCTATGACGAAAAGGTTTCAGACTTTGATGAAATCACACTTATCCGTGTTAAAGAAGAGACTATCAAAGTTGAAGAAGAAATCCCTTATGAATCAAAAGAGCGTGAAAATAAATCCTTGGCAAGCGGTGCAAGAAAGCTCGTTCAGCGTGGTGTTCCCGGCGAGAAGACTGTTTCCTACAAAATCACTTACGAAGACGGGGTTGAAGTATCGCGCGAAAAGGTAAACGAAGAAGTAAAAACTCAACCGATTGCTCAGATACGCGAGGTTGGTCCTAAAAAGGCAACCAACTATACAATCGCATCTGCGGGTACAGTCCAGACATCACGTAGCGGAAATCTTGCTTACAGCAAGGTTATTACTGTAAACGCAACTGCCTATGACGCATCAAGCTGCGGCAAAAGTCCATCACATCCTGCTTATGGTATCACCGCAACAGGAGCAAAAGCCGGCTACGGCATTGTTGCTGTTGATCCAAGAGTTATCCCTCTTGGCAGCCGCCTTTATATTGAAAGTTCAGACGGCTCATATGTTTACGGCACAGCTGTTGCTGCCGATACAGGCGGCGCAATCAAGGGCAATCGTATAGACCTTTGCTTTAACACCAGAGCAGAAGCTATACGTTTTGGCAGACGTAATGTTAAAGTGTACGTGCTTAAATAAACTTAAATTTTAAAAGGCTCTCAGCAAATGCGTCTTCGCATAGGGAGAAATCAATTTGGATTTCACGATATAATCAAAAAACCTTGCAACACATTGTGTTGCAAGGTTTTTCTTTATTTATCCAAACCGTTCCGTAGCTTGGAACGCAGTATTTTGGATGGCGGACAAGTAAAAAACGCAGCCAATCCTGTATGGCTTGGCGAGGCTTTTTCCGCAGTGCGGTGCCAAAATACAAAGTTTCAAGTTGGTTTATCCCTGTGGGAAGATGCTTAATGGTAGCCCTCTTTTTTGTTTATATGATAGTTACCTCGCATAAGGGATTATAGGAGACATCCCTTTTAATATCATAAAAATACTATTCATCTGTTTTCTTAACAAGTCGCAACTTTGTCTTGGGTTCAAACTTTTTGCAATTTGTGTCATTGGATATGTATTCTTCCTCAACTTCTTGCTGCAAATTCTGTAGCTCTTCTATTATGTCTGTAACTTTGTTAAACATTTTGTGATATAATCTTTTGTAATCTGGCATAAAGACCTTACTCCTTTGTAAATAAAAAAGTGCACGACCAAAGCCGCGCACCGAAAAACGCACAGCTCTTGTTTGCGAGACAATTTTCTTACCCAATAAGGTTACGAAAAAACGAGCCTGCGTTTTTGCCAAAATACAAAACACAACCTTTTTTGGATAAGTATTAAATTGTCTCGCATCTTTATTATATCACTTATTCTGAAAAATGCAACAGTTTTTTGTAAAATTTTGTAAAAATGCAAATATATTTTTTATTTGATTCACAAGGGGACTGACTGTCCCCTTGCACCCCTGTAAACACCGATTTATAACTCAGGATATTGTAACTGTTCGTATTTTATAAAATAACGAACGCTCGAATACGCGAACCTATCGCGTGCTTCGCTAAAATGCCTTGCCAGCAAATGAAACTGATTGCAAGGCATTTTTCTGTTATTTCATAAACTCCT
>JAFYXL010000053.1 GCA_017546165.1 Clostridia bacterium
GACCCGCGCGACCCATTTATGGGTAGCAAGTAATCATTGCACGGCTGGCAGGCCAATCTAAAACACACTTGTGCGTTGCCAGTAATATTAGGGCTATGCCCGAAAATGAAAAACCACCCGCTATGCGGGTGGATATTTATTAAGTTAGACAGTCCACATATTATTGTGTGGGCTGTTTATGTTTTAATCCTTCATAAGAGCAACAAGAACTGCTTTTTGTGCGTGGAGTCTGTTTTCAGCCTCATCAAAGATTTCATCTGCATGGGCCTCTAAAACATCTGCAGTGATTTCTTCACCACGGTGAGCAGGCAGACAATGGAGAACCATTGCGTCAGATTTTGCCACCTTCATAAGCTCGGCATTTATCTGATAATCTGCAAAAATCTTTTTTCTTTCATTTGCTTCGCCTTCCTGCCCCATTGATGCCCATACATCGGTAACAAGTACGTCTGCGTCTTTTGCTGCCTCAGTGAGTGAAGTTGTGCAGGTGAATTTTCCGTTTTCCCTTGCCCATTTCATAAGTTCGCTATCTGGTTCATAGCCTTCGGGACAAGCGATAGCAAACTCTATACCCATCTTTATACAGCCAACCATCAGCGAATTTGCCATATTGTTTCCGTCGCCTACAAAGCACATCTTAAGGTTTTTAAGAGTACCTTTGTGCTCACGGATTGTCATAAGGTCAGCAAGGACCTGACAGGGGTGGCAGTAATCGGTAAGTCCGTTTATAATGGGGATTGAGCCGTATTTTGCCAAATCTTCAACTTCTTTTTGTTCAAAGGTTCTTATCATTATACCGTCCAAAAATCTTGAAAGAACTCTTGCGGTATCCTTTACAGGCTCGCCTCTTCCAATCTGAAGGTCATTAGAACTCAAGAAAAGAGCGTTTCCTCCAAGTTCATACATACCAACCTCAAAGGACACACGAGTTCTTGTTGATGATTTTTCAAAAATCATACCCAGGGATTTTCCTTCCAGGTGTTTGTGGGGGATGCCATTTTTCTTCTCGTATTTAAGCTGGTCCGCCATATCAAGCAGATTTGTTATTTCTTCAGTAGTCAGGTCTGACAATTTAAGTAAGTGTTTCATATTATATTTCATCCTTTCTATGCGTTTTTGATTGCATCTTTCAGTATTTCAAGACCCTCTTTTAGCTCTTCTTTGGTGATATTAAGGGGAGGGAGGAGTCTTACTTTGTCCTTTGCAGTTAGGACAAGCAAGCCATTTTTAAGGCAATATAGCATAATGTCCTTTGCGGGTTTTGTAGTCTTTATTCCAAGCATAAGTCCCATACCTGAAATGTTTTCAACCCCGTCAAGACTTTCAAGAGTTGATATAATAATTTTTGATTTATCTTTAACTTCTGCCAAAAGATTATCGTCAATACGGCTGAGAATGTTTACTGCACCTGCGGCTGCAATTGGATTGCCTCCAAAAGTTGAGCCGTGACTGCCCGGGGGCAGTATATCTTTGAGTTTTTCTGAAAATACAGTAGCGCCTATGGGAAGACCGCCGCCAAGACCTTTCGCAGTAGTGAAAATGTCAGGGGTAATATCAAATTGCTGATGTGCATAAAGGGTCCCGCATCTGCCGTTTCCGGTCTGAACCTCGTCGATTATAAGAAGAGCATCATATTTCTTTGCAAGAGCTGCTGCCGCTTCGACAAAGCTTTTTGTCATAGGAAGGACTCCGCCCTCGCCCTGGATTAATTCAAACATTATTCCGCAGATGTTGTCATTCATCGCAGCAGTTAACTCATTAATGTTGTTTGCTTCAACATAAACAAACCCTTCGGTAAAAGGCGTAAAATTAGTGTGGAACACGTCCTGACCTGTAGCGGAAAGTGTAGTTATTGTTCTGCCGTGAAAACTGTTTTTAAGAGTGATAATTACGTTTTTGTCAGGGTTTTTATCGGTACCGTATTTCCTTGCAGCTTTGATTGCGCATTCATTTGCTTCTGCCCCTGAATTTGAGAAGAAAACCTTGCTCATTTTGGTTTTTGTGCAAAGTAGCTTGGCAAGATCAGTACAGGGCTTTGTGTAGTAGTAGTTTGATGTATGCTGAATTTTGTTTAGCTGACTTACTACTGCATCTATCCAGAGCGGGTCACTTGCCCCAAAGGTGTTTACGGCAATGCCACTGCCAAAGTCAATGTACTTTTTGCCATCGGTGTCATACAAGGTGCTGCCCTGCCCGTGATCAATAGCCAGATCAACCCTGCCATATGTTCCCATTATGTATTGTTTATCAGTTTCTTTTATGTTCATAAGTATTGCCTCTTTTGTGTATATAGTTTAATTTACAACCGCCATAAGTTTTTCAGAGAAAATCTTGGCTTCTTTTTCGTTATGCATTGCAATAAAGAGGGTATCATCCCCTGCAATCACGCCTACAATGCCATCAAAGTCCAAAGTTTCAATGGCCATTGCGCAACCTTGAGCAGAGCCCGGGATTGTTTTTACGACAACCAGATTTTGCGCACACTGAATGGTAATTACTGCGTGGGTAAGTACTGCTGTGTAGCGCAGACGTATGTCTGCATTTGATTCCCGGCCGGGGAGGGCATACCTGTATTTGTCACCCTTGTCGGCGATTTTAATGAGTCTAAGCTCCTTTATATCACGGGAAACGGTTGCCTGAGTTACGTCATAGCCTTTTGAAATAAGGAAGTTTGTGAGTTGCCCCTGAGTTTCAACAGCATTATTGGATATAATTTCAACAATGGTGTTGAGCCGTTGTTTTTTTGAAGTTTTTTCCTGCATATTTTTCGCCTCTCTGTGGCTAAACCACCATTGTACCAATACCTTCGTCGGTAAGGATTTCTATAAGGATTGCGTGAGGAACGCGGCCGTCCAGGATAAACACCTTGCCAACCCCCTGTCTGATTGATTCAATGCAGCAATCAATCTTAGGGATCATACCGCCTGAAATAACACCTTCTGCCACGAGCTCCGGTACTTCGCTTGCTTTTACAACAGGGATAAGGGTGGATTCATCATCTTTGTCACGAAGAAGACCACGGATATCCGTCATTGAGATAAGGCTCTCTGCCTTGAGCACTCCTGCGATTTTAGCAGCGGCAGTATCGGCATTTATGTTATATACGTTGCCGTCATTGTCACAACCAACAGTTGCGATAACCGGAATATAGCCGTTGTTAAGCACGTCAAGGATAGGTGTTGGGTCAATGTCGGTAATGTCACCAACAAAGCCGTGAACATCGTCTAGCTTTTCTGCAGCAATCATATGTCCGTCAATTCCGCAAAGACCCATAGCCTTGCCGCCCATTGTGTGGATGAGGTTTACAAGACTCTTATTCACTTTGCCTGCCAGGACCATCTGAACAATGTCAACAGATTCCTTGTCTGTAACTCTTAGGCCGTCAATAAATTCGGTCTTTGCACCCACCTTGGTAAGCATCTCCGAAATTTCGGGACCGCCACCGTGAACAAGGACTACCTTGATACCGATAAGTGAAAGTAGGAGGATATCCCCCATAACGGCCTGTTTGAGTTCTTCGTTTAACATAGCGTTGCCGCCGTATTTTATAACAACAATTTTGTTGTAATATTCTTGAATGTAAGGAAGTGCTTCAATAAGTATTTCAGCACGTGTTGAAATTGGAACGTCAATTTTATTTTCCATTTTTAAATCTCCTTTTTAAAACGTCAGTAGAGTGGTCTTTTGACATTAGGTGCGATAATCCCCGTTGATTTTTACATAGTCATATGTCAAATCGCAACCCCAGGCAACAGCAGAGCCTGTGCCATCGCCCAGCATGATATCAATTATAATTTCATCTTCGCTAAGAATTTTCTTTGCCAGGTCTTCGTCAAAATCAACGCCGCTGCCATTTTGACAAACCAGAATATTGCCGGTCTTTGACGAAAGAGATACTGAAATCTTGTTTACATCGCAATCAGCACCGCTATAACCTATTGCACAGAGAATTCTTCCCCAGTTGGCATCGGCACCATACATTGCCGCTTTAAAGAGTGATGAGCAAACAACACTTTTTGCAATAAGTTTAGCATTTTTTGTATCTTTGGCACCGTTTACTCTTGATTCCAAAAGTTTTGATGCACCTTCACCATCCTTTGCAATCTGACGACAAAGGTAGGTGGTGACAGCGGAAAGGGCTTTACAGAATTCATCATAGTCTGCACCCAATTTATCAATAACAGGATTTTCACCCATACCGTTTGCCAAAACAGTTACCATATCATTGGTTGAGGTGTCGCCGTCAACAGATATCATGTTGAATGAGTCCTGGATATCCGCGCTGAGAGCGGTTTTGAGCATCTCGGGAGTGATTGCAACGTCACTTGTAACAAACACGAGCATTGTTGCCATATTGGGGTGGATCATACCTGAGCCTTTGGCGATACCGCCGATTTTACAGGTCTTTCCGCCGATTTCAAAGGAAAAAGCAATTTCCTTTTTTGCAAGGTCGGTAGTCATTATTGCTTCTGCTGCATCGTTGCTTCCGTTTGTGTTTAAAGCCAAAGTAAGGTCTGCCATTGCATTTGTCATTGGTGTCAGGTCAAGAGGCTGACCTATTACACCGGTTGAGGCAACCACAACATCAGTTTTTAAAATACCGGTGTGCTCCTCTACAAGTTGACACATACCTTCGGCGATTTCTGTTCCGTTTGCGTTGCAGGTATTTGCATTGCCGCTGTTACATATTATGGCCTGTGCATAACCATCTGCAATATTTGATTTTGTAACATAAATAGGCGCACCTTTAACCAAATTCTGTGTGTAGGTGGCAGCAGCTGCAGCCTTCACCTCACTAACAATCAGCGCCAGATCTTTTTTATCCTTATTTTTGCGTATTCCTGCGTGAACACCCGCAGCTTTAAAACCTTTTGCGGCACAGATGCCGCCCTGTATTTCTTTTATCATTGTAAAAATTCCTTTCAAATATATATTAAAGCACCAGACCTTCGCATTCGTCAGCGCCAGAGATCAGATTAAAACACTGAAGTGCAGCACCGGATGCGCCTTTTCCGAGATTATCAAATGTAGAGGCAATGAGGATGCGGTCATCGTTGCCTGTGACTATAATTTCCATACTATCCTTGCCGGATTTGCTGTTGGTTGAGAGCAGGCCATCCATACCAAAGTCTTTTACAGTTACCAGTTTTTTGCCTGCGTAGTAAGTAGCGAAGACTTCGTGAATATCTTTTACACTGAGTTTTTTTGTCAGGAGTCTTGCGTTTAGGGGGATTGATACGGTCATTCCACTGTAAAAGTCTGCAACGATAGGTGAAAAGCAAGGTTCAAAGTCAAGACCGCAAACTACTTTCATCTCGGGCAGATGTTTGTGTTTCTGTGTAAGACCATACTGACGTGGACTTGAAAATTCAAAGTCACGGTCAGCGCTTTCATATTCGGCAATCATCTTTTTGCCCCCACCTGAGTAACCGGTAACAGATGTTGCAACAATAGGGTAGTCAGGAGCGATTATGCCGCTGGACACAAGAGGTTTTACTATTGCACAAAAACCGCTTGCGTGACAGCCGGGAACGGCGATTCGATTTGATGCCATAAGTTTGTCAAAGTGAGCTTGACTTAGTTCGGGAAAGCCGTAAGCCCAATCCGGATTTGTGCGGTGCGCTGTTGAAGTATCAAGTATTTTTACAGGAGAGTTGCCCAGTGCATCTACAATTTCGATTGAGGCAGAGTCCGGAAGACAAAGGAAAGCGGCATCTGCGCTTTCAATGGCTTCTTTTCTATATATCAAATCCTTGCGATGTTCTTCATCAATCGTGATGAGCTCTACGTCCGGACGGTTGCTTAATCTTTCGTGAATTCTAAGGCCTGTTGTGCCGACACTACCGTCAATAAATACTTTTGTTTTTGCCATATAGACCAATCCTCCTGTATAATTATTCAAAATATATTATTTATTAAACCATATTTATGCAAGAAAATCAATAGTTTTTGCATAAATATTCAGAAAATATGTAACAAATATTTACCTCAAAGATGATAAGAATATGTAAAAAAAAGATATAGCCGCCAACATATCCGTGTTGACGGCTTTAAATTACTCGTTTTCATTTGAATCAGGACTGTTGTAGGAGATAACCATTCTGCGGTTAGGTTCCTCACCAATACTGTGAGTTTTAATTTTTGGATTGTTTTGAAGAGCTGAATGGATAATTCTTCTCTCATTTGCGTTCATAGGTTCAAGAGTAATGGACTTCTTGTCCTTAAGAACACTTCTTTCAAGGCCGTGGGCCAGCCTTACAAGAGTTGCTTCGCGCTTTGTGCGGTAATTTTCAGTATCAATATTTACCTTTACGTAAGGCATATTTTTGTTTCTGTTCACATAAAGCACAGTAAGCATTTGAACTGCGTCAATTGTGTCACCGCGTTTGCCAATGAGAAGACCCATCTTCTCGCCGGAAACATCGATGTTGATAACATTTTTGTCAAGCTTGATATGAAGTTCAAATGTAAGACCTATTTTTGTAAGGATTTCGGACACAAAGTATTTTGCATCATCAACAGCTGACTTGGGGATAACAAAGTCTTCGTCAACTTCTTTCTTTGCCTTAGCCGGCTTATTTTCAACTGTTTTTTCAACTGTTTTTTCAACTGTTCCTGCCTCAGCCGATTTTTCTGCTTTTGCTACGGCTTTTTTTGGCTCTGTCTTTGGCTCATCTGCTTTTTTCCAGGCTGAAATTTCAACTTCGGCACCTGTGATAAGTTTCATAAGACCCTTTGTTTCACGGATTACTGTATATGCAACCTCATCAACTGAAACGCCAAGATCAGCGGCAGCAAGTTCAATTGCTTCATTTACGCTTTTTGCGGTTTTTTCTACTTTTTTTAACATTATTAATCTCTCCTTCTAACTCCTCAGGGCTTATGTCATCTGTCATATACTTTGTAACAAGAAAATGATTGAGCATCTGAATTGCGTTGCTGACAATCCAGTAAAGGCCAACTGCTGCGGGCAGGGTAAATGCAAACCAAGCCGAGAACAGAGGCATAATCATTGTCATTGAACGCATTGTGTCCGCTGTGGGGTTTGATTTTGACTGTGCCTTTTCGTCTTCTGAAAGAACAACACCCTTTTTAGGTTTATCCTGTTTAGCGGGACTTGTAACCTTTGTTGTGAGCCAGGAACTGAATCCGGCCAAAACCGGTATAATCCAAAGTAGTGCAACGCTTGAGGTAATGTTCGAAATTCTGCCTATAAAGATACCTAAAAATGCATTAAGATTAGGAACTTCTGAAAGGTCCATACCAAAGAATGAGAAGTCAATAGGCTTCAATACATTGTCCCAGGATGTAATTGCAGGATGGTTCAGAATTTCAGGATGCTTGAAAAGGAGCTGTGAAATCTGAATTTCATATGAGCCAAATGTGTTGGCGTTGCCCATGCCTTGTTGATAGGTAACGGGAACAACGTTTCTAAGTGCTTCAGGCAGTGCATCTGCGTTTACGGCTGCCCAGGCATTGAAAGCCTCAGCAATGCGCCAGATTTCTGCTTTGTCCACACCCATCATATAAAAGATAGGCTTTCTTACCACCCAGTAAAGGGCAAATATTATAGGAAGCTGAATCAACATAGGCAGACAACCGCTTGTGGGGCTGATGCCGTATTTTTGATAAAGCTTCAGAGTTTCCTGATTTAATTTGTCTTTATCGTTTGCGTACTTTTTCTGCACCTCCATCAAAAGAGGCTGAATTTTTTGGGTTTTTGCCATAGACTTTCTTTGCTTCAAATCAAGTGGAAACAGCAAAAGTTTGATGAAAATGGTAAACAGGATTATAGCAAAACCATAATTGCCAAGGATTCTGTAAAAAAGGTCCAGAACAAAGCCAAGGGCAAGCATAATATAGTTCACGTCAATGTCCTCCAATTATCTGTAGTAAAGTCGGCGCCTGGCTACGGCATATCAATACCGCCTTTTGAAAAAGGATTACAGCGTAAAATCCGCCATATAGCCTTAAGTGTACCGCGAAATGCACCATATTTTTTTATGGCAAGAATAGCATATTCCGAACAAGTGGGATAAAACCTACAGGACGGTGGTGTAAGCGGCGAAATGTACCGCTGATAAAACCTGACTAAAACAATAAGGGCCTTTGAAAAAATGTTATTCATTTTCAAACACCCCAACTTCTTTTGCTGCAGCACGGAAATCCTCGGTAAGGTTTGAAAAAGCAGAAAAAGGCGTACGGCCTCTTGATACAAGAATAAAATCGTAGCCTGATTTTAAAATATGTGAGTTTGCTCTAAAAACCTCCCGCAATCTACGTTTTGCACGATTGCGAATGACAGCCTTGCCTATTTTTTTGCTGACAGTAATACCAAGACGATTCCCCGGTTGTCCGGTGTGACGTGCATAAAGAACAAGGGTAGGACGAGCACAGGATTTGCCCGATTTGTAAATTCTTCTGAATTGTGAATTAAGGTTCAGCGTAGCTGATTTACGGGCAGACGTTTGCATAACATAATCTCCTGTACCAAAATATGGGTATATCAGGGTTGCTTTTGGCAAAACCCCAACTACCCTTGCAGACAAAAGTGTTCAAATAGTCAAAAAGACGCACAAAGGCGTCTTTAGGCTGACAATTTCTTTCTGCCTTTAAGTCTTCTTCTAGCTAATACCTTGCGGCCATTGCTGGTTGACATTCTTTTTCTGAAGCCGTGCTCTTTGGCTCTGTGTCTTTTCTTAGGCTGAAATGTTCTAAGCATCAGTATCCCTCCAAACAAAATGTAATCTAAATTGTATAAATATTAAACATTTAATACTAATCTGCAAAACAGCACTACTTATTTTAGCATAAGAAACAAATATTGTCAAGAGTTTATGTAATTAAAAATTTTTTTGAAAAAATTTTTTTCAAAAAACCGTAGATGTTGTAATATTAATTTCAAGAAAAGACAATATTTTGTGTTTTTAGCGTTTTGGAAAAAATTTTCAAAAGTTTTTGGCGGTTTTTGTTGTTGAAAAATCCAAAGAAATCTGTTATTATTTATAGTGTGTGTATAACAGAAAAAGCATAATTAGTGTTTTTCTGTCGAATCAAGACTTGGAATGGCGAAAATTGGGAATATAAATGTTTTCACCAAGAGTCGATTTTATTGCAATCTTCAGCCCCAAACAGTATTTTGTTGTTTTGGGCCACGATGATTATATTTGTGTACGTTATTTGAAAGGAGCTTTAAGTTTGGAAGAATTAAAGCGAATCTGGAAAAAGGTGTCTGAGGAGTTGGCGAAGGAGATTTCCACAGTATCTTATGATTCCTGGATAAAACCCATTTGTCCGGAAGGAATTGATGAGGATAAAATTACCCTCAAAGTACCTTTTTCGGTTAACAAGAATATGATAATGACCAAGTATTTCTCTCTTATTGAGAGTTGTCTTGAGGCCGTTACTTCGCGTAAATTTAATATCGAGGTTATAGTTGATGATGAAGAAGAGGGTATAGGAGATATTGACCCCATAACCGTTGAAAACACATTGAATCCCAAATACACATTCTCGTCATTTGTTGTAGGCAACAACAATGAGCTTGCGTATGTTGCTTCACTTGCTGTAGCTGAACGTCCTGCCAAAACTTACAATCCATTATTCTTATATGGTGGCAGTGGCCTTGGTAAAACTCACCTTATGCAGGCAATAGGTAATTATTATCGTGAGAATTACCCAAAGAAGAAGGTTTTATATACTACAAGTGAAAAGTTTACATACGAACTGGTTACCGCCATCCGCGAAAAGACCAATCAGGCGTTTCGTAACAAATACAGAAAGGTAGATTTACTTCTTCTTGACGACGTACAGTTTTTTGCAAATAAGGAACTTGCTCAGGAGGAGTTCTTTCACACCTTCAATGCACTTTTTGAAAAAGACAAGCAGATAGTCCTCACATCTGATCGTCTGCCCTCTGAAATTCCACAGCTTGCGGAACGTCTTAAAACCCGTTTCAACAGTGGACTTCTTGCGGACATTCAGCCACCTGATTATGAAACACGTATGGCTATACTCAAAAACAAAATTCAAAGTGAGTATTTGTCTGTGGATGATGAGATTGTTGAGTTTATTGCAGACAGTATTAAATCCAACGTCCGTGATCTTGAGGGTGCGGTAAAGAGGATACTTGTATATGCAGGTATAAAACGCACAAATGAGATTTCAATGGAACTGGCAACCGCAGCTCTTAGGGACATACTTTCAACCCAGCCGCAACGAGTAATTACAGCAAAGCTTATTATTGATGAGGTTGAAAAGTATTATCGTCTGTCAAAGGGTTCGCTTGTGTCTAAAAAGCGCTCCAAGGAAGTGGCGCTTCCAAGACAGGTGGGTATGTATATTTGCCGCGAACTGCTTGACGATCCATCATTCCCTAAAATCGGTGAGGAGTTTGGCGGTCGTGACCATACAACAGCACTTCACAATGTAAAAAAGATAAGTGCAGATATTCAAACAGACAAAGAACTTGAGATTGTAGTCAGGGAAATCATATCAAATATTAAGAAAGGCTGAGTATTTAGCTTATGAAAGTTTTTGATACAATTGCAGCCATTGCAACACCCATAGGAGTGGGTGGAATTGCTATAATAAGAATAAGCGGAGATTCAGCAGAAGAGTGCGCCCAAAATATAGTCTTCCCAAAGTGTGGGAAGGCTATATCTTATATTGAGAGCCATAAGTTGACGCTGGCCGATGTCAAAAGGGCATCTGATGGAGCAGTACTGGATGAAGTTTTGGTGGCAGTTATGCGAAGTCCGCATTCCTATACCGGCGAAACTGTGGTGGAGATAAATTGTCACGGCGGGCATCTGGTAGCAGAGGCAATACTTGAGGAACTTTTTAAGTGCGGCGCAAGACAAGCAGAAGCCGGAGAGTTCACAAGGCGTGCTTTTATGAATGGAAAAACCGACCTTTTACGTGCGGAAGCTACTATTGACCTTATACATTCGAATTCCGAACTTGGTCAGGAAAATGCGGCAAGGGCACTTTCGGGTAAGCTCTCGGAGAAGGTAAATAAAATCCGTGGCGAGGCAATTGGCTTTGCGGCAAATCTTTCGGCCATTGCGGATTATCCAGATGAGATTGATGAGATGTCAGATGAGGAGCTTAATGAAAGGATTGAGAAAATTTCAGCAGATATCGACGAGATGCTCAAGGGTTTTAAAAAAGGCAAAATTATGCGTGACGGAATAATGACAGTGATTGCGGGAAGACCCAATGTAGGTAAATCTTCGTTGCTGAATGCTATCAGCCGCAGTGAACGTGCTATTGTTACCGATATTCCCGGCACAACCCGTGATACTGTTGAGGAGTATGTTACAGTAAAGGGTATTGCCTTGAGATTGATTGATACTGCAGGAATAAGGGAATCCCAAAACTCTGTTGAACAAATAGGCATTGAGCGTGCGAAAGACAAGATGAGCCAGGCAGAACTTTGTCTGTTTGTAGTTGATGCTTCTGATGATATATCTAAGGAAGATTTAGAAATTTTTAGATATATAAAAGACAGGAACGTAATAATTATATTAAATAAGACCGATAAGGGCGGCAAGCACGATTTTGATTATTATGCCAAAGTACTTGACACGGATAAAGAGAATTTTGTCCTTACAGCAACCCCAAAGTCAGGCAAGGCATCAGGAATAGATGTTTTGGAAGAAAAGATTGCGGAGCGGTTTATGGCAGGAACAATATCCAAGGATGATGTATTTATATCTAATGACCGACAAAAGGATGCCCTTATCAAAGCAAAACAGATAGCGGATAATATGAAGGCAGCAATCTCAGCGGGAATGCCCAACGATATGCTCTATATCGACCTCGAAGAATTGGTATCAGCCCTGGGTGAAGTCACAGGTGTTACTGTCCAGGATGAGATAATAGATAAGGTGTTTGAACGCTTTTGTGTTGGTAAGTAAGGCTGAAAAGCAACTTATATCCTGCGTTTATCTTCACTTGTGTACAAAGAGTACACGGCGCTCATCAAACGAAGAATCTAAGAAGCTTTTAACCCTTACTTAAAAACAAGGAGAAGAGCAACTTATATCCTGCGTTTATCTTTGCTTAAGAACTACGAAAAACAACTTATATCCTTCCCTTGCCCGAGAGTGCAGGGAAGAAGAGAAATAATTGAAGGGAACAGAAATGATAAATTCTTTTGAAGTAAAATTTGAATTTATGGAAAAATGGGGGCGGTTTGCAAAGGGCGAGTATTTGCAAATCTACCTATATATATTATATATCTGGGAAAGGGATAAAAAGATTTTGACCATATCTGAACTTGCCAAAAAACTTGACAAGGACCGCGATGTGGTTGAAAATGCTATTGAATTCTGGATTACTGCTGACCTGCTGACAAAAAATGGCAGAAGCTACGAAATTTCTGACGGAGAAAGCAAAGGCAATAAGGGTGAAGAGAAAGATAATGGGAGTTCAAAATCTGGACTTCGTGAAAGACCGTCTTATACTTCAGCGGAAATTGATGCTGTGGCCACAAAAAACAAGGCGATTGACTCATTATTCCGTCAAGCAGAAAGAATTCTTGGCAGAATACTCAGCCCGTCGGACTTTGAACTTATATATTCCTTTGTAGATTGGCTTGGCCTTCCTGTTGAGGTTGTGGTAATGCTTTTGCGTTTTGCCGCAAGCCGGGGAAAAACTGCTAAACGGTATCTTGAAACAGTGGCTATTGATTGGGCAGACAAAGGTATTGACAATTATGAAAGCGCTGAAGAGTATATCAGAGAAATCGAACTAAAACTTTCAAACGAGGGTAAGGTCAGGGGAATATTAGGAATTTATGACAGAGCCTTGACCCAAACCGAAAAGAAGTACATAAAGGCCTGGACCTTTGAAAAGGATATCCCCTGCGAATTGGTTGCAGAGGCCTATGATCGCACGGTTGCAGCAACAGGCAAACTTAGTTGGGCGTATATGAATAAAATTCTTCTCAGTTGGTATGAGGAGGGGCTTCGCACCGCAGATGAGGTGAGAGAGAAAGAGGCCCTTTTTAAACTCAAATCGGCACCCACCAAGGTAAAAAGTGGCGGTAAAAAGAACAAGTTTAATAATTATGAGGACACAAACAAACCTGATTATTCAGATTTTGCTGAGCAGATACTCAAAGATATGCTTGAAGAGTAGAATTTATGGATAAAGCAATGAAATTATGAAAGGTAAGGTAAGAATTATGGAATCAGCTTACACACTTGCAAACAGAGAGCTGGAGGAAATCCGCCTTAAAAATAAAGAAAAAGAAAGCATAAGGCACAGCGAGGTTTTGCTCAAAGCTCCCCGACTTGCGGAAATTGAGAGCGAACTTATGAAACAGGGGACCAGACTTTTGAAGTGTGTGCTGAATCGCTGTGAGGACTTTGAGGATATAAAAGGGACAATCCAGGGGCTTCAAAAAGAAAAGTCACAGCTTTTAATTAAAAATGGTTTTGACGAAAACTATCTGGATGACATATATTCTTGCTATGAATGTCGTGACACAGGATTTGTAGAGGGCAGACGCTGTGAATGTCTTAAGAAATTAATTGTTAAGAATATCGGCGAAAACTCAAATCTTACAGAACATATGCGGAAACAAAGGTTTGAAAATTTTGACTTGTCCTTGTTTGCAAATCAGGATGACGAAGGTGGACACACCTTGAAGGTTATGCAAATTGTTTGTGACAAGGCCCTTAGTTTTGCCGAAACTTTTGATGAGACAAAGGACAACTTCCTTATATTGGGTAATGCGGGGACCGGCAAAACCTTTGTAACAAGTTGTATAGGCAACCGTGCTCTGGAGCGCGGGAAAACGGTTTATTATCAGACAGCATTTAAATTATTTGAGATTTTGGAGAATAACAAGTTCAACAAAGTCGAAGAGGACCTGGTGGATATTGTTAAATATATTTATGATGTGGATTTGCTTATAATCGATGATTTAGGAACTGAGTTCACCACACAGTTTACCCTTGCAGCGCTTTTTGATATTATAAATTCAAGAATAATTTCAGGCAAAAGTACCGTTATTTCAACCAATCTTAATTTTGAAGAGCTTTCAAATACTTATAGTCAAAGGGTCACATCCAGGTTTATGGAAAGTTATCAGCTTATTCAGACAGTGGGTAAGGATTTGAGAACAATACTCAAATTGCGGAACAAAAAGTAACAGAAAAGAGGTGCACGTGGAAAGTGTTTAATTTTATAAGACGGGCTTTTGGCAAAAATGAGGTGTTCACTTTTAAAGGCGGAATACACCCAAAGGATATGAAAAAAAGCACTGAGGGCAAGGCGATTCGAGATATTACACCGCCTAAAACTCTGGTGTTTCCACTTAGCCAGCACATAGGTGCGGAAGCAAAGGCAGTGGTTAGTGTAGGGGACCATATTCTTGCAGGACAGAAGATAGCAGAGGCTGACGGCTTTGTTTCTGCCAATGTTCATTCCTCTGTCTCAGGAACAGTGGCAGCCATTGAACCAAGGCTGCATCCATTGGGCGGCAAAGTTATGTCTGTTGTTGTTGAGAATGACGGACTTGACCAATGGCGTCAGGATATGAAAAAACATACCTTTGACCAGGTGACACCCACGGAGATAGTAGAAGCTGTAAGAGAGGCGGGCATTGTTGGTATGGGCGGTGCAGCATTTCCTACCCACGTAAAGCTCAGCCCTCCTGCTGAAAAACAGATAAAATATGTAATCATCAACGGCGCAGAATGTGAGCCATATCTTACATCAGACCATCGGGCAATGCTTGAGATAGCCGACGAAATAATTGACGGACTTAAACTTACAATGAAAATCTTTGGGCTTAATACAGGTTATATCGCCATTGAAACAAACAAGCCCGATGCGATAAAGAATATGACGGACCGGGCTATGGCCGAGAAGGATGTTTGCATAAAGGTAGTTGCCGTAAAAACAAAGTACCCCCAAGGTTCTGAAAAGCATCTTATTAAGGCGGTTACAGGAATCAGTGTTCCCCCGGGCAAGCTGCCTGTGGATGTAGGAGTTTTGGTAAACAATATAGATTCCTGTGCGGCAATTGCGAGAGCGGTTTTAAAGGGTTTGCCCCTGACAAGAAGAATTGTCACTGTAGGCGGTGATTGTATAGCAGAACCCCAAAACCTTCGTGTCCCTATAGGGACCAGTTTTGAATATCTTGCAGAAGTCTGCGGAGGTTTTTCTAAAACGGCAACAAAGCTTATAATGGGTGGACCTATGATGGGCATAGCTTTGAGCCGTTTGGATGTTCCTGTTATAAAGGGTTCTTCGGGCCTTTTGGCATTTGGACAGGATATGGTGCCTGAAAGGATTCAAAAAAATTGTTTAAGATGCGGAAGATGTATTGAGGGTTGTCCTATGAATCTTCTTCCTAATATGATAAAAGAGGCGATATGTGCCAATGACCTGGAAAGGTTGGAAAAGCTTAATGCGTTAGACTGCATCCAATGCGGCTCTTGCACATATGTTTGCCCTGCAGAGCAAAATCCGCTTAAATTTATACGTACAGCCAAGATGAAACTCAGGGAGGCGAAGAAGTAATGTCAGTAGAAAATATAAGACAAAAACTCATTGTAAGTGAGTCGCCCCACATTAGACAAGGCGATACTACCGCAGGGATTATGCTTGATGTGGTAATCGCTTTGATTCCTGTCCTTATTGCAGGAATAATGATTTTTGGATATCGTGCCGGAGTTTTGGCGGGGGTATGCGTTGCTTCATCTGTGATTTTTGAATGGGCTTGGTGCAGAATACTGAAAAAACCATCATCAATCGGTGATTTCAGCGCTGTTGTAACAGGATTGCTGCTTGCAATGAATCTACCTGTCACAATGCCGTTTTGGATGGCAATATTAGGTGCGTTTTTTGCAATAGTGATAGTGAAACAGTTCTTTGGCGGTATCGGACACAACTTTATGAATCCCGCCCTTGCTGCCCGTGCGTTTTTACTTACTTCCTGGCCGCAGCAGATGACCACGTGGGTTAAACCTTTTGCTCCGGTGGACTTGTCTTTAGGGGCAGACATAGTTTCTTCAGCCACACCTCTTGCCATAATTAAGAGTGGAACAGGTGAACTTTCATCCTATATGGATATGTTTTTAGGCAAGATTGGCGGTTGTATGGGTGAGGTTTCGACCCTTGCTTTGCTGATTGGGGCATTGTATCTGCTTGTAAGACGGGTTATAAGGATAAGAATACCCTTTAGTTATATTGCCACAGTTTCAGTTTTAACATTTATATTCGGAGGCAAGGATGGACTTTTTACGGGTGATGTTTTGACCCACTTGCTCTCAGGCGGACTTATCCTTGGCGCATTCTTTATGGCTACGGATTATGTAACAACACCTTATACCAAGACGGGTCAAATTATCTTTGGTATTGGCTGCGGAGTTTTGACTTCGGTAATTCGTATTTGGGGCGGATACCCTGAGGGTGTGTCATATTCAATACTTTTGATGAACGTGGCAGCACCTCTTATTGATAGATTTACTCAGCCCAAACGTTTTGGTGAGATTGGCAAAAAGAGGGGGGCAAAAGGCAATGTTTAACAAAGAGTCTTTACTAACTTCTCTTAAATTATTTTTAATAACCGCTGTTGCTGCATTGTGTCTTGCTATAGTTAACAAAATTACAATGCCGATTATTACTGAAAACAACAACACTCGTGAAGCAAGTGCCCAGAAGGAGGTTTTGCCCGAGGCTGCGAAGTTTACAGCTCTTGAAATCCCGGAGGTTGAAGACAATAGCATTACCATTGAAAAAATGTCGGCAGGCCTTTTTGAAGAAAACGGTAGCAAAATTGCGGGTTATGTAGTTATTGCGGTTTCGAATGCCGGATATGGCGGCGATATTAAGGTTATGGTGGGCATAGACAGTTCTTTAAAGGTTACAAAAGTTAAAATTCTTGAATCATCAGAGACGGCGGGTCTTGGCGCAAATGCGTCAAAGCCGGAGTTCAGCGACCAGTTTGTGGGTGCTGAAGGCAAACTTATGGTGGTTAAGGGAGTTGCAAACCAAAATGAGATTTCTGCAATATCCAGCGCTACAATCACGTCAAATGCGGTTACCTCTTGCGTAAATGCAGCACTTGAGGTTGCAAAAACCAAAGATAGCGACAACAAGGTGGCGGAAACGGCACAAAAACTTGAGGAAATCAAGCAGGAAACAGAGTCGCAGATTTTAGAGGAGGGGGAGCGGTAATGATGAAAAAGACATTTTTAAATGGCATTTTTAAAGAAAACCCTACCTTTGTTCTGTTCTTGGGTATGTGTCCCACACTTGCCGTTACAACAAGTGCTTTTAATGGAGTTGGTATGGGCCTTTCTACAATGGTTGTACTGGTATTTGCAAATATTTTTATCTCTCTTCTTAGAAATTTTATTCCCGACAAAGTTAGAATTGCAGCGTATGTGGTAGTTATTGCAAGCTTTGTTACCGTGATTGAAATGGTACTGAAAGCATACGCACAATCAGTATCTGAAGCGCTTGGCATATATATTCCCCTGATTGTGGTAAATTGTATTATTCTTGGAAGAGCTGAGGCTTTTGCGTCAAAAAACAATGTACTCAGGTCGGCAGTTGACGGTCTTGGTATGGGACTTGGCTTTACTATTGCTCTTACTCTTATCGGAACTGTTCGTGAAATTTTGGGGGCAGGAACATTTTTTGGGATTTCGCTTTTTGGTGAGGCTTTCAAACCTATAACAATTATGATTTTGCCACCGGGAGCATTTATTACCCTTGGCCTTATTGTAATGGTTATTAATATTGTAAACCAAAAGAGGAAGAAGGGGGAGAATAAAATTGCTTAAGGATTTACTTATTATCAGCATAGGGGCAATTTTTATCCAGAACTTTGTCCTTGTTCAGTTCCTCGGCATATGTCCTTTCCTTGGCGTTTCAAAAAAGGTTGAAACTGCTACGGGAATGGGACTTGCGGTTGTGTTTGTTATGGCCTGTGCATCAGCTATTACCTGGGCGGTGCAGCAAATTTTGGTACTTTTCAACATTGAATATCTGCAGACCATAGCCTTCATTTTGGTAATTGCAGTGCTTGTTCAATTTGTCGAGATGTTTTTACAAAAATCTATACCGTCACTTTATAACTCCCTCGGTATATACTTACCGCTTATTACTACCAATTGCGCTGTGCTTGGTGTTGCAATTGTAAATATCACAAAATTTGGCGGTATGGACTTCAGTTTTTTGAAGTCTGTAGTGTATGGAGCAAGTGCGGGCATTGGCTTTACACTTGCAATAGTTCTTTTTGCAGGGGTGAGAGAGCGGCTGGAAAGCTCCGATATCCCCGAATTTTTAAAGGGAATGCCAATAACTTTAATTACTGCCGGGCTCCTTTCTGTTGCGTTTATGGGATTTTCCGGTTTAAACTTTTAAGTCAAGGAGGATTGATTTATGGAAATTTTATTACCTGTTGTAGCCATCGGCGGCATGGGACTGATTTTTGGTGCAATCCTCAGTGTGGCAGCTAAAATTTTTGCGGTTGAAAAGGATGAACGCATTCCGCAAATTACAGAATGCCTGCCGGGTGCAAATTGTGGTGGTTGCGGATATGCCGGATGCGGCGCTGCAGCAGAAGCCATTGTAAAAGGCGAAGCCGGGGTCAATTGCTGCCCTGTGGGCGGAGATGAGACAACCCGAAAAATTGCAGAAATTATGGGTGTTAATGCACAAAAAAGCGAAAAGATGGTTGCATATGTAATGTGCGTCGGGGATTGTTATGCTGCAAAAGATAAATATGATATAAATGAAGAAATGGATTGCCATTCGGCAAATCGTCTTTCAGGAGGAATGAAAGATTGCACGTTCGGCTGCCTGGGTTTTGGGACTTGTGTTCAAAAATGCAAATTCAGTGCTTTGTCAATTAAAAATGGCATTGCGGTGGTTGACCGTGAAAAATGTACTAACTGTGGTGCTTGTATGAAGGAGTGCCCAAGACATATAATAAAAAGTGTTCCCTACAGCTTGCAGGCGGTTGTTGAGTGTAATTCTCAGGCAAAGGGCAAGGAAACCAGAGCTGTTTGTACGGTTGGATGTATTGGTTGTGGCATTTGTGCAAAGGCTTGCGAAAGCGGAGCAATAACAGTTGACAACAACCTTGCTATAATAGACCCAAGCAAGTGTATCGGTTGTGGTATATGTGCTGAAAAATGTCCCAGAAAGATTATAAAAATGCTTAATAAAGAGCCTGAAATTCAGGTAGCAAGAAAAGCTGTTAAAAAATAAAAATATGAATAAAAAAGCTTTGCAGTTTAATGCTGCAAAGCTTTTATTTTTTATTTTTCGATTGGCTTCATTGTTGGGATTTCAAATTTTGTAATCACATAACTTATTATAAGTCTTCATAACCCTTTGTCAAGCTACTCTTTTCTTCCTATTCGTTACGCAAGTCTTCATAACTCTCCATAAAATATGTTCCGTTTGGCGTAAGTTATGGCGTAAATGGCGTAAGGTTACATTTTATGTCCACGCGAACATGGTTTCTAATGCATTGACTTCCTGACGCTTTTTTGCTTCGGTTACATGGGTATAAATATCTAAGGTTGTCTTGATTTCTTTGTGGCCCATGACGTTTTGTATTACCGAAAGATTTATATCTGCCTCACACAGCCTTGTTGCGAATGTATGACGAAGGTTATGACAACTGAAGTTGGGGATTAAAACAGGATTTTCTTCTTTCAGCAAGGCTTCATCATTGTAATCACGGACAATCCTACGAATTGCTTTGTTGACAGTTCCGTAATGTTGCACACTTCCAAATCTGTTGACAAATATGAAATCTGTGTAGCAATCAATGGTTACGTGACAGGTGATGCCTGTTTCTTCCTGATTGGCTTTTTCGAGGAGAAATGCTTCCTTTACAAAGTCCATCATAGGAATTTTACGAAATCCCTTTTTCGTCTTTGGTGTATTGATTGCAAACTTGCACTTCTTGCCTTTGCCTGTGCTGTAATAGACGAGAGTATGGTTAATGTCTATGATACCTTCCTCAAGGTCGATATCACACCACCTAAGCCCTGTTAATTCGCCTATTCGCACCCCTGATCCGAACATAACTGCAAGGAGTGGATACCAATGGTTGTATTTGGGTGTTCTTTTCAAATAGTCCAGAAACAGTCGTTGTTCATCTGCCGTTAATGCTTTTCGCTCTTTGATTTCGAAATCATGAGCTTGTTTCAGCTCTTTGAGCATCTTGTCAGTAGGGTTTGAGCGGATGCAGTTATCATCCACTGCTAGATCGAATACCTGATGCAATACATTGTGAATTGTATCGATGGTGGATATCGATAACATTCTTTCATCTGCAAGGGTGTTATAAAACCTTTTCACATCCGATTTCTTTACATCCGCAATCCTATTCTTGCCGAAACTGTCCCTGACATAATTGTTATACATATAAAGATAGTTTTTGAATGTGTTATCTTTTAGACCTCGTTTTAAGTCGCACCAAGTATCAAACACATTGTTAACCGTCAGTTTCTTGGTTTCGGTTTTGATTCCATCGTATTCGTCAATCACAATTTCTTTTTCAAGCTCTCTTAATTCTTCCAGAGTAGGGGCATATACAGCATGCCTTACTCCGTCAGGACCAACCCATCTGTAATCGTAGGTTCCGTTCTTTCTTTGTGATTCGCCCTTGCGAAGCACCCTTCGGTTACTGTCAAACCGTTTGTTCTTTTTACCTTTCTCTATATTCATAATTAACTCCTTCCTAATTGCTTGCACCGGAAGGAACCTTAACTATCGATATTCATTATACTATATTTTAGCTGTGTAGTCCAGGAATTTCAGTACAAGCCATTGTAA
>JAFYXL010000054.1 GCA_017546165.1 Clostridia bacterium
AAAAATGGCAACAAACAAAGTAAACGCAAAGAAAAAAGAGGATATAACAGAAATAAAAGCTCAGATCAAAAGCAATATCTCCGGAAAACTCCGCAGATATTATGCCAAGACTGTTGAAACAGCAACCCCTGAGCAAATTTATAAGGCTTGTGCTATGGCGGTTCGTGATGAGCTTATGGATAAGTGGGCGAAATCAAGAGAAATTTTGGAAAACGGCCACAAAAAGGAACTTTACTACCTTTCATTTGAATTTTTGATGGGCAGAGCCCTTGGAAACAACATAATGAATATTATGAAGACCCAAGCTTATACTGAAGCACTTTTGGAACTTGGTTTGGACCTTTCTCAAATAGAGGAGGTTGAAAACGATGCAGGTCTTGGCAACGGAGGACTTGGCAGATTGGCTGCGTGTTTTTTGGATTCGCTTTCAACACTTGAACTGCCTGCATTTGGTTGCGGTATCAGATATGAATATGGTCTCTTCAAACAAAAAATAGTTGACGGATACCAGATTGAGATGCCGGACCCCTGGCTTGAAGACGGTAATGCCTGGGAGATTGAACGCCCTGAGGATAGTGTCGAAGTTCACTACAACGGTCGTGTTGAAGAATATTTTGAAGATAACCGTATGAAGTTCCGCTATGTAGATTATAACACCGTTATTGGCGAACCTTATGATATGCCTATCTCAGGTTATGATTCAAAGCTTGTCAATACCCTCAGACTGTGGCGTGCAAGATCGCCCCAGGTTATCAATATGGCAGAATTCAACCGTGGCGATTATGCAATGGCGGTTAAGGACAAGGAACTTGCAGAGGTTGTATCTCAGATACTCTATCCCGAGGATAACCACTATGAGGGAAAATTGCTGAGACTCAAACAGCAATACTTCTTTGTATCCGCAACAATTCAGTGGATTATATCAAAGCAAAAACGTCGTGGCCACGCACTTTCTGAGCTTCCAAAGTATGTTCAGATTCACATTAATGACACGCATCCTACAATAGCAATTCCGGAGTTTATGAGAATTCTTGTGGATGAAGAGAGCTTTGGCTGGGACGAAGCATGGGATATTGTTGGCAAGGTGTTTGCATATACCAACCATACAATTATGTGTGAGGCGCTTGAAAAGTGGCCTGTTGCAATGGTTGAATCCCTTCTCCCCAGAGTGGCAATGATTATCAAGGAAATTGACCGCAGACAGCGTATGTTCCTTGGGGAAAAATTCGGCAACGATATGGGCAAAATTGACTATATGTCAGTTATTTCACACGGCAATGTAAATATGGCAAACCTTTGCCTTACAGCCTGTCACAATATAAACGGTGTTGCGGCACTTCACACAGAGATATTAAAGCATGAGACATTCCGCGACTATTACAGCGTATATCCTGAAAAATTTGTGAATGTTACAAACGGCGTTACTCCAAGAAGATGGCTCCTTAAGGCAAACCCCAAGCTTGCAGACCTTATTACAGGGGCAATCGGGGATTCCTGGATTAAAAAGACCGATGATTTGGATAAATTGGGTAAATTTGCAGAAGATGCTTCTTTTCGTGACAGCTTTGCAAAGATCAAGCTCGAGAACAAAGAAAAATTGGCAAAATTCATCAAGGATTCAAATGGAATAACTGTTGATCCCAATTCATTATTTGATGTTCAGATAAAAAGACTTCACGAGTATAAACGCCAACTTCTCAAGGCGATGCATATCATTTACAGATACAAAATGATTACCGAAAACCCAAGCCAGGCTAATATGATGCCACAGACATTTATTTTTGGCGCAAAGGCTGCCCCCGGGTACCATACTGCAAAGTTGATTATTAAGCTTATCAATAATATTGCGGATGTGGTAAACAATGATCCTCGCACAAAGGATATCTTAAAAGTTGTGTTTATTGAAAATTACAGTGTATCAATCGCTGAGAAGATTGTTGCAGCTGCCAACCTCAGTGAACAGATTTCAACTGCCAGCAAGGAAGCATCAGGCACAGGCAATATGAAGCTTATGCTCAACGGTGCGCTCACTATCGGTACAATGGATGGCGCAAATGTCGAAATAGCTGAACGTGTGGGTGAGGATAACATATATATCTTTGGCCTTTCTTCGCAGGATGTTCTTAATATTTACCAATCCGGACATTCAGGCAGTGGCGAGATTTATTCGCAGAATATGGTTATCAAGTCAATTGTGGATACATTAATTGACGGAACCTTTACAAAGGATAATCAGAATCTTTTCCAGGAAATTTACCGCGAATTGGTGTTTGGCAGAAATGGTTTTGCTGACCAATACCTCTTGCTTCGTGACTTTGAGTCATACCTGGATGCAAATCACCGTATGCATCGGGATTTTGCAAACCCTGATATTTGGAACAAAAAAGCAATCATCAATGTTTCAAAGGCGGGTTTCTTCTCAAGTGACCGTTCAATTATGGATTACAACGACAGAATTTGGCATCTCGAACGCATTTAAATAAACATTTAAAAACCCCATCAAATGATGGGGTTTTTGTGTGCTTTAAATTTATTAAAAAACTATTGACAAAATTAACAGAGAGTGTTATATTATAACTGTATTAATACAGATAATACAGTTGAAAGAGGTGATACCGTGATAAAACTGGATTATAAAAATGACAAACCACTGCACGAACAGATAAGCATTGGCATAAAGGAATTGATTATGTGTGGTGCAATGATCCCTGATGAACAACTCCCATCGGTACGTGATTTGTCAGTGGAGCTCACTGTAAATCCCAATACAGTGCAACGTGCATACAAGACCTTGGAGACAGAAGGCGTGATTTACAGTATTCGTGGCAAGGGGAGTTTTGTTGCAAAAGCGCCTGAAGCGGACAGACGAATGATTGACGGTCTTTATCGTGTATTTGAAGATGCAGCAAGAGAGTTGGTTTTCTTTGGTGAAGAAAAAAAGGCTCTTGCCGAGGTTTTGGAGAAAGTTTTTGAGGAAAGGATGAGCAAGAATGATTAAAGCAAAAGGAGTAGTTAAGACTTTTGACGGCTTTTGCGCCCTCGATGGTTTTGATATGACTGTTGAAAGAGGTAGCATATATGGGCTCGTCGGACCTAATGGTGCAGGGAAAACCACTATAATCAATCACCTTATGGGAGTTTTAAAATCAGATGAGGGTCAGATAATGATTGACGGCGAGGAACCTTGGGAGAATGCAGATTTAAAACAAAAAGTCCTTTGTATAAACGATGAATGGTATTTCTACCCAAGCTTTTCGGTTAAAGAAATGGCTAAACTTTATGAGAATCTTTATAAGAACTTTAACCGACAGAGATATGAGGCGCTGGGTGAGATACTTAAGATTGAGGAAAATCGCCAGATTCGCAGACTTTCAAAAGGTATGAAGAAACAGGTGGCATTCAGAATAGTGCTCTCTTGTATGCCTGAGGTTTTGATTCTTGATGAGCCACTTGACGGACTTGACCCTGTGATGAGAAAGCAGATAATGAATGTAATAATCTCCGACGTAGCAGAAAGACAAATGACAGTGCTTGTGTCATCCCACAATTTAAGAGAGCTTGAGGATATCTGTGACCACGTGGGAATTATACATAGCGGCAAAATGGTGATTGAAAAACCATTGGATGACCTTAGGGGAAATATCCAAAAGGTACAGATGGTGTTTGCAGATGACCTGCCTGACGGCCTTAATGCGGAACTTGACATTCTGCATCTATCAAAGACAGGCTCAGTATATACCGCGATTATCCGTGGCGATGCCAAAGAGGTGGAAGAAAAGGTAAAAGGATATAACCCTGTTATATTCGACAAAGTAAATCTTACGTTGGAGGAAGTATTTATCTATGAGTTAGGAGGGCTGGGCTATGACTTCAAACATATCATTGTTTAATTTTGGGATTTTCAAAAACACCATTTACAGGTTTAAGTGGGGGAGCTTTCTGTATTTTATAGCACTGTTTTTCAGCGTTCCCTTTATTTTGATGGTGGAGGATTTGGAACATCTTGTCAGCAGATATAATTCAGGAATCAATGATGTTTCCGTTTTACTTAGAGGCGATTTAATGGGGATTCCCGCAGCTTTAGCTGTTTTGGTGCCTACAATAGTTGCGGCATTAATATTCAACAATGTCCATTCGGGCAAGCAGAGTATATTTGTGCACAGCTTACCCGTTGACAGAAGAGAAAACTATATATCAAGTCTCATGGCTGCATTTGTTCTTATGGGCGCCCCTGTGCTGATGGTTGCGGGAATTTTGCTGGTTATGAGTTTTACGGCTTACGGCCAGGTTATGTCATCCTGGTCGGTGGTATATTGGGCAGGACTCAATCTTAGTATATTGTTTATAATGTTTTCCGTGGCAACATTCTCGGCATTCCTCACAGGTAATACAGCGGCGCATATTGGGATAAATGTATTTATACATTTGATTCCTATGCTTGTTGCATTGACGGTGATACTTATAAGTGAGAAATTTCTGTTTGGATTTATTCAGTCAAATAGCTTTATTGCAAACGAAATTATGGAAAATACTCCTGTTATATGGTTATTTGGAAGGGCAGTCAGCCATTACAACAATGAATTAAATGTGTTCACATATCCGCAATTGTGGATTTACTTAATTGGGGCTGTTTTGGTATATACTATGGGATATATTTTATACAAAAATCGCAAGATTGAAAATTGCGGTGATGTGGCAGCTTTTGGTGTATTTAAGCCCATACTTAAGTATGCTGTTGTAACCGCTGCGGCGGTGGCAATATTTGGAATTATCACATCAACCGGAATGGGTGCGATTGCTGTATTTACAGTTGCAATTGTAATAACAGCTATTGTGTATTTTGCGGCAGAAATGCTGATGAACAAGAGCTTCAAGGTGTTTAAAAAGTCATACAAAGGTTACATTGGGTTTGTGGCATGCTGCACGGTATTTATTTCCTTTTTTGCATACACAAATGTGTTTGGGTATGAAACAAGGATTCCCCAGAGTGATAAGGTTGAGGCGGCGGCAGTGTTTACAGGCTGGGGAGCACCTCCGGTTATAGCAAATTTACAGTTGATTGAGGATACAAAGACTCTACATAAAGAAATTATTTCGGATATACCGGTGGTAGAAGATGAGGATATGGGATACAAGTGTAGCCTGTATATCTCCTACAAATTGAAAGATGGCAATGTACTTGCAAGACGGTATAATGTTTCGGAAGAGATGTATGACAAGGCGATTTCCGAGATGTATAAGCATAAGGATTATAAGCTTAAGGTCACTGAGATTGACAATCTTAATATAGAGAATATCCCCAATATTACACTGGGTGCATATGCGTCGGGGTACAATTACTATATACCTATGAATGAGGATGCAAAAGCGCTTATGTTGGCAGTAAAAAAGGATGTGGAAATGTTATCCTTCAAAGAAATCGAAGATAGTCAGTATGCTGTGGATATCCGCCTTGAATTTGACTGCACAGTTAAAGAGAATCAATACTTGAAGGTGTTTAAGACTACCGGGTATGACGCAAATGATGCAGAAGCAGAATATGCAATTGAAAGTTTTAACATTACCATAAATCCTAATTTCAAAAATACGTATGCTTTTTTAAGAGAAAAAGGATATTATGACCAGATTATAAAGCAGATTGCAACGAACACTGTTGTTTTGAGCAAACCTATATACCGTGCCGGGGAACTTTACACATACAAAGGTCAGACCGGACAATACGGAGAGTTTATGGTTAGCCGCTCAGATTGTGTAAATATTGCTTTTGAAGATGCAAAAAAACTTGCTGAAATGATGGTTAATATAAGATGCACAGATATGTCTGAGGGCAAGAATTATTTTGTGTTTACGCACAGCAGGGATGTGTCGCATCATATGAGTTTTGGCGAAAAGACTATCAGCTTTGGTGAGACGGAGCTTCCTGATTATATGAAGAAATACGTTGAAGAATAAAAAAGAGGAGTGCAGTTTGGTACCAAACTGCACTCCTTAAATATTATATATACTTTTCAAAATTATTTGCTTTGAGAAGTCTTGTTTGTTGACTGTACGGTTTATGCGAAATAAAAAATCCTTTTTTAAAAGTAACAGGTAATGATTTATTCTAAAGGTTTATTAAGGGTGTAAATCTTATGAGATTTTTGTTTTACTTGGGAAAAATGTCTTACAATCTCATCTTTGTCCGGGTTTGAATTTATAAATTCCTGTTCGGTCTCATCTTGAGTTTGTTCTAGGATTTCAATAGACTCTGTTATGGCATTTAGCAGTTTGTAGTAGAGTTTTTCATAATCCACCATAATTTTTGCTCCTTTGTAATAAAAAAGTGTGCCACAGGAGTGACACACTAAAAAACGTATCACTCTGACTTGGTTCTGCGACAAACCACTATCTCCTAGCGAAGGATGACAAGTTCAGAGGTACGCTTTTTACATAGCATACCCCTTCGCCAGGGAAAATATTCTTTTGTGATTTGTCGCAAAATTATTATAACACTATTTTAATTAAATTACAACATATTTTTTATATCTTAGGGGATGCTGTCCCCTAAAACCCCCTATCCGCCGTTTTTGTCTAATTCAAAAATTTTTGCAAACATCTGCTCGTCGCCTTTTCTATGGCGGGGTTGCCAGGGTATTCCTCTAGGGCCTTTCTCACAAAGACGGGCAAAAATAAAATCGCTTATGAACGGCGATTGAAGGCTGTTTGCAAAACTTTTTGAGGACAGCATCTCCTATAATTATAAAAAGGAATTATAAGAACGGCATATAGAAATTGTAAAAATATGAA
>JAFYXL010000010.1 GCA_017546165.1 Clostridia bacterium
ATGTCCATTAAACAATCACCGCCTCCATATAACGATTGCTATACCTGCATTCAACCGTAAATCCCGAAGTTACATCCCCCAAATCTACCGAAATAATATTTATGCCGCCTTTAAGCACAAAATCGCCCAGGAATGTATCATTCGAAAGGTAATTTATAAGGTTACCGGCTTTTGAGCTTGTTATGTTGCGTTTTTTCACATCAATCACCACTGTATCATCTACCTGTGGTGCATAATTAAGGCAAATACTTTTTCCCGTTGTTTCATTGGCAATGGTTATATTTTCTACACCACCAAGTGCATCCGGGTAATACATCGTAATCACAGGCTCAACATCGTCTATTCCTAAAATTTCAATCTCTGCGCCGGTCACTATTTCACCAAACATACAGGGCATTGTAAACGGATTAGATAAAAGTTTTGTCCTTTTATACAGAGGCACCACAGTATTCTCCCCGTCCTCAAAATAAGGATTGTCACACACAAACTGTACTGCAAATGTAGAAATTTTCCCTTTTAACACTCTGGTTACATCAGGAACTTGCACCTGACTACACTCAATCTTTCTGTCCACATTATAATCATTTATGTAAAGTGTACCGCTACGACTTAGAACCCGCAAAATTTTCGGCATTATCGATGATATATTCTCACTTATTATTTCTAATGCCACAGTTATGCTGCGCGCCAACGCTCGGGAGGAAATTGTACTTTGTCCGTTGTGTCCTGAATATACTGCTACAATATACTCATTGGAAACAGGTCCAAGCCCCTCAAGACTACATATTCGCACATCACCTCTGCCACCACCTGACATAGTGACGGTACCTATATCATTTTTGTAAGTTAATGTCAAGCTCATTACCCATTCCCCCCTCTCAAACGCTGAAGCGTGGCCGCATTCCGTGCTGCTGCAAGTTGCTGAGTTGTAGTATCTTTTGAAGAATTAAAGGTGTAGGTGGTATTATATGTGTTGCTTGTTCCACCCACTACGTTTTGAGCGCTCTGTTTCAATGTCGCAACAAGCTGTTCTGCAAGCTGATTTATAACGGTCGTAAAGTAATCACGCACAGTTGTCATAATTTCAGGAATCTTAGACAGGAATCCTTCACCAAAGGCACCACCCGCATCTTCGCCCAGTGAATAATAACTCTCCGGCACCTCTTCAAAGGACGCTTTCAGTATCTCCACAAAATCTTCTTGCTGTTTGTTGCCGGTGGCCACATAACCTTTAAAAATATCAGATGGGCTACCAATCCCCTCTGCCTCTAATTCACTTCCATAAAGTATCCCTAAAAGTTCTGCCGAAATATTGTCCGCCGTTGTCTGGTGCTTTGCATAACCTGAGAAAAAAGTTTCTCTTTTTCTCTCATCTGCTAAAAGTATTGCATTTGCTGCCTTCAGACCATCTTCAACACTCATTTTGGCAATATCCGCAAGCACGCCTTCAGGCACATTACCTAAATTTTTAAGTTCAGTAAGCCTGTCACGATAGTTTTCAAGAAGCTGAATTTCTTCGCGAAAGTTCTTAAGCTCTGCATCGTTATAAACCAGGTCTGTACCGTTTTGTCCCAAGCCCTTAAATCTGACCGTTCCCGTTTTCAGCCAGGGTTCACCACCCTGAAGCTTTTTTGAAAGGTCATCCCTTAGCTCAATCAGTTTTTCATACTGTTTTTGGGTTTCATCAAACAACCGCTTATTATATTTTGCAATTTCCTCGGTACATTTGTACCAGGCGTCTGTACCTTGTCTCAAATTTTCGTCACGGAAAATTTTTAACTTTTCATAATACTCCTGCTCGCATATAAGCTCCAGATTAAGAGCATTTTTAAGATTGCTGAGTTGACGTTCCTGACGCTTTTTCTCTAACTTTTCCGCATTTTTTGCAGCATTTTTAGTAAGGCTTTCAAGCTCAACATAAATATTCTCCATCGCTGTAATCGCCTGATACGACTCCTCTGTCATACCCACTCCGAGACCATTTACAAAAGATTTTCCTGATTCCTTGCCCATATCTTTTATGTTTTTGTTTTGAAAATCAAATGACATATCATCATTCCTTTTCTTCTTTAATTTATTTCAAGTATTTCATATCAAAAAAGTCCCTCCAGGCTGGTGGCAACAAGTGATTCTTTAATATCCTCATCCAGAGTTCTTGACAATCTAAACCTTTTTTTCATTTTTTCGTAAAATCCTTTCAAATCCTTATCCTTGATGGATGACGTATCCATACTGCGATAACCAACAATTTTTGAAAATTTGCATTCGTCACTGAGGCAGGCAAGCAGTGCTTTGAACTTCCACCAATGCATATTGCATTGGGTCAAATCAATTCCAAACTCCGCCATAAACGCACCCCATACATAATCAAAATCCTCTGTAAGGTCATAATAAGGAAGGTTTGATGCCGGTTTACTATCTTCATCATCCTTATATTTCCCGCCTGAATAAAACCACATTATTCCACGCACAGCCTGAAAGGGATCAGGTGGTAATATTGGATAGGCAAGGGTGAGAATTTTGGCAAGTCTAATACATTCATCACAGGTTTTATCAAAAAACAAATGTTCAATCTCAATCCACACCAAAAAATCCGTATTTATATCATACCTGCTATCCCCTATTGTGACGCTGTCTGAAAGCATTCTTATGTTGCTTTTCATCTAAAATTCTCCCCCTCAAAAGCGCTCTTAATCCAACATTTTATCCTGCTTTGCATCACCAATATACCCGTTTCTTATCTTTGATACAACGTAGCACATAAGGTCCGCCATATCCGAAACCGTTTGCTGTCTTTTTCCAAAAATAATATCTACCGAGCCGATTCCGATAAGCTTTTCAACACTCTCTTTTAAGAACTCACAAATTCCGGTTTCACTTATCTCATCATCCGTGATGCCACACTTTAGCTTCTCAAGCCTTCTCTTTGCTTCCGTCAGTATATCCCCGCAAATTTGCGCAGTTTCCTCTCCTGCTATTACAGAAAACTCCCTGCCACATAATTTCAGTAAAAGCTGCTGGTCCTTAAACTTAAACTCATCTGTCATTTACAATTACGCCTCCGCAAAGTTACAGGTCTGCCATTCATCCTCGGACATAGCTGTGCCATATACTTTTTCACCTTTCACACGAAAGCTTCCGCTGTATTTGTAAAGATCTGTGCCACTGCCTTCACTTTCGGCAATAACAGAAAAATCCCTCATAATGGCAGATTTTTCATCGCTTTCAAGATCTACCATAATAATAGGTCTCACCGCTTCTGCTCCTACCTTTTCCTGATTGAATATGTCCACCAAATCGTTGTGCACAGCATCATCCGAAAATCTGTCAAACCCAAATGAGATTGAGGGATTGTATCCCACCACATCAGTCTGCTCAAACTCTTCATCCACATACTGTCTTGAATATTCCCGTGGGTTTTTTGATGTGGTAATATCATCAAAACCCTTCATACGATAATATGTGTATGTAACCATGTCACCCTCTGCCTGGGGGACGCCATAAAAGGCCAACTTTTTGCATCTTTTAACTACTGCTGACATAAATTTTCCTCCTTATAAATCAAACAGCAGAGTGCGGATTGCCTGCGGGTCCGGAATTTTTCCGTACTCCGGGCTCCGCGCTCTGCCAAATTCTATTAAGTGAAGCATCAAATGGCTTCACTTGGGCCAGGTTCTTGCATCTGCAATTAAGCAGTTGCGAAGCATTGAATATTTCAATGTTTTGACGAAGAACCGTCGTTATAATAAATCAACTCAATATCCGCCTGATACCTTGCCGAAAAGTCTTTTGTTTCTACAATTTCAAAACACTTTGAAATCCCCACTGATACCGAAAGGTCATTTCCCTTTAATACCGGAAGATTTCCCTTCAGGTTTTGCTCCTCAACCCAGTTTTCAATCTCTCGACACTTTTCAGCAATCTCCTTGTTTTCCATCTGAGAGATGCCAAAGTTATCCCGAATCGAAAGGGTGAAGGTTATGCCTCGCATTTTACCTCCGTCGGCGTACTCTTTTACGCTATTGCGACTCTTTGCAACCTCAACAGAGATACTATCCTCATCCTCTGCAAGATAATTCACGCACACCCGTCTGCCCTCCAATACAGGACAAGCGGACAGGTATTCAGCCACTTCTATTATCATATTCTACCGCCTATCTGTATCTGTATTCTGCCGCCAGATGCCAATGAGGAGTGGTGCCGAACGAATTTTTTGTCACAGACGAAATCCTGCGACACTCTGATGCCTTTACGCAAGCACTCTCCGCCCTGCCAAAAAACACCAAGTCCCCGGTGCGAACATCAGGCAAATGCTCAATGCCTACACGAATATCAAACCTGTCATCATTATATGTACCTGCTCCATCGTTTCTCGCAATCATCTTCCTGCTTGTCCAGGCAGGAACCGTTCCAAGACAAGTAAGTCCCAAAGCACTTTTATCAGGACGGAATATTGTAACAACTCCGTTATTACGCAATTACTCCACCCCCGCATAAAGAATACCCAAATGTCCAAGATAAAGCTTTGCAATATCGTACAGATCCTTTTTTATATTCTTTTTATCGCTGAATGTCACCGAATATCCGTCAATATTTTCACTTTTCACATTGTGACTATCTTTATAATGATATAGTTCCTCTGCTACAGCACACACGCAAGCAAAAACATCATCAAGGTTATCTTCAGGCACTTCAGCCGTACATACGCTTTTCAAAAAAGTTCTTGCTCGTTTTTCATATATCGAAAACTGCTGGGCGGACAACACCGGGGTTTGTCCCATACTGTAATCATTGAAGTAGTATCCATAACTAATGCTGTTTTGAAACATCCTTAACACCGCCTTTTGGCTTTGCCGCACTTGTTGATTTTGCAGGTTTTTTCCTCTTTTCAACCAAACCTATCGTTCTCACAATACCCCTCCTGTAAATTTAAAAATATTAAGCAGTAGCCTTGTGGAGATAAATGCCGCAAGCCTTGTTTTCATATACATCTGCAATGCCGTATGCACGATAGAAGAACTTCCAGGCATCTGATGTCTGGTTTTCTTCAGGTGTCACAACCTTGCTCACAAGATGCTTCTGGTACTGGATTGCTGCGGACTTTTCAATTACCATAAAGTTAATATTTTTGCCATCTGCATTCTTTGCAAAATGGCCTGCTGTTTCACCTTCAGCTTTGCCGTCATAAAGGTCAATGGCGGTATAGAATCTGCTCTGTGGAACTTTTACAATTTCCACAAATGAATCAAGTACCGCTCTTGACTTTGTGGTATCAAGATTCATAACACCATTGTAAAGTGTAGGTGTAATGAACAAAATTCTGCTCTCTGTTGGAACTTCTGCCTCATCCATTGCATTCTGAGCCGCAATAAGGGCAGCAAGGGTTTCCTGCGGATCATCAAGAACAGCCTCATCTGTGCCAATACCCTCAACTGCCGCATACTGTGCAAAACGGAATGCGTCAATTTCAGGTGCAGCTTTGGTACGGATGAACTCACTAGAAAGCTGACCAAATGCAACTCCTGCTGTTTCCTCGTCATCCATAGCATCAATTGTAAAAGAGCGGCCTCTTTCATAATTAAATGCCACTGTTTCATTTGTAAGTGTTACATCGCCGCCTACATACCCATTTTCACGGCTGTAATCCGCAAGCCCGTCCATTGACATCTTGGGGATAATGATTTCATTTGCATTTGCACCAAGTCTTACAAGTCTGTTATTGCCGTCAAGAATTGATGTAACTGAGGCAACCTTATATACCTCATCTAAAACATTAATATACTTTTCAAACTTTGTAATATTATTTGCCATTATTATTTACCTCTCTTTAATTTTTAGTGGGAAGGCCCATAATCTCACGGACATCCCCCTCGGTGATATTCCCATCAAACCCCATTGTGGAACCTACCACCGAAGGAATCCCGCCTTGAGGAACAAAAAGATTTTCTCTTCCCAAAGTCAGCGCCTCGTATATCTCGCCATCAGATTTGCCCATATTGTTTTCATCAAGAACGGCATTTTTAAACTGCTCAAACACACCCTTTCGGGTAAAGTCATTTACAAAATCCATTCCTTCCGTCACTAATCCAAACCGCGTATTTAAAGCATTTTCTGACTTTGTTCTTTCCTCCGCTTCATTTTTCTGGTCAATGACTTTTTGCAGCTCACCAATTTTTTCTCTCATTTCATCTGCCTCACGCTGACCAATTTTAAGCTGCTCAATTTCAGCCTCCATCTGTTTTGAACGTGCCGTCGCCTCATCAAGCGCTTTTTTGAGTGCTTCCGCTCCGTTTTTTGCTTTTCCGATATCCGAGGAATTGATGTCCAGAATCCTTTTCAGCTGCTCATCTGAAATCCCCTCAATAATACCTTTTAGCTCATCTCTTGTCATAGCTATAGCTCCCTTCTGCTGTTGAAAAATACAAGAGTATTTTCCCCATTTATCACCTACAGTTTGTTCTCGCAGTGCCTTTCTGCCGGTGTTTTATAGTTTAACGTCATTCCGGACATTGATTAATTTTTTCTTTTACCCTTTGTCCGCGGCACCTATATGAGAGCGGGCGGCTTCCTCGTCTTCGCCAAAATACCACATACGAAACTCCCAGGGCATCATAATACCCGCCTCTACCAGCAAACGTTTCTCCTCAAACTCTGTCTTGCGGTCCGCAGCAATGCTATCGTCAAATTCAAAACTTATACTATATTCACCCATTGGCGCAAGATTGCAAAGGGTACACCACACATCCATTGCATAAACCATATCAATAAGCGCCTTTTTCAACGCCTTTTGATTATCACTTATGGTTGAATAGCTTCTCTGTCTTGAATTCCTGATTTCTTCTGCAGTCCTGTCATAGTTCTCCATATTTGAAAGAGTGCCGTAAGCAAGTCCGCAATTAAATTCAATCTGTCTGAATATCTTGTCAAGTCCGTCGGCAAGTTCTGTTCCTCTAAGCTCCGGCGACCATTCACGAAAGAAATCTATATCCTCCACATCAAGAGTGCGGTAAAGACGCCTGTCAGGAAGTTTGGGTCTGCCGTCACGATCGTGTTTAAACGCCATACTGTTTGCAACAAGTGCCCTCTCTCCGCTTTCAAACTCCCATAAAAACCTCTCATACTGACGGTTTGCATCTTCAATAAGATTAACAGCATTTGCAAATACCGATACCCCCACAGGAGAAGTAGGGTCAATGGAATTTGCAACAGCCGGCCTGAAATATCCAAACAAGGGCTTTTTCACATTGGAAATTACAAGTCTTTCTATCATATCCTTCCATTCCGGAACATCGCCCAAGGAAATCTCTCTTCCAAGTGACCCTGAGCTTTTGCTCTTAAAGACTTTGTTTAAAATCTCGTACCCTGTATCTATACTTCGGTGCCATTCAAGTCGTGTATAAAAGTCTCCGTTTTTTGCCATTGTCTGGACAAAAACCGCACCTGATATATTCCCCGATTCATCAAAATCTGTGGGAAAAAAGTTATCCCCCTGAATAAAATCCACCTTTATCTCTCCATTTTGGACATAAGGCTTCATCACCATTCCACCTTTTGCACAGCCATACTCCATAGGTGTGCGGATATTGTAAATTACATCCTGATAGCTTTTGTCCAAAAACTCCGCTCTTTTACTTCCCGTCACCTTTGACTGAAGCTCAATAGTAATCATTCTGGCCATTTCAAAAGCTATTGCCGCAGGCAGATGAAGACCTGACTTATCCTCATACATCTCCTTCCACTTTTGAACTGCCTCTGCCATCTTAGGTGACATAGCAATGTTAATTCCTGCGATATTTTTCATCATTCCCGGATTCAGCATATCTATCTTTCCTCTCCCCCAAAAATTCTTTAACACTTCAAACATTCAACTCCCCCTTTATCTACAAAAGCCGCTTCCCTGCTACGGTTGAGCAAAAGTAACGTATATCATCCATTGCGTGGTCAAATTCCTTAATAACCTTATCCTCCCCTGACCTTTCATCCCATACATATGTGCCAAACTCTTTTATGGCATTTTTGCAACTATTATGAAATAAAAGCTTTCCTCCCTGCAAAAGTGTCCCTGTCAATCTTATTCCGTCAAGAACACTGTTGTTGGCCTTTCTCACTGTAAACTCGCCGTGGCGACGTATGGTGGTTATAAAACTTGCCGCTGACGGGTCAATTATCACACATTTTATGTTATACCCTTCTGCAAGCTTTCGAAGTTGCTCATAGTACTCCTCATCGGTAAGTTGTTTTTTGTTTTGCCTGCCTGAATAATACCATTCTGCAATCCTGACCCCCAAATTTTTGTCAAGTCTCCAAAGGCCCATACTGCAAGGGTTAAGTGTTCCGTAATCCACCGAAATATAATATTCTTCTACTCCACAGCTTTCAGGGATATCTTTTACTACGTGACGTTCTTCATCAAACATAGGATAAACCAGTCCCTCCGCACTACACCACTCACCCAAAATAAACCTTTTATAAAAAACTCCTGTATATTCTTTTTTAAGTTCTTCCACATAGTGCGGGTCCAAAAAGGTGTTATCGTCAATAAGGAACTCCATCATAAAGAAATCAAGTTCATCACGTCTGTCAATGTAGCTGGTTTTAAACCAGTGATTAGGGTTGTCCGGATTGGTTGTTCCAAACAGCTTTGCCCCCGGTTCCGAAAGTCTTGACAATAACATATTGAAAAACTCTTCCGTAAAAAGAGTTATTTCATCACAGTAAGCACCTTGCAGCGTCATACCCCTGATTTTGCTTTCCGCCTCAGAGTCCGCCACCCCTTCAAGATAAATCTTTCTGCCGTAAAGTACCCCCTCTTTTTTGGATATAGAATATGAAAAGTTCTTTTTCCCCGCCAGAGTTTCAAGGAGGTCAAGACAGTTTCGCTTAAGTGTGGTCAAGGTTTTAGCCGTCATAATATACGTTTTGTCCCTCGGCATATTCTGTATCCACACACACCACAGCACCAGGCTTATCCAGGTTTTTCCGCTGCGGACCGAGCCGTGCAAAATATTAATGCGCCTAAGTCCGCCCTTTGCCCGTGCCATAAGCTCATTTTGTTTGTCGGTAAGCTTTTTGTATCGTCTTATCTCGCAACACTCCTTTACCATTACTTTACATCTTCAAAATCCTCAAACACCTTGACAAGTAGCCCCTCTGAATTTTCATTCTTTTCATCTGCCCCAAACTTATCAAGTATTGTTCCGAGCACTGATGCCAACTGATTAAGGGGGGCATCCTGAATCTTTTTCTCCATTTCTTCAAGGATTTTATCTGCCAATTTGCAGGCTCGTTCCTTATTGGACCTTATGTAATCCTTAACTGCTGCCCCACTTTTTTTCTTTCCGGCCATTGTTCTTCCCTCTCCTCTATACTTTACAGTATATCAGGACATAACGTACAAAAAGGACCATTCATTTCTTCTCTATTTTTTTCAAATACCGTTCAGCGATTTTCCGCACTCCTTCGTCCGAGTTCCCGCCGCCTATCATATACGCCACCTGTCGCCAGGTCATACACTTTGAATAACGATAATAAAAAACCTGTCTTGTAAGACTATCCTCAATGGAATCAATAAACCTTTTGACCCTATCCCGCAGCTCGGTGCAGGAATGTATCTTGGTCACTAGCTCGGCTTCGCGTTTTTTAATCATTTTCTCTCTGCGTTTTTCCCATGCTCCTGTCTTTAAACCCCTGTTCTCAATCTTTAAGTTAACCAGCTCCTCCATATCGTACATAATTTCCCGATTAAGGTAATACAACTGCATAAGCTCCTTCTTTGTCATTTTTTCTACCTCCAACCCCTTCTTTTTTCCATACATTCTGTACTGCAAAACAGTTTCCCCACAACATTTACCAAAAAATTATCCTGACACTCCTTTTTACAAACACAACATCTATTATCAAAGCAACCCCCCTCTCTACTGCCAAATTTTTCTGTTCTCAAAATTTCAGGGTGTGTAATTTTATTTCCCTCCTTCACTCGTTTCCTTTAGGAAACTTTATGTCAAAAAAAAATTTGAGCCGTTTCAAGCTCTGTTAGGTCTAGTGCCTTTGCAATCCGTCGCATCTCGTCTAAAGTGAACTCACCTAGTCCACATAGCTTGAAATATAACAAAAATCGCAAAATTCCTGACTTTTTTGCCAAAACTCTTACCGTTATACCCGTTTCTTTCAACTTCGCTTTCAACTTAGTTTTTTCCATTTTTTTACACCTCCTATTGTGTTTTAATTGAAATATTACCATTTTTTTCTATTGTTGTCAATACTTAACTAACATTTTTTTACTTTTTTGGAAAAAGAAGTTGCATTTAATGACTCGTTATGATATACTTAAACAAAAGTTTTAGGCTTTAACATTTTATAAACATAATTGAAAGGACGCACACTATGCCATTTGATATAAAAAAAAGACGCGAAGAACTTAATTTAACCTTTGAAGAAATGGGAAAATTTATAGGGGTCAGCAAAGGAACCGTAAAAAAATGGGAAAGTGGTTACATAAAAAATATGCGACGTGATAAGATAATTAAGCTTGCGGAGGTTCTAAAAGTTTCCCCCATGGATATCCTCCGGTCTGCGGAGGATGACCATTCCTTTCCGGGCAGCAGAAAAGTCCCTTTAACCAAGGACCTAAGAAAGGAATATAAGAAATTTATTTCGTCCGTTTTTAATTTAAAAGAAGCCGGCCCGTCAATAATTATATATAAAGATAGTGATTTAATCTTTATTAATTCGGATGATGAAAATATTGAACAAATTTTAAAACTAATCTAAAAAAGACCGCATTAGGAGTTTTCGCATAGGGAGAAATCAATTTGTATTTCACAATATAATCAAAAAACCTTGCACCATAGTGTGGTGCAAGGTTTTTCTTTATTTACCCAAACCGTTTCGTGCCTTGAAACGCAGTATTTTGGGTGGCGAACAAGTAGAAAACGTAACCAATCCTGTATGGCTTGGCAAGGCTTTTTCCGCAGTACGTCGCCAAAATACGAAGTTTCAAGTTGGTTTATCCCTGTGCGAAGATGCTTAATGCGGTCTTTTTTTACCTCAGTTCAAAAAGAAAAAACGCAGAGCAAAAGCTCTGCGTTGATTTCATTGATTTGTAGTTAAATTACCATCCGTATGTACTACGGCTATACATCTCTGCTTGATCAACGCCAGATGAACTATATGTTCCACCATTGATCTTGGCAATCATGTCAGCTACATCCTCTGCATTTGCAGCATCAGCTGAGTTGATAATAACAGCACTTGTGGTAATAACATCTTCAACATCGAAAACGGTAATTTCAACTACAGGTTTTTCATAAAACTTTTTCATTTAAAGTTCCACCTTTCTGATTAAAAATTACCTTTACTCTGCGTAGTTTACATATGGCATAGCCTTAACTGTTCCCTGCAATTCGTCATAAGGAACACCAAATACAACTGCACCAAAGTTAACTGTACCGCCGCCTGCTACAACAGTTGTACTGTTAAAGTCTTTTTCGTTACCTACAGCTTCGCCTTCTGCATCATAGCTATTGAACTTAATACCGTATGAAGCAGCTGTCTTGTTTGCAGGAACAGCAAAACTAAACTTCGCATAAGCTACGTTAGTATATGTCTTTTCTTCTTCTCCTTCGCCTATAGTCAATTTGTCATAAACAGTTATAAAGTCAAGCTTTGCTGCTGTAGCAAGATCAATTACAGACTTAGAAGTTGCGCCTTCTGAACCACCAAAGAGTACAACAATGTAATCTTTGTCAGTAATTTTTGCATCATCAATAGTGATTGTTGTTGGAAGATCTTCTTCCTGCTGAATCAAAGCAACAATAACATCACCATTTGCTGTATCAACAGTATTAGCATTAGCATTATCTGTAGCAAATGCCAAAACAGTTTTTGTTGTCTGAGCAGTTACGCCTGCACTTGGTGCATCAGGTGTTATTACCTTGTCTGCTGCAAAAGAAACAGTGCCAAGCATCATAACAGCCAAAACAACAGCAACAACACGTGCTAAAATTTTGTTATTCATAATAATTTCTCCTTTCATTTATTTGTCGGACAAATATCCGAATAATTGGTTTGTTGTTTACCTTGAGAAAACAAACTCTAATACCCATCACCCCCAACAGATATCAAACATCCATTTTCACTTAATAAACACTATTTCATTATAAACTCTTCCCTGAATTTTGTCAACTGTTTTAAAAGTTTTATGCCAAAACATTCTGCATAAAAAAAACTGCACTTATTTGTGCATTTTTATTTTTCATGCAAAATATCTGTTTATCGCCAAAATTCCACCTTTTTGCAAAATCCAATCTTTCCCAACTTTAGCTTTCAGACATCACAAAAGTCTTAGTATGACTTTTTTATACAAAAAAATCGGTCACCAAAAGGTGACCGACTTCCTCGCAAATTATGTTTAAACTATTTAAGTTCAACAGTTGCGCCAACTTCTTCGAGCTGTGCCTTGAACTTCTCAGCATCTTCCTTAGAAACAGCTTCCTTAAGAGTTGTAGGAGCGCCATCAACAGCAGCCTTTGCTTCAGCAAGGCCAAGACCTGTGATTTCACGAACTGCCTTAATAACCTTAATCTTTTCAGCACCAGCAGCAGCGAGAACTACGTCAAATTCTGACTTCTCAGCACCGCCAGCAGCAGCATCAGCGCCAGCAGCAGCAACCATAACAGGAGCAGCAGCAGAAACGCCAAACTCTTCCTCAAGAGCCTTTACGAGATCGTTTACTTCTACAAGTGTAAGTGATTTGATTTCTTCAATCATTTTTGCTATATCAGCCATTTTATTTATCCTCCATAATAAATTATATTTCGGGGATTAATTCCCCAATATTTAATATTACTAAAATAATTACTCTGCAGCTTCGTCTTTCTTTGCGATAGCATCGAGAGTTCTGACAAGGTTTCCGATAGGAGCCTGTAAGCTTCCCAACATCTTTGCAATAAGTGTTTCCTTGTTTGGAATGCTTGCATAAACCTTAACTTCGTTAACATCAATTACCTTGCCGTCAACGAAACCGGCTTTGATTTCGAGCTGTTCGTTTTCTTTTGCGAATTCAACAAGAACTTTTGCCGGAGCAACTACATCGTCTGCGCTTGTAGCAAGAGCTGTAGGTCCGTGTAAGATAGGATCAAGACCCTCCAGACCAACTTCATTTGCAGCGAAACGAGTAAGTGTATTCTTAACGATAGTGTATTCAACACCCGCTTCTCTTAATTTTGCACGAAGCTCTGTATCCTGAGCAACTGTAAGACCTCTGTAGTCAGCAATAACACCAGCCTGAGCATTCTTCAATCTCTCGGTAAGCTGAGCTACGATTTCCTTTTTGCTCTCTAAAACTTTTGCACTTGGCACAACTGTTTCCTCCTTTCAAAATATAACTGCTTATACAACCAATCTTAAACTGCACGTGACAGCAAAACATATTGTATTTTACATAACAAATAACCCTCGCAGATAGTATGCGAGGGCTAAATACGTAAACAACAAACCAAAAATTTGTAATTTAGCAATTGTCCTCGGCAGGAATTACGGCATTGCCACCTGCTGTCTGCGGAAATTATTTAATTAACTACGTTAGTATAACACATAAGTCGAAATTTGTCAACAACAATTTTCAAACTTTACGCATCAATCTTACCAGCATTAATTTTGATACCGGGGCCCATAGTTGAAGCAACTGTAACAGATTTGAGGTACTGACCCTTAGCTGCTGCAGGTTTTGCCTTTACGATTGCACCCATAAGAGCGTTGAAGTTTTCAACAAGCTTCTCCTTACCGAATGAAGCTTTACCCAAAGGGCAGTGAATGATGTTTGTCTTGTCAAGTCTGTACTCAATCTTACCTGACTTAATCTCAGAAATTGCACGAGCAACATCAGGAGTAACAGTACCGGCTTTTGGACTTGGCATAAGGCCCTTTGGACCAAGTGTCTTACCAATTCTACCAACAACACCCATCATATCCGGTGTTGCAACAACAACATCAAAATCAAACCAGTTCTCTGACTGAATTTTCTGAACTAAGTCCTCAGCACCAACATAGTCAGCACCTGCAGCCTTTGCTTCCTCAGCCTTGCCCTCACGAGCAAAAACAAGAACTTTTGTTTCCTTACCTGTACCATTGGGGAGAACAACAGCACCTCTAACCTGCTGGTCAGCGTGTCTTGAGTCAACACCCAATCTTACGTGAATCTCAACAGTTTCGTCAAACTTAGCCTTTGCTGTCTGGCAAACCAGATCCAAAGCTTCGGCAGTATCATAGAACTTGCCTTTTTCAATCAGCTTGACACTGTCTTGATATTTCTTACCTTTCTTCATTATTACATTTCCTCCTATCGTGGTTTCGCAGAATGCACTGAAATTTTACATTCCTCCCACTTTTTTCAATTAGGGCAATTTGCGGGGATTATTCCTCAACAGTAACGCCCATAGATCTTGCAGTACCTGCAATCATTGACATAGCTGCCTCGATTGAAGCTGCGTTAAGGTCAGGCATTTTCTGTTCAGCAATTGCCTGAAGGTCAGCCTTTGAAAGCTGAGCAACCTTTGTCTTGTTAGGAACACCTGAGCCGCTCTGAAGCTTGCAAGCCTTTTTGATAAGAACTGCAGCCGGTGGAGTCTTGGTGATGAACGAGAATGATCTGTCCTGGTAAACAGTAATAACAACAGGGATAACAAGACCGCCGTCCTTTGCTGTCTTTTCATTGAACTGCTTACAGAAATCCATAATGTTTACACCATGCTGACCGAGAGCCGGACCAACAGGAGGAGCAGGAGTAGCCTTACCTGCCTCAATCTGTAATTTGATGTAACCTGTAATTTTTTGCGCCATTTTAATGACACCTCCCTTTCACAAACGTGGTAATATCGGGTACGGATTCATATTTTCCGCCCCTCCCACCTACCCGAAAAATTTCGGATATATAAATACGGCATAGCCGTGTGGGTAACTAATTTTTAGCTAAGTGCTTCAACCTGATTAAACTCAAGTTCAACATCGGTATCTCTACCGAACATAGAAATTCTGGCTTTTATCTTCTGTCTATCCATAACAATTGCATCAACAACACCGACAAAGCCTTCAAGCGGGCCGTACTTAACGCGAATATTATCGCCAACATTAAAGCCAACAGTAACAGTCTTTTTCTCAAGACCGATAGCCAAAATCTCTTCCTCAGTAAGTGGAACAGGTTTTGAGCCCGGACCTACAAATCCGGTTACTCCGCGACAGTTGCGTACAACATACCAACTCTCGTCGGTCATAATCATTTTAATAATGACATAACCCGGAAAAACCTTGCGCATAACTGTCTTTTTCTTGTCATCTTTAATCTCGACAACTTCTTCCATAGGAACACTGATTTCCTGTATTACGTCCTGCATATTACGATTTTCAATCGTCTTTTCGATGTCAGCTTTAACCTTGTTTTCGTAACCTGAGTAGGTGTGAGCAACATACCATTTTGCTTCTTTAGACATAAATAGCGGGACTCGCCCTTCCCTCCTTTTGGTTATCTGTTAATAAGAAGTGCGATGCCACTGCTGAACAGCCAGTCAAGCACCCAAATAACTGCGCCGACAACCAAAACGAAAATAAGAACTATCAAAGTGTTCTGACGAACTTTTTTGAATGAAGGCCATACAACTCTCTTGAGTTCAGCTTTCATATCAACAAACCAGTTCTTTATTCTTGCGAATACATTTGGTTTCTTATCCATTTTAACTACCTCTTTACTTTCAAAGATTACTTTGTTTCCTTGTGAAGTGTGTGCTTCTTGCAGAATCTGCAATACTTGTTCATTTCAAGTCTGTCAGGACTATTCTTCTTGTTCTTCATTGTGTCATAATTTCTCTGCTTACATTCTGTGCAAGCCAAAGTGATTTTTACTCTCATTTCATTCACCCTTTCGTATATGTCCTCAAGCCATAATTGGCAGGGAATTCTGTTTCAAATTTAAGTATAGATTTATTTATGTTTTGCTCAACACAAATAAAGCCTCTTTTCAGAGGTGATAATATATTATCACAAATTTCAATGCTTGTCAACGATTTTTTTGAAAATTTTTACTCATATTTTGCCCTTCTTTAAAATACACAATATATTGTGGGCATACATACAAACAGCCCACAGCAATATGCCTTTCAAAGGAGCATCGGTATATGAAACAAACCTTAAGCATCTCTTCCGTTTACATAGGTCTGGTCATAGGTGCGGGTTTTGCATCAGGCAGAGAGATTTTCGAATATTTTAACATCCCGTCACGGTATGACATCACAGGAGTCGTCCTCGCGTCCATATGTTTTGGACTTCTTTCATATATAATAATGTCCCTTGCAAAAAAATTAGGCACCAACACCTTTGACCAATTTATAGGAGAAGCATCTCCAAAAGCCGCTCCCCTGATAAAGGTGTTTATATATTCATTTATGTTCTGTGGCTTTTTTGTAATGTTGTCCGCTTCAGGTACACTTTTTCAAAACACATTGTCTCTGCCCTTTGGCTTTGGAGTTTCGCTCCTCTCCTTGTTCTGCTTTTCGGTCTTTGCATTTGACCTTAAAGGTATTGTCGCAATCAACAATATCTTGGTACCTCTTATGCTTGTGGGTATGACCCTTTTGTGTGTTTTTTCATTTTTGATAGGGATTCCCGCTTTTTCAAGCCTCGGGGATATAAAAAACAACTTCCTCATATCCTCCCTTTGCTATGTAAGTTACAACACCATCACCGCAGGGGCAGTGCTTGTGCCTTTGTCTTCAAAACAGTCCTCAAAAACCATTATCCGTGCATCACTAATCAGTGCCGCAGTAATCGGAATTCTGATTTTTATTGTATGGCTCACATTAAATGTATATTACGATACAATATTTGCTGCAGAAATGCCCCTTTTAAATCTGGCTGCATTCCACGGCGAAACCTGCAAAATCCTATATGCCTCGGTTTTATTTATGGCTCTTTGCACAACAGCAATTTCACACGGCTTTGGAATCCTTTCAAAATTCCGTTTCAAAAAATCGTCGGACCGAATAATTGCCGCCGCGTTGCTTTGTCTTGTAGCTATGCCATTTGCAAAATTTGGTTTTTCAGCTCTTATTGAAAAACTTTATTCCGCCTTTGGGTTTCTGGGACTTTTCTGGACAGCTATTGTTATATATAGGTATATGAAGATGTAATTATTATATAGGGGACGCTGTCCCCTATGACCCCTTTTAAAAAGAACACATTATATTTTTTATTATATTTACAAGGGGCCTTCCCCTTAGCCCTCTTTTTCTAAAGTATGAATTATTTTTTCCAAGGGGATTGACTGTCCCTTTGTACCCCTGTTGACACCGATTTATAACTCAGGAGTTTGTAATTATTCGACTTTCCTAAAATAACGAACGCTCGAATACACGAACTCATCGTGTGCTTCGCTTCGCCGCAACCTTCCCTTTTATTGCGGAACGTCGGCAACCGCCGCTCTCTACA